>NZ_DAMCPG010000001.1:0-190142 GCF_032106685.1 Massilia sp.
AGGCCGTCGCCCTCGGCGGTTTCTTCCACCGCGATGTCCGGCGCGATGCCGGTGGCCTGGATCGGCCGGCCCTTCGGCGTGTAGTAGCGCGCCGTGGTCAGCTTGATGGCGGTGTCGGCGGACAGGGGACGCAGGGTCTGGACCGAACCCTTGCCGAAGGTCTGGCTGCCCATGATGATCGCGCGCTTGTAGTCCTGCAGGGCGCCGGCGACGATTTCCGAGGCCGAGGCCGAGCCGCCGTTGACCAGCACCACCATCGGCACGGTTTTCAATTGCGCCGGCATCTTCGCCAGCGGGTCGGCGCCGCGCGGGGCGTAGAATTCGCGCCGGCCATAATACGCCTGCTTCGAGTCCGCGATTTGTCCCTTGGTCGAGACGATCAGTTCTTCCTTCGGCAGGAAGGCGCTCGAGACGCCGATCGCGCCCGGCAGCAGGCCGCCCGGGTCGTTGCGCAGGTCGAGCACCAGGCCCTTGATGTCCGGGTTGTCCTGGTACAGGGCGGCAGTCTTGCTCGCCAGTTCGTCCAGGGTCGCTTCCTGGAACTGGCTGATGCGCACCCAGGCGTAGCCGGGCTCGACCATCTTGGCCTTGACGCTCTGCACGCGGATTTCCTCGCGCATCACGGGCACCACCCAGGGGCGGTCGTCGCCGCGGCGGGCGATGGTCAGCGTGACCTTGGTACCGGGCTTGCCGCGCATTTTTTTCACGGCCTCGTCGATCGCCAGGCCCTTGACCGGGACGTTGTCGATGCGGGTGATCAAATCGCCCGCCTTGATGCCGGCGCGGTAGGCCGGCGAATCCTCGATCGGCGAGACGATCTTCACGTAGCCGTCTTCGCTGGCGACCTCGATGCCGATGCCGACGAACTTGCCCTGCACGCTCTCGCGCATCTCGCGGTAGGCCTTCTGGTCGAGGTAGACCGAATGCGGGTCGAGCGAGGCGACCATGCCGGAAATGGCTTCGGACAGCAGCTTCTTGTCCTCGACCGGCACCACGTAGTCGCTCTTGATCAGGCCGTACACATCGGCCAGCTGGCGCAGCTCCTCGAGCGGCAACGGGCTGTCCGCGCCCTTCTGCGCCCAGGCCGAGACCTGCACCGTCAAGGCCACCCCGGCCACCAGGCCGAGGCCGACCAGTCCCGCGTTCTTTGCTTTGTTGCCCATTGCTACCCCTAGAAGTTGATCCAGCTCGCCGGATCGAAAGCCTTGCCTAGATGCCTGAGCTCGAAGTATAGACCCGATTCCTCGTTACCGCCGGTATTGCCCGCACTGGCGATCGGTTCCCCGGCGCGCACGGCGTCGCCCAGGCGTTTCAACAAGGTCTGGTTGTTGGCGTAGATCGACAGGTAATCGCCGCCGTGGTCGACGATGATCAGGTTGCCGAAGCCGCGCATCCAGCCCGAGTGCACCACGCGGCCGAGCGCCACGGCGCGCACCTCGGTGCCTTCCGGCGCCTTGATGAACATGCCTTTCCAGCTCGGGCCGTCGCCGCCGCGCTTGGCGCCGAAGCGCGCCGCGATGGTGCCGTTGACCGGGCGGGTCAAGCGTCCCTTCATCTTGGCAAAGGCGCCTGCCGGCGCGGCCGGCGCCAGCGAGATGTCCGGGGTCCGCTCTTCCTGCGCCTGCTCGGCCACCTTCGGCTCTTCCGGCTCGGGCAGCGGTTTCGGCGCCGGCTTGCCGGCCTTGGCCGCTTCGCGCGCCAGGCGCTCGCGTTCGGCTTTCGCGGCGGCGCGCGCCTCGGCTCGGGCCTTCGCCTCGGCCGCAGCCTTGGCACGCGCGGCGGCCAGCGCTTCCTGGCGCTTGCGCTCGGCCTCGGCCTGCTCGCGGATCAGGCGCGTCAGGCGGTCGACCAGGCCGCTCATGCGCTGCTCGTCACGCTGCAGGGTGTCGGCCTGCTTGCGCTGGGCCACCAGCTTGCTCGACAGGCTGTTCAACAAGGCGGCGCGGCGCACTTTTTCCTTCTCCAGGACAGCCTTTTGATCGCGCTGTTCCTGTGCAATTTCTTCCAGTTCAGTCTTGGCGTTCTCGACCTTGTCGCGATTTTCCTGCACCTGCGCCAAGTTCGCGTTCAGCGAAGCGATCAGGCGCGCCTGGGCCTGCGACACGTAGGCCATCATCTGCAGGTCGCGGTTGATGCGGTTCGGATTGTCGCCCGAGAGCAGCAGCTTGATGCGGTCCTCGTTGCCGGCCACATAGTGCTCGCGCAGCAGGGCCGACAATTGTTTTTTCTGCGCAACAATTGTTTGCGCAAGGCGCTCGTGCTCGGTCGCCAGGTCCTGCAGGCGCGCATTGGTTTCCTGCTGCTCGTTGGCGAGGTCGCGCAGCGCGCGGTTGGCGTTCGAGATCGCCGCTTCCGATTCGGCCAGGTCGTCGGCGACGTCTTCTTTCTGGTCCTCGGTGCGGCTGATTTCTCTCTTCAGCTCCGACAGCTGTTGCTGGATGCCGGCGCGCTTGGCCTCGGCAGCCGCTTTCTGGCGGCTGCGCTCGGTGGGCTTGGCGGCCAGGGCCGTGCTTGCCAGCACGCAGGCCAGCAGGCCGCACAGCAGGGCGCTGCCGGCCGACTTCTTGACTGGAAAACGCAAGACTTACTTCGCCTTCCCTTGGTTGGCGACAGCCGCCATGGCGGCATTGATCGCTTCCTGGTCGCCCAGGTAGTAGTGGCGGATCGGCTTCAGGTTCTCGTCCAGTTCGTAGACCAGCGGCTGGCCGTTCGGGATGTTCAGGCCGACGATGTCGGTGTCGCTGATGTTGTCGAGCATCTTGATGATGGCGCGCAGGCTGTTGCCGTGGGCCGAGATCAGGATGTTCTTGCCGGCGCGGATGGCCGGGGCGATCTCGTCGTTCCAGGCCGGCATCACGCGCGCCACGGTATCCTTCAGGCACTCGGTCAGCGGGATCTGCGACTTCTCCAGGCCGGCGTAGCGCGGGTCATCGAAGGAGACGCGGTCGTCCGACGCTTCCAGCGCGGGCGGCGGAGTGTCGTAGCTGCGGCGCCAGACCAGCACTTGCTCGTCGCCGAACTTGGCGGCGGTCTCGGCCTTGTCGAGGCCCTGCAGGGCGCCGTAGTGGCGCTCGTTCAGGCGCCAGTCGTTCTTGATCGGCAGGTACATCTGGTCCATTTCGTCCAGCGCCAGCCACAGCGTGCGGATCGCGCGCTTGAGCACCGAGGTGTAGGCGACGTCGAACCGGAAACCGGCTTCGCGCAGCACGCGGCCGGCGGTGCGCGCCTCGTTGACGCCCTTCTCGGTCAGGTCGACGTCGGTCCAGCCGGTAAAGCGGTTCTCGAGGTTCCAGGTGGATTCGCCGTGGCGCATGAATACGATTTTGTACATAAGCTCTTCTTCAAAAAGTCAGCAAAAGGGTTACTTGAAGCCTCGGAGATATCCGGTCCGGCTTCTATTTTATAATGCTCGGATTGACTTCAACCAATGGAAGCCTTGTGAAATTCATCCTCGATAATATCTTCATTGTTGCAATCGCTGCCATTTCCGGTGGTGCGCTGCTGTGGCCAGCCCTGGCGCCGAAGGGCCGCCGCGCCACCGCGCTGCAGGTGACCCAGTTCATCAATCGCGGCAAGACCCTAGTGCTCGACGTGCGCAGCGCCGACGAGTTTGCAGCCAGTCATCTGCGCGACGCGAAAAACATTCCGCTGGCAGACTTGAGCAATCGCATCGGCGAGCTGGAAAAATCGAAAACCCGCACCGTCGTCGTCGTCTGCCAGAGCGGCGCCCGTTCGGACAAGGCCGTGCGCCAGCTGAAGGCGGCCGGTTTCGAGGACGTGCTCAGCCTGGACGGCGGCATCAACGCCTGGACCGCGGCCGGCTTGCCGGTAACCAAGTAACCCAGAATCGGAAGGAAGAATGATGACTGCACACGTTGTCCTGTACCACACTGCCAGCTGCCCCTACTGCGTACGCGCCGAGCGCCTGCTCGAAGCCAAGGGCGTGACCGACATCGAACGCATCCGCGTCGACCTCGACCCGGAACAGCGCCAGATCATGATGCAGAAGACGGGCCGCCGCACCGTGCCGCAGATCTACGTGGGCGAGACCCACGTCGGCGGCTTCGACGACCTGTACGCGCTGGACCAGGCCGGGCGCCTGGAGCCGCTGCTCAAAGGCGAATAAGGTAGCGAAGTAGTGCGCCTGCCGCGCGGCCTTCCCGGCGGCGCGGCAGGCGCAACGCACCACCGCGTGGGCGCGGACGCCCGCGCCCACGCGCCGACCTTCCGCCCTGCGTTTTGTTGCCGCGAACGGGCATCTCTCCGGGCTTGATCAAAGCCTCCCGCCGGAGCTATTGCTTCCAAATTGATTTTGATACAATTGCCGGTGCGTTTGACTCCAAGCCCATCGGGGGCGGCGCTTGCCGTCCCTTTTACTTCATAACGAAAGCGTTCCATGTCTGACGAAAACCTGCAACCAGTATTCCAAATCCAACGCGTCTACCTGAAAGACATGTCGCTGGAACAACCGAACTCCCCGGCGATCTTCCTCGAGCAGGAAGCCCCGACCATCGAGGTCTCGCTGGACGTCGGCGCCGAAGCGATCGCCGATGGCATCTACGAGTCGACCGTGACCATCACCGTGACCGCCAAGGTCAAGGACAAGGTTGCCTTCCTGGTCGAAGGCAAGCAGGCCGGCATCTTCGAGGCACGCAACATCCCGGCCGACCAGATGGATCCGCTGCTGGGCATCGGCTGCCCGAACATCGTTTACCCTTACCTGCGCAGCAACATCGCCGATGTGATCACCCGTGCCGGCTTCCCGCCTGTGCACCTGGCCGAGATCAACTTCGAGGTGTTCTACCAGCAGCGTCGCCAGGCAATGGCCGAAGCCGCCGCCGCACCGACCAACTAAGTAGCCGTATCCAGCCGCCGGCTTCGGTGGCTGCAAGGACGGGCGCCCATGTGGCGGCTGTCCTTCCAAGATTCTCGATGGGCAGGCGCGGCTGACGCGGCGCCTGCCCTTCCTGCCAATTTGGCGTCTGGTTTGCCAACCCGGGGCCCGCGATGACCTGTTCCCGACTGACCGCAAGCATGCTGCTGGCACTGACATGCGGCACTGCCTCCGCCTTCGATTTCCGTTCCGTCGGTGCGCCCGCCGTGGTGCTGTACGACGCGCCTTCCGCGCGCGGCGCCAAGCTGTTCATCGCGCCGCGCGGCATGCCGGTCGAGGTCGTGGCGCGCTACGGCGACTGGGTCAAGGTGCGCGACGCCGACGGCGCACTGGCCTGGACCGAAGCCAAGGGCCTGGCGGCCAGGCGCAACGTGGTCGTGAAGGCCGCCCTGGCCCGCGTGCGCGCCGCGCCCGACGACAACGCGGCACTCGTGATGAGCGCCGACAAGGGCGTGCTGCTGGAACTGCTCGCGCCCGCCTCAGGCGGCTGGGCCCAGGTGCGCCACCGCGACGGCATCGTCGGCTACGTGCGCGCCGCCGACATCTGGGGCTTCTAAGACACCATGCAAGAACTGAAAAACATGAACAAGATTACCGTCCTCGGCGCCGGCGCCTGGGGCACCGCGGTCGCCATTGCCGTGGCCGCGCGCCACGATGTGCTGCTGTGGGGCCGCAATCCCGAACAGATGGCCGCCACCGAAGCGGCACGCGAAAACACCGCTTACCTGCCGGGCCAGCCGCTGCCGGCATCGCTGCGCGTCACCGCCGACTTCGACGCCGCGCTGGCGCACGTGACCGAGGCCGGCGACGACGAGGCGCCGCTCCTGATCGCGGCCTGCCCGGTGGCCGGCCTGCGTCCGCTGCTCGAAAGCCTGAAAGGCCGCAAGATCCCGAACGTGGTCTGGCTGTGCAAGGGTTTCGAATACGGCACCGGCCTGCTGCCGCACCAGGTGGTGCGCGAGGTGCTGGGCGACGCCGTGCCGGGCGCGGCGCTGTCCGGCCCCTCGTTCGCCCAGGAAGTGGCGCGCGGCCTGCCCTGCGCCCTGACGGTGGCCTCGACCTCGCGTGAACTGCGCGACCGTGTGGTCGGCGCCGTCCACGGCGGCAACCTGCGCGTCTACGCCTGCGACGACCTGATCGGCGTGGAAGTGGGCGGCGCGGTCAAGAACGTGCTGGCGATCGCGACCGGTGCCGCCGACGGCCTGGGCCTGGGCCTGAACGCGCGCGCTGCCTTGATCACGCGCGGCCTGGCCGAGATCACCCGCCTGGGCGAGGCGCTGGGCGCGCAGCCGGCCACCTTCATGGGCCTGACCGGCATGGGAGACTTGATCCTGACCTGCACCGGCGACCTCTCGCGCAACCGCCGCGTCGGCCTGGCGCTGGCCGAAGGCAAGCCGCTCGACACCATCGTCGCCGAACTCGGCCACGTGGCCGAAGGCGTGCCGTGCTCGAAGGCGGTGCGCGAACTGGCGGCCAGGATGGGGGTGGACATGCCGATCACCAATGCGGTGGCGGCGGTGCTGTTCGACGGTTACGACGCGAAAGAAATGGTGGCGCAGTTGCTGGCGCGCGATCCGAGGAACGAGTTGGCGTAAGCTTGATTGCTTCGTTGCGGTCGCCTTTACGGTGACCGTAGGGTGGGCGCCCCGTGCCCACGCGGACGCGTGCACGGTGTTGGCTCGACTTGGGCTGAACCACCTGCCTGAAGTTCGCGCTTCCGAATGATCATTCGGAAACGTTTCGATATACCGAAGGCAGCAACAACAGTTGAGCCAACCTGGCTAGGCGGTTCGCGTGGGCACGGGGTGCCTACGCCGGCCGCGCCCACCCTACGGTCGACGTTGCGTCAAACGATTGATATCGGAGCGCGCTAACGTGCGTTGAACGCGTGGACGGGGAACCCGTCCACCCTACGTCCCTTCGGCACCGCTATTGGCTCAGCCGCCCTGCCCGCGCGGGTCCCTGGTCGGGCCGCCGCTGCGCACTGGCCCCAGCAGGATGGTCATGAGGGCCACCGCGTCGACGTTGGCGCGGATCGCGTGCGGTTCGCCGCCGGCGAGATACACCATCTCGTTCGGCCGCAGGACGATCGTGCGGCCGTGGGCGTCGAAGGCGATCTCTCCTTCCAGGCACAGCAGCGTCATCTCCCCTTCGACCCGGTGCTCGGGCATCGGCTTGTCCTTCGGGACGACCAGCCGGATCAGTTCCATGTGCTCGGTCTTCGCCAGCGCGATCGACGTGAAATTGGCGATGTCGTCTTCGCCGCGTTGCAAGGCGATCCGTTCGCCCGATGCTGCGTGTTGCAAGGCCATGCCGCCCCCTTTCTACTCTTCGTCCGTATATGTCACGCCGCGCAGCCAGGTCACCAGCGCGAACGCATCCTCGAATCCGCGCGCCAGTTGCGGCACCAGCTGCTCCGGCTTGTTCAGGGCCAGGGGCACCTCGGTCCAGGCAAAAAAGCTCTTCAGCTTGATGTACTCGATGTGCGGGTGGTCCGCATCGAACCCTTTCGGCGGCCGCTGCAAGCGGTCTTCTTCCAGCAAGCTGCGGTAGGTCGCGCGCAGGTGTTTATTCTTTAATATTTTGGCGAACCCTGTCGCATCGTTGACGATGTGCTCGCGAATCGCCTTCAGGCGCTTCGGCGGGGGCAGGTATTCGCCGGCGCCGAAACCCAGGGTGCCGTCGCCCTCGATCTGGAAATAATAGGTCGGGCCGGCGCCGGCGCTCGGGCGGCGCTTGTCGTTCGGCGCGATGCCGGCCGAGAAGCGCGTTTTATACGGCGTCTTGTCGTTCGAAAAACGGATGTCGCGGTTGATGCGGAACATCGCCTTCTTCGGGTCGCAGGCGCCGACCTGCTTGTCGAACTTCGCCAGTTCACGGATCAGCTCGCTGACCACGGCATGGAACTCTTCGCGCAGGATGTCGTAGCGCGGCTTGTTCATGATGAACCAGGGGCGGGTGTTGTTTTCTTTGAGCTCGGTCAGGTATTGCGTCAGGTCACGCAGGTGCATGGAAAATCCGGAAAGTGTAGGGAATTATTCGCTCTGGCGCGGGCGCTTGCCGACGGTAACGTCCACCGTCGACTCGCGGTTCTGGCGCATCAGCGTCAGGCGCGCCTTGGCGCCCGGCTCGAGCTGGGCGACCAGGTTCAGCATGTCGCCGGTGCTGGCGACCGGCTTGCCCTCGACCGACAGCAGGATGTCGCCCGGGCGCACGCCGGCACGGTCGGCCGGGCCGTTGCGCACCACGCCGGCAATGATGGCGCCGCTCTTGCGCGCCAGGCCGAAGCTGTCCGCCAGTTCCGGCGTGATGTCCTGCGACTCGATGCCGATCCAGCCGCGCACCACCTGGCCGTGCTTGATGATCGATTCGAGCACCGTGCGCGCGGTGGAGACGGGGATGGCGAAGCCGATGCCGATCGAGCCGCCGGTCTGCGAGTAGATCGCCGAATTGATGCCCAGCAGGTTGCCGTGGGTGTCGACCAGGGCGCCGCCCGAGTTGCCGAAGTTGATCGCGGCGTCGGTCTGGATGAAATTCTCGAAATGGTTGATGTGCAGGTTGTTGCGCCCCACCGCCGAGATGATGCCCATGGTGACGGTCTGGCCGACGCCGAAGGGGTTGCCGATCGCCAGCACGACGTCGCCGACGCGCGCCTCGTCCGGCTGGCCCAGCACCATCACGGGCAGCTTGTCCTCCTTGATGCGGATCACGGCCAGATCGGTCTCGGGATCGGTGCCGACGATCTTTGCCGCCGCCTTGCGTCCGTCGGCCAGGCCAACCTCGATCGCGTCGGCGCCTTCGACCACGTGGTTGTTGGTGATGATGTAGCCCTCGGCGCTGACGATCACGCCCGAACCGAGGCTCGCCAGCTGCTCCTGGGGCGGCAGGCGGTCGCCGAAGAAGCGGCGGAAGAAGGGATCCTTCAGGATCGGATGCGCTTCGCGCGACGCCTTGCTGGTGAGGATGTTGACGACCGCGGGCATGGCGCGCCCGGCCGCCTCGCGGTAGCTGCCTGCGGCCGGCGCCGATGGCGCCTGCAGCACCGGCACCGCGCTGGCCTTCGGGCCGACCGGCACCTGGACCGGCGCACGTCCCAGCCAGTCAGGACGGAACACGGTGAGCACGAAATAGATCGCCAGCACGATCGTGACCGCCTGGGCGAACAGCAGCCACAGCCGGCGCGCCGTGCTCGGGGAGGATGTGTTGGCGATGTCTTTCACTGCTTCGGTGTGTTACGCAGGGAGTCGCGGATTTCGCGCAGCAGGAGGATATCCTCGGGGGTTGCCGGCGCCTTGGCCGCTTCCTCGGGCACCATGCGCTGGCGCAGGCGGTTCATCAGGCGCACCATCTGGAAGATGATGAAAGCCAGGATGATGAAGTTCAGGAGGATGGTGACGAAGTTGCCGTAAGCGATGACCGCGCCGCCTTTTTTCGCTTCCGCCAGCGCCAGCCCATAGGCCTGGCCATTCAGGGGAATATAGTAGCTGGCGAAATCGAGGCCGCCGAACAGGCGGCCGATGGGCGGCATGATGACGTCCTGGACCAGCGAATCGACGATGCGCCCAAAGGCGCCGCCGATGATCACGCCGACCGCGAGATCGACCACATTGCCGCGCATTGCAAATTTTTTAAACTCTTCCATCATCGCCATTGCGTTTCTCCTAGTTTTGTTTAAGGTTGTTATTGAAATAGCTAATGCGATGATACCGCAAGGCCCTGGATGCCGTACGCACGCCCGGGTTCCGCCCCTCGCTACGTGCCCCGGCTCACGCCTCGCCACTCATGCAGGATGGCTGATCTGCGCCGCAGCATCCGGCTGCCGACGGGATGTCCGTCCCCTTATTGCTGCGCACGTAATATTTTTTCTCCAATAAAGATTGCCATTCACATATAATTTTGTGTTGCTGCAAGCTCTTTATTGATTCTAAAGTTTCGTAATTTCACGGAGTGGGGTTGGTATGAGTAATGAAAAGCAGGTCGATTCAGGCCGGCGCGGCTTGCTCGTCGCTACATGTGCGGCGGGTGGGGTCGTCGGTGTAGCCACGGCAGGCGCCCTGGTCAGTACGTTCCAGCCATCCGAGCGGGCCAAGGCGGCCGGCGCTCCGGTCGAAGTGGACATCTCGGACGTCAAGCCGGGGGAGATGAAGGTCGTCGAATGGCGCGGCAAGCCGGTCTGGATCCTGCGCCGCACGCCGGAAATGATGGCCAGCCTTCCCAAGAACGATCCGCTGCTTGCTGATCCGAACTCCGACAAGGTCTACCAGCTCGACATGCCGGAGTACGCGAAGAACGAATACCGCGCCCGCCCCGAGCACAAGGAAGTGCTGGTCACCGTGGGCATCTGCTCGCACCTGGGCTGCTCGCCGTCATCCCGTTTCGCCGAAGGTCCGCAGCCGAACCTGCCCGACAACTGGCACGGCGGCTTCCTCTGCCCCTGCCATGGGTCGACGTTCGACCTGGCCGGCCGCGTGTTCCAGAACAAGCCGGCGCCGACGAACATGGATATCCCGCCGTACATGTACCTGTCCGATAACAAGATCGTGATCGGCAAAGACGAAAAAGGGGAGGCATAACATGGGCGGCCCATTCAAGGAAACCCGGCTGCCGGAGACGGCGCCGGCCGGTCACAAGGCGCTGGCCTGGATCGACGACCGCTTCCCGCTGTCGAAACTCTGGAATGACCAGTGGGGCAAGTACTACGCCCCGAAAAACTTCAACGTCTGGTACATCTTCGGCTCGCTGGCCATGCTGGTGCTGGTGCTGCAGATCGTCACCGGCATCTTCCTGACGATGCACTACAAGCCGGATGCGAATCTCGCCTTCGGCTCGGTCGAGTACATCATGCGCGAGGTGCCCTGGGGCTGGCTGGTGCGCTACATGCACTCGACCGGCGCCTCGGCCTTCTTCATCATCGTCTACCTGCACATGACCCGCGGCCTGCTCTACGGCTCCTACCGCAAGCCGCGCGAGCTGATCTGGCTGTTCGGCTTCGCGATCTTCCTGTGCCTGATGGCCGAGGCCTTCTTCGGCTACCTGCTGCCCTGGGGGCAAATGTCGTACTGGGGCGCCCAGGTGATCGTCAACCTGTTCGGCGCGATCCCGGTCATCGGTCCTGACCTGTCGCTGTGGATCCGCGGCGACTACGTCGTGTCGGATGCGACCCTGAACCGCTTCTTCGCCTTCCACGTCATCGCCCTGCCGCTGGTGCTGCTGGGCCTGGTCGCGGCGCACCTGATCGCGCTGCACGAAGTCGGTTCCTCGAACCCGGACGGCATCGAAGTCAAGGAAAACATCGGCGCCGACGGCCACCCGGTCGACGCGATCCCGTCGCACCCTTACTACTCGACGAAGGACTTCTTCGGCGTGTCGGTGTTCCTGCTGATTTTCTCGGCGGTCGTGTTCTTCGCGCCTGAGATGGGCGGCTACTTCCTCGAGTACAACAACTTCATCCCGGCCGACTCGATGAAGACCCCGCCGCACATCGCGCCGACCTGGTACTTCACGCCGTTCTACTCGGTGCTGCGCGCGACGACCGCCGACTTCATGTACGTGCTGATGGCGGCCATCGCCCTGTACGTCGTGTTCATCTGGATGAAGTCGCGCCTGGCGTACAAGGCCAAGGTGGCGATCGCCGTGATCGCCCTGCTCCTGATCATCGGCATGCTGCCGCAGGTGCTGGAAGCGAAATTCTGGGGCGTGGTGCTGTTCGGCTCGTCGGTGGTGATCATCGCCTTCCTGCCGTGGCTGGACCACTCGCCGGTGAAGTCGATCCGCTATCGTCCGGACTGGCACAAGTGGGTGTATGCGCTGTTCGGCATCTCGTTCGTCGCCTTGGGCTACCTCGGTACCCAGCTGCCGACCCCGGCGTACACCACCATCTCGCAGGTGTGCACCCTGTTGTACTTCAGCTTCTTCCTCCTGATGCCGTGGTGGAGCGCGGCCGGCCGCTTCAAGCCGCTGCCCAAGCGCGTGACCTTCCACCCGCATTGATCAACGGACAAGCCAAGGACAACCATGAACTTTACGAAGAAACTGATCGCGGTCCTGGCGCTGGTGCCGGGACTGGCATTCGCGGCAGAAGGCGGCTTCCCGCTCGACCGCGCACCCGAACGCCACGACATGGCGTCGCTGCAGAACGGCGCCAAGCTGTTCGTCAACTATTGCCTGAACTGCCACTCGGCCAGTGCGATGCGCTACAACCGCCTGCGCGACCTGGGCCTCTCGGAGGACCAGATCAAGAACAACCTGTTGTTCTCCGCCGACAAAGTGGGCGAGATGATGACGACGGCAATGCGCCCGGCCGATGCGAAAGCCTGGTTCGGCGCGGTGCCGCCGGATCTGTCGGTGATCGCGCGTGCGAAATCCTCGCCGGCCGGCAGCGGCGCCGACTACCTGTACACCTACCTGCGCACCTTCTACAAGGACGACACGCGCCCGACCGGCTGGAACAACATGGTGCTGCCGAACGTGGCAATGCCGCATGCCATGTGGCAGTTGCAGGGTATCCGTACGGTGAAAATGGTGGACGCGCCGGATCCGCACGACGCCAACAAGACGATCCACAAGTTCGCCGGCTTCGAGCAGGTAGCGCCCGGCACCATGAACGTCCAGGAGTTCGACACCGCGACCGCCGACCTGGTTGCCTACCTGAGCTGGATGGCTGAGCCAGCGCAAGGTACCCGCAAGAAACTCGGTGTTATCGTCCTGATTTTCCTGTCGATTTTCGCCTTCCTGGCCTGGCGTTTGAACGCGTCGTACTGGAAAGACGTGAAGTAATTCGTTTTCATTGCCCGCTTGGCTATAATACGGGCAATCATTTTTCGGGGTGAGTCGCTCGGCGCTTCACCCCTTTGTTTCTTAAGGAACTATAAACCATGATGGTTCTCTACTCCGGCACCACGTGCCCGTTCTCCCAACGCTGCCGCCTGGTCCTGTTCGAAAAGGGCATGGACTTCGAGGTGCGCGACGTCGACCTCTTCAACAAGCCGGAAGACATTTCGACGATGAACCCGTATGGCCAGGTGCCGATCCTGGTCGAGCGCGAACTGATCCTGTACGAATCGAACATCATCAACGAGTACATCGACGAGCGCTTCCCGCATCCGCAACTGATGCCGGCCGACCCGCTGATGCGCGCCCGTGCCCGCCTGATGCTGTTCAACTTCGAAAAAGAACTGTTCGTCCACGTGCACGTCCTGGAAAGCGACCGCAACAAGACGAACGAGAAGGCCCACGACAAGGCGCGCGCCGAAATCCGCGACCGCCTGACCACGCTGGCCCCGCTGTTCCTGAAGAACAAGTACATGCTGGGCGACGAGTTCTCGATGCTCGACGTGGCGATCGCACCGCTGCTGTGGCGCCTGGACCACTATGGCATCGAACTGTCGAAGACCGCGGCGCCGCTGATGAAGTACGCCGAGCGCATCTTCTCGCGCCCTGCCTACATCGAAGCGCTGACCCCATCGGAAAAGGTGATGCGCCGTTAATCGGCGACGTCGTTATCGACAAGTCAGCGCTGCAAGGTATTGGCCCCACGCCAATACCTTGCTGTTGCACCTTGCTGACCCAGCACCCCTGATATCCCAGTTTGCGCCGCCTTTTGGCGAATCGCAGTAAACTGGCGTTCCGCGTATGCACGCCGAATAGCAAGGCCGGCATGTCCGTCTTCGACGGTCAGCGCCTTGTCGGACCAAACAACACCCATTTGCACATGCCTGAGATTTCCACCAAGCCCTATTTGCTGCGCGCCATCTACGAGTGGTGCACCGACAGCGGTTACACGCCCTATCTCGCGGTGCGGGTCGACTCGGCCACGACGGTTCCGATGGAATACGTCAAGAAGGGCGAGATCATCCTCAACATCAGCTACGGCGCCACCTCGGGCCTCAAGATGGACAACGACGCGATCCACTTCCGCGCCCGCTTCGCCGGCGTCTCGCGCGAGATCTACGTGCCCGTGCAAAACGTGCTGGCGATCTACGCCAACGAGAACGGCCAGGGCATGGCCTTCGACGTCAGCATGACCGCGGCCGAGATGGCCACGCCGGAAGAAGAAGCAACGCCCGCCCCGAGCCTGTCCGCCGTGCCTGCCAGCGCCAGCGAAACGGCGCCGCCCGAGGTGTCGCATTCTTCCGACGACGACAACAAGGAACCGCCGAAAAAAGGCGGCCGTCCGACGCTGACGCGGATTAAATGACGGTATAATCCCAGCCGTACAGATTACGCCGGCTTAGCTCATTTGGTAGAGCAGTTGATTTGTAATCATCAGGTGGCCAGTTCGAAACCGGCAGCCGGCACCAAAATTTAGCTTAGAAAACAATGCCTTAGATGATCTTCATCTAAGGCATTCGTCTTTGTGAATCGTGAATAGGTACACTTCAGGTACAGCTACAGATCACAGAGGCTCAATGGCAACGTTCGTTAAGACTGACGCAGGGACATGGAAAGCCATCATTCGCAAGCAAGGATGGTCCATCACTTCCAAGACTTTCCGCACCAAACGCGACGCCACGGATTGGGCGCGCAGCACCGAAGATGAGATGGTTCGCGGGGTGTACATCTCACGGGCCGGCGCCGAGCGCTTGACCGTCAAAGAGGCGCTGCAGCGGTATCTGAAGGAAGTCACGCCGACCAAGAAGCCGACCACACAGCGCAGCGAGAAGATCACGGCCGAGCACCTAGCGGGCTTTCTCGGCAAGTACTCGATGGCGGCGCTCTCAAGCGACCTGGTCGCGTCCTATCGCGATCATCGTATCGCCGCAGGCAAATCAAACAACACAGTGCGGATCGAGCTGGCCTTACTCAGCAACCTGTTCACCATCGCTATTTAGGAATGGGGCCTGGGCACAACCCTGTGTCCGCGATCCGCAAGCCGAGCCCAGGGAAAGGCCGTGACCGCCGTCTTAACCAGGCCGAAGAGAAGCGTTTGCTGCAGGCCGTCGACCAGCACAGCAATCCGATGCTTGGCTGGATCGTGCGAATCGCTATCGAGACAGGTATGCGCCAGTCAGAAATCCTGAACTTGCGCACTGCCCATGTGGACTTGATGTCGCACGTGGCGAGGCTGACAGATACCAAGAACAACTCCGCCCGCACGGTCCCGCTCACCGTGGGAGCTGCCACCGCTTTCAACCCTGCGATCGAGAACCCGCTTCGGCCAAAGACGAGTGACCTCATCTTTTTTGGCGAACCGGGAAAAGACGGTGTGTGCCGGCCATACCAGTTCGCGAAGATCTGGGCCGGAATCAAGGAATCCGTTCAGATCGGAGATCTGCACTTTCATGACCTTCGGCATGAGGCTATAAGCCGTCTTGTCGAACGTGGCCTTAGCGACCAGGAGGTGGCTTCCATCAGCGGCCACAAGTCCATGCAGATGCTCAGACGCTACACGCACCTCCGCGCCGAGGATCTTGTTGCCAAGCTGGACTTGCTGGCATCGCGTGGAAAAACTGCGGACGAGTGATCGGTTCATCTGCTTCACAACTCTGTCCGACGCGTTCTGGAGCTTGGCGCACATGTTCGGTGTCGGTTTTTCAGCGGGTTGACCAAAAATTCGAATATTTTTCTTTGCAAGCCATTCGCTATTCTTATTTCTTAAAAGGCTTCGGATCAAACCCAAAAGATGAATAAATTGTTTGGCATTGAATAAGTTCTTGAATTAATAAGTGTTTGCTTTTTTGGAGTTGAAATACCGATCAATTCTTTCAGCAAAACCACCCAGTTTTGCTGGAAAACTCGTCTGGTTTTGCTAGACCAATATTTTAACTTGGTAACCAAACTGTACAACTTTGCCTCCAAACTGAACATTTCTTCCTTTTTAAACAGTCAGTTATCAGAATATTTCATTAGCTGACCCGCTTTTCTTTCATTACTCTCATCTCGGTTCAATTACTTTTGGAATAGATGATGAAAGCGGAAAAGACTACGGGGCATACCCAGCAGGACCATGGACGAAGCACTGAGGGGCTTCTAATTCAGAACCATGGAATCTTACTTAATCTTCAACAATGCGCATCTCCATGTCGCAAGGATGCGAGCTAACTTCGCGATCGAAGACATGCATGCACAAGCTGATGACCTCATCCTGCAACAACGCTACATCGATGGCGATATCGCTCTGGCCGACATGCTCGCGCATGCTTACAATTTTGCTCGCGACTTGGCGACGCCGGACCACCCTACCTAGCGCTTCCGCGCATCCGCCATGCGAATGCCTTCTCCTCGCTTAGCATGTAAGCGCCGGTTAAGTCCTCACCCTTAAAGTCTCAGCGCGCCCTGCGCGCCCGACATGCCGATGTGTGATGCGCGCAGGGCGCGCCGGATTAAGCGCATAGGCAAAGCACATATCACCCTACGTAGCCGCACACGGCCAACCGTTCCCTCCCTGAAGACCGCTTTCGGTCACGCGACGCGACCAAGTCAGCGAGCGACGATGCCAGCCACTCTGTGGATGACTTTGAAATTCTTAGAATACCGAGGCGCCACGGTACCCAACGACTGCCGAGCCCAGGTATGACCAACGTTGAGCGAAAAAATTCTTGGTAATTCCAAGAAATCGTTAGCAGTTGAGTCTAGTGCAGGATAGGCGGTCGCCGGTGTTTCTAACATCATTCACACAAATTAGTTGCAAAAAAGAAAAAATATCGTATGATCATCCCAGTGTCTAGGGAGGAATTTGTGAGCGGCGAAACATCGAACATTGCGGAGATTGCAAACAAACTTTCGAAGGAGGTTTTCGATTGGTTTAGATGGGAGCGTATTCCGCTTGTAGATCAGAACTTCGCTTGTACAAAGCAAGGGAAACACGCGCCCACGAAGAAAGCCGTACATACACATCCAGTTGACGTGGTCTTCTCCTATGGGGACCCCTACCTTGGAAAACGTGTGTTCCTGAACACCGACTTGAAAAGTTATGCGAAATCTTCAATCAAAGCAGGTGAAATACGAAGCGCACTTAAATCGCTGGCTCAGACAATTGATTGTGCTCGAAGTAGCGAGACATGGAATACTCGCTACAACTTGAAGAACGAAGAATGCGAGATTCGCGGCTTACTCTTCGTATACAACCACGACGGGGAATATGACAAGAACCTCCAAGATGTTTTCAAGCCAAAGCAATACAAAAGCGCAACTGAGGAAGCGGAATCTGTAGAAAATTCCACGAATCTATCGTCACTCCCCATCGAAAGCGATATGTATCTGCATATCGTGCAACCCCGTCTCATCTCGTTTATGACAACGCTGCGAGCTGACGTGAACCGATTGATCGCCGAGAGCACATTCCCGCGTCGCAATTATCGGTTTTTTTACCCTGATCTAAAGCTGCACAAAACACATGGGGACGAATATGCTCGTCCCGCCACTATAGAAATGATTAGCGGGCCATTTGTGATTGTCGAGCATGATGAGGTGCGCTCAGCTGAAACAGGCGAAGTATATCCAAATGGTGTTGTGATCTTCTACAACAGACCCGGCAACTCTGCCGAAGAATTTCTCTACTTTATCGATACATTATCCAATCTTCAGTTGCTAAAAGGATCCCATCCGATTCGGGTTCGTGTTCTTCATGACACTCCGCACAGTGATCTTCGCAGCAACTTTAAGCGTGCAATTGAAATGTACATCCTTGAATGGGGCTTTGATAGCGCAAAACGGGATCGACTAGAATCGATCGACCTAGAGCTTGTTGAGATTGTTACGACTCGCTTTTCGTCGATCGAACTTGGATGGGAGCGCAAAGGAAAATGAAAACCGGCAGCATTTACAGCGCAAGTGATAAGTCGCTCTTTGATGCTCTTACCCAGAGCGCGGTAACCAACCAGCAGCTTCGCAATTTGTTTTTCCAATATGGCATCGTCATTTCAAAGACTACGCCACGTCGACAACTGGCAAAATTTTTTTCTCGCCTGCTCCTCGACTATGATGCGTTCCAAACGTTGGCTGCGCTGTTTGATACGGGTTATCGAAAAGAAAGAGTAACCTGCATTCGCGTCCGTTCCTCAGCTACCATCGATGTCTATGAAGCTGCAGCACATCGTCTTGTTGATACGATAGCCGAAAATGGCAATTCAGCGAAGGTCGTCCGTAAAGAAGGAGAACCTCTTAGGATCGAGGTAACTTACAAGAAATTTCGCTTCGATAGGAATGAATTTCGCCAGATTGTCACGAAGAAGGCGGAAATTTTTTTCGAAGAGAAGGACGATCAAGTTCTGATTACTGGCCCCCAAAATGAAGACGTTGATGAGTGGTTGAAAGATCTGATCGCTGATGTCCAGGAGAATGTAGACGATCCCTTAGATATTAACGAAGTCAGCTTAGAACAAAAAACTTCGCCAAGTATACGTACAAAGTTTTTTACAACGCTGATTAGGTCGATCGAAGGATTCTCTTTTGTGGACGTCAGTGACGTCTATCTCCACCAGCCCAAAAACGATACCGAAGAGATCACCGAAGTCGATCCAGTTCTTAACTCAACTGAGGGGGACACATCTGATGACGGCGAGAGCGAAAGTGCCAGCCCTGATGTGCATATTTCCAGAGCAGCACTTCGCGGACAAGGAGTCTTAGTATCCAAACAAGCAACGGACCTGCTCGCCCAAGGTTTCTACATCGCCCGTATCGTTTGGACTGCTCGAACCAGCTACTTCGACTCCGATCTTTACGAATTCGAAGCGCAGTTTGCGGAGCCAGACACTTGCACCATGTTCTCTTATGTAGCCAAGGGCTTCTATCCATATAAGGGTGATGGCGAGTATGCTGCTTCCCGATCTCAATTTACTAAGGCAGAAGATGTTCGGCTTGGTCGTCTCATAGAAGAGGCGGCACACAAAGTACTCAGCACCTTGACCGAGACGGAAACATGATCTCCACTAAGTGGTTTGATGTAAGCGTACGAGTAAAGCCTCGCGAGTTCCTGCAGCTCATGCGCAATCAGACGTATGATCGTGCACGCTCAGCCGGTTTCGACCTCTCTTATGCACGAGAAGGAATCATCAATGGAAGGTTCATTGAAGAGGTACGCACCACAACCACCTACACATCACCACTTGGCGAGGAGATTACAAACCAACTTGTCACGCATAAGATTGTGGTCTTTTCCTTCTTTCATCAGGCTGGCGCACAATGGCTGTTACGGATCGACGGGAATCCTCGCTCATTAAAGTCTTTCGCAAGATGTCTTAGTGACATGCTCGACTTCGGATTCTCGATTTCCTCCATAACGACGCCGGCAATGGACGTTCTACGATATTTCCTCGAGCACGGTATGAGCGTAATAAAAGTCAGCAGCATCTTTGCTGCGAATCTCCCACTCAACAAGGGTGGCTTGGCAAAGCTCGAAGTACGCGCTACCTCGGGAGGTGACGCTCTTGCCGCGTCAGCAATGGCATTCCCCAAGATACAAGAAGTTATTGAGCGCATGACTGTCCAGGTTGAGTATGACTCTCAGCCCATCGATCTAACGATTTCCCGGAATGCCGGTTTCACGTTCGATGAAGAGTATGAAGACACGGTAGCTGAACTCTATATGAATTACCTCAATACAAGACTGAACGCAAAGTAGCAATCCGTCGATATACAGTTGTATATCAGCCTACCTATGGTGTACTTTCGCCGCACTGTAGACATCATTAAGATACCCGAAGCCAAACACACCGCTAGTCGCCAAAGCAATCCATGCTGGTGTCGGCAGTGTCGAAACGGATACTCAACAAACACACCACAGGAATCATGAAGCTTCGCCGTCTCAGCATCCACAACTTCCGATCTATCGTCGATACCGACATCGAGGTCCACGACTACACGATGATCGTTGGCGCAAATAACGCCGGCAAGAGCAACGTAGTTGCTGCGCTACGCGCGTTCTATGAAGATTTCAAGCATTCCGATAACGACCTTCCTAAGATGAAGGACGTTCAGATTGATGAATCTTGGGTCGAGCTAACGTTTCAGCTGTCGGATAATGAATGGGAGGGCTTGGCGGACAAATATAAGGCTGGGGTAAACGGTCACAGTCTCACTGTCCGTCGCTACTTTGCATCCAACGACAAAGACAGGTTCAAGTCGAGCCAAAGCAATATCTACGCCGTCATAAATGGCGAGCCGGAAAAAGACCTATTTTATGGAGCAAAAAACGTCGGCACCGCTAAGGTTGGCAGCGTCATCTACATTCCGGCACTTACGACCGCTGCGGAGCAGATGAAAACCAGCGGCCCATCGCCCTTACGGGATATGCTCAATTTGATGCTGAAGCGCGTTATCGCGGACAGCCCAGCTTTCAAGGAAATGGAAGGGGCGTTCGGAAAATTGAACGCCGAGGCGTGTGGAGACGAAGGATTCTTGACTCAGATTTCGAAGCCTATCAATCAGTCCATTGAGCAATGGGGAGTTCGATTCGATATGGGAGTAAATCCGGTTGCACCGGAGGATATCACCAAAAACCTGATTCGGCATGGCTTCGTAGACGCGATGCTTGGCCAAACATCCTTTGCACTTGATCGTTATGGCCACGGGTTTCAGCGCTCATTCCTGTACGAGCTGATCAA
Source organism: Massilia sp. (assembly GCF_032106685.1). Taxonomy (GTDB): domain Bacteria; phylum Pseudomonadota; class Gammaproteobacteria; order Burkholderiales; family Burkholderiaceae_D; genus Telluria. The sequence continues at coordinate 20,437 of NZ_DAMCPG010000001.1, forward strand.
GCTCGCGCCAAGCTTCACCGAAGGCAAGGTGGCCGGGAAGAAGGAATTCGCCCCGGATTTCACGCTTATCTTATTTGAGGAGCCAGAAGCGTTTTTGCATCCCGCTCAACAGGAGAATATGGCCTACCATCTGCGTAGGCTGGGATCAGGAGACACTCAACAGGTGATCGTGACCAGTCATTCGCCAATTTTCGTAGGCAAAGTGGCGGACGACCTTTGCCAGATTGTTCGTGTTCGCCGCGATAATGGGGTGAGTAGTATTGGTCAGGTCAAGAAGACTGACCTGAGTGGCGTCCTTGGTCAAGGATATGAGTTCAAGTCGTGGCTGGAAAATTACGTTAACGATGTGAACGTGCCAGATAACGCGAAAGGGAACGCCAAGACGTTGCTAAAAGGTGCAACCCAAGACGCGGTTATTGCAGAGCATGAAGAACGATTGCGCTATCAGCTCTGGCTCGATTCTGAGCGAGCTTCGATGTTCTTTGCCGACCGTGTGCTTCTGGTGGAAGGAGCGACTGAGAAAGCACTGTTCGCCTGGCTACTTGCGCGGGATTGGCACGATTTGAGCCGTCATCGCGTGGCAGTGGTCGATGCGATGGGGAAGTACAATCTACATCGCTATATTGCTCTACTTGAAGGGTTTGGCATCCCCTATGGTTTAATGCTGGACGACGACCAGGACAAAGACCACCACAAAGTCGTGAATGAGATGTTGAAGAACAAGGCTGGCACAAGCCGTCTTGCAGAGCCTTGCTTCATCCATCAGTGTATGGAAAAGTTCCTTGGCTTGAATCTTCCTGTTCGTGACGACCAAAAGCCAGTCCATACCTTGAAAGCTGTTGAGGCCGGCGCCATCGCTAAAGACAAGCTCGACGGTTTGCGCAAGTTGTTCCTGAAATCTTTGGCACTCGAAGCGGAACAACCCGTCACTGCATAACTCTTGTCATCTCGACTACCTTTGAACGGCTCGAAAGCTAAAGTTTAGAGAATTTGGCATCAACCTTCGGTATGGTTCGACAAAAGGGTACTTATATCTGCTATCCAGGTAGCGTGGCCACGCCGCTGCTGAGCTGACACACGCGCTACGGACCTGATCCTTGTAAAGCTGCGCAGCTGGCCTGGCTGGGGTACACAATCAGTACAATGCTCAGCTTTCTACGATTCCGTTAAATTACGCTAAATTATTGATCTTAAAGTACTTTCAAGTTCGACAGATTACGGTACAATTCTTTTAAAAATCAAAGACATACTGTCTTCTCAGCTAATTTGTAATCATCAGGTGGCCAGTTCGAAACCGGCAGCCGGCACCAGATATCAGTAAAAGCAGCAACGCAAAAAGCCCAGCCTCCATGGCTGGGCTTTTTGTTTTCGGGCGCTGGCGGTTGCTTACGCCGGCAATCAGGCAAGGTCCGCCGGCGCGACAAGGATGCTGCGCCTCTGCTCAGGCCGTGTCATGGGACAGGGCCGGCAGCGTGCTCCAGTGGCCATCCTGCGCCGGCGCGCCGTTGGTCGGCACTGTGGCCGGCACGCTGGCCGGCACGGCGGCGCGGAGCCGGAACACGGCGACCAGGCTGGACAGATGACGGGCCTGCGCCTGCAAGGCTTCCGCCGCGGCGGTCGCCTCCTCGACCAGGGCCGCGTTCTGCTGGGTGACCGTATCCATTTCCACCACGGCCCGATTGACCTGTTCGATCCCTGCGCTCTGCTCCTGGCTGGCGGCGCTGATCTCGCCAATCACATCGGTGACCCGCTTCACGCTGTCGACGACATCACGCATGGTGGCGCCGGCGTGGTTGGCCAGTTCCGTTCCCGAAGCGACCTTCCGGACCGAATCGTCGATCAGGTTCTTGATCTCCCTGGCGGCCGTCGCCGAACGCTGGGCCAGGTTGCGCACTTCGGTCGCCACCACGGCGAATCCGCGTCCCTGCTCGCCTGCGCGCGCGGCCTCGACCGCCGCATTCAGCGCCAGGATATTGGTTTGGAAAGCAATGCCGTCGATGACGCTGATGATGTCGGCGATTTTCGTGGCCGAGGCATTGATCGCGCCCATGGTCCCGACCAGCTCGGCAACGACCTCGCCGCTTTTGCGCGCGACTTCTGATGCGGCAATGGCCATGGCGTCTGCCTGGCGGGCGCTGGCCGCGTTATGCTTCACCGTGGCGGTGAGCTCTTCCATCGACGATGCGGTTTCTTCCAGCGAGCTGGCCTGTTCTTCGGTACGCGCCGACAGGTCGAGCTGGCCGCTGGCGATTTCGGACGAGGCCGTCGTGATCGTGCCGGTGCCGTGCTGCACCTGTTCCACGATCCGGTGCAGGCTGTCGTTCATCGCGCGCAAGGCCCGCATCAGGTCGCCCGTCTCGTCCTTGCGCAGCGCCTCGATCCGCGGGGACAAATCGCCACCGGCGATCGTCTGGGCAATGTCGACGGCGTGGTTCAGCGGAACCGTGATCGAACGGGTGATCAGGACGGCCGCCGCAATACCGGTCAGCACGGAAACCGCCAGCACGACCGCCATCAGCTTGCCCGCGCTGCGGAACTCTTCCTTCAGCGATGCCACGGCCGAGGCGGTCAACGCATCTTCTTCCTCGATGAGGGCGTACACGTCCGCGAACCAGCTGTCGAGCGGTCCTTGCGCCTGTTGTTGCAGGAACTTTTTCGCTTGTTCCGCCTCGCCCCTGTCCGCCAGCGTCAGCACCTGGTTGAACAAGGGCCGCACCTGATCACGGTGGCTGGCCATCAGCGCGTACAACTGGCGCTCCTTGTCATGGCTGAGCAAGCCATGCATTTCCTTGAAGGCTGCATCGTATTTCTGCCGGGTCTGGGCGATCAGCGCCCTTTGCTGCTCGCGCATGGCCGGGTCCTCGGTCAACAGATAATTGCGCACACTGCCGGCAATCACGTTCAGGCTGTCGATCACATCGTTGGCGATCGCGGCTTTTCGGTTGTTACCCTCGACAATTTCCGTGATTCGCCGCTCGGATTCGACCAGCGAACGCCAGCCGCTGAAGGCCACCACGCCGATCAGCAGGATCAGCAGCGAAAACGCGAGCGCCAGTCTGGTGCCGATTTTCATGTTGTCAAAACGCATTGATATTTCCCTTCTGTTCTAGAAAAGCATGCAAGTACCAGCTTCCAGCGGGATGGCGCATGCGCGTCAAACAGCAGCATGGGAGCGGGTTTCGTCCTGGTATGCACGTGTCCGGACAAACAAGGGTCACGACCGTCCCGACGAAACGACAAGAGAATGCATTTTTTGCGATATCAATAAATCAAAATTGCAATAAATGATATTAAATGATAGCATCTTCCCATCAGGAAAAAAATATTTCTTATATTTATGCCTCTCACCACCAAAATTGCATTCTGCACAACACGTGAAGCGGCCGAGTTGCTCGGCGTATCACTGCGAACGACCCAGATGTGGGTCGAAAGCGGCTTGCTGGAGGCATGGAAGACCGACGGAGGCCATCGGCGCATCATGCGCAGCTCCGTCGAAAAACTGCTTTCAAGACAAAATACTCCTGGACTCCCAAGCCCCGTCATGCCTAGCGAGCGCTTGAAAATCTTGGTCGTCGAAGACGATAACGCCTTGTTGAAGCTATACAAGCTGCGTATCGCGGGATGGGATTTCCCCGTGGACCTGTCGATGGCGGCGAATGGCTATGAAGGCCTGATGCGTATCGGCCGAGAAAGCCCGGACCTGCTCATCCTCGACCTGCGCATGCCGGGCATGGACGGTTTCCAGATGCTGCAGGCGCTGGCCGTCTCCCCTCTGCGGGAAGGCATGGAGATTGTCGTCGTCACGGGCTTGGGTCCGGACGAGATCGCTGACCGCGGCGGCTTGCCGCGCGGCGTGACGCTCCTTCCCAAGCCGGTGCCTTTCGCGCAGTTGCGCGAGCTTGCAGAAGGCCTCCTGGCCCAACGGGAGGCGGTGGAATGTTCGACCTGAGTATGGTGCAACCCTCGCCCGCCAAAAAAGTACTGGTCGTCGACGACCAGGCAGTGTTGCGCCGCCTGATCTCCCTCACGCTGCATCGCAGGTTTGACGTGCGCGAAGCATCCGACTGCGCCGAGGCCATGACTGGGATCGCGCAAGACCAACCGGACGCCGTGATTCTCGACGTAATGATGCCGGGCGAGATGGATGGGTTCGAGCTCTGCAGGCGCATCAAGCACTCTCCCGAGCTCAACGGCATCCATGTCGTCCTGGTGACGGCGCGCGGCCAGGAAAGCGACATCGCCCACGGCAAGAGCGCTGGCGCGGACGCGTATTTCGTCAAGCCGTTCAGTCCTTTGGCCCTGATTTCGCATCTTGAGCACGCCCTTGGTGCCGAGTGAGTGACCACCATGACAAGCATCCACGTTGATAATGCGTTGGCGGGATCGTCCTTTGTCTCCGACAGCGGCAGCGAGCTGTCGATTGCCGGCCTGAAGGAGCAACTGGCCCGTTACGCCGAGGACTTCGGCATGCTGGCGGCCGAGTTCCGCCTGCTGCGCAGCCGGCAGGCGCACGAAAGCCCGGAGAGCGAGATCGCTTCGCGCATCCAGGGCGCCTTTGCGGACATGGTGCGCACACTGAGCAGCTTCGGTTTCGTCGTGATCGACCAGGAAGGCGTCATCACCCACGCGACTTTGCAGGCCGAAAAACTGTTCGGCCTCGAAACGCGGACCTTGATCGGCGCGCGCCTGACGGAGCTCATCAAGGCTTCAGCCGGACGCCCGCTGGCGCAGGAACTGTTCGACCTGGCTTCGGGCCAGCGGGGGCGCATCGAAAAGCTGGCCGTGCACGCCGTGCGCGGCTCGCATGCGATGCTGTTCCTGCACGCCTTGCGTGCCGAACCGCCTTCCTCGGAATCGCTCCTGTGCCTGTTGCGTCCCGCCGCCGCCACCGAAGTCGAACGTCCGGTCCAGCAGTTGCTTCTGGCCGATGTCTTTGCCGGGACGAGCGATGCCTGGATGGTGGCGAACCACATGCGGCGCATCATCGGCGTGAACGCGGGGTTTACCGCCACCACCGGCTACGAGGCGAGCGAAGTCGTCGGCCGCACGCCGCACGTCCTCAGTTCCGGCCGCCATGGGCCGGAGTTTTATGCGCAGATGTGGCAGACGATCGATGCCGAGGGCGAATGGCAGGGAGAAATCTGCAACCGCCGGCGTAACGGCGAACTATACGAGGAGTGGCTGCACATCAGCGCCTACCGGGACCGGGCTGGGCAAGTCTGCGGCTACGTCGCCTTGTTCTATGACCTGATGTTTGCACGCAAGGCCTACGAGAGAATCGACTATCTGGTGCATACGGACGCGCTGACAAAACTGCCCAACAGGGCATTGTTCCTGGACCGGCTGGCGCAGGCGGTCCAGCGCGCGCGCGACCAGCGCCAGCCCTTCGCCATCCTGGCAATCGACATCGACCATTTCAGGGAAGTCAACGATACGCTCGGCCATGATGTCGGCGACCACATCCTGGTCACGGTGGCGCTTGCCCTGCAGCGGGTCGCAGGCGCGGAGATGCTGGTGGCCAGGCTGGGCGGCGACGAATTCATCGTCCTGGCGATGGGAAATGACTGTGCCAGGATGACCACGCTGATCGCCGCCCTGCGCGCCGGCCTTGCCAGCCCGGCCGTCCATGCCGGCCGTGAGTTATACGTGTCGCTCAGTGCCGGCATCGCGGCCTTTCCCGACCATGGAGGCAGCGCGAGCACGCTGCTGCGCAATGCCGAGATCGCCCTCGACACGGCCAAGCGCAATGGCGGCAACTGCACCCAGATCTACGAAGACGAGCTGAGCCGGCGCCGCATGGCGCGTTTTTCGCTCACCAGTGCACTTCGCCAGGCGCTTGAAAAGCAACAACTGCACCTGGTGTACCAACCGCAGGTGGCAGCCGCAACCGGCGCCATCACGGGTGTCGAAGCCCTGCTGCGCTGGAGCATCCCGGGACAGAAAGATATCTCCCCGGCGGAGTTCATTCCGCTCGCGGAAGAAACCGGCCTGATCGTGCCCATCGGCGCCTGGGTGCTCGAACAGGCTTGCCTGCAGCAGGTGGCTTGGCGCAAGCGCGGCCTGCGGCCGGTTCGTGTCGCCGTCAATATCGCCGGCAGGCAGTTGCGCGAGCCCGGCTTCGGAGCGCAGGTCGCGGCCGTGGTCGAGCGCTGCGGCGCCGATCCGCGCTACCTGGAAATCGAAGTCACCGAGAGCGAACTCATGGATGAAGTGGACAATGCCGCGGAAGTGCTGGTGCAGCTGCGCGCCAGCGGCATCGGCATTGCGGTCGACGACTTCGGCACCGGCCACTCCAGCCTGGGCCGCCTGCATCACCTGGCGATCGATCGCCTGAAGATCGACCGCTCCTTCGTGTTCGCGATGGGGGGCGACGAGCGCAGCTCGGCCATTCCGCGCACCATCCTGACACTGGCGGCCTCGCTCGGCCTGGAAGTCGTTGCCGAGGGCGTGGAAACCGAAGCCCAAGCCGCAATGCTGCGCGAATGGGGCTGCCAGGAATTGCAGGGCTACCTGTTTTCGCGGCCGGTCCACGCCGATCAGATCGCTGCAATGCTGGCATGAAGCGCCGCGCCGCCCTGCCCTGGCTGGCCCTGTGCGCCCTGCCGTTCGCCCCCACCTGGGCCGCGGCGCGTCCGCCACGGCCGGTGACGGTCGCGCTGACGGCCGAATTCGGACTGGTCCACAGCACCTCGGCCCAGGCGATCGAGCAGGGCATCCGGCTCGCCATCGCCGAGATCAATGCCGGCGGCGGCGTACTCGGCAACCGCATGCTGAACCTGATCACGCGGGACGACCGCTCGATTCCCGCCCGCGCCATCGGGAACTTCCAGGAATTCCTGCAGCTTCCCGACCTGGTGGCCGTGTTCGGCGGCAAGTTCTCCCCCGTGCTGCTGGAACTCGAACCATTTGCCAGGCGCGCCAACGTGCCGCTGCTGGCGCCCTGGTCGGCGGCCAACGATGTGACGGCCGATCATGGCAAGCCATCGGTCGTGTTCCGCCTGGCCGTCACCGACAACTGGGCAATGCAGGCGATGAGCCGTTTCCTGACCGGCCGGAAGGCGGTGCGCACCATCGGCTTGCTGGTGCCGAACACGGCATGGGGCCGCAGCAGCGCCGAGGCCCTGCGCCGGTTCGCGCAGCGCGCCTCCTTTCCCTTTCACATCCAGTGGTACAGCTGGGGCGAGCAGACCCTGCTGCCGCAGTACTGGGCCTTGCGCGATGCCGGGGCAAGCGGCGTCATCCTTGTCGCCAACGAGCACGAGGCGGCGCTGCTGCTGCGCGAGATCGCCACGTTGCCGCCAGCGCAACGCATGCCGGTCGCGGCGCATTCCGGGGTCACGGGCGGCGACCTGTTCGCCATGGCGGGCCCGGCCATCGCGCAGGTCGACCTGAGCATCGTGCAGAGCTTCACGTTCGATGGCGAACTGTCGCCCGTGCGCCAACGCGTGCTGCGCGCCGTGTCCGCGGCGCCAGGAAAAGTTGCGGTCGAACGGGTGTCTTCAGCCGGCTTTGCGCATGCCTACGACCTCATGCACCTGCTTGGAAAAGCGATCGACCTGGCCGGCACCACCGACCGCACGCGCGTGCGCCAGGCGCTCGAACGCATCGACACGCATGCCGGCCTCGTCAAGCGCTATGTCCGGCCATTCGCACAAGGACGGCGCGACGCGCTGGACGCCGACGATGTGTTCATGGCCCGATTCACCAGGGACGGCCGCCTGGTCAAGCAAGAAGCAAGATGATGCGAATGTGTTTGAACACGATGCGGCGCGCACGCGCTGCGGCGTCGACATGGCTGCGCCGCCGTTTCGACAGTTCCGGGCTGGCCGGGCGCATCGGTATTCGCGCCCTGTCCCTGCTGTCCATCGTGCTGGTCACGGGCGGCGCGGCATCGTTTGCGGTCACCGCCCTGCTCATCAAGGAGCAGGTCGAGGCGAGCCTGCGCCATGACGCCCAACTGGCTGCCCAGCGGGTTGAGCTGGAAATCGGCAATGTGTATAGCCACGTCCTCGCCATGGCGCAAAACCCTTTGGTGAGCAACAGCTTGACCGATACAAGCTCAGGCAGGCAAGAATACCTGGCGCCCTTTCTCCAGAGCGATGTGCTGGTCCGGCGCGGCGCTACGCTGGCCTTGCTGGACTATGCCGGCGCCCCGGTCGGCTTGGCGCAGCACGCCGCCGCGGATGTCGAGGTGCCGCCTTCGAAAATCACGCAGATCATGGAGGGCGGCGTCGCATCGGCGGAGCTGATTCGTCGCGATGGCCAGGGCCCCTACCAGCTGCAGATCCTGATCCCGGTCGTGTATCCAGCCTCGGCCCGGGCCGAGGGCGTGTTGCTGATGCAGGCGGACCTGGAGCAACTGGTGACCCTGTCGCCGCGTGACGAGACGCGGCCGATGCCCTATCACCTGCAATTGGTCGATGCCGGCGGCGTGCTGATCGGCGACGGCTCGCGCAGCAGCTTGTTGAAGGTGCACTATCCGGTCCACCTGGGCGGCCCGTTCAGCAACAGCGAGCTGGCGCTGGAAGCGGGGATCGCGGCGGGCAGCTTGCTGCGTCCGCTGAGCCTCTGGCTGGCCGGCTACTCCCTGGTCGGCATCGCCGTGCTGGTGCCGATCCTGTTCGTGGTACGGCGCATGGCGCGCACCTTGACCGCGCCGCTCGAGAAACTGACTTCCCGCGTCGACGGCATTCGCGACAGCGGCCGCCTCGACTTCACCTGGCATTACCCGGTGGAGGATGAAATCGGCCGCCTCGGGCGCTCGTTCGCGTCGATGGTCGGCCGCCTCGCGCAGATCCAGGAAGAGCTCGAACAGCGCGTCGAAGAGCGCACGCGCGAGCTGAGCGAGTCGAGGAACCAGCTGCGCTACATGCTGGACTTTGCCCAATCCACACTGGACGGACTGACGGCCCATATCTGCGTACTCGACGCCGATGGTTTCATCTTGTCCGTCAACAAGTCGTGGCGCGAGTTCGGCAGCGCCAACGGCGCCGCTCCCGAGGCGATCGGCACCGGCGTCAACTATCTCGAGATATGCAGCCAGGCCCAGGGCGCTCCAGGCGCAGCCGCCGTGGCCGAGGGCGTGCGCGCGGTCCTGCGCGGCGAATCGCACCTGTTCGAAACCGAGTATGCCTGCCATGCCCCGGCGCAGCCGCGCTGGTACCGGCTACGCGTCAGCCGCCTGCGCGGCGGCATCGGCGGCGTCGTCATCGCCCACGAGAACATTACGGCGACCAAGATCGCTGAGGCAGCATTGCAGGACAGGAACGACCAGCTCGACACCATGTTGTCGTCCAGCCCGACCGGCTTGTTGTCGATCGACCATCATGGCATGGTGCGGTTTGTCAACGCGGCCTTCTCCCGCATGACGGGGATTGCGCCCGAGGCGATCCTGGACCAGCCCGAGGAAAGACTGGACGCCTGCCTGCGCGGAATCATCGAGGAGCCTGCCGAATACCCGGGGCTTGCCGCCTTCTGTTCCGCCTCGCAGCAGGTCCCCGGCAACCCGGCGCTCCACCTGCTCACGCTTTCCCTGCCGCGCCATGGCGTATTGGCGATAACCGGGGTGACCAGCAAGGCACATACCGCGCGCAAACTTTTCTATTTTCGGGACGTGACGCACGAGATGGAGATCGATCGCATGAAGAGCGACTTCCTGGCCACGGCGGCACATGAACTGCGCACGCCGATGGCGAGCATTTATGGGTTCACCGAACTGTTGCTGGCGGACGAATTCGAGGCCGAGGTCCGGCGCGACCTGCTCGGCACCATTCATGAGCAAACCGAACGACTCGTGAAAATCATCAATGAGCTGCTCGATCTCGCGCGCATCGAGGCCCGGAGAGGCAAGGATTTCCGCTACGGACGTGTGCTGCCGGTCGCGCTGGTGGAGCGGGCGCTGGCCGCGCTGGCGGCCGATCCCGCACGCTGGCCGGTCGACGTGCTGCATCCTGAGCAATCGGTGGAAGTATGGGGCGATCCGGACAAGCTGTGCCAGGCGCTCCTGAACGTCGTGTCGAATGCCGTCAAGTACTCCCCGCATGGCGGCCCGATCCGTGTGCGCATCGAGAACGGGACAGGCAAGCACAGCGGCCAAGTGGGCGTGGCGGTCCGCGACGCCGGCATCGGCATGTCGAAAGCGCATACCGAGAGGATCTTCGAGCGCTTTTTCCGGGCCGATGCCTCAGGCAAGATACCGGGTACGGGCCTGGGCATGGCCATCGTCAAGGAAATCATCGATCTGCACCATGGATCCATCACCGTCGAGTCCGAGCTCGGCAAGGGTACCGAAATCGTCCTGTGGCTGCCGGCCGCGCCGGTGCCTGTTGCCGACAAGCCGGCACAAGCGCCGCCCTCGTCTACTCTGGCGGGCGCCGAGGCCAGGTAGGGCTGCGGCAGGGGCGCGATAGCCCCGGCCGATCAGGCTGCCGCCTCGGCTTCTGTTTTCATCAGAGAACTCAAAATGATCTGATTCTCGCCAGCCGCTTTTGCTTGATACATGGCTTCGTCGGCAGCATGGAGCAATTCCTGGACGCCGCGCCCGTTCTCGGGATAACTCGCGATCCCGACGCTGGCGCCGGCTTGGACCGTTGCGGTGTCGAGCACCAGGGGAACGGCAAGCTTTTCCAGGATCTTGCTTGCGACACGCACGGCGTTGGCCGCCCCGGTACCGATCAGGACGACGGCAAACTCGTCCCCACCGAGCCGCGCCGCAAAATCGGATTCGCGCAGGCTGCGGCGCAGTTGCATGGCCACATGCACCAGCAGCCGGTCGCCGGCAGCATGGCCATACTGGTCATTGACAGGCTTGAAGCGGTTCAAGTCGATGTAGAGCAGGCTCAGGCTGGTCTTGTTGCGTTCCGCAAGCGACACCTGCTGTCCAATAATTTCGTGGAACAGGACGCGGTTGGGCAATCCGGTCAGACTGTCATGGGTGGCCTGGTAACGTGTCTGCGCCAACATTTCGGATGCACGCATCAGCGCTTTGCCCACCTGGTCCGCCTCGACCAGCGGCAGTGGCGGCACCGTCACCACTTTTCCGCTTCCCAAGGCGGCCGCTGGCGAGACCAGGGCCGAAATTGCCGCGACAATCCGGTTTCCCAGCAGCCTGGTCGCCAGCAGCCCGGCCAGGAACACGACGCCGATGACGGTGAACAGACTCGACAAGGCTTGGCGCAGCTGTCCATCGATATATTGGGTGGGAACCCCGATGACCACGGTCCAGCCCGTTCTTTCGGAACGCTTGAAGACGGAATAGGTGGGCACGCCATCCGGTGTCATGCCGTCGAACCTGCCCTCGTCGCTTTCCGCCATCGCGTGCTTGAGCTCCGCCGTGGCAGGCTGCCCTACATAGGAACGTGGACTGCCGATACGGCTGACGATGACGCCGTTGCGGTCGACAACTGCCGAGAGCCACTGCGAAGGCAGTTTCTGCTGCCGTAGCATGGTCTCGAAAATGTCAGGCGACATGCCGGCGCTCAGGCCGTACAAGGTCTGGCCGGAGCGGCGCACCGGTACGGCCACCGCGATCACCGGACGGCCCGCGACTTTTCCCTTGAACAGGTTGGAGACGATGGCGGTGTTCCCCACCCTGAAATCGTGCACCCGGATCTGCGAACCGTTTTCCGGCAAGGTCTCGCCCAGCGGTTTCAACGTATTCATCAGTTGCAAGCCGTTCGCATCGGTCAGGACGATGTTGGCGACCTTCTGGGTCAGCAGCGCCTCCTTGGCCTGCCAGTAGAAAGCCGACGTATCGCCCGAAGACAAGGAAGGTGAGGTCGACAGGGCCTGCAGCGTCGACTCGACGTTCGAGAAATGCTGATCGACGAGGTGCGAAATCGTGCGCGCCATCGTTAGAGAGTTCTCGATTAACTGCAGTTTGCTCTGGTGGTAGGAATACATCAGCAGCCCCACCCCAACTATAGAGGCTGGCACCAGGCATACTGCCATCATGATTGCCAGGCTGGACCTGATCGAAAGCCGAAGAGTCATTGGAGCGAACAAAACAGGAAGCTTCTATCACCGGAAAACATGTCCACGGCACTCCACAGTTAAACTGCTGCGCACCTCGCAAGGACGACAAAATGAACGGTGAACCAGCCAGTCTGAAGAAACTGATAATCTTGCATTATAGCTTATGAAAATCAACAAATGATGGTTTCTGGAAACACATAGATGTAGACGGAAACGCTTATTTATTACAGGTTTTACAGCTTCCTCAGCGCGCCGGGTCAAAGCGAAAACACATCTTGAACAACCCGCGCTTCGCGCCTGGAACCCCGCTTCGCCTTTTGCCTTCCTTGCGGGCAGCGCCGCTGTTTCATCACCGACCCGGCGCATGTCCTGCACCGGCGTGCTGTAACTGGTCCATGAATACGAAAGCTGGGTGACGGTGGTCGGCGCCAAGCTACCGCTGAGCGCACGCTGCACCGCTGGCTGCGCTGTACCGTCTGCTTCGGCTGGAATTTCCAACGCTTCACTCCGCGTATCTTACGGTCCGTCGCACGACCCCGCCGCGGCAGGGCGACGACGTATAGAGTGCAGCCATCCACACACGCACGGAGACGACCATGAACAAACTGCTCGGCGCCACCCTGGTGGCTTCCACTTTGGCGCTCGGCGCCGGCACGGCTTGCGCCGCCGATGTGATCCGCGAGGCGCGCGCTGTCGATGCCCGTGTCACCCGCGTCAAACTCGACGGCGTGGTCGACCTGGTCCTGCGCCAGGGCGCCAAGCCTGCGCTCGTGATCTCGGGCGAACGCGAGGACGTGGCGCGCGTGACGACGCGCCAGCACGGCGAGACGCTGGAGATCGATACCGAAAAACGCAGCAACGACAGGCGCGGCAGCAAGGAGCCGAAGCTGCGCGCCGAGCTGACCGTGCCGAACCTGGCCGAGTTCGTGTCCGAAGGCGTGGGCGCGAGCACGGTCAGCGGTTTCGGCGGCGAGCGCATCGTGCTGGCGCTCGACGGCGCCGGCACGGTCACCCTCAACGGGAATTACCGGAATGTCGATGCGCGCCTGGGCGGCGTCGGCAGCATGACGATCGACGCCGGCCGTGCCGAGCGCATGGACCTGGCGCTGCGCGGCGCCGGCCAGCTGGCCGTGGCGGGCCAGACGAAGACGCTGCGCGCCACGCTGGCGGGCGTGGGCAACCTCGACGCCGAGAAGCTGCGCGCCGACGTCGTCGACCTCGACATGAGCGGCCTCGGCGGCGCGACCGTGTACGCCGGCTCGGCGGCGAACCTGAACCTCAGCGGCATGGGGTCGGCCACGGTGTACGGCAAGCCGGCGCAGCGCAGGGCCACGACCGAGGGCCTGGGCAAGGTCAGCTGGCGCTGAAGCGGCGATCGCGGCAGGAGGCGCAGTGGTGCCGGCGCACGCATGAGGCGGCGCCGGCTGCCTGCCGGGGCAGGCGCGCCGTCGCGGCGGCGCCTACTTGACGACCGCCTACTTGACGACCGCCTACTTGACGACCGCTTACTTGATGACCGCTTACTTGATGACCGTATTGTTGCGCACTTCCTTCACGCCCTTGACGTCGCGGGCAAGCTGCACGGCCTTCTGGGCGCTTTCGCGCGATTCGACGAAGCCGCTCAGCTGTACCGTTCCCTTGAAGGTCTCGACCTGCACTTCGGTGGCCTTGACAGTGGGATCGGCAGCGAAGGCGGCCTTCACCTTGCTGGTGATGACGGCATCGTCGATGTATTCGCCGGTGCCCTCGCTGGTGGCCGTCGGCGCGCAGGCTGTGAGGGACACTGCGGCGGCGGCGACGAGGATGGTGATGAAACGCTGTGCAATTTTCATGGCAACGCTCCCTTCAAACGAGACGGTATCGTCCCATTTCGGGTGCGCCTGTCGACGCGATTCGATACGGAACAACAGTGCCGGGTGTATGCGGCCTCAAGGCGTCTTCATGAGTGACGCGATCGCAACAGCCGATGTGGCGCCGGGCGCGGCGGGCCGTAATGCAAGCTTGCCGTCCACCAGATCCTTGCCGATGACCAGGCGCAGGTCGGCCGGCCTGGTGCTTTCGACCTGGACCACGGCCACGCCATCGAAGCGTGCGGCCAGATGCTCGGCCGCGTCGCGATAAGCGGCCTGGTGCTCGATGCGGGTGCGGCGCACGTTGAAGCCTTGCTCGTTGCTCAGCCGTGTGACGCGCACGCCATCGCCGCCGACCTGGCGCGACAGTGCGCGCGCCATGCCGGTCACCCCATTTCCATTGCGAATTTCGAGCAATACGGGCGCCGAACCGCCGGGTGATGGCGGTGGCGCCGGCGGCAGGTTGCCCGGCATTTCCCGGGCCAGTGCCTGGGCCAGTGCGCGCTGCGACGGAATGCGGCGCACCGTCAGGATGCCGTCGGCGCCCGTGAGCACCTGGGTTACGGCCCATTCGGGGTCGGGCCGCGGCGCCTCGACCGCGGCCTGGATCGCGCTCACCGCGCTGCCGCCGGCGGCCGCGTAATCGCTGCGGAAATCGTGCTCGCGCAGCGCGCTGGCCTGGCGGAACATCAGCCCGGCGCGCGCGTCCTGCCCCAGCCGGCGTAAGGTCTCGCCGAGGTTTTCCCAGGCGCGGTGGTTCAGTGGATCGAGCAGGCAAGCCTTTTCCAGTGCGGCGACGGCCTGTTGATAGTCGCCGCCGAGCAGATAGGCGTAGCCCAGGTTGGCGAACAGGTAGGCGTTGGCGGGGCCGGACGACAGCGTCAGGTCCGCGGTCAGTTCGCGCCAGATCGGAATGGCCTGGGCGTAATCGCCCTGGCGCGCATAGGCGGCCGCCAGGGCATTGCGGGCCCGCACATGGCGCGGATCGGCGGCGAGCGCCGCGCGGTAGGCCTGGACCGCTTCGTCGTAGCGGCCGGCAAGGTGGTGCGCGCGGCCCTGGCTGTAGGCGCTGTCGGCATCCGGCCCTGGCTGGGCGTCCGGCTGGCGCGCGACGTCGGCGCAGGCCAGCAACAGCATGCCGGCGCCCAGTATCGACATTTTCTTGAGAATCCTGCGTGTTTTCATGACCATCCCCTGTAATTCAACGTGTGGCAACGGCGGCAAGCGTCCGGCTGAGCTGCATCGCTGCCGGCCCCAGCAATACCATCAGCAGCGTCGGAAAGATGCAAAAGATGAGCGGGAACAGGAGCTTGAGGCCGATCTTGGCGGCGCACTCCTCGGCCATCGTGCGCCGCTTGTTGCGCAGGTTTTCCGAATACACGCGCAGCGAGTCGCCCACGCTGGTGCCGAAACGCTCGGACTGGATCAGCATCGCCACCAGCGTATCGACGTCGTCGACGCCGCTGCGCAATGCGAAGTTACGCAGCGCCTTTTCCTTGGTGAAGCCGGCACGCATTTCCATCAGCACGATCTGCAATTCCTGGGCCAGCGTGACGCTTTTGATGTGAATCTCGCCGGCCACCTTGACGAAGGCGCGCTCCAGGCTCAGGCCAGCCTCGACGCAGACGGTCAGCAAGTCGAGCGCATCGGGCAGGGTTTCGAAGATCTCGCGCTTGCGCCGGCTTGCGAGGCGGTGCAGCGCCATGTTCGGCGAGTAATAGCCGACCGTGGCGCTAAGCAGCAGCAGGAACATCAGCTTGCCGCCCGAGAGCACGATCACCGAGAATGCCACCAGCGTCCCGACAATGGCCGGCCCGAGCAGCGCCAGCACCGTCTTCGATGCGAAGAACAGGGTCGGCGCCACCGGATTGCGCCAGCCGGCGTTCATGAAGCGCGTGCGCAGCGCCGATTTTTCCCACCCCTCCTCGGGAATCGACAGCTTGGTCAGCGGCTGGCTGACCTTGGCCACCTTCTCGACCCAGCCGTTCGACTCGAGCTGGGTGGTTTCCGACTTGCCGACGGAGCGGCGCAGCCTGGCGCGCAGGGCCTCCGGCGCGAACAAGGCCATCGCCAGCCAGGCCAGGGCGCACACGATCGCGAAGACAAGCAGGAGGAAGCATAGTTGGGCGGCATTCATGACGATTCCTCAGATCCGGATGCGGATAATCTTGCGCAGCCAGACGACCCCGAACAGGATCATCCCGGCCGCGTACCACAGCAGGCGCACGCCGGCCGGATCGGTCCACAGCATGCTCACGTATTTCGGATTCACCACCACCAGCACCAGCGTGACCGCGAACGGCAGCAGCCCGAGGATCCAGGCCGACATGCGCCCTTCGGCCGACAGCACCCGCACCTGGGCGGCGAGCTTCAGGCGGTCACGGATGATCTGGCTGATATTGCCGAGGATCTCGGCCAGGTTGCCGCCGGACTCGCGCTGGATCAGCACCGCGATGATCAGGTAGCGCAGGTCGGTCAGCGGGATGCGCGCAGCCATGTTGTGCAGCGCTTCGCCCATCGGCACGCCGTAGTTGATCTCCTCGCGCGCGATGCGGAATTCCCCACTGAGCGGCTCGGGCAGTTCGTTGCCGACGATTTGCAGCACATTGGTGAACGAGTGGCCGGCGCGCAGCGCGCGTGCGATGAAGTCGGCGGCATCGGACAACTGGTGCTCGATGCGGCGCAGGCGCCGGGTGCGTGCGCGCCGCACCAGCATCCAGGGCGTCGCCAGCGCCAGCAGCGCGAGCGCCAGCCGCACCGGCAGCGGCAGCGGCCAGCGCGCCGCCAGCAGCAGGGGAAGCAGCATCGCCGCCAGCGAGCAGCCGATGAAGCGGTCGACCGTCAGCTTGCTGCCGGCCTGCACCAGCAACGCATCGAGACGGTGCGCCGCCGGGATCCGGTGCAGCAGGCGGTCCAGTCCGTCGTGGCTGCTGAAGCGGCGCTGCTTCAGGATCGAGATGCGTTCGCCCGAGCGCCCGGTCCCGCCCGACATCACCTGAAGCCGGCGCGCCACGCGCTGCGCCGCCTTGCCGTGGGTGCTCGACCACCATAGCCAGACGCCCTCGCACAGCAGGATCACGGCGGCGAACAGGAACACGACGAAGCTGTAGAAAAGGAGATCCATTGCACGGCTCCACTGCAGGCGCGGCCTGCCGGTTCATTGGTAGATGCGGTCGGGGTCGAAGGTGTCGTCGGGGATGTCGGCGCCGTACATCTTGAGGCGGTCGGCGAAGCGCGGGCGCACCCCGGTCGCGCTGAAATGGCCGAGCACCTTGCCGTCGCGGTCGACCCCGGTCTGCTCGAAACGGAAGATCTCCTGCATCGAGATGATGTCGCCTTCCATGCCGGTGATTTCCTGGATGCTGACCACCTTGCGGCAGCCGTCGATCAGGCGCGAAGCCTGCACCACCACCGTCACGGCCGAACAGATCTGCTGGCGGATCGCACGCGGCGTCAGGTTCACGCCGGCCATGCCGACCATGTTCTCGAGCCGCGCCAGTGCGTCGCGCGGCGTGTTCGAGTGGATCGTGGCGAGCGAACCTTCGTGGCCGGTGTTCATCGCCTGCAGCATGTCGAGCGCTTCCGGGCCGCGCACCTCGCCCAGGATGATGCGGTCGGGCCGCATGCGCAGCGAGTTCTTCACCAGCGCGCGCTGGGTGACCTCGCCCTTGCCCTCGATGTTCGGCGGGCGCGTCTCCAGGCGCACCACGTGCGGCTGGCGCAGCTGCAGCTCGGCCGCGTCCTCGATGGTGACGATGCGCTCGGTGGCCGGAATGAAGCCCGACAGCAGGTTGAGCAGCGTGGTCTTGCCGCTGCCGGTACCGCCCGAGATCAGGATGTTGATCTTGGCGATGCCCAGTCCCTCCAGCACCTTGATCATCGGCGGCGTCATGCTCTTGTAGTCGAGCAGGTTCTGCACCGTCAGCGGCGTCGCGCCGAAGCGGCGGATCGACAGCAGCGGGCCATCGACCGCCAGCGGCGGGATGATGGCGTTCACGCGCGAACCGTCCGGCAGGCGCGCGTCGACCATCGGGCTCGATTCGTCGACGCGGCGGCCCACGCGCGAGACGATCTTCTCGATGATCTTCATCAGGTGCGCGTTGTCGTGGAAGGACACGTCGGTCAATTCCAGCTTGCCGCGCCGCTCGACATAGACGCGGCTGGCGGTATTGACCAGGATGTCGGAGACGCTCGGGTCGTTCAGGAGCGGCTCGAGCGGGCCGAAGCCGAGCATCTCGTGCTGGATGTCGAGCACCAGGTTGTGGCGCTCGTGCTGGTTGAGGACGATGCGTTCTTCCTCGATGATGCGCTGGATCAGCAGGGCCAACTCGTGCTTGAACTGCTCGGCGGTCAGGCGCTTGAGACGCTCCAGGTCGATCCGGTCGAGGATCATCTGGTGCATCGTCTTCTTGAGCTCCTGGTAGGCACTGTTGCCGGCCTCGGCCGGAAGTACGCCGGAGCGGCGCTCGTCATCGGATACGGACAGGCGTTCACGCAGCGACATGGCTTCTCCTTTCAATAATCGGTATCGCCGCGGCCGAACAGGCGATTGAACAGGCCGCGGCTTTCGGGCGCGCGGCGCGCGGTGACCAGTTCGACCAGGTCGGCCAGGCTGCGCGCCGCCGCGCTCGCGCGCGACAGCTCGAGCACCGGCACGCCCTGGTTGACCGAGTCGGTGACGGCGATGTAATCGTTGGGCACGGTGTGCACGACTTCGCAGCCGAGCGCGGCGTGCAGGTCGGGCAGGCGCAGGCGCCCGCCCTTCTCGTAGCGGTTGACGATCAGGCGGATGCTCTCGTTCGGATAGCCGAGCGAGCGGAAGATGTCGAGCAGGCGGCGGGCGTCGCGGATGTCGGGCAGCGCCAGCTGCAGCACCGGATAGATGGTGTCGGTGCTGTCGAGCGCGCGCAGCGAGACGGCGTCGATCTGGCGCCCGACGTCGAGCACGATGTAGTCGTAGTGCTGGCGCGCCACGCGCAGGATGGCATCCATGTGCTCGGGCTTGGCTTCCTTCGCCTGCGAAGGGTCGTCGGCCGCGGCCAGCACGCCGAAGCCGTGCGTGACGTGCACCAGGCAGGAATCGAGGAAGGGCCCGTCGACGCGGGCGATCTGCTCGCAGACGTCGGACAGGGTCATGGTCGGCTTCTGGTCCGAGACGTACAGCGCGGCGTCGCCGAACTGGCCGTGTAGGTCGATCAGCAGGACCTTCTTCTCGGCCAGCGTCGCCAGCGCATAGCCGAAGTTGGTCGAGATGAAGGTCGCGCCGCTGCCGCCCTTGCAGGCAATAAAGGCCAGCACCTTGCCGTCGCGCAGCTGGGCAACCCCGGCGGCGGTCGCGATGCGGTCCATCGTTTCGTGGAAGGCGCGGTGCACCAGGGGCAGCTGCAGCACTTCGCGCACCCCGGCGCGCATCGCCCGGATCAGGAGTTCCGGACGATGCTCGCTGGTGAGCAGCATGAACTGCGCTTCCGGGTATTGGCGCGCCAGGCGTTCGAGCAAATCGCCGTCCTCGGCGCTGCCGGCGCTGGCGTCGACGATCACCAGGCCCGGCGCGTCGGCCACCGGGCGGTCGAGTGCTTCGCGCATCGACACGCGGCTGGCGGCTACGTTCAGCGGCGGCACGCGTGCCGCGCCCTGTGAGGCGATTTCGGCATACAGCAGACTGTCGCGGCTGATCAAAAGGGCTTTCATGACGATCCTCATCGAGGCTCAGGTTATCGATGGCGGAGGCGGGCGCGCAGGGCGCAACGGACTGGAATGCGGGCGCGGCGGAGCGCTGTTCACTGCCCGGTGCCGAGCGTGTTGACCAGCGACCCGGACTCGGATTGCGGCTGGGCGAACGAACGCTGGTAGCGGGCATGCGCGGCGCGCGCGGCCGGACCGTCGATGCCGGCGGCCGGATTGGCATTCGCCGCGCCGCGCGGATCGATCGTTTGCGCCGCCACGTTGGCGCGCACCGACGCGCCGAACTGGCGGTCGAAGCGCGGCGCGGTCGCGCAGCCCTGTACCAGCAGCAGCGCCGCGACACATGCAATGGTCTTGTAAGTAGCCATGACCTTCTCCTATTTGAGTTCGAAACCGTCGACGCTCTGGGCCGGCGGCGCACTGCGTTCGGGAAGCCTGGCCGCGCCCTCGAGCCGTCCGCCGAGCATCAGGGCGGCGCGCGAAGGCGCATCCACGCCATCGGTCGGCAGCGCGTAGCCGGTGGCGGTGAGCGGTTTGACCAGGCGCGCCGTGATCACGAACACCAGCTCGGTGCGATCCTGCTGGAAGTCGGTGCTGCGAAACAGCGCCCCCAATACCGGCAGCTCGCCGAGCACCGGCACGCCCTTCAGGTTGGTGACGAGGTTGTTCTTGATCAGGCCACCGATGACGAAGCTCTGGCCATCGTACAGCTGGACGGTCGTGCTGGCACGGCGTGTCGTCACCACCGGCAGGACGGCGCCGCCGATCAGACCATTGGTGCTGATGCCGATGCCTTCGCGCGACAGTTCGGATACCTCGGGCGCCACGCGCAGGTTGATGCGGCCGCCGCTGAGCACCGTCGGCGTAAAGCGCAGGCCGACGCCGAATTCCTTTTCTTCGAGCGTGACCTTGTCCCTCTCCTGCGCGACCGGAATATAGAACTTGCCGCCGGCCAGGAAACTGCCTTCCTGGCCGCTGATCGCCATCACGTTCGGCTCGGCCAGCACGCGCACCAGGCTGTCCTTGGTCTCGCTGTCCAGGACGAAGCCCTTGTCGGTGCTGCGGCCGGCGGCCAGCCTGGAAGCGGCGTTCCCGGTCAGGAAATTCGAGACCAGGGCGGCAGCCCAGCTGCCCGAAGTGAAACGCCAGCTGGCGCCGGCCTCGAGCCGCTCCAGCAGGGATTTCGACACCTCGGCGACCTTCACCTCAAGCTGCACCTGCTGCGGTGCGCTGACGCTCAACAGGTTGACCACGCGCAGGTTGGCGGCACTGGCGGCATTTCCCCCGCCGCCGCCGGCCTGGTCGGGGGCCAGCTCTTTCGGCACCGCGCTCATCGGCCGCAGCGGCTTGCGCACAT
Source organism: Massilia sp. (assembly GCF_032106685.1). Classification (GTDB taxonomy): domain Bacteria; phylum Pseudomonadota; class Gammaproteobacteria; order Burkholderiales; family Burkholderiaceae_D; genus Telluria. Next base: position 41,302 of record NZ_DAMCPG010000001.1, read on the forward strand.
AGGCCAGCGCCAGCTCGGCGGCGCGGGCGGCGGCGGAAGCGTCGGAGACGGTGCCGGTCAGGACCAGCGAGTCGGCCGCCGCCAGCACGCGGATGTCCTTCTCTTCCGGCATGACGGCCGCCAGCGTCGCCTGCAGCGCAGTCGGATCCATGGCCACCGTGATGTCGAGCACGCTGCACAGGCCGCTGCGGCCCTGCACGATCATGTTGGTGGTGCCGACGTCGACCCCGGCGATGTACATCGTATCGGGCGCCACCAACATGGCCTGTACCACGGAAGGGTTGCCGACGCTGCGGTTCTGCACCGACTCCGGCAGGCGCATCAGCGTCGACTTGCCCATCTGGAGCGCGACCTGCGCCGGACGCGCGGCCTCGCCCTTGCAGCGTGGACCGACTTCGGCATGCTCGCCGGCCACGACGGGGGTCTCGGCCTGCGCCACCGGACGCGCCGCCTGGGCGGCGCCCGCCAGCGCCAGCGCCATACCGCTGAGCGCAACGCGGCATGCAAGGCGGGATTGATTGGTACTCGTGTTCATGGTTTCACCTGCACGCGAAGGGGATCAGAAACATTCCTGCGAAGACTGCAGGCCGTTGATGACGCTGACGCAGTTGCGCCGTACCGGCGGCGTGGCGACACGGTGCACGGCCGGCTTGTCGGGGCGGCGCGGCGCGGCGGCCGGCTTGGCCGGCGCCGGCTTGGTCGGGACCGGCTCGACGCCCGGCAGCAGGGTGAGCTTGGTGGCGCCGTCGGTCTGGGCCGATTGCGGATCGACCTGGTTGCGCAGGGCCAGCGACAGGGTGCCGACGCTGCGCGCCAGGTCGAGCTTCTCGGCCTGTTCCGGCGTGACCTCGAGCGTGACGGCATTCACCACGCGCGGCTTGGTCTCGTCGCGGTTGACTTCCTGGGCCACGGCCAGCACCAGGATCCGCTCGAGCACGATCTTCGAGATATCCTGCTCGCGCCCGCCCGCTCCCGGAACCGGATCCTTCTGGGTGCTGACGATGATGTCGACGTAGTTGCCCGGCAGGGTGAAGCCGGCTACGCCGATGACGTCGTTGACGCGCACCGTGATGGCGCGCTTGCCTTCGGTGATCAGGGCCGACAAGCCGCCCAGGGTGCCGCTCGGCGCCAGCTTCGCCTCGCTCACCGGTTCGCCGGCCAGCACGCTGCTCTTGACCACCCGCCCGGCCAGCTTCTGCGGATCGGTGAATACCCCTTTGGGCAGGCTGTCTGCCGGCCACTCCGCCAGCTTGAGCATCTCGGGCGTGAGCCGCTGGCCGAGATTGATGTCGGCCGCGGCGACCACGATGTGGCCGGTGCCGGCGCCCGGCTGCTGCAGCAGCCAGCGCGAAGCCAGCACCACGGCCGTCAGGCCGAACAGGATGGCGACGGCCATCACAATGAGGGCGCGTTTGTTCTTCATGATGCGATTCCTGCAAGGTGGTTCGGGGCCGGGGCGGCGCCGGCGGACATGCTGCTCCAGGCCTGCTCCAGGGCGGCGACCGTCAGGCGCGGCTCGGTGCCGGCGCTGCCGGCGAAGTCGAACAGGCGTCCGAGCAGCTCCTCGGGATGGCAGGCCAGGAGCGGCGTGCCGCTGGCGCGGTGCAGGCGCGCGACCAGGTGGTCGAGCAGCGCTTCATCGCAATCGAGGCGGCGCAGCCGGCACAGGCGCCGCCAGAGCGCGCGGTAGGCCGGTTCGGCCAGCGGCCCGAGCGCGATGCGGTAACCGATGCGGCGCAGCAGGGCGGGATCGAATACGCCGGCCGGCGCCAGGTCGGTGACGAAGACGAGCATGGCCTCGAACGGCATGGTCTCGGCCTGGCCGCCGCCGAGCGTGATGCGCGCCGGGCCGCCGTCGAGGATGCCGAACCAGCGCTTGAGCAGCTCGGGCGCCGGCACCCGCTGGCGCCCGAGGTCGTCGATGACGAAGATGCCGTTGTTCGCCTGCAGGTGCAGGGGCGCCTGGTACACGCCCTGGTCCGCGTCGTAGCGCGGCTCGAGCGCTTCCGGCTCGAGTTCGGCGCCGACATGCACCAGCGGACGCTGGCACACGACCCAGCGCGCATCGCAGCTGCGCCGCTCCTCCTGCTGGCGCGCCAGGGGCAGCGGCGCCGGATGGCGCAGCGGATCATGGAAGCGCACGATGCGGTCCCCGACCAGGATCGCGTAGGGCACCGCCACGGCCCCCGGCAGCAGGCGCGCCAGCTTGCGCGCCAGCGTGCTCTTGCCGCTGCCGCTCGGCCCGTACAACAGCAAGGCGCGCTGTGCATGCAGGGCGGCGCCGAGCAGCGTGCGCTGCTGCGTCTCGAGGCCGTCGTCGGCCAGCACGGCGGCGATGTCGGCCGCACTGGGGCGGCCCGCCCCGGCCTGGCGCAGCGACTGGCGCTCGACCATCGCACGCCAGGCGCCCAGCGTGACCGGCGCCGGGCCGATATAGCGGCACTCGGCCAGGCAGTCGAGCGCGGCGCGCTGGCCGATCGGCGTCAATTGGTACTGGACGTCGATGTCGGATTCGCCGCACCAGGCTACTTCCACGTGCTGCTCGGCCATCAGGCTGGCCAGCACTTCGCGCAGCACGCTGACCGACAGCTTGAGTTTGCCCGCGAGCAGAGGCAAGGGCGCGCGGCCGTTCGCATGCAGGGTCTTGAGCATCAGCGCACAGACCAGGCGTGCATCGAGCCCGGTATCGCTGACGGACTTCGCCTGGCGCGGCAGGATCGCCGCCACCTCCGGCTCGCCCGGCGGCGCCGGCGGCATGCGCCCGGCCATGCCGGCCGACGCCGCGGCGCCGTGCTCGGCCGAGCCAAACGACAGCGTTTCGATCATGGCATTCTCCTCGCAGACAATAAAATATTTCTCTAACGACATTGATTTGATTCTAGCGACGGGCTTCCTGGGCACCCTTGAGATGAAGCAAGCTGGCGGCTCAGCCGTGATAGCGCTGCCCCAGCAGCCATAAGGCACTGAGAGCAATTGCCAGACCGTAGGGCATCGAGCCCGCGCTCTTCAGCCCCGCTCCGTCCGGCACCGGACCGGGGTACAGCCGCGCCTGCCATGGCAGCGGCAGGAGCGCCACCAGCAGCCGGCGCAGATTGATCCAGGCCAGCTGCCAGCGGCGCGTGGCCAGGATCATCAGGAGCGCCATCAGGCCGCCGGCGCACCAGGCCAGGACGCACGCATGCAGGGTTTGCGCGGGGCCAAGGAACAAGCCGACCGTCGCCATCAGCTTGACGTCGCCGGCGGCCATGCCGCGCAGCGCATACAGGGGAATGAACAGGCCGAAGCCGATGGCGGCGCCGGCCAGCGCGCTGCCGGCCGCCCCCGCGGGGGTCGCGCCCGACAGGTGCAGGCCCAGCACGCCGCACCAGGCGGCGAGCAGCAGGAGATTCGGGATCTTTCTGGTCGCCAGGTCGGTGATCGCGGCGGCGACGACGAGAACAAGCAGCATCAAGTCGAGCCAGGTCTGGACGGGCATGAGTGCGCTCCTCAAAAAAAAAAAAAGCCCTCCGGACCGGAGTCCGGAGGGCGAGACCAAGTGATTATTTCAGCGCATTTTCCAGCGTGGTTTTCACGTTGGTGAAGGTCGCTTCGATCTGATCACCCAGCAGCGTGGCCGCACCGGCCATCGCGACACCGACCAGGGCGGCGATCAGGCCATACTCGATGGCAGTCACACCGTCTTCGTCAGCAACGAAAGCTTGGATAGCGGTAAAGATCGTTTTCATGACAAACTCCATATGGTGGTTTATAAGAACAACCCTGAAACGGAGGTGGTTCCCTGACTCGGCTGACGCTGCTTTGTCGTTTCCGTTTCAGTGAGTTCATCATACGTTTTGATGCCGTACGGCAAGTTGACTGCACGCAAGCTTTCCCACAGGAATCATTTACTTGGGGAAATTTTTGAGCGGGCGCAAACGTGGCGTTCGGATGCCACGCAGCATGCTGAAAAGCCGACGAGATTATTGCTGTAAATGCAAAAACAGATTATGCTGTTTCGCTTGCTCTTCGGAAATTTCGACTTCGGTAAGCAAATAGCAGCGTGCCGTGGGCGACGAGTGGGTTGATTACATTTCAGAGAATGACATGGATTCCCTTCTGAAACATATGGTGGACATGACCGGCCACCGCGACCACGCGATGCTCGACGTTTCGGTAATCGCGGCAGTGCAGGAACTGGCCGCCGCCGCGCAGACGCGGGTGTTGTCCGTCTTCACCTTCGGCGGCCTGCCTTACGTCCGGCCGCGCGCCAGCATCGAGGCCGGCGGCCGCGCCCGGATCCATGAACCGCTCGACGGCGCCACCCCGGACTTGCCGTTGACCGCATTGCCCGAACTGGCGGGCTGCCTGGCGGCGCGCGAGACCAGCGCCGAAGCCGTCGCTGCCGACGGCACGCGGACTTTATGGTTGCCGATCTGGTTCGGCGAAAAAGCCGATACCTGTCTCGAGATCGTGCGCGGCGCGCCCTTTCCGGAGCAGACCATCCACATGGTCGCCGGCATCGTCGGCGTCTACCGCAATTTCCAGAACCTGCTCGACTACAGCGAGCGCGATTCGCTCACCGGTCTCCTGAACCGCAAGACCTTCGAGGACCAGTTGGCGCGCATGCTCCAGTGCCCGCACGAGCAGGAGCCGCCGCTGCCGGGCCAGCCCGAGCGGCGCCAGCATCATGCGCAGGAGAAGCAATGGCTGGCGGTGGTCGACGTCGACCATTTCAAGCTCGTCAACGATACCTTCGGCCACCTGTACGGCGACGAGGTGCTGATCCTGATCGCAAACCAGCTGCAGGCCGCGTTTCGCGCCCAGGACCGGGTGTTCCGCTTCGGCGGCGAAGAGTTCGTGGTGCTGCTGCGCTCGACCACGCTGGAAAACGCGCGCCGCATCATCGATCGCTTCCGCGCGAACGTGGAAGCGCATGATTTCCCGCAGGTGGGGCGGGTGACGGTGAGCGTCGGCTTCGTCAGCATCAGCCCCTACGATTCGCCGGTGGTCACGCTCGGCCATGCCGACCAGGCGCTGTACTACGCCAAGACCCACGGCCGCAACCAGGTCTGCCACTACGACGAACTGATCGAGCGCGGCCTGTTGCAGACCGTCGCCTCGAACGACACCGCCGAGTTTTTTTAAGCTCCAGAACGTTTTCGAGCGTTCGACACGACTCTCAGGGCAAGGCGCATCGTCGAAGACAGTACGCTAGTACGGCAAGACGATGCAACGCAGCCATGAGGGTCGTGCCGGACGCTCAGGCGACCAGCAAAAACCGGTTCGGGTCGACCCCCCACTTCTCGGGCGACTCGTGGCGCACGATCTTGTCGCCGCCGCCGAAGCCCAGCGCGCGCGACAGGTCGAGCAGCTCGGGACGGATGTAGGTCTGGCTGCGGGTATTGAAGAACACGTTGACCTTGGGCGTCAGCAGGTTCGATTCGTGCGGCTCGACCACCACGCCCAGGCGGCCCGATTCCAGCATGACCATGGTGCCGACCGGATAAATGCCGACGCAGCGCATGAATTCCTGGGTCAGCGACGGGCTGAAGTGGAACTTGCTCCACTCGTAGATCTTGCGCAGCGCGTCGGCCGCCGACATGCCCTTGTGGTAGCAGCGGTCCGAGGTGATGGCGTCGTAGACGTCGACGATGGCCGCCATCTGCGCCAGTTCGCTGATCTGGCCTTCGGCCTGCCGGTCCGGATAACCGCTGCCGTCGCGCCGCTCGTGGTGGTGCAGCGTGATGTCGAGCGGGATCTGGCCGATCTCCGGGGTCTGGCGCAGGATGTCGTAGCCGTCGCGCGGGTGCTTCCTGATGATCGCGAATTCCTCGTCGGTGAGGCGTCCAGACTTGTTCAGGATGTGGTCCGGCACCAGCGCCTTGCCGGTGTCGTGCAGCAGCCCGCCGATACCGGCCTGGTAGATCGTCTCGTCGTCCATGCCGCGCGAGCGGCAGAACGCCACCAGCAGCGTGCACACGCTCACCGAATGGAGGAAGGTGTAGTCGTCCTTGGTCTTGATGCGCAATAGCCCCAGCAGTGCGCCGGAATTGCGCAGGATCGACTCGGTGATGTTCTGCACCACCGGCGACACATTATCGAGCTCGACCGCCTTGCCCAGGCGTGCGTCCTGCATCACCGTGCGCACCAGGCCGACCGCCTGGCGCCGGATGTTCACCGCGCGCTGCATCTCGTCGGCGAGCGTGGTGCGCGCCGGCTTGACCGGCCTGGCCGCGATTTCCGCGACTTCCTTCTCGGTCTGGGCCTGGGTCTCGGCCAGGGTCGGCGCCTCGGCCACGTCCAGCCCGCGGGAACAGTCGATGACGACGCCGCGGATGCCGGCGTTGACGATCTTGCGGATCTCGTCCTCGCTGGTCAGCACAAACCTGGCACGAACGAAGGGATGTTCCATCCAGCCGCAGTCCAGGTCGTGGATGGCCATGCCCACGCGCAGCCGGGAGGAATCGATTTTCTTGAGCATGCTACGGTCTGACGATGTGTTAATCTCCGCCACCGTGACGGACCATGCAGTATAACAACCTACTTTCCCTACATAAACTTTCTGTCCACTAAGTGTTGCAACCAGGCACAAAATAATTCCTTATGGAACTACGCCAGCTCCGCTATTTCGTGGCCATCGTCGATCACGGCTCGCTCTCGCGCGCCGCGCTGGTGCTGCACGTGGCGCAGCCGGCGCTTACGCAACAGTTGCGCCAGCTGGAAGAAGAACTCGGCGCCCAGCTGCTGCACCGTTCCGCCCACGGCGTGCTCAGTACCGATGCAGGCAAGATTTTTTATGAACACGCCCAGGCCATCCTGAAGCAGGTGCTTGATGCCCGCGCGGCCGTCACGCAGTCGACCACGCGTCCCTCGGGCAGCGTCACGCTCGGGCTGCCGCACAGTATCTCAGGCGCCCTGGCCCTGCCCCTGCTGACCGCCGCGCGCGCCACCTATCCCGAAATCACACTGCAGCTGACCGAGGAAATCTCGGGCAACCTGAACGAACAGCTGAAATCCGGACGGCTGAACCTGGCCGTCCTGTTCGACGACGGCCAGCTGACCGGGTTCGACACCACGCCCCTGGTCGAGGAAGACTTGATGTACATCTGCCGCGCCGGCGCGAGCTGGGTGCCGCCAGGCCCGGCCATCACCCTCGGCGCGGCGCTGGCAAGCACCCTGATCCTGCCGGCCCAGCAGCACGGCGTGCGCCCGCTGATCGAACAGGCCGCCGGCAGCGCCGGGCTGGCGCTGGCCAACATCATCGAGATCAATTCGATCGCGATCCTGAAATCGGCCCTGCTGGCCGACATGGGCGCCACCCTGCTGCCGCTGGCTCCGCTGCGTGCGGAAATCGACAGCGGCGCCCTGATCGCTACGCCGGTGCACAGCCCGGCAATCCGGCGCAAGGTGACCCTCTGTGCCTCGCGCAACATCCCGCTGACGAACGCGGCTTCCGCGATCAGCCGCCTGGTGCGTGAAGTCACCGAAATGCTGTGCACGAATGGGCAATGGCCCGGTGCTCAGCTTCTTGAATAACTGCTATCAGTTTTTCTTATACCCCCATCCCGATTCCGTATTTCCCCTTCCGCCGGCAAGGCCATACACTCCACGCCGACCGATGAACCCCTGCCGGTTCGTCTGCACCATGCGTCGCCGACCGCGACACCCGTCCGCCGCGCCCAGCACCTACCCGGTGCGCCAGCCCGGCGGGACAACACCAACTACAAAGCTTGGAGACTCACATGCCCGATACCGTCGCGCCGCGCGAGCCCGCGCAGGATTACACCTCGCGTCTGACCACTGTCACCCTCGACGACAAATACACTGCCAAGACCGGCAACATCTTCCTGTCCGGCATCCAGGCCCTGGTGCGCCTGCCGATGATGCAGCGCGAGCGCGACGCCGCCGCCGGCCTGGACACGGCCGGCTTCGTCTCGGGCTACCGCGGCTCGCCGCTGGGCGGTCTCGACGAGACCCTGTGGAAGGCGAAGAAGCACCTGGAAGCGAACCACGTGCAGTTCGTGCCGGGCGTGAACGAGGACCTGGCCGCGACCGCCGTCTGGGGCACGCAAACGGTCGACCTGATCGGCCCGACCAAGTACGACGGCGTGTTCGCCATGTGGTACGGCAAGGGCCCGGGCGTGGACCGCTGCGGCGACGTCTTCAAGCACATGAACCATGCCGGAACGAGCAAGAACGGCGGCGTGCTGCTGGTGGCCGGCGACGACCACGGCGCGTATTCGTCGACCCTGCCGCACCAGTCCGACCACATCTTCTCGGCCTGCATGATCCCGGTGCTCTACCCCTGCAACGTGCAGGAATACCTGGACCTCGGCGTGCACGGCTGGGCCATGTCGCGTTTCTCGGGCTGCGCCGTCGCTTTTAAAGCGCTGGCCGACACGGTCGAATCGAGCGCCTCGGTCGACGCCAACCCGCACCGCGTGCAGGTCAAGATCCCGCAGGACTTCGTCATGCCCGAAGGCGGCCTGAACACGAAGTTGTCGTCGGTGCCGCTGGGCCAGCAGGCGCGCGCCCAGGAAGCGCTGATGCAGGACTACAAGATCTATGCAGCCCTGGCCTACGCCCGCGAAAACAAGCTGAACCACACTACGATCGACAGCCCGAACGCCAAGCTCGGCATCATCGCCTCCGGCAAATCCTACCTCGATGTGCTGGAAGCGCTGGAAGAGCTGGGCATCGACGAAGCCATGGCGGCCAAGGTCGGCCTGCGCCTGTTCAAGGTCGCGATGATCTGGCCGCTGGAGCCGGAAGGCGTGCGCGAATTCGCGCAAGGCCTGGAAGAGATCCTGGTGGTCGAAGAAAAGCGGCAAGTCGTCGAGTACCAGCTCAAGGAGCAGCTCTACAACTGGCGCGACGACGTGCGTCCCCACATCATCGGCAAGTTCGACGACAAGGGCGAATGGGTCGCGCCGCGCGGCGACTGGCTGCTGCCGCCGAAGGCCGATTTCTCGGTGGCGCAAGTAGCGCGCGTGATCGCCGGCCGCATCGCGCGCCTGGTCGAGGACGGCGCCACGCGCGACCTGATCAAGGCCCGCCTGGCCTTCCTGGACGCGAAGGACGCCGTGCTGCAAAAGGCGATCACCACGCCGTTCCGCCCGGCCTTCTACTGCTCCGGCTGCCCGCACAACACCTCGACCAAGGTGCCGGAAGGTTCCTTCGCGCTGGCCGGCATCGGCTGCCACGTGATGGCGACCTCGATCTATCCCGAGATGAACAAGCTGACCACCCATATGGGCGGCGAAGGCGCGCCCTGGATCGGCCAGGCCGCGTTCTCGAAAGTGCCGCACGTGTTCCAGAACCTGGGCGACGGCACCTATTTCCACTCGGGCTACCTGGCCGTGCGCGCGGCCGTCTCGGCCAAGGTGAACATCACCTATAAGATCCTGTACAACGACGCGGTCGCGATGACCGGCGGCCAGCCGGTCGACGGCACCACGTCGGTGCCGCACATCGCCCAGCAGATGGCGGCCGAGGGCGTGAAGCGCATCGCGCTGGTGACCGAAGACCTGTCGCGCTACGAGGACCGCAGCGCCCTGCCGGCCATCGTCACCCTGCACGACCGCAAGGAGATGGACGCCATCCAGCGCGAGCTGCGCGAACTGCCGGGCGTGTCGGTCATCATCTACGACCAGACCTGCGCCGCCGAGAAGCGCCGCCGTCGTAAAAAAGGCGAGTTCCCCGACCTGGCCAAGCGCATGGTCATCAACGAAGCCGTCTGCGAAGGCTGCGGCGACTGCGGCGTGCAGTCGAACTGCGTCTCGATCCTGCCGAAGGAAACCGAGTTCGGCCGCAAGCGCCAGATCGACCAGTCCTCCTGCAACAAGGATTACTCGTGCGCCAAGGGCTTCTGCCCGAGCTTCGTCACCGTCGAAGGCGGTACGCTCAAGAAGAGCAAGGCCGGCGTCAGCAAGAGCGACGACGACGGCTGGGGCGCGCTGCCGGAACCGGTGCTGCCGTCCGTCGAGCATCCGTACAACATCCTCATCAACGGTATCGGCGGCACCGGCGTGATCACCGTCGGCGCCCTGATGGGCATGGCCGCCCACCTGGAGGGCAAGGGCGCCTCGGTGCTGGACATGACCGGCATGAGCCAGAAGAACGGCTCCGTCACCTCGCACGTGAAGATCGCGATGTCGCCGCAGCGCCTGCGCGCCCAGCGCATCGCCACCGGCGAGGCCGACCTGATCCTCGGCTGCGACATGCTGACCACCGGCGCCGCCGACGCGGTCTCGAAGATGCGCCCGGGCCGCACGCTCGCCATCGTCAACCTGCACGAACAGCCGACCGGCACCTTTGCCCAGAACGCCGACTGGCAGTTCCCGGCCGAGGACGTGCGCGGCCTGATCGTGGAAGCCGTGGGCGGCGCGGACGGCGCCGACTTCATCGACGCGACCAAGCTGGCCACCGCGCTGATGGGCGACTCGATCGCGACCAACCTGTTCCTGATGGGCTACGCCTGGCAGAAGGGCCGCATCCCGCTGACCGAGGCCGCCCTGCTGCGCGCCATCGAACTCAATGGCGTGGCGGTGGCATCGAACAAGAAGAGCTTCCTGTGGGGCCGTCGCGCCGCGGTCGACTTCAAGCGCGTCGAGAAGACCGCCACGCCGACCCAGGCCGTGCTGGTGCAGATGCCGCAGAGCCTGGAGACCGTCGTCAAGAAGCGCGTCGAATTCCTGACCGGCTACCAGGACGCGGCCTATGCCGGCGTGTATGCCGAGCTGGTGGAGAAGGTGCGCGCCGCCGAAACCGCGGCAGGTCTCGGCAACAAGCTGTCGATGGCGGTCGCCAAGTACTACTTCAAGCTGATGGCCTACAAGGACGAGTACGAAGTGGCGCGCCTGTACACCGATGGCCGCTTCCTCGAGCAGGTGAAATCGCAGTTCGAAGGCGACGTCAAGCTGAAGTTCAACCTGGCCCCGCCGCTGTTCGCGAAGAAGAACGCCAAGGGCGAACTGGTGAAGCAGGAGTTCGGCGCGTGGATGATGGGCGCCTTCAAGCTGCTGGCCAAACTCAAAGGCCTGCGCGGCGGCGCCTTCGACGTGTTCGGCTACACCACCGAGCGCAAGATGGAACGCGCGCTGATCAATGAATACCGCCAGATGATCGAAGGATTGCTGCCGACCCTGAACGGCGCCTCGCATGCCGACGCCGTCGCGCTGGCCAGCCTGCCGGAGCAGATCCGCGGCTTCGGCCACGTGAAGGAAAAGGCGGTCGAGGCCTTCCGCCTGCGCAAGGCGGAGCTGCTGAGCGGCAACGTCAAGAAACGCGCCGCCTGAAGCGGAGGAACGTAGGGTGGACGGCTCTGCCGTCCACGCGTCCAACGCATGTCTGATCCATCGCGAACGATTTAACGCTGCTTGAACGCGTGGACGGGGAACCCGTCCACCCTACGGGTCGCCTCATCACCACACCTCAAGCTTGACGTTAACGTTAACGTCATATACCGTACAAATCGAACCTGTCCGCTTCCGATTCCAGAAGGAACACCATGAACGACATCACCCCCGCCGCCAAGCTCGGCCTGCCTGAGCAACCGAAGCTGGCCAACAAGGTGCGCTTCGTCACCGCCGCCTCCCTGTTCGACGGCCACGACGCCTCGATCAACATCATGCGCCGCATCCTGCAGTCGAACGGCGTCGAGGTCATCCACCTCGGCCACAACCGCTCGGTCGACGAGGTCGTCACCGCGGCCCTGGCCGAAGACGTGCAGGGCATCGCCATCTCCAGCTACCAGGGCGGCCACGTCGAGTACTTCAAGTACATGATCGACCTGCTGAAACAACGCGGCGGCGCCCACATCAAGGTCTTCGGCGGCGGCGGCGGCGTCATCGTCCCGTCCGAGATCGAGGAACTGCACGCCTATGGCGTCGCACGCATCTTCAGCCCGGAAGACGGCCAGCGCATGGGCCTGGTGGGCATGATCCGCTCGATGATCGAAGCCTGCGACATCGACCTGTCGACCTATGCCCCGACCTCGATCGACGCCCTGCGCGCCGGCGACATCGCCGAACGCCACCGTCCGCTGGCCCAGTTGATCACCGCGCTGGAAAACGGCAAGGCCGACGAAGGCCTGCGCAAGCAGGTGTTGGAAGCGGCCGACACGCTGAAGGTACCGGCGCTGGGCATCACCGGCACCGGCGGCGCCGGCAAATCCTCGCTGACCGATGAACTCATCCGCCGCATCCGCCTCGACCAGAACGACCGCCTGAACATCGCGGTGATCTCGATCGACCCGTCGCGCCGCAAGTCGGGCGGCGCCCTGCTGGGCGACCGCATCCGCATGAACGCGATCAATCCGTGGAACGGTCAATCCCGCGTCTTCATGCGCTCGCTCGCCACCCGCGAAGCCGGTTCGGAGATCTCGGCCGCGCTCCCTAGCGTGATCGCCGCCTGCAAGGTCGCCGGCTTCGACCTGGTGATCGTCGAAACCTCGGGCATCGGCCAGGGCGACGCGGCCATCGTGCCGCACGTCGACGCCTCGATGTACGTGATGACGCCGGAATTCGGCGCCGCCTCGCAGCTCGAAAAAATCGACATGCTCGATTTCGCCGATTTCATCGCGATTAATAAATTCGACCGCAAGGGCGCCCAGGACGCGCTGCGCGACGTCGCCAAGCAGTACCAGCGCAACCGCGAACTGTGGTCGCAAAGCCCGGACGAGATGCCGGTGTTCGGCACCCAGGCCTCGCGCTTCAACGACGACGGCGTCACCGCCCTGTACCACGGCCTGCTGCCGAAGCTGGCGCAACTGGGCCTGCCGGTCGAGCCATCGAAACTGGCCGCGCCGTCGCAGAAGCACTCGAGCGGCAAGAACGTCATCGTGCCGCCGGCGCGCGCGCGTTATCTCGCCGAGATCGCCGACACCGTGCGCGGCTACCACAAGAACACCGCGAAACAGGTCAAGCTCGCCCGCGAGCGCCAGCAACTGAGCGAAACCAAGCGCATGCTGCTTGCTGCCAACCGCGAAGTGGTCCTGGACGACCTGATCACCGAGCGCGAGAACGCGATGGACGGCGGCGCGAAGAAGCTGCTGGCCATGTGGCCGGACATGCAGGCGGCCTACGCCGGCGACGACTACGTCGTCAAAATCCGCGACAAGGAAATTCGCACCAAGTTGGTGCAAAAAACCCTGTCCGGCACCACCATCCGTAAAGTCGCCCTGCCGAAGTTCGAGGACCACGGCGAAATCCTGCGCTTCCTGATGCTGGAAAACGTACCGGGCTCGTTCCCGTTCACGGCCGGCGTGTTCGCCTTCAAGCGCGAGGGAGAGGATCCGACCCGCATGTTCGCCGGCGAAGGCGACGCCTTCCGCACCAATAAACGTTTCAAGCTGGTGTCGACCGGCATGGACGCGAAGCGCTTATCCACTGCTTTCGACTCGGTGACCCTGTACGGCGCCGACCCGGCGCTGCGCCCGGACATCTACGGTAAAGTCGGCAACTCGGGCGTCTCGATCGCGACCCTGGACGACATGAAGGTGCTGTACGACGGTTTCGACCTGTGCAGCCCGAGCACCTCCGTCTCGATGACCATCAACGGCCCGGCGCCGACCATCCTCGCCATGTTCATGAACACGGCGATCGACCAGCAGATCGACAAGTTCGTGGCCGACAATGGCCGCCAGCCGACCGCCGACGAAGCGGCCAAGATCAGGGAATGGGTGCTGGCCAACGTGCGCGGCACGGTGCAGGCCGACATCCTGAAGGAAGACCAGGGCCAGAACACCTGCATCTTCTCGACCGAGTTCTCGCTGAAGGTGATGGGCGACATCCAGGAGTACTTCGTGCACCACCAGGTGCGCAACTTCTACTCGGTGTCGATCTCGGGCTACCACATCGCCGAAGCGGGCGCGAACCCGATCTCGCAGCTGGCGTTTACCCTGTCGAACGGCTTCACCTTTGTCGAAGCGTATCTTGCGCGCGGCATGCACATCGACGACTTCGCTCCCAACCTGTCGTTCTTCTTCTCGAACGGCATGGACCCGGAATACACGGTGCTGGGCCGCGTCGCGCGCCGCATCTGGGCCGTCGCCATGCGCGACAAGTACGGCGCCAACGACCGCTCGCAGAAGCTGAAGTACCACGTCCAGACCTCGGGCCGCTCGCTGCACGCGCAGGAGATCGACTTCAACGACATCCGCACCACGCTGCAGGCGCTGATCGCGATCTACGACAACTGCAACTCGCTGCACACCAACGCCTACGACGAGGCGATCACCACGCCGACCGACGAATCGGTTCGCCGCGCGCTGGCGATCCAGCTGATCATCAACCGCGAATGGGGTCTGGCCAAGAACGAAAACCCGAACCAGGGCGCCTTCATCATCGACGAGCTGACCGACCTGGTCGAGGAAGCGGTGCTGCAGGAGTTCGAGCGCATCGCCGAGCGCGGCGGCGTGCTGGGCGCAATGGAAACCGGCTACCAGCGCGGCAAGATCCAGGAAGAGTCGATGCTCTACGAGCACAAGAAGCACGACGGCTCGCTGCCGATCATCGGCGTCAACACCTTCCGCAATCCGAAGGGCGCCGGCGCCCCGGCCACGATCGAGCTGGCCCGTTCGACCGACGACGAGAAGCAGTCGCAATTGAAGCGCCTGGAGGACTTCCACCAGCGCCACGCGAATGAGGCGCCGGCCGCCCTGGCCGCGCTGCAGCAGGCCGCGATCGACAACCACAACGTGTTCGAGAAGCTGATGGACGCCGTGCGCGTCTGCTCACTGGGCCAGATCACCACCGCCCTGTTCGAGGTGGGCGGGCAGTATCGCCGCAACATGTAAGGCCTTTCGCCTTGCCGCCGGCCGGCGCCTTCGGGCGCCGGCTTTTTTTTTGCGCATGACTCCGAACAGGCGGCGCGCAGTCCCGTGGCCACTGCCACGCCACCTCCCCTACAATGGCTTCACCACGACCCTCGGAGCCACGCATGCCGATCAAGCCCGAACACCTTGCGCAACTGATGCGCGAAGTCGAGCAGGAAGATCCGATCGATTTCGCCGACCTGCCCTTTGCCGAGGACGAGCTGCGCCAGCTGGTGGCGAGCCACCTGTGCGAGATGGCCGCGGCGATGGAAAACTTCAGCACCGAGGACCGCCTCTTGACCCTGCTTGCGGTATCGGCCAAGCTGGTGCTGGAAAACCTGGTGTTGCACGTGCAATTGCTGCGCCGGCACGGTTTGCCGGTTGGCGACAATGTCGAGGCCCTGCTGAGCCGCCTGCGCAAGGGCGACACCGAATGAGCCGCTGCCGTCTGAACGCAGCCGTCAGGAAACCTGTCCAAAAAGAAATCGCGCGTATGCAACAGCGATTTCCATTGTGCGGGATACAAGCCATTCCTTGAGGTATTATTGTTAGTGAGGAAACTCGTCGGCCGGATTCCGGACGGCGTCAGCACACACCCTGAGGAACCCATGTCCCGTAAAGTCTCCAAGATCAAACTCACCACCGCCGTCGTGACGAGCGCGCTGCTGCTGGCCGGCCTGGGTGGTTGCAGCCGCGACGAATCGACCGCTACCCTGCTCGCCGAAGCCAAGCAGTACCAGCAGAAGGGCGACCAGAAGGCCGCCCTGATCCAGCTGAAGAATGCCGTGGCGAAGAGCCCCGAGGACGTCGAGGCGCGCCTGGCGCTCGGCACCCTGTATGTCGAGACCGGCGACCCGGTCTCGGCCGAGAAGGAATTGCGCCGCGCCGCCAGCCTGGGCGGCGCCAGCGAGCGCGTGCTGCCGGAACTGGCGCGCGCCCTGCAGTCGCAAGGCAAGTTCAAGGAAGCGCTCGACGAACTCAAGCCCGAGCTGGTCGCCAAGTCGGCGCCGCTGCTGGCCTTGCGCGGCGACGCCCTGCTGGCGCAGAACCAGCAGGCCGAAGCGAAGAAATCGTACGACGCGGCGCTGGCGCTGCAGCCGAACAGCGGCGCGGCGCTGATGGGCCTCGCGCGCCACGCGCTGGTGACCCGTGACGGCGAAGCCGCCGAGCGCTACGCCGCCGAGGCGACCACCAAGGATGCGAACAACCCCGAAGTCTGGATGTTCCGCGGCGGCATGCTGCGCGCCACCGGCAAGCCGGACGAGGCCCTGGCCGCGTTCGACAAGGTGCTGGCGCTGCGTCCGCAGGACCGCAATGCCAACGTCGAGAAGGCCTACATCCGCATCGAGCAGGGCAAGTACGCCGAAGCGCGCGCCGAAATCGAAGCGGGCCGCAAGGCCGCGCCGAACAGCCTGGGCGTGCTCCACGCCCAGGCCCTGGTCGACCACACCGAGGGCAAATACGCGGCCGCGCGCGAGTCGCTGCAGAAGATCCTCAAGAGCGCGCCGGAACACCTGCCGAGCATCCTGCTGGCCGGTGCGGTCGAGCTGAATCTGGGGTCGAACGGCCAGGCCGAGGCCTACCTGCGCAAGTACCTGGCGGCCGATCCGAACAACCTGTACGCGCGCAAGCTGCTGGCCCAGGCCCTGCTCAAGGGTGCGCAGCCGGCCGACGCGGTCGCCGCGCTGGCGCCGGCCCTGGACAACACCAACGATCCGCAGCTGCTGGCCCTGGCCGGCGAGTCCTACATGCAGGCACGCGACTTCGGCAGGGCCACCGCGCTGTTCGAGAAGGCTGCCAAGCTGGCGCCCGACGCCGCCGTGCTGCATACCTCGCTCGGCCTGTCGCGCCTGAGCCAGGGCGACAACGCCAAGGCCATCGACGAACTCGAACGCGCCGCCGAACTCGATCCGAAATCGCCGCGCGCGCTGACCGCCCTGGTCCAGGCCGAACTCAACCTGAAGCGCTACGACAAGGCACTGGCCGCGGTCACCCGGCTTGAGCAGGCGCAGCCGGACAATCCGCAGACCCAGAACCTGAAGGCCTCGGTGCACCTGGCCAAGGGCGACGTGCCGGCCGCGCGCGCCGCCTTCGAAAAGGCGCTGCAGCTGCAGCCGACCTTCTTCCCGGCCGCCGCCAACCTGGCCCAGCTCGACCTGCGCGAGCAGAAGCCGGACGCCGCCCGCAAGCGTTTCGAGGCGCTGCTGGAGAAGGACAAGAAGAACTTCGGCGCGATGGCCGCGCTGGCCGACCTGGCCATGCTGCAGCAAAAGCCCGAGGAAGCCACCACCTGGCTGGAAAAGGCGCAAGCCGAGAATCCCGACGCGATCCCGGCCGTACTGAAGCTGGGCAGCCACTACCTGGTGACCAAGCAGGAAGCAAAGGCGCTGACGCTGGCGCGCAAGTTCCAGGCCTCGAACCCGTCCAGCCCCGACCTGCTCGACCTGCTCGGCCAGGCCCAGCTGGCGAACAATGACGCGCAGGGCGCGCTCGACAGCTACAGCAAGCTGGTCAACGTGCTGCCGAAATCGGCCCTGGCGCAAATGCGCCTGGCCAGTGCCCATGCCAAGCTGAAGAACGACAGCGCCGCCGCCGAAGCGCTCAAGCGCGCCGTCGCGCTGCAGCCGGACCTGCTACAGGCGCGCGTGGCCCAGGTCGAACTGGCGATGCGCCGCGGCCGTCACGACGAGGCGCTGGCGATGGCGCGCGACCTGCAGCAGAAGACCCCGGGTTCGCCGGTCGGCTTCCTGCTCGAGGGCGACCTGCAGCAGACGCTGAAGAAGCCGGAACTGGCCGTGGCCGCCTACGACAAGGCGCTCGCGATCACCAAGTCGGGCGCGATCCTGATGCGCAGCGCCGAGACGCTGCGCAAGATGGGCAAGACCAAGGAAGCGCAGCAGCGCATCGCCGCCTGGGCCAAGCAGAACCCGGAAGACGCGACGGTCCAGATGTACCTGGCCGAATCGCACATGGCCGAGAAGCAGTTCAAGCCGGCCATCGCCATCCTCGAGGCCCTGGTCAAGCGCCAGCCGGACAACGGCGCGGCGCTGAACAACCTGGCCTGGGCCTACCAGCAGGACAAAGACCCGCGCGCGCTGGCCACCGCCGAACAGGCCTACAAGGTCGCGGCAAACAATGCCTCGGTCATGGACACGCTGGGCTGGATGCTGGTCGAACAGGGCAATGTCGAACGCGGCCTGCCGCTGCTGCAAAAAGCGGTCGGCAGTAGTCCGAATGCGCCGGAGATCCGTTATCACCTGGCGGTCGGACTGCATAAATCCGGCGACAAGAACGGCGCGCGCAAGGAACTCGAAACCCTGCTCGCCCAGAACAAGCCATTCCCCCAGCTGGACGAGGCGCGTTCGTTGCTAAAAACTCTATAAAGCTCTACTATTCCAGCAGAATAAAACCGACAGGACCGCGCTTCTTTCCGGCATCGGAACGGGTGCGGCATTGGGCCAAACCGGGGCGCCGCCGCAATCGCGGCGGCGCCGCAAAACGAGGTGTCCGCGATGACAAAATCCGAAGATGTGAAGGAAAACGGAGAAGTTTCCGTCGAAATTCTATCGAACGCTCATGTTTCCGAGGATCGCGATAATATGGCGAACTCAGAATTAGAGGATGTTATCGTGAACCAAGATTCATATGGAATCCGGCTTACCGATACGGCGAAAGGACGCAATTCGGCCAGCATGCTGGTCAACAAGATGTATGCCTGGCGCGGCTACGCGGGGACGCACCAGTTCACGGACGACCCCAACCGCATCACCCTCACCGCCACCGACAAGGGCGACGTGGTCGGTACGCTGACGCTGGGGATCGACTCGCCGATCGGCCTGATGGCCGACCAGATTTTCAAGGAAGAACTCGACGTTTACCGCGCGCGCGGGGCCAAGCTCTGTGAATTCACCAAGCTGGCCTTCGACCCGACGGTGCGCTCGAAAACCTCGCTGGCCAACCTGTTTCACCTGGCCGTGATTTACGCGCGCGATATCCACGATTGCACCGATATCGTCATCGAAGTCAATCCGCGCCATCGGCGTTTTTACGAGCACATGCTCGGATTCGAGCGGGTCGGCGACGTCAAGACCAATCCGCGCGTGAATGCGCCGGCTTACCTCCTGCGTATCAGCCTGGAATATGTGACGGAACAGATCAAGAATCTCGGCGGCACCTGGAGCACCACCACCAACGAGCGTTCCTTCTATCCGTATTTCTTCTCGCCGCGCGAGGAGCAAGGCATTATCAACCGGTTGCGCCGCATCGACGAACAACAGGTCGCGTAATGCCATCCATGCGGGCGCCGCGGCGCGCCCATTCTTTTTCTTCCCGCAGTATTCTTTTCCGCACATGAGCACTCCTTTCCCCTACGAGCAGGCGTTTTCCCGAAATATTGGCTGGGTCACGAAGG
The DNA here is from genome assembly GCF_032106685.1 of Massilia sp. GTDB lineage: Bacteria > Pseudomonadota > Gammaproteobacteria > Burkholderiales > Burkholderiaceae_D > Telluria. The sequence continues at coordinate 60,507 of NZ_DAMCPG010000001.1, forward strand.
AGGAACAGGCAAGATTGCGGCAAAAGCGGGTGGCGATCGCCGGCGGCGGCGGTGTCGGCGGCGTGCATGCGATGACCCTGGCGCGCCTGGGCGTCACCAAATTCCACATCGCCGACTTCGACAGCTTCGACGTGCCCAACTTTAACCGCCAGGTCGGCGCCATGGTCTCGACCCTGGGCCAGCCGAAGGCCGAGGTCATCCGCCGCATGCTGCTCGACGTGAATCCCGAGTGCGAGGTCGTGGTGTTCGGCGAAGGCATCAATGCCGGCAACCTGGACGCCTTCCTGCAGGGCGTCGACATGTACGTCGACGCGCTCGACTTCTTCGCCTTCGAGATCCGCCAGCAGACCTTCGCCCTGTGCGCGAAGCTCGGCATTCCGGCCAGCACCGTGGCGCCGCTGGGCATGGGCGCGGCCCTGCTCAACTTCCTGCCCGGGCAGATGACCTTCGAGGAATACTTCCAGTGGGGAGACCTGCCGGAAACCGACAAGGCGGTGCACTTCGTGGTCGGCCTGGCGCCGGCCGGGCTGCACCGCCCGTATCTCGTGGTGCCGGAAGCGGTGAATTTCGTCGAGCGGCGCGGTCCCTCGACCATCATGGCCTGCCAGCTGTGCGCCGGCGTGATGGGCACCGAGGCGCTGAAGATCCTGCTCGGCCGCGGCAAGGTGCTGGCCGCGCCCTGGGGCGTGCAGTTCGACGCCTACCGCAACAAGCTGGTGCGCACCTGGCGCCCGGGCGGCAACAAGAATCCCCTGCACCGCCTGATGATCAAGATCGGCAAGCAGCAGCTGGCGAAAGACCTGGCGGCGGCGGGAGTGACGCGATGAGCACGATGGAACAAATCCTCGAGCTGGCGCGCTGGGCGCCCAGCGGCGACAACATGCAGACCTGGCGTTTCGAGATCGCGGCGCCCGACCACCTGGTGGTGCACGCCTACGATACGCGCGACCACTGCGTCTACGACCTCGACGGCCACCCGAGCCAGATCGCCTTCGGCACCCTGCTCGAGACCATCGCGATCGCCGCCAGCGCCCACGGCCTGCGCGCCGACATCGCCCGCCGCCCGGCGGGCCGCGAGACCCATCCGGAATTCGACGTGCGCTTCGTGGCCGACCCGGCAATCAAGCCGAGCCCGCTGCTGCAGGCGATCGAGGAGCGCCGCGTGCAGCGCCGCCCGATGAAGACCACGCCCCTGAGCGCCGAGCACAAGCGCCTGCTCGAGGAGACCGTCGGGCCCGGATACACCCTGACCTGGCTCGAGAGCCGCGACCAGAAATGGCAGGCGGCCAAGCTCATGTACAACAACGCCAGGCTGCGCCTGACCATGCCGGAGGCTTTCGAGACCCACCGCAGCATCATCGACTGGGAAAACCGCGTCGAAAGCCCGGACAAGGTGCCGGCCAACGCGCTCGGGGTCGACGCCATGACCCTGCACCTCATGAAATGGGCAATGGTCAGCTGGCGCCGCATGGCGACCATGAACACCCTGATGGGCACCTGGGCGCCGCGCCTTCAAATGGACCTGGCGCCCGGCATGGCCTGCGCCGCCCACTTCGTGCTGAAGGCGAAGCGTGCACCGGCCTCGATCGACGACTACGTCGCCGCCGGCCGCGCACTGCAGCGCTTCTGGCTGACGATGACGACGCTCGGCCTGTACATGCAGCCCGAAATGACGCCGCTGATCTTTTCCAAGTACGCGCGCGAGAACACCCGGTTTACCGCCAACGCGCGCCTGGAGCAGGCGGCGCGCGACCTGCAGCGCCAGACCGAGGCCCTGATCTTCGACGGCCAGGGGCATCCGGTCTACATGGGACGCATGGGCTACGGCCCGCGTCCGACCTCGCGCTCGGTGCGCCGTCCGGTGGCGGAGCTGCTGAGGCGCTGAAGCGGCAACTGGAACGCAAAACGGCAAGCCTGGCTTGCCGTTTTTTTTTGCTCTCTTTTAGCCTGGTCTGCCCGCGCCGTGCAAAGACAAAGAGCGGGCAAGCCCGCTCTTTGTCGTCACGTCGATTTGATCCTTGCGGATCGGTTCTATCCTCGCGGATGAACCGGAAAGCCCGACTTAGGCCTTCTTGGCGCGCTTGCGTGCAGCGACGCCGGCGCCCAGCATGGCGATGCCGAACAGGGCCAGCGAGCCCGGCTCCGGAACTTCAGCCAGCTTGAACTGACCGTTGTTCGAAACGAAGAAGTACTGGCCCGGCGCGTTGGCGTAGTCAGTGCCGTCGCAGCCGGCGCCGCCGAAGCCGGCGAACTGGCAGGCGACTTCGTCGACCAGGCGGTTGGTCGGCTCGCCGACGGTGTTGGCGTTGGTGAAGGCGAACGACAGGATCGATTCCATCGACAGGTCGTCACCCATCGAGTTGAAGAAGTAGCCCGACTCCAGCATGCCCGGCATGGCCTTGGCGTTGACGGTCACCTGGCCGTTGTTGACAGGCGAGCCGCTTGCATCGACCAGGCCGCCGCCGCCAGCCAGCACGTTGAATTCGGCGATCAGGTTGCCCAGGTTCGCGCCGTAGTAGCCGTCGGTGCCGGCGTACTGGCCGTTGGTCGGATTCTGGTACATCTTGATGGTGCCGCCGGTGAACGAGAAGGCGCCGCTGAAGTTACCGGTGCCGTAAGCTTCGAAGGTCGCGGTGATGTTGCCGCCAGCGAAGTTCTGCGGGAACAGCATGCCGTTCGAGTCGGCTTGGACGATGTTGAACACGGCATGTTCACGGAACGAGAAGCTGGTGCCGCCGGTCGGGGTCAGCTCGATGAAGGCATTGCCGTTCACGTCCAGGTATTCGTTGATGACCTGACCGTTTTCGTAGCCACCGCCGTTCGGGTTGAAGACCCAGTCATTCAGGACCGGGCCGGCGTGAGCGGCACCAGCCATCGACATTGCTACAGCTGCTGCGCAGGTCAGTTTCTTCAGAAATTTCATGATTGGTATCCTCGTTCTGTGGTTGATCGGTTTTTGGCAAACACACCCATCTATTAGCAATGGTCGTGCCAGCTCTTCCGTTTCTTTTTAAATCAACGACTTACCGAGGAATGTTAGAGATTACTCAACAATTGTGTAAAAATTATCGACATACATTTCTTTTCAGAAAATGTCAATAGGCATCGTTACTTTTTTTCGTGCAATTTGTTGTTGAGTTGATCAATGATTTCGCTGGCCGCGCCGACGATCTGCGGCGCCTCGAAACCGGCCTTGACGAGTTCCTTGAAGAAAGAGCGGGCCAGGATGCGCGCCACCTCCTCCGGATTGCGGTAGGCGGTGCGTCCGGCCTCCTCGGTCTCGTGGGCCAGGGCCAGCTGGGCAAAACGCGAATCGAGCAGGCGCTGCAGCTGCACCACCTGGATACTCTTGCCGATGAACAGGCAGGTCACCTCGAGCAGCGCCAGGTCGTCCTGGACGAAGGTGCTGCCGGCGACGTTCACCACGCCGACGATGCGCCCTTCGATCCGGATCGGCGCCGACATCAGGCTGCGGCCGGCCCCGCGCGGGCGCCGCGCCAGCAGCGCATAGGCCGAGTTGCCGATGTCCTCGACCAGCAGCGCCTGGCCGCTGGCCAGCACCTGGCCGCTGATGCCTTCGCCGCGGCCGATGTCGGCCGCCAGCACGGCGTCGGGCAGGTCGCCGGCGCGCGCATGCACGCGCAGGCGCAGGTCTTCGCCGCTGCCGCCACTGAGCAGCATGATCGAGCAACTGTCGGCATTCAGCATGCGGGCACATTGCTGGGCCTGACTCCGCAGGCTGTCCTCCAGGCTGCCGCTGGAGAGGAAATGCTGCAGGTCGTGCAGCCGCATCAGGCCGTGGTCCGCTTCCATGTGTCACCTCGTCGTCGACGGGTCCGCCCCGTCCGTTGCGTCCCGACCGGCGGCGCGGCGCTAGTTTGCCGGCTCGGCCTTCGGGGACAGGAATGCCTTGTGAAACAGGTGCCGCGACAGCATCAGCGGCGGCATGCGCAGCCAGTTGCCGCGTATATAAAGCGCGGCGCGCGTCGCGCCGTCGAAGGCATCGGCGCAGCTCGGGTGCGGCGGCAGCAGCGCGCGCCCGAACAGCGCATCCATCAGGGCCAGCAAGGCCGGCCCCGGACTGCCCACGCGCGCCTGCTCCAGCACCGCCGCCGGCACCGGGGTGCCGAGCAGGCGCGTGCAGTAGCGCAGCGCATAGAAGAGCGGACGCGCCAGCTGCAGTTCCTGCGCGCGCGCCGGCAGCGCCGTCCAGAAGCCGGGCTGGGCGCCGAAATGGCGCAGCAGGCGGTGCAGGTCGAACAGGTCGCGCAGCCCATGATGGTACTCGCCTTCGGAAAACAGGTGAGCCGCGCTGTGCAGCACCATGTCGCAAGGCGCCAGCGTGAACACGCCGTCCATGCCGGGGATCGGGCGCGCGGCCGCGCGCAGGCGCGCCGGATCCGGGCGCACCGCCGCCGTCTCCGGCAGGATCGCATGGTGGACGTCGATCACGCTGCTGCGCCGCATGTGCTGCAGCGGCGGCAGCTCGTGCATCCATTCGCGGTAATAGCGCTGGTCGTATTCGTCGTGGTGGGTGCCGGCCCAGCCGTGCAGCATCAGCGCGCTTTCGACGTCGGCCAGGCGCTCCTTCGGCACCAGGATGTCGATGTCGGAAAACAGGCGCCCGGGGGCGGCGGGCAGGCCGGCGGCCGCGTAGGCCGTGCCCTTCAGCAGGATCAGGGGCAGGCCGGTGGCTGCCAGCGCGCGCTGCACCTGGCGCAGCTCGAAGCGCACCGCGCCCAGGTGGCGTTCCCACACCGTGCGCTCCCAGCCCAGGCGGCGCCGGGCGCGTGCCGGCAAGGCCGCGAGCAGCCCGTGTTCCTCGGCCAGCAGGCCAAGGGTGGCGCCGAGCTTGGCGGCGCCGGCCTGGCGCAGCAGCAGGTCCCAGTCGCGCTCGTCGAAAGCGGCCATGGCGGCCGGTTCGCGCAGCGCGCGCAGCAGCACGGGCAGGCCCTTCACGCCTCCTCCTCCAGCAGGCGCTCGAAGACGGCGACGGCATCGTCCAGGCGGCCGTAGCTGAAATCGAAGGTGCGCACCTGGCCGACCAGGCGCGCCACGGCCTGGAAGCCGGCTTCGCCGAGCAGGCTGTAATTGAATGCGTTCTCGGCCAGGCGCATGTGGGCGCGCGCCTGCAGCACGGCCTGCAGCACGGCCGGCGCCTCGCTGCGCCACCGCGGGAACACGATCCAGGCCGGCTGCGCCGGCTCCAGCGCGCGCGCCACGCTGTCGCTGGAGGCGCGCATGTGGGCCACGGTGCCCTTCACGGTGTCCGTCACCGGACGCGTAAAGGCAGCCTGCGGCGCGTAGGCGCGGATGACGTCGATCGAGGCGTTCTTCAGGCTCACCGGGCGCGGCAGCGGATCGATGCGGCCGTCGTCGAGCCGCACCAGGGTCAATTCGTCCGACAGCAGGCGCCAGCCGCGGTTGACCAGGGCCGCGCACAGGGTGCTCTTGCCGGAACCGGGCGGCGCGGGCAGGATCGCCGCGCGGCCGCCCTTCTCGATCACCGCCGCATGGATCACCAGCCAGGAATGGGCCTGGCTCGACACGCACCAGTTCATCGCCCATTCGAACATCGGGAAGGCCTGGGCCAGGGGCAGCGGCTGGAACGGCGCCATGCCGTCGTAATGGAAGTGCACCTGCGGCCGGACCAGGCGGCGCAGGCCGCGCGAGCCGGACAGGCGCACGTGGAAGTCGGCCAGCGCGCCGTCATCGAGCACCGGGTAGTCGGCGTACATCGTGCCCAGGGCGTCGATCAACGGCGCCAGCGTGCTGCGGACGCAGGTCACGAAAGGACCGGTCTGCAGGCGCAGGCCGGGACCGCGCAAGCGCGCGCCGAGTTCGCGGCGGCCGAGGCTCCCGACGGTCAGCATTCCACCGCCTCGATCAGATAGAGGGCGGCCAGGCCGGCCAGCAGTTCGTCGAGTGCGGCAAGGGTATCGGGGTCGATATTGGCGGGATCGCCGGCATCGCCGGCCAGGTCGCCGGCCGACTGCGGCAGTTCGCCAAGGGCCTGCAGCAGGCCGAGGGTGGCGTCGTCCACCAGGTGGGTGGCGCCGGACAGGTCGTTGAAGAGCACGCATTCGCCATCGTGGCAGCGGTGCACCAGGCGCTGGCCGGGGGCCAGGCGCCAGATCGGCGAACTACGCATGCGTCACGACGGCGTGCCGTTCCATCCTAGCGGAAGGTGGTTTCCAGATAGCCAGCGATCTGCGCCCCGGTCCAGGGGGTGGCGCTGCCGGTCGGCTTGTAGCCGTTGGTGAGGGTGAATTCGTCCCACATGGCGACGACCTTGTCTTCCGGCAGCACGCTCGGGATGCCGGAACGGGCCGACGAACGCGCGTTGAGCAGCGCGGTGACGATCTGCATCGCCACGTTGTTGCGGTCGATCTCCTTGATTTCCTTGGCCTCTTTGGGACGGGCAAGCACCTGCATCAGGGTATAGTCCGCCAGGCCGGCATAGTTGCCGCGCGCCGCCAGCACGTCGCCGAACCGGGTGTCGGGACTGGTGCCGGTGCTCGACATCCATGCACTGCCGTGGTTCTTCCAGTAGCCGTGCGAGCGGTTATTGGTGCAGGAATTCTGCGGATTGTGGCTGGCGGTCTTGATCGACATGAAGCCGGACGGCGAAGCGCAGGGCAGGAGCTCGTCCGCGGCCATGCCGGCCTGGCTGTGCAGGGTCAGGATGACGCCGGCCGCACCGACGCCGGCCCGCGTGAAGCGGCGCCGCGCGGCGCCGCGGGCGTCGAGCTGCGGCGCATCGTGTGGCCCTTGCGCCTCGGGCATGGTCGGCTTGCGGTCTGCTTGATCTTCCATATCGACGGTTTCCTGAGTCATCGAAAGTATGCCATAGCCGCGTCCGGTGACGCGCTTTTTCAACCTTGAAGCAAGCCCCGTACCAGGCATATCAAATTGACTAAATGCAACAGTGAATCAAGCACTTAGCGGGACATGCGCTGGCGAGGAGCAAAATGCAACGACGCCTGAGCGGCGTCGTTGTAAGAAAACCCGACAGCGGTTCGGATTAGAAGAAGCTTTCCGGGATCACCAGGATGTCGCCCGGGCGCATCGGCATGTTGGCCGAGATGTCGCCTTCCTTGATCAGGTCGTCCAGACGCACGTTCAGCTTTTCCTGGCGGCCGTCGACGTTGCGGATGATGCTGGCCTTGTTACCCGAGGCGAACTCGGTGACGCCGCCGACGGCAATCAGGACATCCATCAGCGACATGTCGCGGCGGTAGGCCAGCGCCTGCGGCTTGGCGGCCTGGCCGATCACGCGGATCTGCTCGGCGTAGTTGCCGACGAAACCGGTAACGACGACGGTCACGACCGGCTGCTGGATGAACTTGGCCAGGGCCTTCTCGATGTCACGCGCCAGTTCGGTCGAGGTCTTGCCGGCGGCCGGCAGGTCTTCGACCAGCGGGGTCGTGATCTTGCCGTCCGGACGCACCGGCACCGACATCGACACCTCCGGGTTACGCCAGACGATGATGTTCACGGCATCGCCTGGTCCGATCAGGTAGTCGGCCGGCGCGGCCTGGGCCATGGCGGCGGCCGATGGCGCCGGCGGCTTGCTGGCGCAGCCGGCCAGGGCCAGGCCGCAGGCGGCGGCCAGCGCCAGTTTCGTCAGATTCGTCATGATCTTGCTCACGTCAATTCCTTTCCCGGCATGCAGCGACCGGCAGCGCCACGCTGTTACGAATGCCTTAAAATTGTTATTTAGCCATCAAACCGGCGTATTGTATCGTAATCATGCTCGAGGAAAAGGCGTGCACGATTGAAATACTTTTCTTTTTTTTACTTCTGTTGCAAGAGTTCCTGCACGTACTGCACCGGCACCGCATACGTGATGCCGCTGGGGTTGGTGATCGCCGTCTCCTTCAGCCCCTTGACGAACACCATATTAATAACAGCCAGCACCTTTCCAGTCTCGGGATCGTAGACCGGGCTGCCGCTGTTGCCCGAATAGGCCGTGCCATCGAGCTGGAAAATGCTGAACGGGGCACGGCGCAGCTGGGCAATGGCGCGGGCGTCAATCCGGCGCGAACTCATCGAGGGCATGACGATCGGGGTAATGGCCGACAGCATGGCGCGATGGGTCACGTGATTCAGGCCCAGCACCATGCCGAGCGGGAAGCCGGTGAAGGCCAGCGTTTGCCCTTCGGCGGCGGTGCGCGAGTCGCCCAGCGCCAGCGCCGGCAAGGCCGGGCCGCCCTCGAGGCGCAGGTGCGCCAGGTCGTGCTCGCGGTCGAGCGCCACCAGCTGGGCCGGGCGGAAACTGAATTCCTGGCCGCTGCCGACCACCACCCCGAGCTGCTCCATCTTTGCGCCGTCCAGCTGGTTCGGGACCACGTGAGCATTGGTCACGATGCTTAAACCATCGCCGACGGCGAAACCGGTGCCCGTAAACATCACCGCCGGACTGCGCGTCTTCAGGAAAGTGCCGACCCCGACCACGGAAGGCTTGACCGCAGCGATCGTACGCACCAGGCCGTCGGCTTGCGCCGGCATGCCCAGCATGCTGGCCAGGCTCAGCAGCGCAGCGCCGAACAGCCTGCGCCGCGCGCGCTGTGGCCGCCCAACGTTTGCTTTTTTATTATTTCGAATAGGAATCAATCGTGCAGACCCTTTTGTATTTTAAACATTACAATACATCAGCTTGATGTTGAGCAAAGCGACCCGTAAGACTTCTTCCCCGAACCTTCACGGTTGATCTAGTGCAACAGTTGCAGCCCGCCGAAGTTTGCTTGACGACAATAATACAGCGTCAAGCAGCCCGAATCCGGGTTTTTTATACGTTGCTGTTAAGAATTTGTGTTGTAAGCGGTGCCATTCGGCGCGTTTATTAGCTCAATTTTCCAGCACGCAATTGCAATTGCACAAACAACAAGCGATCATGCGGGTTCTTTGTTTTGATTGTTGTGCCTGGCGTTTCCTGCGCCGGGTGTTCATGGCGAGACTGACGAGATGGCAGAAATAACAGCCCTTATTCTGAATTTCCTTAAGGCCATCGGTAAATACCGTTGGCATGCAGTGATCATCACCTGGGTGGTGGCGCTGATCGGCTGGGCAGTCGTACTCCGGATGCCCAACCAGTACGAGACGACCGCCCGTGTCTACGTCGATACCCAAAGCATGCTCAAGCCCTTGCTGTCGGGCATGACCTCGCTGCCCAACCTGAACCAGCAGGTGATGTTCATGCGCCAGACCCTGATCAGCCGGCCGAACATCGAAAAGGTCATGCGCATGACCGACCTCGACGTCAAGGCCCGCACGGCCGACGAAAAGGAAAAGATGATCGACAACCTGATGTCGAAGATCACACTGGCCGGCACCGAGCGCGACGATATCTACACCATCAGCTACAAGGCCACCGATCCGAAGCTGGGCAAGGACGTGGTGCAGTCGCTGCTGAGCATCTTCATGGAAGGCAGCTACGGCGGCAAGAAGCAGGAGTCCGACAAGGCGGTGCAGTTCATCGACGACCAGATCCGCAGCTATGAAGAAAAGCTGGCCGCCGCCGAGAACACGCTGAAGGAATTCAAGATCAAGAACATGGGCCTGCTGCCGCGCGAAGGCGCCGATTTCGGCAGCAAGGTGGCGAACGCCAACGACGCCCTGAGCCAGGCCCGCCTCGAGCTGGCCGAGGCCGAGCAGGCGCGCAATGCGATCCGCCGCCGCATGACCGGTGGCGGCAAGGACGGTGCGGGTCCGGTCGATCCGGAACTGGCCGAGCGCATCGCCGCCACGCAGAAGAACCTCGACACCCTGCGCCTGCAGTACACCGAGCAGCACCCCGACATCATCGCCACCAAGCGCCTGCTCGACCAGCTGCAGGAGCGCAAGAAGGAAGAGGCGAAGAAAGGCGGCGTCAATCCGAACCTCGCCGCCAGCCCGATGATGCAGCAGCTGAACGTGTCGCTGTCGGACGCCGAGTCGCGCGTCGCTTCGCTGCGCGCCCGCGTCAACGAGTACCAGCAGCGCGTCAACACCCTGCGCACCCAGAGCACGACCGCGCCGGAAGTCGAAGCCCAGCTGGCCCAGCTCAACCGCGATTACCAGGTCAACCGCGAGAACTACCAGCGCCTGGTCGAGCGCCGCGAGCAGGCGCGCCTGTCGGGCGACCTGTCCTCGGCCACCGACATTTTGAGCTTCCGCGTGATCGAACCGCCGATGGCGCCGCTGGTACCGACCGGCCCGAACCGCCCGGTGCTGTTTACCGCCGCCTTCATCGTCGCGCTGCTGGCCGGCCTGGCCGGCGCCTTCCTGATGAGCCAGTTCCGTCCGACCTTCCTGAGCCAGGCGGCCCTGCGCGAAGTGACCGGCGTGCCGATCCTCGGCACCATCAACATGCACTGGACCGATGCCCAGAAGGTGCGCCGCAAGAAGCGCCTGTACGGCCTGGCCGCAACGGTGATGCTCTTGATCGGCGTGTATGGCGTCGGCGTGGCGACGATGGTTGCCCGTCCGGGCCTGTAAGAATACTAGGAGCGAATGTGAGCATTATCGAAAAAGCGGCAAGCCGCATTGACCACACCCGCAATACCGCGCCGGCCACGCCGGCTACCCCGGCCAACGCGCCGGCGAACATCCCGGCCGACATCGAGGCCGAGATCCTCGCCCTGAGCCCGCAGGCGGCGCCCCACGCCAGCCCGGCGCCGGCCCCGCAACCGGTGCCGCAGCCGGCGCCGATCGAGACCTTCGCGCCGACGCCGGCCGAAGCCGCTGCCGCAGCCCTCGCCTCCGGCAGCGCGTTCGCCGGCGCGCCGGCATCGGCCACGGCAACCGCGCAGGCGGCCCAGGCGCGCGCCACGCGCGGTGCGGCGCCGAAGCCGAACGCGCGCAAGGTCGACCTCGACCTGGCGCGGATGCGCGAAGCCGGCATGGTGACCGCCGCCAGCGGCCGCACCAGCCTGCTCGAGGATTTCCGCGTCATCAAGCGCCCGCTGCTCAAGCGCGCCTTCAACGAGGCCTCGGCCCCGGGCCGCCCGAACAACCTGATCATGGTCACCAGCTCGCTGCCGGGCGAAGGCAAGACCTACTGCGCGATCAACCTGGCGATGAGCATCGCCATGGAACTGGACCACACCGTGCTGCTGGTCGACGCCGACGTCGCCCGTCCCTCGGTGCTGCGCACGCTCGGCCTGCCGGCCCAGCGCGGCCTGATGGACATCCTGATCGACGACAAGCTCGATTTCGCCGACGTCATGCTGCGCACCAACGTCGACACCCTCAGCATCCTTCCGGCCGGCACCAGCACACCGCGCGCCACCGAGCTGCTGGCCAGTTCGACGATGAGCAACCTGGTCACCGAGATCGCGCACCGCTATCCGGACCGCGTCATCATCTTCGATTCGCCGCCGCTGCTGTTGACCAGCGAATCGCGGGTCCTGGCCGGCCACATGGGCCAGATCGTCGTGGTGGTGGAAGCCCAGACCACGACCCAGCACGCGGTCAAGGAATCCCTGCGCCAGCTGGAGGGCTGCAGCAACGTCAACCTCATCTACAACAAGGCCCGGGACATCCCCGGCATCGAAGAGACGTATGATTATCACTACGGCTAAGCGTTCGCGCCTGCCGCGCCCGCAGTATCCGGCACTGCTGCCGCTGGCGGCGGCACTGCTGGCGGCACTTCCCGCGCATGCGGAAGTGACCGTCACCCCTTCGTTCAGCCTGAGCGAAACCTATACCGACAACGTTAACCTGCGCGGCGACGCCACCAAGCGCTCGTCCTTCGTCACCGAAGCGGTGCCGGGCCTGGACGTGCTGGCGAAAAGCGCCCGCGTGGATTTCGCCGCCAAGGCGCGCCTGTACTACTTCGACTACAGCGAAGACAACGTGCCGGGCGTGCGCAGCAGCCAGCACCAGTACGACGCGAGCGGCCGCATCAACGTGGTCGACCAGCTGTTCTACGTCGAGGCCAGCGCCGAATCCAGCGCGCGCAGCATCACGGCCTTCGGCCCGCTGGTCGAGGACGCCAACGGCAACCGCTACAGCGACGAGAACCAGACCGACGTCAAGAGCTGGCGCATCAGCCCCTACCTGACGCACCGCTTCGGCAACTTCGCCAGCGGCATCCTGCGCTACACCCACGACAGCGTCGACACCGGCGTCAGCAGCACCTTCGGCGACAGCACCGCCGACGGCGTCTCGCTGGACGTGGTCAGCGGCCCGGGCTTTCGCAACGTCGGCTGGAACCTGCGCCTGGCGCGCCAGGACGTCGACAACGAGCGTTTCGGCGACACCTCGTCGCAGAACGCCCTGGCCGGCCTGAACTACCGCGTCGGCCCGACCCTGGCCCTGACCGCCACCGCCGGCTACGACAAGTACGACTACCAGGCGCTGGGCGGACGCACCTCGGGCGCGAGCTGGTCGGGCGGATTCGCCTGGACGCCTTCGCCGCGCACCAGCCTGCAGATGTCGGTCGGCCGCCACTACCTCGGCAATACCGGCTCGCTGGCGGCGCTGCACCGCAGCCGCCACAGCGTCTGGAAGCTGGGCTATTCGGACGCCGTCACCACCAGCCGCTCGCAGTTCACGCTGCCGGCCGCGATCGACACCGCCTCGATGCTCGACTCGCTGTTCAGCGCCAGCATTCCCGACCCGGTGCTGCGGCGCCAGGCGGTCGAAGGCTACATCCGCGCCGCCGGCCTGCCGCCGACGCTGGCCGACAGCATCAACTATCTCACCAACCGCTACATGCGCCAGAAGCTGCTGCAGGCATCGAGCGCCTTCAACTGGCGCCACAGCAGCGCCGTGCTGTCGGCCTACGCCAGCGAGCGCACCGCGCTGTCCTCGTCGGAAAGCGACAGCGGCCTGCTCGGCAGCCAGCTGCGCGCGCTGAACGACAGCGTGCGCCAGTACGGCGTGACCGCGGCCTACAACTATCGCCTGAGCGCCCGTTCGAGCGCGCTGGCGTCGCTGTCGGCGACGCGCGCGCGCTCGCTCGACACCGACCTGGAAAGCAAGCAGAACTCGCTGCGCCTGGGGCTGACGCACCGCTTCGGCCGCTCGGTACGCGGCAGCGTCGAACTGCGCCGCATCGTCGGCGACAGCGACGTCACGCGCCGCGACTACACCGAGAACGCCGTCGCCGCCACCCTGACGGTGCAGCTCTAAACACGGAGTGACACGATGTACGAAAGCTATTACGGACTCTCGGCCAAGCCCTTCCAGCTGCGCCCCGATCCCCACTTTTTCTTCGGCAGCAAGGGCCACAAGCGGGCCATGGCCTACCTGGAATACGGCCTGTCGCAGGGTGAGGGCTTCATCGTCATCACCGGCGAAGTCGGTGCCGGCAAGACCACGCTGGTGCGCAACCTGTTCAACAAGCTGCCGGCCGACCAGATCGTCGCCGCCCACATCGTCAACACCCACCTCGATCCGGACGACACCCTGCGCATGGTGGTGTCGGCCTTTGGCCTGCCGTACGAAGGCGCCAGCAAGACCGACCTCCTGACCCGCCTCGAGCAGTTCCTGCGCGCCGTCGACCGCCAGGGCAAGCGCGCCCTGCTCGTCATCGACGAAGCCCAGAACCTGAAGGCCCAGACGGTCGAGGAACTGCGCATGCTGTCGAACTTCCAGACCGACGACAAGTCGCTGCTGCAGACCTTCCTGCTCGGCCAGCCGGAGTTCCGCGCCACCCTGCACAGCCCGACCATGCAGCAGCTGCGCCAGCGCGTGATCGCCAGCTACCACCTGGGCCCGATGGACGCCGACGAGACCCGCGCCTACATCGAGCACCGCCTGCACACGGTCGGCTGGAACGGCGACCCGGCCTTCGACGACGGCGCCCACGCGGCGATCTTCGCCCATACCGGCGGCATCCCGCGCAAGACCAACACCCTGCTCGACCGCGTGCTGCTGATGGGCTACCTGGAAGAACTGCACGAGTTCAACGAAGAGCACATCAAGACCGTCATCAGCGACATCAGCGAAGAGTTCCAGCTGCCGACCGCGGTCGGCACGCCAGCCGCCGGCGCCCTGGGAAGCAGCATGGGCGACGATGAGCTCGGCCACCTGCCCGAGCGCCGCGACAGCGCCGAGATGCTGGACGAACGCATGATGCGCCTCGAAAAATCGATCGTCTCGGTACTGTCGATCCTGAAGAAAATCGTCGCCACCCCGCAAGGGGCGCAGGCGACCCAACACGTGGATACCCAGGAATGAGAATGCAAGCTCCCGCAGCCCGGCCACAGCGCCAGCCGGGCGAGCGCATCCGCAACGCGATGACCTGCGACGTCGAGGATTACTTCCAGGTCTCGGCCTTTGCCCCCTACATCAGCCGCGACAGCTGGCCGAACCGCGAATGCCGCGTCGAAGCCAACATCGAGCGCATCCTGGCGCTGTTCGAGCGTCATGACGTGAAAGGCACTTTCTTCACCCTGGGCTGGATCGCCGAGCGCTACCCGGCGATGGTGCGCCGCATCGTCGCCGCCGGCCACGAACTGGCCAGCCACGGCTACGGCCACCTGCGCGCCTCGGACCAGAGCCGCGCCGAGTTCGACAACGACATCCGCTCGGCGAAAGCGATCCTCGAGGACATCGGCGGCCAGGAAGTGATCGGCTACCGCGCGCCAAGCTTCTCGATCGGCCACGGCAACCTGTGGGCGCTGGAAGCGCTGACCGAAGCCGGCTACCGCTACAGCTCGAGCATCTACCCGATCCGCCACGACCACTACGGCATGCCGGACGCGCCGCGCTTCGCCTTCTACCCGAACGGCCCGGACGGCCTGCTGGAAGTGCCGATCACCACCGTCGAACTGAAAGGCAGGAAGCTGCCGGCCGGCGGCGGCGGCTACTTCCGCCTGCTGCCCTACGCGCTGTCGCGCTGGATGGTCAAGCGCGTCAACGAGATGGACAACGAGCCGGCGCTGTTCTACTTCCACCCCTGGGAAGTCGATCCCGGCCAGCCGCGTCCGGAGGGACTCGGCGCCAAGGCGCGCTTCCGCCACTACATCAACATCGACCGCATGGAAAGGCGCATCGCCGCCCTGGCCCGCGATTTCGCGTGGGACCGCATGGATCGCATTTTCCTGGAACGCCCATGAATTCGATCATCGAGGGCGTGCTGCAAAAGAAGGCGGCAGCGGTCGCCGAGGCAGCCAAGCCGGACCTGCTGCTGCTGGTGCACCGCATCCCCTACCCGCCGAACAAGGGCGACAAGATCCGCTCGTACCACCTGCTGAAGCACCTGGCCGGCAAGTACCGCGTGCACCTGGCGACTTTCGTGGACGACGAGGACGACTGGCAGTACGTGCCGACCGTCGAGACGCTGTGCGCCAGCAGCCATTTCGTGCGCCTGAACCCGGCCCAGGGCAAGATCCGCAGCGCCCAGGCGCTGGCCACCGGCAAGTCGCTCTCGCTGGGCTACTACCGCGACGCCGGCATGAAGGCCTGGGTCGCGAAGACCATGCGCGAGCACGGCATCGCCCGCATCATGATGTTCTCCTCGGTGATGGCGCAGTACGCCGAAGACTATCCGGCGGCGCGCCGCGTGATCGACTTCTGCGACGTCGACTCCGATAAATGGCGCCAGTACGCCGAAAAGAAGAAGTGGCCGATGAGCTGGGTCTACCGCCACGAGGCGCGCCACCTGCTCGACTACGAACGCCGCGTGGCCGACCAGTTCGACGCCTCGCTGTTCGTGTCCGATCCCGAGGCCGAGCTGTTCCGCACCCTGGCGCCGGAAAGCCGCGCCAAGATCGGCTTCTTCAACAACGGCGTCGACACCGATTACTTCAGCCCGGAGCGCGCCTACGACAATCCTTTCGAGGAAGGCGAGCAGGCGCTGGTGTTCACCGGCGCCATGGACTACTGGCCGAACGTCGACGCCGTCAAGTGGTTCGCCGCCAACGTGCTGCCGCGCGTGCTGGAAGCGGTGCCGCAGGCGCGCTTCTACATCGTCGGCGCCCGCCCGTCGCCGGAAGTGCAGGCGCTGGCCGGCGACGCGATCGTCGTCACCGGCACCGTGCCCGACGTGCGGCCCTACCTCGCGCACTGCAAGGCCGCGGTGGCGCCGCTGCGCATCGCGCGCGGCATCCAGAACAAGGTGCTCGAAGCGATGGCGATGGCCCGGCCGGTGGTCGCGTCGCCCCAGGCCTTCGAGGGCATCGAGGCGGTCGAAGGCCGCGAGCTGCTGGTGGCCGATGCGCCCGAGGACTATGCCGACAGCGTGATCGGCCTGCTGCGCGCGCCCCACCCGGCCATGGGCCGCGCCGCGCGCGCCAGCGTCGAGCGCCGCTACAGCTGGCCGGCGCACCTGTCCACCATCGAGACGAGGTTCGAATGCTGATGAACGATACCCAGGCGCTGTCCGGCGCCGCGCACGGGCGCATGTCGGTGCCGACCGTGGCCATCCTCGTCGCGGCCCTGCTGGCGCCGCTGCTCCTGTACTGGAGCACCGCCGCCTCGATCGTCTCGGTGTGGAACAGCTCCGAAACCTTCGCCCACGGCTACGCGATCGCACCGATCAGCCTGTGGCTGATCTGGCGCCGGCGCGAGGTGTTCCAGCAGATCCCGGTCGCGCCCTGGTGGCCGGCCCTGGCGCTGCTGGCCCTGTGCGGCGCCGGCTGGCTGGTCGCGCGCGCCGGCGAAGTCGGGGTCGTGATGCAGTACGCTTTCGTGGCGATGTTCCCGGTCATGGCGCTGACCCTGCTGGGCCGCCGGCTGGCCGGCGCATTGACCTTCCCGCTGCTGTTCCTGCTGTTCGCCGTGCCCTTCGGCGAAGTCTTCGTCCAGCCCCTGATCAACTTCACCGCCGACTTCACGGTCGCCGCGGTGCGCGCGACCGGCATCCCGGTGCTGCGCAACGGCACCATGTTCGAACTGCCGACCGGGAACTGGTCGGTGGTCGAAGCCTGCAGCGG
This sequence comes from Massilia sp., assembly GCF_032106685.1. Taxonomy (GTDB): domain Bacteria; phylum Pseudomonadota; class Gammaproteobacteria; order Burkholderiales; family Burkholderiaceae_D; genus Telluria. Next base: position 77,375 of record NZ_DAMCPG010000001.1, read on the forward strand.
CGTGCGCTACCTGATTTCCTCGATCACCCTGGGCTGCCTGTACGCCTACCTGAGCTACCGCTCGAACTGGCGCCGCGCCCTGTTCATCGGCCTGTCGATCGTGGTGCCGATCATCGCCAACGGCCTGCGCGCCTACATGATCGTGATGATCGGCCACACCAGCGACATGGCGCTGGCCACCGGCGTCGACCACCTGATCTACGGCTGGCTGTTCTTCGGCCTGGTCATGTTCATCATGTTCTGGATCGGCAGCTACTGGAGGGAAGACGATCCCGCCGCGGCGCCCGCCAGCGCCGGCAAGACCACGAGCGCGCCGGCGCCGGCGCGCCCGGTGCTGGGCGCCGCCATCGCCGCCGTGCTGGTGTGCGCCATGTGGCCGGCGCTGGCGGTCATCAGCGACAAGGCCGCCCACAACCCGGCGCCGGTGGCGCTCGACGGCGCACGCCTGGCCTCGACATCGACCGGCATGCCGACCTGGAGCCCGGACTACCTGGCCCCGGACGCCACCCTGAAGGGCGCCTACACGGCAGCCGGCGCGCCGGTCGGCCTGAACGTGCTGTACTACCGCAACCAGGGCCCGGACAAGCGCCTGATCAGCTCCGTGAACCGCGTCGACAACCGCAAGGAAGGCTTCCAGCACGTGGCGTCGAGCAAGCGCGTCGAAACCATCGGCGGGCGCGAGCTGGCGCTGCGCGAAACCCGCGTGCGCGGCCCGCAGGGCAACTACCTGGTCTGGCACTGGAACTGGGTCGACGGCCGCTTCACCGCCAACGACTACATCGGCAAGCTGTGGCAGGCCCAGGCCAAGCTGATGATGCACGGCGACGACGGCGCGGCCCTGATGGTGGCCACCCCGGTCGGCGAACATCCGGAATCGGCGCGCGCCGCATTGCGCGCCTTCCTCGGCGCCAACCTGGCGCCGCTGGAAGCAACGCTCGAGGCGGCACGGGGTAAGTAAGATGGCGGTAACGAACAACCGGCCGGCGGATATTCCGCTGGTCGTGCACCTGATCTACCGGCTCGACTTCGGCGGGCTGGAAACGCTGCTGGTCGACTGCATCAACCACATGCCGCCCGAGCGCTACCGCCACGCGGTCGTCTGCCTGACCGGCTACACGGCCTTCGCCGACAAGATCACGCGTCCCGGCGTCGAGCTGTTTGCACTGGACAAGCAGCCGGGCCTGGGCCTGGGCATCCACATCAAACTGTTCAAGCTGCTGCGCCAGCTGCGCCCGGCCGTGCTGCACACCTATAACTTCGCCTGCGCCGAATACGCTGCGCCGGCCTGGCTGGCCGGCGTGCCGGTGCGCGTGCACGCCGAGCACGGGCGCGACGCCAGCGACCCGCAGGGCCTGAACCCCAAGCACAACTTCCTGCGCCGCGCCCTGGTCCCCTTCATCGACCGCTACGTGCCGGTCTCGCACGACCTGCATCGCTGGCTGACGAACGTGGTCCGAATTCCGGCGGCGAAGTCGGAACTGATCATGAACGGGGTCGACACGGTGCGCTTCGCCCCGAACCTGCCGGCGGCGGCAACGCCGTGGGCAGGTGAGGATGTTTTTGTCATCGGCACCGTCGGCCGCCTGCAGGACGTGAAGGACCAGGCCAGCCTGATCGAGGCCTTTGCCCTGCTGCGCGCGCGCGGCGCCAACGCCCGTGCGCGCCTGGCCGTCGTCGGCGACGGTCCGCTGCGCGACAAGCTGACGCAGAAGGCGCGCGCGCTCGGCGTGCAGGACCTGGTCTGGTTCCCCGGCGCGCGCAACGACATTCCGGAACTGATGCGCGCTTTCGACGTGTTCGCCCTGTCCTCGATCGCCGAGGGCACGCCGGTCACCCTGCTGGAAGCCATGGCCTGCGGCCTGCCGGTGGTGGCGACGAAAGTCGGCGGCATCCCGGAAGTGGTGCAGGACGGCGTCAACGGCGCCCTGGTCCCGGCCAGCAATCCACCAGCCCTGGCCGCTGCGCTGGAAGCGTACGTCCAGGACCCTGCCCGCGTTGCCGCCCATGGAGCCGCGGCGCGCGCAAACATCGAACACCATTACAGCGTTGCCGCGATGGTCGGCGCCTACACGGCGCTGTACGACCGCCTGAGCAACACCAAGACAACTCCCAGAGGAATTACTGAACCATGTGCGGAATAGTTGGCATGTTTGACCCGCGCGGCACGCGCGCATTCGACCGCGGCGTCCTCGAACGGATGAACCAGACCCAGTTCCATCGCGGTCCGGTCGAGGGCGACGTCTACCTGGAACCAGGCGTGGGCTTCGGCCACCGCCGCCTGTCGATCATCGACCTGGCCGCCGGCCAGCAGCCGCTGTTCAACGAAGACCACACGGTCGTCATCGTATTCAACGGCGAGATCTACAACTTCCGCGAACTGACCAAAGAGCTGACGGCGCTGGGCCATACCTTCCGCACCCACTCGGACACCGAGACCATCGTGCACGCCTGGGAACAGTGGGGAGAAGACTGCGTCAAGCACCTGCGCGGCATGTTCGCCTTCGCGATCTGGGACCGCAACAAGAAGGTCTTCTTCGTGGCGCGCGACCACATCGGCATCAAGCCGCTGCACTATGCGTTTCTGCCGGACGGCACCTTCGTCTTCGGTTCGGAACTGAAGGCCCTGCTGTCCTTCCCGGAACTGCCGCGCGTGATCGAACCGCGCGCCGTCGAGGAGTACTTCGCCTACGGCTACGTGCCCGAGCCGCGCACCATCTTCAAGGACGCCTTCAAGCTGGAACCCGGCTATTCGCTGACCCTGAAGGTCGGCGCGAACGCGGCCAGCGCGAAACCGCGCCGCTGGTGGGACGTGCCGTTCACGCCGCACGGCGCCATGAGCGAACAGCAGATGGAAGAAGAACTCATCGTGCGCCTGCGCGAATCGGTCGAGAGCCAGATGGAAGCCGAAGTGCCGCTGGGCGCCTTCCTGTCCGGCGGCGTCGACTCGAGCGCGATCGTGGCGATGATGGCCGGCCTGTCGAAAGAACCCGTCAACACCTGCTCGATCGCCTTCAACGACCCGGCCTTCGACGAATCGACCTATGCGCGCCAGGTGGCCGAGCAGTACAAGACGAATCACCGGTGCGAGACCGTCGACAAGGACGACTACGGCCTGGTCGACCTGCTGGCCGGCCTGTACGACGAACCGTATGCCGACAGCTCGGCGATCCCGACCTACCGCGTCTGCGAGCTGGCGAGGAAGCGCGTGACCGTGGCGCTGTCGGGCGACGGCGGCGACGAGAATTTTGCCGGCTACCGCCGCTACCGCATGGCGATGGGCGAGCAGCAGGTGCGCTCGATGCTGCCGCTGGCGCTGCGCAAACCCGTGTTCGGCTTCCTCGGCAAGGCTTATCCGAAGGCCGACTGGGCGCCGCGCATCTTCCGCGCGAAGACGACCTTCGAGGCGCTGGCGCGCGACCTGGTCGACGGCTACTTCCACGGCGTCTCGATCCTGGTAGACCGCGTGCGCGACCAGCTTTTCTCGGAGTCGTTCCGCAGCCAGCTGCAGGGTTACCGCGCGGTCGAGGTGATGCGCGGCCACGCCGCCAACGCGCCGACCGACGATCCGCTCTCGATCACGCAATACGTCGACATGAAGACCTACCTGCCGGGCGACATTCTGACCAAGGTCGACCGCGCCAGCATGGCGCACGCGCTGGAAGTGCGCGTGCCGCTGCTGGACCACAAGTTCATCGAATGGGTCTCGGGCCTGCCGTCGTCGAGCAAGCTGCGCAACGGCGAGGGCAAGCACATCTTCAAGAAGGCATTGGAACCCTACCTGTCGCAGGACATCCTGTACCGCAAGAAGATGGGCTTCTCGATCCCGCTCGCCTCCTGGCTGCGCGGCCCGCTGCGCGAAGCGATGAAGGCGGCGGTGCTGAACCCGATGCTGCTCGATACCGGCATCTTCAACCGCCACTACCTGCAGCGGATGGTCGACGAGCACCTGGCCGGCACCAAGGACCACAGCACAGCGCTGTGGGCCGTGCTGATGTTCGAAGCCTTTCTGCGCAAGAACGGCGCCACCGGCGCCACCAGTATCCACAGTACCACCAGTGCGGCCAGCTCCCTGATCGCCAGCGCAGCATAACGGAGTATCACATGCGTGTCCTTCACGTCCTCGACCATTCGATTCCGCTGCACAGCGGCTATACCTTCCGCACCGCCTCGATCCTGCGCGAGCAGCGCGCGCTGGGTTGGGAAACCTTCCACGTCACCGGCGCCAAGCACCAGGGCGGCAACGACCTGCTCGAGGAAACCGCCGACGGCCTGCACTTCTACCGCACCCCGAAATCGACCGGCGCGCTGGCGAAGATGCCGGTGCTGAACCAGCTGGAGGTGATCCGCGGCCTGGAAAAACGCTTAAGCGAGATCATCCCGGCCATCAAGCCCGACGTCCTGCACGCCCATTCCCCCTGCCTGAACGCGATCGCCGCCCTGCGCGCCGGCCGCAAGTTCGGCATCCCGGTGGTGTACGAGGTGCGCGCCTTCTGGGAAGACGCCGCGGTCGACCACGGCACCAGCACCGAGAACGGCCTGCGCTACAAACTCACGCGCGGCCTGGAAACCTACGCCCTGAAACGCGCCGATGCGGTGACGACCATCTGCGAAGGCCTGCGCGGCGACATCGTCGCGCGCGGCATTCCGGCCTCGAAGGTCACGGTGATCCCGAACGCGGTCGACATCGACAAGTTCGCCGTCGGCGGCCAGGCCGACCTGGACCTCAAGCGCAAGCTGGGCCTGGAACAGAACCGCCTGATCGGCTTCATCGGCTCGTTCTATGCCTACGAAGGCCTGGACGTGCTGCTGCGCGCGGTGCCGGCGCTGTCGCAGCGCCACCCCGACCTGCGCGTGCTGCTGGTTGGCGGCGGTCCGCAGGACGCCAACCTGCGCCAGCTGGCGCAGGAGCTCGGCATCGCCGACAAGGTGGTGTTCACCGGCCGCGTGCCGCACGACCAGGTGCAGAAGTACTACGACCTGCTCGACGTGCTGGTCTACCCGCGCTTGTCGATGCGCCTGACCGACCTGGTCACCCCTTTGAAACCGCTGGAAGCGATGGCGCAAGGGCGCATCCTGGCCGCGTCGAGCGTGGGCGGCCACCGCGAGCTGATCGTCGACGGCAAGACCGGCGTGCTGTTCGCGCCGGACGACCCGGCCTCGCTGGCGGCCAAGGTCGGCGACCTGCTCGATGCGCAGATGCTGTGGCCGGCGCTGCGTTCGGCCGGGCGCGCCTACGTCGAAACCGAGCGCAACTGGCCGGTGAGCGTGTCGCGCTACAAGAACATCTATGGCCAGGTGACCGGATTGAAGGCTGCATGAAGATCCTGACCTTCAGTACCCTGTTCCCGAACAGCGAAAAACCCGGCCACGGCATCTTTGTCGAGACGCGCCTGCGCCACCTGGTCGCCAGCGGCCGGGTGCAATCGCGCGTGGTGGCGCCGATTCCCTGGTTCCCCTCGACCAATCCGCGCTTCGGCAACTACGCGCGCTTCGCGAAAGCGCCGCGCCACGAAGTGCGCCACGGGATCGAGGTGGCGCACCCGCGCTACCCGGTGCTGCCGAAAGTCGGCATGAGCATCGCCCCCTTCCTGCTGGCGCAGGCGGTAAAGCCTGCGATCGGCCGCCTGATCGACGAAGGTTTCGACTTCGACCTGATCGACGCCCATTATTTCTACCCCGACGGCGTGGCCGCGGCCATGCTGGCGCGCTACTTCAACAAGCCGCTGGTGATCACCGCGCGCGGCTCCGACATCACCCTGTTCCCGGGCTATGCGCTGCCGCGCCGCCAGATCCTGTGGGCGGCGCGCCGCGCCGACGCCGTCATCACGGTCTGCAACGCCCTGCGCGACGAAGTGGTGGCGATGGGGATCGATGCCGACCGCGTGGTCTCGCTGCGCAACGGCGTCGACCTGCAGCTGTTCCGCCCCACCGAGCGCACAGCCAACCCGATGTTCACGCTGCTGGCGGTGGGCCACCTGGTGCCGGTCAAGGCCCAGGACCTGATCATCGGCGCGCTGCCGCTGCTGCCCGACGTGCGCCTGGTGCTGGCCGGCGACGGCCCGGACCGCGCCAAGCTGGAGAACCTGGCGCGCGAGCTGCAGGTGCTGGACCGCGTGAGCTTCCTGGGCGCGGTGCCGCAGGCGCAGCTGCGCGCGCACTACGGCGCCGCCGACGCGCTGGTGCTGTCGTCGAGCCGCGAGGGCTGGGCCAACGTGCTGCTCGAAGCCATGGCCTGCGGCACGCCGGTGGTCGCCAGCCGCGTCTACGGCACGCCGGAAGTGGTGGCCGCGCCGGAAGCGGGCGTCCTGATGCGCGAGCGCAGCTACCAGGGCGTGGCCGACGCCGTCACACTTCTCCGCGCCAACTACCCCGACCGCGCGGCGACGCGCCGCTACGCCGAACGCTTCAGCTGGGACGACACGACCGCAGGCCAGATCCGCCTGTTCGACGAGGTCCTGGCGCGCCGCGCCGGCAACCTGGTGCTGGCCCGAACCTGACAAGGACTGAACGATGGAATCTCTTCTGTGGGCAATCGACCTGTGCGCCGTGGTCTACCTCTGCCTGTGGGCCTTGAAGACCGACAAGCGTAAAACGAAGGAAGCCGAGCAGGCCGCCGCCCTGGCGCGCCAGCAGGCAGTCCAGGCACGACAGGAGAGCGGCCATGCGTGACCTCTTCCTGCTGTCGCTGCTGCCGATCATGCTGTACGCGATGGCGCAGCGCCCCTTCATCGCGGTCGGCATGTGGGTCTGGACCGCGCTGTTCTTCCCCAACGGCTGGGTCTACGGCATCGCCTCGAGCATCCGCTACAACCTGCTGTTCACGGCGGTGGCGATCCTCGGCTACCTGGCCTGGAAACACAAGCCCAAGGTCCACCTGGGCATGATCGGCAGCTTCGTGCTGCTGTTCTTCCTGTGGACCACCATCAGCACCTTCACCAGCCTATCGCCGCGCGAGGTGTCGATGGAATACTGGATCCGCTTCTTCAAGGTGGTGATGCTGTTCGTGTTCGTGGCGCTGACCATCAAGGACAAGCTGCACGTCGACTTCGTGCTGTGGTGCCTGGTGCTGTCGGTCGGCTTCTATGCCGACCTCGAGGCCCTGAAATTCCTCGCCAGCGGCGGCGGCCACAACATCGCGGGCATGAACGGCCACGTGCTGGGCGACCGCAACGAACTGTCGCTGGCCTTCGTGATGACGCTGCCGGTCTGCTACTACCTGCTGAACGAATACGGCAAGCAGTCGAAGATCCTGCACCTGGGCCTGCTCGGCACCATGGCGCTGCTGGTGATCGGCGTGATCGGCACCCAGTCGCGCGGCGGCTTCCTGGCGCTGGCGGCGCTCGGCGCCTACATGTACGTCAAGAGCGAACGCAAGGTGCTGCTGACCTTCCTGATCGTCGCCCTCGTGATCGGCCTGACGCCCTTCATCAGCCAGGACTACACGAACCGCATCGACACCATCCAGGCCGCCGACCAGGATGCCTCGTTCATGGGACGCGTGGTGGCCTGGAAGCTGTCGTTCATCATGGCGATGCAGCATCCGTTCTTCGGCGGCGGTTTCAAGTCGCTCGAATACTTCCCGGTGTGGAAGGAGCTGTCGCGCGAGTTCTTCTCGTACCCCTGGTTCTACACCGGCAACGCCATGCCGAACACCACGGTCGGCCGCGCGGCGCACAGCATCTATTTCCAGGTGCTGGGCGAACAGGGCTTCGGCGGACTGATTCTGTACCTCGGCTGCCTGGTCAGCACCTTCTTCAAGGCCGGCAGCGTCGCGCGCCGCGCCAAGCGCGCCGGGGCGCCGGAATGGCTGCGCACGCTCGCCACCATGCTCCAGCTCAGCGTGTTCGCCTTCGCCCTCGGCGGCGCCGCGCTCAGCTTCGCGTACGTCGACCTGATCTTCTGCCTGTTCGGGCTGGTGCTGGTGGTCGAGAAGCGCCTGCTGCCGGCGACGCTGGCGCAAATGAAGGCCGCTGTGCCTGGCGCATCCGCGCCAGGAACAGCTTCGCCTGGTGTTACCCTCCCCGGCGTCGGCTCACCACGCCCGGTGCTCGTCAAGACTCCCCTCTCCGCACGATTGAACCCCGGCGAATAGCCGCGCAGGGGTTAATATAACGACAATATTGCGGAATCTTCACTACTGATGAACGAACACATCATTCGATCGACCGGCAACGCCATCGCCCGCCTCACGCGCGGCAATGGCCGCGTCGCGATCGTCAATTACCACCGCGTGCTGGCGGCGCCGAGTCCCTTCCTGCGTTCCGAGCCGGACATCGGTATCTTCACCTGGCAGATGGAACTGCTGGCGCGCTGCTTCAACGTGCTGTCGCTGCGCGAGGCGCTGGCGGCGATCGACAGCGGCCGCGTGCCGCCGCGCGCGGTCTGCATCACCTTCGACGACGGCTACCGCTCGGTGCACGACCTGGCGCTGCCCGTCCTGCGCCGCCTGGGCCTGCCGGCCACGGTGTTCGTCAGCAGCGGCTACGTCGACGGCCGCAACATGTGGAACGACCGCATCGTCGAAGCGGTCGAGACCCTGCCGGCGGAAGAGCTCGACCTGGCCGAATTCGGCCTGGGCGTGTATTCGCTGCGCACCATCCCCGAACGCACGGCCACCCTGGGCAGCCTGACCGAGGCCTCGAAATACCTGCCGCCGCAGGAACGCAGCCGCCTGGTCGGGCGCCTGCAGACCCTGGTCGGCGAGCGCAGCTCGGAAGGCCTGATGCTGACCCCCGAGATGGTCGTCAACCTCGACCGCAACGGCATCGAGATCGGCGCGCACACGGTGACGCACCCGATCCTCACCAGCCTCGACGACGCCAGCGCGATGCAGGAAATCCGCGACAGCAAGCGCGAGCTCGAAGCCATCGTCGGCAAGCCCGTGACTCTGTTCGCCTACCCGAACGGCAAGGTCGGCAAGGACTTCGATCAGCGCCACGTGGCGATGGTGCGCGAGGCCGGGTTCCAGGCCGGGTTCACCACGGCGGTGGGCGCGATCACACGCCACCACGACCGCTACCAGCTGGCGCGCAGCCGGCCGTGGGACGAGACGCCGATGCGCTTCGCGCTGCGCCTGCTGCAGTGGCTGGCGCGCGGTTAAAGGAACAGAACGACATGCATCCGGCCCGCGCCGGATCCCGCAGTAACCAGGCTTCGGCAGCAAGCCGAAGGAAACACCATGAACAAACGCGCATTACTCATCGCATTCCATTTCCCGCCGCAGGCGGGAAGCAGCGGCATCCAGCGCACGCTGAGCTTTTCGAAACTCCTCGGCCGCCACGGCTGGGAGCCGATGGTGCTGTCGGCCCATCCGCGCGCCTACGGCGTGCAGAATCCCTCGCAACTGGCCGCGATCTCGCCCGACCTGGTGGTGCGGCGCCCGTTCGCGCTCGACACCAAGCGCCACCTCGGCTTCAAGGGCCGCTACGTGGAGGCGCTGGCCATGCCCGACCGCTACGTCTCCTGGTGGTTCGGCGCCACGCCCACCGGCCTGTCGATGATCCGGCGCTACAAGCCGCAGGTACTGTGGTCGACCTTCCCGGTCGCCACCGCGCACCTGATCGCGCTCGGCCTGCACCGCCTGACTGGCCTGCCGTGGATCGCCGACTTCCGCGACCCGATGCTGCAGCCCTCGCACCCGACGTCGAAGCGCCTGCGCGCCATCTACGGCTGGATCGAACGCCAGACCATCACGCGCTGCCGCTTCGCGGTATTCACCACGCATAGCGCGCTGCGTTCCTACCGCGAACGCTTTCCCGAGATCGACCCGGCCAAGTTCCTGGTGATCGAGAACGGCTACGACGAAGAGGAATTCGGGCGCCTGATCGAAGCGGCAACGGCAAACGCTCCGGCACCGTCGGCAGCTTCGGTTTCTTCCGCGGGCAAGCGCACGACACTGCTGCACAGCGGCGTGCTGTACGACGCCGGGCGCAACCCGGAATCCTTCCTGGCGGCGCTGGCCGCCCTCAAAAGCGCCGGCAAGATCGACGCCGCCTCGCTGCGCGTGGTGCTGCGCGCGCCGGGCAACATCCCGGCCACGCAGGCCAAGGTCGATCGCCACAAGGTCGGCGATATCGTCGAGGTGCTGCCGCCGGTGCCCTACCGCGACGCCCTGGGCGAGATGCTGGCCGCCGACGGCCTGCTGCTGTTCCAGGGCACGCCCTTCAACAGCCAGATCCCGGCCAAGGTTTACGAGTACTTCCGCACCCGCAAACCCATCCTCGGCCTGGTCGACCCGCAAGGCGAAACCGCGCAGGTGCTGCGCAACGCCGGCTTCACGCTGAGCGCCCAGGTCGACAACCCCGCCGAGATCGGCGCGGCGCTGGAGCGCTTCCTGCCCGGCCTGCGCGACGGCAGCGCCTACGTCGCCAGCGACGAGGTGATCGCGGGCGCTTCGCGCACGCACAAGGCGGCCCAGCTGGCGCGCCTGTTCGACGAGGCCGCACGATGAGCCTGAAACCGGTGTCCGAGATCGACGCCAAGATCGCCAAGGGCGCGGTCTGGATGATCGCCTTCAAGTTCCTCGACCGCGGCATCGGCCTGATCAGCACCCTGATCCTGGCGCGCATGCTGGTGCCGGAGGACTTCGGCCTGGTCGCGATGTCGATGATCCTGATCGCCGCCATGCAGCTGCTGGTGTCGTTCGGCTTCGACGTCCAGCTGATCCAGAACCCGAAGGCCGGGCCCGACCACTTCAATACGGCCTGGACCTTCAACGTGATCTTCGCCACCGTCTGCGGCATCTGCCTGGCGGCGCTGGCGGTGCCGGCGGTGCACTACTACGACGAGCCGCGCCTGGAGCCCATCCTGTACGTGCTGGCGCTGGGTTTCGCGATCCAGGGCTTCTCGAACATCGGCACCGTCAAGTTCCAGCGCGAGATGCGCTTCGACAAGGAGTTCCGCTTCCTGCTGAGTAAACGCCTGGCGACGCTGGTGGTGACGATCCCGCTCGCCTTCATCATGCGCAACTACTGGGCGCTGGTGCTGGGCCAGCTGGCCGGCACCATCCTGTCGGTGATCCAGTCGTATGTGGTGTCGACCTACCGTCCGCGCCTGTCGCTGGCGGCGCGCGCCGAAATGTTCAGCGCCTCGAAGTGGCTGGTGGTGAACAACGTGATCCAGTTCGTCAACAACCGCGCGGCCCAGTTCATCATCGCCCACCACACCGACCCCGCTTCGCTCGGCGTGCATTCGATCTCGACCGAGATCGCGACCATGCCGACCACCGAGCTGGTGGCGCCGATCAACCGCGCCGCCTTCCCCGGCTACGCCAAGGCTGCGCACGACCTCGACCTGCTGCGCGACAGCTTCCTGAAGGTGATCTCGTCGATCGCCCTGTTCTCGATCCCGGCCGGGATCGGCATCTTCGCGGTGGCCGACCTGCTGGTGCCGGCGGCGCTGGGCTGGAAGTGGCTGGCGGCGATCCCGCTGATCCAGATCCTGGCCGTGCACGGCGTGATCAAGGCGGTGCAGACCAACATCACCTACGTCTACCTGGCGCTGAACCGGCCGCGCCTGATCACCATCGTGTGGGCGGTGCAGGCGGTGATCATGGTCGCGCTCCTGATCCCGGCGGTGGAGCATTACGGCGTGATCGGCGCCTCCTGGACCTACCTGATCACCGGCATCGTGATGATCCCGGTGAACCAGAGCATGGTCGCGCGCTGCCTGGACCTGGGCTGGACCACGTTCTGCCGCCAGCTGGTGCGTCCGCTGCTGGCCGCGCTGGCGATGGCCGGCGTGGTGCTGGCGGTGAAGAGCCAGCTGGCGCTGCGCCATGGCGTGACCCTCGACTACGTGCTGGCGCTGGTGCTGTGCGTGGCGGTCGGCGGGCTGACCTATGCGACCACCCTGTACCTGCTGTGGCGCCTGGCGAAAATGCCGCACGGACTGGAACGCTACGGCTTCGGGCGCGTCGAAACCGTGCTCGGCAAGGCGGGCATCCATATCAAGCTGGTGGGGTAAGGCGCGCGCCATCGACAGCAACGTAGGGTGGGCACCCGTGCCCACGCGTTACGCACGTCGCTGGCAGTCACAGGCGACGATATGCCGCCCGCAAAGCATGCGATGGACACGAACCGGGGCAAGCTTTACGTTAGCGGGCGAACGTTCCAGCCAGCGCAGAAAGGATGCGCACGTAAGGCGCCGGCACTTCGTGCCTACCCTACGAAAAACGCGCCCTCGGCGCGTTTTCTTCTTCAACCCTGCGGGCGTCAGCGCCCGGTCAGCTTGCGCAGCAGTTCCAGCACTCCGCTCATCTCCGCCTCGAACTCGATCATCGAGACGTCGCCGCCGTCGAGGAAGCGCGGCAGCAGGTAGCGGGTGTCGCCGTCGTTCAAACGCACCAGGCCCGGCAGGCAGGTGGTCGCGGTCGATACGCCCGCGGCGCGCATCACCTCGGGCGCCTGGGCGTCGAAGGCGCCGCTCGGGTAGCAGTAATGGGTCGGGCGCGGCAGGCCGGCCTCGACGATCTTCTCGCGGCATTTCTCGATGTTCGCGCGGTTGCGCTCGGGCTCGCCCGGCACGTATTCGTGCAGGTGGCCGTGCAGCTCGATCGCGCAGCCCTTGGCGCTGGCCGCCCGCAGTTCCTCGCGCGTCATGTAGCTGAAGCGGCGCGAGGCCAGGTCGAGCTGGGCCGCCGGCACGCCCAGCGCCGCGGCGAAGCGTTCCAGGCTCGGGGCCACGTCCTGCGGCGCCTGCGCCAGCAGCCAGGCCTCGGCCGCCGCGCACAGGCGGTGGCGCTGCTCGCGCTCGGCCAGGCGCCAGGTCCCGTCCATGCCTTCTCCGAAGCCTGCCAGCGCCGCCTCGACCGGGCCCGCCTTCCACAGGATGTAGCGCACGCTCACCGGAACGATGGGCGCGCCGGCCTCGTAGGCCTCGGTGTGCAGGTAGAGCACCGGACGGTGGCCATACTCTGCCATGATCGGCAGCAGGTCGTGCCAGGACGAGTACCAGCCGTCGTCGAGCGTGATCGCGACCGGAATCCCGCCCTTGGGCGCGGCGCCGGGCGCGGCCACCTCGTCGAGCGTGGCCGGCACGAAGCCGGTGCGGCGCAGCCAGTCGAGGCGCTCGCGCAGCTGCTCGCGGGTGCAGAACAGTTTCGGGTTGTAGCGGCGTTCGTCGCCCAGGTTGCCGCCGTGGTAGCACAGGATGCGCGGGTGGCGGCGCGTGGCGGCGCGCACCAGGGCGAAGACGCCGGCGAACTTGGCGGCGCGCAGTACGGCTTGTTTGATCGTCATGTCAGTCGTTCTTGTCCTTGCTGTGCCGGTGCGCCCAGTCGATCTGCGCGCGCTTCGGCCACACCAGCGCCCAGGACGCCGGGCGGTACTGGCCGGCGGCGTGCAGCGCACGCCGCTTTTCCGAGGTGGCGGTGGCGTTCCTGACGGCCTGCTCGTCGTGCGCGACGAACAGCGCGCGCGCGCCGCCCTCTTCCGGCACCGTGCGCAGGTAGGCAAGATGCGGGCTGATGATCTCGACCACCGGGTCGTAGAACCAGCTGCCGGCAATCATGCCCAGCGCGTCCGGGTGCAAGTCGTAGAGGTCGACGCAGCAGCGGTAGCACTCGTTGCGGCCTTCCTCGTTGAATTCGTCCTGGTACAGGCGGTTCACGTGGATCGCGAAATACGGCTTGAAGCCGCCGGCGCGCGCGAACAGCAGGGCGCGTCCGGGCAGTTGCAGCAGGCCGCCCTGCCACAGGATCGAGCGGCCCATGCCCGCGCGCGGATCGATCACGCTCGAGGCGCCCGCATACAGGCGCAGCGTGGCCAGGCCGAACTCCTTGAGGAACACGTCGCCGTCCAGCCGGCAGTAAGGCAGGAAGGCTTCGTCGTGGTTGGCGATGCGCGCGAACTGGCGCAGCTGGTGTGCAAGCACGCGCGGCGGCAGGCGTCCCAGCAGCTCGCCGTCGAGCGAGGCGCGTACGCCCATCAGCACGGCGGCCAGCAGGAAGCAGGCGCCGGCCTGCTCGCCGCGCTCCTCCAGCACCTGGTCGTACAGGACGCGCGCGCCCGGCGGTATGGCCTTGAAGCTGCCGTAGGGCGGCGGGTCGGCGAACTGCGAGAGGAAGGCGCGCACGCGCTCGTCCGCGTCGGGCAGATGGACCGCGCACAGCGCGAGGGCGCGCTGCAACTGGTCGGACAAACGGGATTCGAAGCTGGAAGTCTGTTGCGCTAGCATGGTCTTGGTCCTGGGTGGCCGCAGCCGGTCCGTTCCGGGAGTGCGCAAAGCGTGCGCCTATAGCCGCCGCAGGTGGACACAGCGGACTACCGACTGTGTTTATTTTCCTGCAACAATTAATTTATCGCAAATCTTACAGGAGCGGCCACACGATTGCACCCATGTGGCATGCGCGGCACAGCTTGGAGCCCGTAAAAAAACCTTCAGAGCAAGGCGCGGCGACGAAGACAGTACGCCTGTACGGCGAGGAGCTGCAACGCAGCCATGGAGGTTTTGTTAGGCGCTCTCATACCAGCACTTCGGGCGCGTCCGGGTGGCTGAGGAAACCTTGCGGACTGGCCGAGCGGCCGTAGGCGCCCGATTGGAACACGACCACCAGGTCGCCCACCTGCGCCTGCGGCAGCTCCATGCGGTCGGCCAGCAGGTCGAGCGGGGTGCACAGCGGGCCGACCACGGAGGCGGTTTCCAGCGCACCGCCGGCGCTCATCCGGTTGCCGATCGCGACCGGGTAGTTCTTGCGGATCACCTGGCCGAAGTTGCCGGACGCGGCCAGGTGGTGGTGCAGGCCGCCGTCGGTGACGAGAAAGACCTGGCCGCGCGAGACCTTGCGGTCGATGACGCGCGCCACGTAGACGCCCGCTTCGCCGACCAGGTAGCGTCCCAGCTCGATCGACAGCTGGGCATCGGGCAGGCTCGCCTTCACGCGCGGCAGCGCAGCCTCGAGCGCGGCGCCGATCGGCGCCAGGTCGAGCGCCGCCTCGCCCGGGAAATACGGAATGCCGAAGCCGCCGCCGATGTTCAGGATGCGCATCGGATCGCGCGCGTCCTGCGCCAGGCGCTCGGCCAGCAGCAGGGTCTGGGCCTGGGCCTCGACGATGGCCTCGGCCTTCAGGCTTTGCGAGCCGCTGAAGATGTGGAAACCAAGCACGATCAAGCCGAGTTCGCAGGCCAGCGCCAGCATGCGCGGCGCTTCCTCGGCGTCGATGCCGAACTGCTTGGCCCCGCCGCCCATGCGCATGCCGGACCCCTTCAGCTCGAAGTCCGGATTGATGCGCAGGACCAGCAGCGGCGCAATGCCCTGTTCCCCGCCGATGCGCGCCAGCGCGCGGATCTCGCGCTCGGACTCGGCGTGCACGACGGCGCCGGCGGCGACCGCGCGCGTGAGTTCCGCGTCCGATTTGCCGGGGCCGGCAAAGCTGATGCGGCCGGGTTCCATGCCGGTGTCGAGCGCCACCTTCAGTTCGCCGCTCGACGCCACGTCGATGCCGTCGACCAGCCCCGCCATGTGCTGCACCAGCGCCGGCATCGGATTGGCCTTCATCGAGAAGTGCAATTCCACCGCCCGCGGCAGGTGGGCGCGCACATGGGCGACGCGCTCGCTCAGGAGACGCCGGTCGTAGGCATAGAAGGGCGTGCTGCCGACGCGCTGGGCCAGGCGCGGCAAGGGAATGCCGCCGACCTGCAGGCAGTCGTCGACGACCGGGAACAGGGTCTGGGCAGCGTGGACGGGCTTGGCGTTCATTGTGTATTTCCGGAGATCGTGTCGAACATCGTCAGGTAATCGAGGCGCAGGGTCTTGCGGTCGATCTTGCCGTTCGGGTTGCGCGGGAAGGGTTCGCGGCTCAGCGCCACATGGGCCGGCACCATCCAGGCCGGCAGGCGGCGCTGGCATTCCTTCAGCAAGGTGGCGCTCGCGAGCGCGCCGTCCTTCGGCAGCGCCAGCAGCACGATGGCCTGGCCCAGCTGCGGATGCGGCACGCCGAAAGCGACCGCCTCGGCCACCAGGCCGGTGGCGTAGACCGCCTCCTCGACCTCGGTCGGGCTGACGCGGTAGCCCGACACCTTGATCATGTCGTCGCTGCGGCCGATGAAGTACAAGTAGCCCTCCTCATCCATGCGCACGGTGTCGCCGGACCAGACCGCCATCTCGACCAGCGGCAGGGCCGGGTCCTGGCCGGGCGCCGGCTTGAAACGCTCGGCGGTTTTGGCGGGGTCGTTCCAGTAGCCGAGCGAGACCAGCGCGCCGCGGTGCACCAGCTCACCCGGTTCGTCCGGTGCGCAAGGCGTGCCGTCCGGGCGCACCACCATCACCTGGGCATTCGGGATCGCGCGGCCCATCGAATCCGGGCGGCGCTCGAGTTCCGCCGGCGGCAGGTAAGTCGAACGGAAGGCCTCGGTCAGGCCGTACATCAGGAACAGCTCGGCCCGCGGCAGGGCCGCGCGCAGGCTGGCCACCGTCGTCTTCGGCATGGCGCCGCCGGAATTGGTCAGGTAGCGCAGCGTGCAGTCCCGCGGCCACGGCAGGGTGCACAGCTGGAACCACAGCGGCGGCACCGCGGCCAGGCCGGTGATGCGCTCCTCGACCACGGCCTTCAGCACGTCTTTCGCGAACAGGTGGTTCAGCAGCACGGCGGTCGCGCCGGGCAGGAAGGCGCAGGTCAATTGGCTGAGGCCATAGTCGAAGCTGAGCGGCAGCACCGACAGGATGCGGTCGGCGGGCGTGATGTGCAAATAGCTGGTCACGCTGCGGGCGCCGGCCACCATGTTCCGGTGCGACAGCACCACGCCTTTCGGCTTGCCGGTGCTGCCCGAGGTGTAGAGGATGGCGGCCATGTCGGCATCGATCGCGCGGCGCGCGGCCAGCACGGCGGCATCCGGCGCCGCCTGCGCCGCGTTCCAGGCGCGCACGGCATATGCCGACTGCGGCTGCGGCGCGGCGGCGCCGGTGACGAACACGGTTTTCAGATCCGGACAGGCCGCCAGCGCCTCCTGGAGTTGGGCCAGGCGCTCGGGCGAGGTCACCAGGATGCGCACGTTGCAGTCGGCCAGGATGTGGGCGACCTGCTCCGCCTTCAGTTGCGGATTCACCGGCACGAAGACGGCGCCGGCCAGGGCGGCGCCGAACATCGCGGCCACGTTCTCGACGCGCTTTTCCAGGAACACGGCGACGCGCTCGCGCGGCTGCACGCCGGCTCCGAGCAAGGCGCCGGCCGCGCCTTCGACAGCAGCGGCCAGCGCGGCATAGTCGAGCCGCACCGGGCCGTGGACGAGCGCCTCGGCGCCAGGCGTGCGGCGCGCGGAATCGAACAGGAAATCGTGGATCAGGTCAGCCATGGCAAAAGGGGTTCGTGGGATAGCGCCGCTGGTGCCGCGCAGCCCGCAATCTTAACAGCTTGCAGCTTTTGACCGCAGCACGCCATTTGGTTTTCCGACATGTCTCGTGGCAAATTTTTCAACACCCGGTTTATACTGGTCCAATGCTTGCGTATTCGCCCTCCACCGCGTCTTCCACCGCGTCTCCCGCCGCCGGTCCCGCGATTCCCCTTGCGCCGGTGCTGTCCGCTGCGTCGTTTCGCCGTGCACCGGGTACGCGCGCGCACACCGTGCTCGACGCCGGGGCATACCGGCTGGTGACGAGCGGGCGCGTGGCGATTGCCCTGGCCCTGCGCGAGCTGGGCGTCCAGGCCGGCGACACGGTGCTGGTGCCGGCCTACCACAGCCCCTCGATGATCCCGCCGGTGCTGTGGCGCGGCGCCACGCCCGTGTTCTATCGCGTGACGGCAAACGCCGGCGTCGACCTCGACGACCTGGCGGCCAGGATCGGCCCGGAGACGCGCGCCGTGATGGTGACCCACTATTTCGGCTTCCCTCAAGACCTCGCCCCGGTCCGCGCCCTGTGCGACGCACGCGGGATCGCCCTGGTCGAGGACTGCGCCCACGCCTTCATCGGCGAGCATGAGGGCCGCCCCCTGGGCAGCTGGGGCGATTATGCGATTGCCAGCAGCATGAAATTTTTACCGATCTACGAAGGCGGCGCCCTGGTATCCAGCCGCCACGATTTGAAGAACCTGACCCTGCGCTCGGCCGGCGCCGGCTTCGAGGCCAAGGTCGCATTGAACTCCCTGGAACGGGGCTTTGCCTACGGCCGCCTGCCGGCCGTGCGCGCCGCCCTCTGGCTGCCGCTGCGCGCCAAAGCCGCGCTCTGGGGCATGCTCAAGCGTGGACGCAAGACTGCCGCCCCGGCGCTGGCGCCCGCTTCCTCGGACAGCAGCTTCGATTTCGACCCGCGCTGGCTCGACAAGCGCTCATCCCTGTTTTCCCAAGCGGTGCTGAAAGCGGCGTCGCCGTCGCGCATCCAGGCGCTGCGGCGCCGCAATTACGGGCGCCTGGACGAGGCCCTGCGCGGCCTGCCCGGCCTGCGCGCCCTGCATCCGCGCTTGCCGGACGGCGCCTGCCCCTGGGTCTTCCCCCTGCTGGTGGACGAGCCGGAAGCCCTGTTCCAGCGCCTGAAGGCGCGCGGCGTGCCGCTGACGCGCTTCGCTTATCCGCTGTGGCAGGGCGTGGACGACGCCACCTGCCCGAACGCGGCGATGCTGTCGCGCCGCGTGTTGTCGCTGCCTTGCCACCAGGAGCTGCGCGAGGACGAACTCGACTGGATCATCGCGGCCGTGCGCAAGGAGGCGAGCGTATGAGCTGGAGCACCGTGCCCGCGCGCGAATTCGCGCGCCATGCCGATGCCTGGGCCGCCCTGCATGCCCAGGGCCCGGCAACGAGCCTGCTGGCCCTCGATTTCGTCGCGCCCCTGGTCGAACAGTTCGGTCGCCCGGGCGACCTGCTCGCCATCGAGAAGAAGGGCACAGCCGTGCGCGCGATGGCGATCGTGCGCGCGACCCGGCGCGGCGCCTGGGCCACCTTCCAGCCGGCGCAGGCGCCGCTCGGCCTGTGGCTGCAGCAGCCGGGCCTGGACACCGAGGCGCTGGCGCGCAGCCTGCTGGGCGCCCTGCCCGGCTTCCCGCTGATCTTCGCGCTGACGCAAATGGACCCGATGCTGATGCCGCGCCCGCTCGACGGCGCCTGCGTGCGTACCCTCGACTACATCGACACCGCGCGCGTGACCTTGTCTGGTTCCTTCGAGGACTACTGGGCCCAGCGCGGCAAGAACCTGCGCGGCAACCTCAAGAAGCAGCGCGCGCGCCTGGAACGCGAGGGCGTCGTCACGCGCCTGCAGGTCGACCGCACCCCGGAAGCGATGGCGCAGGCGGTGGAAGACTACGGCCGCCTGGAAAGCTCGGGCTGGAAGGCGGACAAGGGCACGGCGGTGCACGCCGGGAATGCCCAGGGCCGCTACTACCGCGCCATGCTCGAAGCGCTGGCCCGCCGCAACGCCGCCAGCGTTTACCGTTATTATTTCGGCGAGCAGCTGGTCGCGATGGACCTGTGCGTCGAGGACGAGGCCAGCATCGTGGTGCTGAAGACCAGCTACGACGAGAGCGTGCCCAGTAACCTGTCGCCCACGCTCCTGATGCGCGAGGAAGCCTGCCGCCGCCTGTTCGACGAGGGACGCTTCGCGCGGCTCGAGTTCTACGGCCGCGTGATGGAATGGCACCTGCGCTGGACGGACGAGGTACGCACTATGTACCATGTCAACTATTACCGCTGGCCGGGGCTGCGCCGCCTGCACGCCCTGCTCGAATCGCGCACCCGCCCGGCACCAACACCGACGACGAGCTTATGAAGTACCTTGAAGAAGTCAAAACCCTCCTGATCGACGTGCTCAACCTGGGCCCGGCCGGCCAGGCCCTGGATGCCGATTCGCCGCTGCTGGGCAGCCTGCCCGAGCTGGACTCGATGGCCGTGGTCACCCTGATCGGCGCGCTCGACGAGCATTTCGGCATCGCCATCGACGACGACGACATCAGCGCCAGCACCTTCGCGACGCTCGGCAGCCTGGCCCGGTTCGTGGCCGAGCGCGCCGAATAACGCTGCTCGACGCCGCCATGACGCCGCCCGGCCACGCCCCCGCCGACGCCTTTTTCCTCGACACGCCCGACGGCCCGCGCTTCTGCCTGTTCCATGCGCCGGTCGGCGAATGCCGCGGCGCGCTGGTCTACATCCACCCGTTCGCCGAGGAGATGAACCGTTCGCGCCGCATGGCCGCGCTGCAGGCGCGCGCCCTGGCCGCGCAGGGCATCGGCGTACTGCTGCTCGACCTGCACGGCTGCGGCGACAGCGCGGGCGACTTCGGCGACGCTTCCTGGGACGGCTGGCTGCGCGACATCGCGGCGGCGCGCGCCTGGATCGAGGACAAGCTGGGGCGCGGCGCCGGCCTGTGGGGCCTGCGCCTGGGCGCCCTGCTGGCGGTCGCGCACGCCCAGCGCGCCCCGAATCCGCCCGAACGCCTGCTGCTGTGGCAACCGGTCACCCTCGGTTCCGGCTACCTGAACCAGTTCCTGCGCCTGCGCCTGGCGGGCGAACTGCTCCAGGGCGGCAGCGACAGCGGCGGCACCGAAGCGCTGCGGGCAAGCCTGAAAGCCGGCGAATCGCTGGAGATCGCCGGCTATGCGCTGTCGCCGACGCTGGCCGACGGCATCGACGCGGCCGACGCGCGCGCGCTGGCGCCGCGCTGCCCGATCCACTGGTGCGAAGTCGTCGCCGCGCCCGGCCGGCCGCTGCCGCCGGCGGCGGCGCGCGTGGTCGATACCTGGAAACTGCAGGGCAGCCGGGTCGAGGTGCACCTGGCCGAAGGCCCGCAGTTCTGGGCCGCGCCGGAGACGGTCGACTGCCCCAACCTGATCGCGGCCACCAGCGCCGCCCTCACCCTTTCCGCCCATGCCTGAAGAACGCGCCCTATCCTTCGCCTGCCGCGGCGCCTGGCTGTACGGCATCGTCAGCCTGCCGGCGGCGCCGCATCCGCGCGGCGTCCTGATCGTGGTCGGCGGCCCGCAGTACCGCGCCGGCAGCCACCGCCAGTTCACCCTGCTCGCGCGCGACCTGGCCGCCGCCGGGATTCCCGCGATGCGCTTCGACTACCGCGGCATGGGCGACAGCGAGGGAGACCTGCGCAACTTCGAGAACGTCGAGGACGACCTGCGCGCGGCGATCGACCGCTTTTTCGCGGAAGTGCCCGGCATGAAGGAAGTGGTGCTGTGGGGCCTGTGCGACGGCGCCTCGGCGGCGGCGATGTACGCGCCGCAGGATGCGCGCGTGGGCGGCCTGGTGCTGCTCAACCCCTGGGTCCGCACCGAGGAAGGCGCGGCGCGCGCCACCATCAAGCATTACTACCGCGCGCGCCTGTTCGACGCGCGCCTGTGGAAGAAGATCGCCGGCGGCCAGTTCAATGTGAAGGCCTCGCTGCGCTCGCTGTGGCGCGACCTTGGCAAGGCGTTCCGGCCGCGCCCCGCACCCGCATCCGCCGGCGCCGGCAGTTCCGCCGGCACCGATACGCCCCTGCCCGAGCGCATGCAGGCGGCGCTGACCCGTTTCGGCGGGCGCGTACTGGTGGTGCTCAGCGGCGCCGACCTGACGGCCCAGGAATTCGCCGACCTGTCCGCGCGCCCCGGCGCCTGGCAGCGCCTGCTGGCGACACCGCGCTTCACGAAGCAGAAAATCGACAAGGCCGACCATACCTTCTCGCGCCGCCCCTGGCAGGACCAGGTGTCGAACTGGACCCGCGACTGGCTGCGTTCCTGGTAAGCGCAGCGCTGTTGCGTACTTACACTTCATCACTATCTTAACTAAAAAATATATTTTTAAAATGTATTTTTGGTAAGTGGCTCATGGCAGAATAGCCTACTGGGATGCCCGTGCCGGCTCAAGGCACTAACCGCATGCGAGGACGCCAGTGCTAAAACTACTAAAATCGGTCAAGAACCAGTTTTCCCCGCAACCAGCGCTGACGGCCCTCGCCCAGAGCGAGCTCAAGGCGGACATGCAGGGCCTGCCGGCGCACGATCCCGGCCCCGAAGCCGTGATCGCCCGCTGCACCACATGGTTATGCATGGCGCAGGACAAGTCGGCGTCGAACGATGGCGGCGTGGCGCGCGACTTCTCGCTGCAAAGTGGCTGGGCCACGTCCTATCCCGAAACCACCGGCTACATCATCCCGACCATGATCGCCATGGCGCACCGCAACGGCGACGCCGGCCTGCACGCGCGCGCGCGGCGCATGCTGGACTGGTGCGTGGCGATCCAGTTCGCCGAAGGCGGCTTCCAGGGCGGGAAGATCGACGCCAAGCCGCGCGTCCCGGTCACCTTCAACACGGGCCAGATCCTGCTCGGGCTGGCGGCCGGCGCCGCCGAATACGGCGATGCGCGCTACCTCGACGCGATGCACCGCGCGGCCGCCTGGCTGCGCGACAGCCTGGACGCCGACGGCTGCTGGCGCAAGTTCGGCACGCCATTCGCCAAGCCGGGCGAAAAGGCCTACGAAACCCACGTGTCGTGGGGGCTGTTCGAGGCCGAGCGCGTCGCCCCCGGCCACGGCTACGGCGCCGCCGGCCTGCGCCAGGTGGAGTGGGCGCTCACCAAGCAGCAGCCGAACGGCTGGTTCGCCTCGAACTGCCTGACCGACGCCGACCATCCCCTGACCCATACCATCGGCTACGTGCTGCGCGGCGTGATCGAGGGCCAGCTGCTGTCCGGCCGCGCCGACCTGCTGGAAGCCGCGGTGCGCACCGCCAACGGCCTGCTCGGGGCAATCGACAAGGACGGCTACCTGGCCGGGCGCCTGGACCGCCATTTCGGCGCCGCCGCGAATTACGTCTGCCTGACCGGCTCGGTGCAGATCGCGCACTGCTACTTCCTGCTGCATCGCCTGACCGGCGACGCCCGCTACCTGGCCGCCGGCCGCACCCTGAACGCCTTCGTGCGCCGCACCGTGCGCCTCGATGGCCCCGGCGACGCGGCCGGCGGCATCAAGGGCTCGTTCCCGGTGGATGGCGCCTACGGCCAGTGGCAATACCTGAACTGGGCCGCCAAGTTCTGCATCGACGCCAACCTGCTGGAAGTCGAGCTGACGGCGGCCGTACTGGCGAAGGTCGAGCTGGCAAAGGCCGGACTGGCATCGGTCCACCTGGCCCAGGCCGAACCGGCGCAAGCCACGCTGGCAGGCAGCGTCAGCGATGCTTAAGCCGCTCAAGAACATCGTCAAGGCCGTCCTGGAAAGTACGCGCCGGCGCCGCAACGAACAGCAGATCCGCCGCTCGAGCCGGCTCGTCACGCGCGCCGAACTGGTGCGCGACCTGGCGCGCCTGGGCATCGCGCGCGGCGACACGCTGTTCGTGCACTCGTCGCTGAAAAGCCTGGGCTATGTCGAGGGCGGCGCAGCGGCGGTGGTCGGCGCCCTGCAGGACGCCGTCGGGCCGGAAGGCACCCTCCTGGTGCCGACCTATTACCTGCCGGCCGGCACCGTCAAGGCCGCCTGCGAGATGGAAGGCTATGTGTTCGACCCGAACCGCCACGGCACCAACATGGGCCGGCTTCCCGAGACCTTCCTGACCCAGGCGGCGACCCACCGCAGCGTGCACCCGACCCATTCCGTGTCGGCCTGGGGCAAGCATGCGCAATACCTGACCGAGGGCCACCACCAGGCGCCCTCGATCTTCGGCGAGGGTTCGCCCTGGCAGCGCTTCGTCGGCCTCGAGAACGCCAAGGTGCTCGGCTTGGGCGTGTCGATGGGGCCGGTGACCTTCTACCACGTGGTCGAGGATGCGCTCGGCGACGCCTTCCCGGAACCGGTCTGGGACGAGCGCACCTACCGTATCCCCTGCCTGGACCGCGACGGCCGGCGCTGGGAAGTGCCGGTGCGGCCCTTTGCCCGCGCGGTGGCGGCGCGCCGCATCGACTACGCGGCGCGCGAGGACCTGCGCGACTACTTCCGCCGCGAATTCGAGCGCGCCGGATTGCGCGTGAACGGCCAGGTCGGCGACGCCGAGGCCTGGTTCATCCCAGCCCAGGGTTTCTTCGACCACCTGCAAGGCCTCGCCGCCGACGGCATCACCATCTATTCGACGCCCGAACAGCTCGCCGCCAGGCCGCTGGCGTAAAACTCACTGGCCTGCGCCGGCCCGGCAGGCGGAAAAATCCTCGAAAGCGCCGTAGCTTGCCGGCGCGCCGCGCGCCGCACCGCACAGGTCCGGGCCCGTAGCGGACCCGCCGCGGCGCGGCGCCTCGCCGCGCCAGCGCAGGTCCAGCCGGCCCGGATCGGCGAACAGCGCGCGTTGCGGATGGCGGCCCAGATACAGCTGCCAGATCGGCGTATGGAGATTCTCGCCCAGGCGTACGGCGCCGCCCTCGTCGCCGCGGATCGGGCCATCGACCAGGTTGCCGTCCAATGTGGCGCCGCTTTGCGGGAAACGCACCTGTACCCCGGCCGTGTCGAGCAGGGTGTTGTCGACGATGCGGGTGCCGGCCGCGCTGTTCAAATAGATGCCCACGTCGGAACAGCCGGCGACCAGGTTGGCGCGCATGACACCCTCGTCGTGCTCGGTGATGCATTGGCGGTCGCGGCAATATTTTTTTCCCGTGCCGCCGCCGCCGAACGACAGGCCGATGCGCTGGCCGCGTTCGCCCCGTAAAGCCTGCTCGCACAGCACCACGTTGCGCTCGAAGACGGTGCGCTGGGCGCCGCCCTTGGCGAAGGCGCCGTAGCTGGTCCCGTCGCCACCGCGCTTGACGAAGTCGCGGATCAGGTTGGTGCGCACGATCCAGTCGCTGGCGCCGACCAGGTCGACCGGCGTCACCGGCCGCGACGTGCGGCGTGGGCCGCCGTTGGACAGGGTGTTCGATTCGATCAGGCCGTGGTCCGGGAACACGCCTTTCTGGCCGTTGATCTTGAAATGGGCGTTGAAGTCACGGATCGTGTTGTTGCGGGCGACGAAATGATGGGCCCGGCCGACCACGTGGAAGGCGTGCTGGCAGTTGTCGTCGTAGCGGCAGGCGCCGCGGATGTCGAGGTTCTCGAAGCGCCAGTAGGGCGCCGACACCGCGAACCCTTCGCTGCTGTTGAAGGCGATCGTCACCGTGCCCGGATGCTCGGCACGCACCACGATCGGCGCATCCGCAAGACCGGGGCGGCTGGCGAAAATCGTGCCCTTGATCGCATAGCTGCCGGGCAAGAAGGTGATCAGGTCGCCCGGCACGGCGCTGGCGAAGGCGCGGCGTGCTTCCTCGCCGCTGGCGACCCGCCGCTCGTTGCCGCCGGCGGTCGCGAGCGCGGCCGGCTGGGCGCCGACCGCCAGCGGCGGCAGCGCGTAGCCCTGCCCCGCTCCGCGGTCGAGACGCAGCAGCATGCCGGCGGCAACCCGTCCCGTGCCTTCGATCAGGTCGTTGTGCCCGCTCGTGCGGTGCAGCAGGTAAGGCGCGAGGGCGCGCGGCGTGGCGCCCTGCGACTGCAAGTACGCGAGGCCGGCGGCGGCGGCGCCGAGTCCGAGCAGCGCCAGCAAGGCCAGCGCGCCGACGGCACGCTTCACGTACCGGTCTTGATGTTGTGGCGGCCCATCAAGTCGTACATGGTCGGGCGGCTGATGCCGAGGATCTCGGACGCCTTGACGATGTTGCCGTCGACCCGGGCCAGGGCCTTGATGATGGCCTTGTACTCGGCCTCGTCGCGCACCTGGCGCAGGTTGATCGGCTCTTCTTCCAGCCCCTCGCCCGGCAGGCCGAGGTCGTCGGCGACAATGGTGTTCCCGTCGGCCATGATGACGGCGCGCTTGATGCAGTTTTCCATCTCGCGCACGTTCCCCGGCCAGGCATAACCCTCGATCGCCGCGATCGCGTCCGGCGCGAAGTGCAGCGTGCCGCGCGATTCCTGGGCGCAGAATTTATTCTTGAAGTGGTGCGCCAGCAGGGCGGCGTCGCCTTCGCGCTCGCGCAGCGGCGGGATCGTCACCACGATCTCGGACAGGCGGTAGTACAAGTCCTCGCGGAAGCGGCCGGTGGCGCACAATTCCTTCAGCTTCTGGTGGGTCGCGCAGACGATGCGCACGTCGACCGGGATCTCCTCGTGGCCGCCGATGCGCTCGATCACGCGCTCCTGCAGGAAGCGCAGCAGCTTGGCCTGCAGCGGCATCGGCAAATCGCCCACCTCGTCGAGGAAGAAGGTGCCGCCGTGGGCCAGTTCCACTTTACCCTTGGTCTGCTTGGCGGCGCCGGTGAAGGCGCCCTTCTCGTAGCCGAACAGTTCACTTTCGAGCAGGTTTTCCGGAATGGCCGCGCAGTTGATCGCCATGAAGCGTTCCTTGGCGCGCGGGCTCAAGGCGTGCACGGCGCGCGCCAGCACCTCCTTGCCGGTGCCCGATTCGCCCAGCAGCATGACGGAAGCCGAGGTCGGCGCCACCTTTTCGACGCTGCGGCAGACCTTCAGCATCGCGGGGGCGCGCGAGATCACGCCCGACATCGGCGAATCGGCCTGTTCCCGCTGCATGCGGCGGTTTTCCTGCTGCAGGTTGTGCAGGAAGAAGGCGCGCTGGATCACCAGGTTCAGCACCTCGGGGTCGCACGGCTTCTGGTGGAAATCGTAGGCGCCCAGGCCGATCGCCTTGACGGCGTTGGCATGGTCCTGGTTGCCGGTCAGGACGATCACGCGCGTGTCCGGCGCCAGGGCCAGGATCTGCTGCAGGGTCGCCAGGCCCTCGGTCGAGCCGTCCGGGTCGGGCGGCAGCCCCAGGTCCATGGTCACCACGGCCGGCTCGTGGCGGCGGATCTGCGCCAGCGCCGCTTCGCGGTCGCCGGCGACCACGACTTCATAGGCGTCCAGGCTCCACTTGAGCTGCTTCTGCAGGCCCGGGTCGTCTTCGATGATCAGGAGTTTCGGTTTGTTCTGTGTCACGGTGTTCCTCGCGTCAGGCTGCCCGTTCGACGAGCAGCGCATCCTGCCGGTACAGCGGGAGGATGACTTTGAAAGTAGTGCCGAGCGTTGGCCTGCTGGAGACTTCCAGGCGTCCGCCCAGCTCGTTGATGTATTCGCGGCTCTCGAACACGCCGATGCCCATGCCCGCCGACTTGGTCGACTCGAAAGGCTTGAACAGGCGCTCTCGGATGAATTCCTCGCTCATGCCTTCGCCGGTGTCGACAATCTCGATCTGCACCGCCTCGCCGGCGCGCGCCAGGCGGATCGTCACGCTGCCGTCCTTCGGCGTGGCTTCGATCGCGTTCTGGATCAGGTGGCCCAGCACGCGCTCGAGACGCTCGCGGTCGGCCAGCACGCGCAGGCCGGCGTCGATCACCTCGAGCTGCGGGCGCGGCACGAACGCGGCCTTCTGCGCCATCGCCTGGCGCACCACCGCGTCCACGGCCAGCGGCACCGGCTTTTCCTGGAGGTCGGTGCGGCTCAGCTTCTGCAGCATCAGCTTCATCTTCTGCACCGACAGCGACACCGTTTCCAGCATGTCGGCCTGGAACTCGGGATTGTGCTTGTGCTTCTCGGCGTTGGCGTTCATCAGCGACAGCTGCGAGACCAGGTTCTTCAGGTCGTGCACGACGAAGGTCGACATGCGGTTGAAGGACTCGAACTGGCGCGCCACCATCAGGGCGTTGGCCGCTTCCTGCTGCGCCAGGTAACTGGCGGCCTGGCTGCCGGCGATGTCGAGCAGGTCGATCACTTCCCAATTGAGCTTGATCGGGCTGCGCGCGGTCTGCAGCACCACGAAGCCGAACAGCCTGCTGCCCATCATCAGCGGCACCACCAGCCAGCCGCGCGGGTAGTCGCGCAGCCACTGCGGCAGTTCCAGGCCGTCGTATTTCTCCGGCTCGGTGACGACCTCGCCCAGGTCGATCACCCATTGCGTGCTCTCCAGGAAGCGGCACAGGGCCGAGTCGCCCGGCTCGACCGTGTCGATGCCCGGCACCTGCCAGGCGGCGACCGGTTCGAAGGCGCCGGATTCGCGCCGCTGCCACAACTGCCCGCCGGGACTTTCGACCAGGGCCGCCACCGCCTGGATGGCGCGCTCGCCGAGGTTGTCGCCGCGTTCGGACAGGGTGCGCGTAAAACGCATCCATTCCTCGCGGTAGTCGTAGCCGTAGCTGTAGAAATGCTTGCTGATGAAGACCTTCAGCCAGGCGCGGAAGGTGCCCGAGAACAGGATACCGGCCAGCAGCAGCAAGGCGCCGAACAGGAAGGTCACCTGCATCACGGTGCCCCAGTTGCCGCCGAAGTAGCGCAGGTAGTAGCCGGCCGAGCCCATCGCCAGCAGGTAGATGGCCGAGCCGAACAGCGCCGCCGAATGGAACATGGCGCGGCGCGACACCGCCAGCGGCGAGCTCCAGGACTTGGCGCGCGTCATCGACAGCGCGATCAGGGGCACGGTCAGCGCGTTGACGACGCCGCGCGCGGCCCAGATGTCGGGATCGACCTCGCGGAACAGCATCGCGTGGCTGTACAAATAAAAATCGTAGGCGAACATGCCGCCGATGGCCAGGCAGACGAACTTGATGGCCCAGCGCTCCTGCGCGGTCTTGTTGCGGTAGGCCTGCTCGACCAGCAGCATGCCGCCCACGGCCTGCGCCACGCGCGCCGTCACCGGCAGCACCGAGTCGAGCAGGGCCAGGTCCCAGTGGCCGGCAAAGGCGGCCACCAGCGCCAGCAGGTAGCACACGGCGGCCACGAACAGCACCGGACGCAGGCCGAACGGCAGGCGGCTGCCCGGCTTGTGGTAGTCGCCCAGCAGCACCACCAGGAACAGCGACCAGGCGGCGTTGCGCGCCACTTCGAGCGCGTCGGACAGGTCGGTCCACAGCATGCGGTCGAGCGCGGCCGAGGCCAGCGCGCCGGCCCACAGCGCCGAGGCGACACAGGCCAGGATCAGCACCGGCCCGTAGGCGCGGCTGCGCCAGCCCGCCAGCAGCGGCACGCCCAGGGCCACGAAGCCGAGGGCCGCCAGCCCATGGCTGTAGGCGGCGATACTGGTCAGGGGAACACTATCCATGGATCTCGTACCGGAGGCAGGGTCCGGAAAATGCCTCGTCCCAGCCGCGGCCGGGACAAGACGTTGTACGTACAGTCAGCAAAGAGACGGTCAGCGGCCGCTGCGGAACAACACCACCTTGAGCGTATCGATCAGGATCAGGAAGTCGAGGAACAGGCTGTTGTTCTTCACGTAGTAGAGGTCGTACTGCAGCTTTTGCAGCGCGTCCTCGGCCGAGGAACCGTAGCCGTAGCGCACCTGGGCCCAGCCGGTGATGCCTGGTTTGATGCTGTGGCGGACATTGTAGTATGGGACCACCTCGATCAGCTGCTCGACGAAGTAGGGGCGCTCCGGACGCGGGCCGACGAAGGACATCTCGCCCTTGAACACGTTCAGGATCTGGGGCAGTTCGTCGATCCGGGTCTTGCGCATGAAGTTGCCGAAGCGGGTGACGCGCGGGTCGTTCTGCGCCGCCCACTGCGGCTTGCCGGCCTTCTCGGCGTCGGTGCGCATGCTGCGGAATTTGTGGACGAAGAAGCTCTTGCCGTCCTTGCCCACGCGTTCCTGCGAATAGAAGATCGGGCCGCGGTCTTCCAGCCAGATGGCCAGCGCCGCCAGCAGCATCAGCGGGAAGGTCAGCGCCAGGATCGCGGTGCTGCACACCAGGTCGAAGCTGCGCTTCATGAAGGTGCGCACGAAACTCTGGTCGAAGCCGCCGCCGAACACCAGCCAGCTCGGCTGGATCGAATCGACCCGGATCTGGCAGGTCTCGCGCTCGAAGAAGGTGGCGGCGTCGGTGACTTTCATGCCCTGCAGTTTGCAGTCCAGCAGTTCCTTGATCGGGAAGCCGCCGCGCCGGTTCTGCACCGACACCACGATTTCCTGCACGTTGTACTGGCGCGCCAGCTTGACCAGCGAATCGCCCTCGCGCACCTTCAACAGGCTGTTCTGCGGCACGCACAGTTCCTCGCCGCTGGCGGGAATGAAGCCGGCGACGTCGTAGCGGTGGTAGCGCGCGGCGCGGTCGGCCAGGTCGGCACACTCCTTGGCCAGCGGGCCGCCGCCGAGGAACATGATGCGCGACTGCAGGAAGCGCGCTTCGGAAGTCTTGAAGAAGATCATCCGCGCCAGGTAGATGCCGACCGCCGACAGCGCGAACACCAGCAGCAGGATGCCGCGTCCCAGCGACAGCTCCGGCGCGATGTAGAACACCAGGGTCAGGATCAGGAAGCCCATCACGAACGAGGGCAGCAGCTTCATGAGGAAGGGGTGGCGCAGGCCGTCTTCGAAGTCGAGCTGGTACATGCCCATCGCGCTCATGCTGAACACGATGGCCAGCGCGAACGCGACCGCCGAGGTGAAGAAATGCTCGAGCGGAGGCAGGTTCACGCCATCGCCGATTTCCATGTAACGCAAGGCCACGCCGGCATAGGCGGCGCCGAGCAGCACCAGCACCTCGACGACCAGCAGCACGGAAACGATTTTCGACACGTAGTGGTTAGAGATTCTAAACACGTCAGTCCTCCTGAATTCTTCTTACTTTTTCTTACTCGGATACCACATGCGAACCCTGGCCCTGTAGGTCCTGGACATACCAGTCCATCGCCTGGCGCAGGCCTTCGTCGATCCGGTGCGTGGGCGCATAGCCCAGCAGCGCGGCGGCCTTCCCGATGTCCGCCTGCGAATGGCGCACGTCGCCACGGCGGAAATCGACGTACTGCGGCTGGTGCGTCTCGACGTGCGGGAAGCGTTCCCGCAGCAGCGTGCGCATCATGCCGTACAGCTGGTTCAGGCTGGTGCGCTCGTTGAGCGCCACGTTGTAGACCTGGTTCACCGCTTCGGTGGAGGCCAGCGCCGCCAGCAGATTCGCCTGGACCACGTTGTCGATGTAGCAGAAGTCGCGGCTGGTCTCGCCGTCGCCGTTGATGCGCAGCGGCGCGTTGCGGATCAGCGCGGCCACCCACTGCGGGATCACGGCGGCGTAGGCCCCGTTCGGATCCTGGCGTGGGCCGAACACGTTGAAGTAGCGCAGCCCGATCGATTCCATGCCGTAGGTACGGCCGAACACGTTCGCATACAGCTCGTTGACGTACTTCGTCACCGCATACGGCGAGAGCGGATTGCCGATCACGCCTTCCACCTTCGGCAGGTCCGGATGGTCGCCGTAGGTCGAGCTGGAGGCGGCGTAGACGAAGCGGCGCACTTTTGCGTCACGCGCGGCCACCAGCATGTTGAGGAAGCCGGTGACGTTGGTGGCGTTGGTGGCGATCGGATCGTCGATCGAACGCGAGACCGAGCCCAGCGCGGCCTGGTGCAGCACGAAGTCGACGCCGGCGCAGGCGCGCGCGCAGTCGGCTTCGTTGCGGATATCGCCCTCGATGAAATTAAATTTCATCCAGACGTCGTTCGTGACAGATTCTTTCACCTGCTCGAGGTTGCGGCGATGCCCGGTCGCGAAGTTGTCGAGGCCAGTCACGCGCTGGCCGAGCTTGAGCAGCGCCTCGACCAGGTTCGAGCCGATGAAGCCGGCCGCGCCGGTGACCAGCCAGTGATGGCTGTGCTGGCCCAGATGCTGCCTTACGTCTTGAATCTTATTCACAGTTTTCCGAACACTTTCTCGATTGCGCGATGCGAAAAAACCAGGGGTCCAGGGACGGCAAAGCCGCCGCGCGAGACGGCGGCCCCGGACCGCGGCGCCTTACAGGCGCCAGACGCAGTAGCCCGCTTCCTTCAGCGCTTCCGGATCGAATTGCGACTTGACGTCGATGAAGCAGCCGCCGTCGTTCAGCTTGGACTGGAAGTCGGTCAGCGACAGCGCCAGCACTTCCTTGTGCGGCACGGCGGCGATCAGGGCATCGGCCTTCGGCAGGCTGTCCCAGGATTCCAGCTTGATGCCGTACTCGTGCTCTGCCTCGTCGGCTTCCGCCAGCGGGTCGTAGACGTGGACGTCGACGCCGTAGCTTTCCAGCTCGTGGACGATGTCGGCGACCTTCGAGTTGCGCAGGTCGGGGCAGTTTTCCTTGAAGGTCAGGCCGATGACGTTGACCTTCGCGCCCTTGACCTGGAAGCCCGACGAGATCATCGACTTCACGGTCTTTTCCGCGACAAACTTGGCCATGCCGTCGTTGATGCGGCGGCCCGCCAGGATCACCTGCGGGTGGTAGCCGACCATCTCGGCCTTGTGGGTCAGGTAGTAGGGGTCGACGCCGATGCAGTGGCCACCGACCAGGCCCGGACGGAAGGGCAGGAAGTTCCATTTGGTGCCGGCCGCCTTCAGCACTTCGAGCGTGTCGATGCCGATCTTGTCGAAGATGATCGCCAGTTCGTTCATCAGCGCGATGTTCAGGTCGCGCTGGGTGTTCTCGATGACCTTGGCCGCTTCGGCGACCTTGATGCTCGAGGCGCGGTGCACGCCGGCGGTGATCACCGATTCGTACAGCTGGGCGACGCTTTCCAGGGTCTCGGCGTCGTCGCCCGACACGACCTTCAGGATCGTGGTCAGGGTGTGTTCCTTGTCGCCCGGGTTGATGCGCTCCGGCGAGAAGCCGACGTGGAAGCCTTCTTTCCATTTCATGCCCGAGTGCTGTTCCAGCAGCGGGATGCAGACTTCCTCGGTGGCGCCCGGGTAGACGGTCGATTCGAAGACGACGATCGCGCCCTTCTTCATGTGCTTGCCGACCGTGGTGCTGGCGCCGGCCAGCGGGGTGAAGTCCGGGTTGTGGGCGATGTCGACCGGGGTCGGCACGGCGACCACGACGTAGTCGGCCTGGGCCAGCATCGCCGGGTCGGTCGTTACTTCCAGCTGGCGCGCGGCCTGCAGCTGTTCGGTGGAGACTTCGCCCGTCGGATCAATAAATTTCTTGTAGTTCTCGATTTTGGCGGCCGACAGATCGAAACCGATCGTTCGTACCTTCTTGCCGAATTCCACTGCCAACGGCAGTCCGACGTAACCCAGTCCAACTACCGCGACGACCTGATCTGCTTTCATTATCAGCTTCCGTTATCGAATAAAGTTTTGCTATTATGCTAATTTTTAATATAGCATGGAAACAGGAGGCGCCTCAACTTCGCTACTCCGTTTGTAGAACACCAACAACACGCTTGGTCAACCGATGTTGTATTTGCATCGGGACGCTTCCAATGCTGTCGGTTCCATGCAAGCTTTGGATGACCCCGCCCAAGAAACGCGACCGGTCTGCTTGCTTTTTGCCACGCGATGATGACAGGCGCATGACGCCCCGCTCTGCATCGCGCTGCCTGGGGTGCCGACGGGTCTCACCGTCACGCATTCTGCATGGGCACCGTGCAATATTAGCATTTTCTGAAATACAAGTTCCGTAAGAAAATGAATTGTGCGCACCCCACACTCTTGGCTTGCGCGGCATTAAAAAAGTTGTCAATCGTTTACAATCTGGCGCGAACAATCATGCATTGGTGATAAAAGCCGGTGCACACCGCAGGAGCTGCGCTTGAACGACCTCGAATTCGCCTACCTGAACAACGACTCCCCCGCCAACGACGAGCTCGACGCCTTTGCGCGCGCCCAACCCGGCGCCAGCGCCTACCACCTGGCGGCCTGGCGCCGCGCCGTCGAGACGGCCTATGGTTATCCCGGCCAGGTGCTGGTGGCGCGCCGCGCCGGCGCGATCCAGGGCCTGCTGCCGCTGTCGGCGGTGGCCCGCCCGCTCGGCAAACCGCGCTGGATCTCGCTCCCCTTTTGCGACCTGGGCGGCCCGCTCGCGACCGCGCCGGACATCGCCGAGACATTGGCCGCACGGGCGCGCAAGGACGTCGGCACGGGCGGCGCGACCGGACTCGAACTGCGCTGCTCGGCCCAGGAAGCATTGGAAGAAGCGGCGCTCGAAGGCCGCAAGGTACGCATGCTGCTCGCCTTGCCGGACAGCGCCGCCGGCCTGATGCAGAGCTACCCGCCGAAACTGCGCAGCCAAGTGCGCAAGGCGGAAAAGAATGGACTGACGTCGGAAGTAGTGAGGGGCGCGGCGGCGGTGGCCGAGTTCTACGACGTCTACAGCCGCAACATGCGCCGCCTCGGCAGCCCGCCGCACAGCCGCGGCTGGTTCGACGCGATCCACCGTCATTACAGCGCGGCGGGCGACATGTTCATCGTCATCGTGCGCCACGAAGGCAAGGCCGTCGGCGCCGGCTGGGTGCTGCTGTGCGGCGACCAGGCCGTCATTCCCTGGGCCTCGACCCTGGCCGACTACAACCCGCTGGCGCCCAATATGCTGTTGTATTGGGCGATCCAGTCGCATTTATGCGAAACCGGCGTGCGCCAGTTCGACTTCGGCCGCTCCACCTACGGCGAAGGGACGTATAAATTCAAGAAGCAGTGGGGCGCGGTGCCGGTCGCGCTCGACTGGAAGGAGTGGGATGCGCAAGGGGTTGCCCCCATCGTCGCGCCGGCCACCTCGGGCGGCGCGAAGTCCAGCCTGCGTCCGCTGGTCGAAAGCGCGTGGCAGAAGCTGCCGCTGGCGGTGACCAACAGCCTGGGGCCGCGATTGCGGCGTTACATCACGCTGTGACACCTGCGCTGGGCAGCGCTTCGGGCATTGCCTCGCGCAGCTTGGGCGCTGCGCCCGGATCGACGCAATTTTCTCCAGGCTTTACGGTGTATCGCAGACCTTGGCGTCGACTGGTCCCAGCCGGTTGAACGCGCTGCCAGAGCTGATCAGTTGCAGTTCGACCCGGCGGTCTTTCTCGTGACAGGCGCGCTGGCCCGCCGCATTATTCTTGCCGTCGCATGCGGCATCGTTCGAGCCGATACGGCTATCGATCAAGATTTGTAAGTTATTTTTTGCTTGAAGTCGCTTGACCGTTTCGTCAGTACGCACGTTCTGGTAGACGGTACAGGCGCGCTGACGCGCCAGCATCGCATTGCCCTTGCCCGCATCCGCCATCGGGTCGGCAAAACCCGTCACGACCAGACTGTCCTTGTTCGTGTTCGTGTTCGTGTCCTTGTCCTTGTCCTCGTCCTTGTTCTCGTCCTTGTCATTCTTTTCCGCGGTCGCATAGCTGGACAGGAAACGTTGCACTACCGGCTGAGCCACGGCCCATTGGGCCGATGTCAGCGTCGCCTTCCCGGAATCGAAATAAATCGCTCTGCGTAATTCGATGCAGGACTGCTCGTGCGTGCCTTCGACCTTTTTCACGCCGGCACTATCGAGCTCCACTTTCACTTGACCTGCCTCCGGCGTTTTATTCCCGGAGCTCGCTTGCGCCGGTGTCCTCCGCAGCGCTACGTAGCTGCGCTCTCCGATTCCATGCCAGAGGATGCCAACCTTGCTGACAACATGGCTGTCTTCCTCTACCCGGCAGCTGTACAGTGTCAGGCCTTGTGCGTCAGCGGCAGCCTGCAGGGTGTTCAGGTTAGCCTGGTTCACGACGAGGGTCGCCTGGTCCGACCGGATACCGACGCCATTGAAGACGAAACCCAGCATCTTGCCGCCTTCGCCAAGTACAAATGGCACCATCATGGCGGCAACCAGAATGAGTAATCCAGGCAGGGCGCCATGTGCGCCTGTGCCGGCTTTATCCAGGGCCGATATGCCGATGGCCATCATGGCGCCGCCGGTAAGAATCGCCAGCGCCCACATCAGCGCCACTTTGCTCTCCAAAGGGCTCATCAGCAATGACACGACAAGCGAAACTGCCAGCCACGGCAGCACAAGGCCGACGGCGTTCGCAAATCCATTCGACAAAAACCAGGTAATCAAAAAATAGGACAGCGCACAAATGATGACACCGCCAACGCTGCCCCAAGTCGGCAGCAGCGTGCATGCATCCGCGAGTTCGAATTGTCCCGCCCAATAATCGTGTGCAAAGTACAACATACCCAGCGAACATAGCAACAAACCCATCACGCATGCTGCCTTGTTGAAGTCAGTCCAGGTTGAGGCCGAAGCACGCTTCAATACCCAGGGCACCAAGGTAATAAAACCCAAGCCCGATACAAGTGCCCCAGTGATCGCCATGCCGAGTACAACAAACAGGAAAAACAGCGTATCCCCGACTTGCAAGCCAACCGGAAAAAACTTCACGACGAAGAAACAGTAAACAAACACGCTCACGGTGCCCATTGCCGCGCCCGTTTTCGCAATCAATCCGAAAACGCTCGTTATGTTCTCCAGCTTAAGCTTTTGGAGCTCAGCAACTTTTTTTGCATGGTCCAGGGTCATCATCGTCTCGGCGAATTTATTAAGATAATTATATCTCTGCAATTGTGCCGGGAGGAAATAATCATGACGTGCCATGCAGTCATACGGGACGAAAAAAAAGGCAGCATGAGCTGTACGCATGTGCAGCGCCGCGCCGGCAAGGAAACCGGCAGATGGAGGAGAAACGAAGGGGGATTAAAGCAGGAATGTCAGGTGGTGCGGCTGGCTGGGATCGAACCAGCGACCCTTGGCTTCGGAGGCCAATACTCTATCCACTGAGCTACAGCCGCACGGGAAACTCCTGAGCGATGCGAAGGATACAGTCTTTCGCGCCTGCCGTCCACGGAAAGTGTGGATGCGCTCGCGGACGATGTGCCATAGGGCATTTTTTGGGACTATAATCGCCGATTGGCGGCCTTTGCAAAAATGCATGCAAGATGGGCAAGCGCAAGCGCCGGGTAGCAGGTTTTTTTAATCGCATTAAGGAAATCATGAGCGACGCACACAATGAACAATCGTTTATCCGGACGCCCAAGCAACTCATCGCGGTGGTCGCTGGTTTCTTCCTCGTCATCGTTATCGGCATCATCCTGCTGGTCTCCTTTGTCACGACCGACAAGCTCGAGGGCGCCGGCACGCAAAGCTTGAGCGACGAAGCCGTCGCCGCGCGCCTGCGTCCGGTCGCGGAGGAAGGTTTTACCCTGGTCGACGCCAATGCACCGAAAGTGCTGCAGGCGGGCGACGCCGTGTACACCGCCGTGTGCGCGGCCTGCCACAGCACCGGCGCCGCCGGCGCGCCGAAGACCGGCGTCGCGGGCGACTGGGGCCCGCGCCTGGCCCAGGGCTACGATACCCTGATCAAGCATGCCATCGAAGGCATCCGTGCGATGCCGGCGAAAGGCGGCAATCCGGACCTGGACAACGTCGAGGTCGAACGCGCCGTCGTCTACATGGCCAACCAGAGCGGCGCCAAGTTCAAGGAACCGGCGGTGCCGGCAGCGCCCGCCGCTGGCGCCCAGGCCGAAGTGGCTGCCGCACCGGCCGCCCAGAACGCGGCGACCGCCGCGCCGGTCGCCGGCACCCCGTCGACGCCTGCGCCGGCTGCTGCCGCACCGGCTGCCGCGCCCGCTGCTGCTCCCGCGGCCGCGCCTGCCGTCGCCAGCGCCGACACCGGCAAGACCCTCTACAACAGCGCCTGCGTGGCCTGCCACGGCGCCGGCATCGCCGGCGCGCCGAAGTTCGCCGACAAGGCGGCCTGGGCGCCGCGTATCCAGCAGGGCAACGCCGTGCTGTACGAGCATGCGATCAAGGGCTTCCAGGGCAAGGCCGGCGTGATGCCGCCGAAGGGCGGCGCCAGCGCCCCGGATGCCGACGTCAAGGCCGCGGTCGACTTCATGGTCGCCGCCGCACGCTGAACGACATTGCAAAAGCGACATCCGGTTACAGGCGCCGCGGCCATCCCTGCCGTGGAAACCGCCTGAGCCGGATCAAGCGCCCGGCTTGCAGACCGCCCGAGAGGCGGTTTTTTTATTGCGAATCTTTCGAAAAACGCAATATAAATACAAGCAAGAATCGCTTTCCTACTGAATAATATTCATGAGAAAAGCGCTAACGTTGTGTTGTATTTGGGCGAAATTCTGAACAGGCAGCTTGATTTTGCTGTTCCAGAGTTTTGCTTTGGCGTAACCTTCAGGAATTCCGTGAGGCAATAATTTGTTCCTCACAGTAACTCTCCTGAAGACCTGCCATGACTCTCCCACTCCATACTCATGCAATGCGAATTGCCGCAATCGCGGTATTCGGCAGCACCCTGGCAGCCTGCGGCGGCGGCGGCGGCTCGGGCAGCAACACCAGCCTGGCCAGCTCCAGCGCCTCAGCGCCGGCCCCGGCAACGCCGACCCCGCCGCCTGTCGGCGCGGCCCCGAGCGGCGACCCGACCGTGTCCGTTCCTCCCGAGACCACCGCGCCTGCCGGTCCCACGACCGCGCCGATCTCGGGCACGACGTCCGATCCGATGCCCCTGCCCATCGCCCCGGTGGGCGAGTATGCCGTGTACGGCGTCGTCACCGACGTGCGCATCCAGAACACCGGCAGCGCCTCCCAGGTCAATGCGCCGTTCACCTTCGGTCAGGTCTTCGCGATGGGCGACCTGCCGCGCGGCTATTCGCTAGTCGGCCGCCTCGAAGACGGCACCAGCGTGCCGCTGCAGCTCGACGTCAAGGCCTACCACGCCGACGGTTCGGTACGCCATGCCGTCGTCTCGGCCATCCTGCCGGGCCTGGCCGCGTCCCAGGTGCGCACCCTGGCGCTGATGAAGACCAATGCCCCGATCACCCCGGGCACCCTGTCGCCGAAAGTGCTGCTGTCGAACGGCTTCAGCGCCTCGGTGCACGCCGTCATCAACGGCGTCGAGTATAAGGCGTCTGCCGACGACATGATCAAGAGCGGCTGGAAATACAACACCTGGCTGTCGGGCGCCGTCGCCAACGAATGGCAGGTCTCGGCGCCGCTGCGCAGCACCGACGGCAGCGAGCACCCGCACCTGACGGCGCGCTTCGCGATCCGCTGGTACGACAGCATCAAGAAGGCCCGCGTCGACGTCACCGTGGAAAACAACTGGGCCTACGAGCTCAACCCCAGCAACATCACCTACGACGCCAAGGTCGTGGTGCGCGGCCAGGAAGTCTACGTGAAGCCGGCCATGACCCATCTGCACCACAGCCGCTGGCGCAAGCTGTTCTGGTGGGGCGACGAGCCGCAAGTGCACGTGCGCCACAACAGCGCCTACCTGATCGCCAGCCGCGCGGTGCCGAACTACGACCAGAGCGTGGTCACCCCGGAATCGGCCTTCAAGACCCTGATGTCGAAGTGGACCGGCAGCGCGATCGAGCCGATGGGCGTGGGCCTGGCCAATCCCTACATGCCGAGCACCGGCGGCCGTAACGACCTCGGCATCATGCCGGGTTGGGCAGCGACCTACCTGCTGTCGATGGATCCGCGCGCCAAGACGGTCACGCTGGGCACGGCCGACCTGGCCGGCAGCTGGTCGGCGCACTACCGCGACAAGAACACGGACCGTCCGGTCAGCCTGATCGACTACCCGTACATGACCATGCTCGGCACGAAGGGCGACACCAAGAACCCGGCGACCGGCCAGTACGAGGCCTTCCCGAGCTGCCCGAGCAGCCTGTGCACCACGCCGAACAAGCACGACGCGTCGCACCAGCCGGGCTTCGCCTACCTGCCCTACCTGGTGACCGGCGACTACTACTACCTGGAAGAGCTGCAGTTCTGGGCGATGTACAACGTGTTCCAGTCGAACCCGGGCTACCGCAAGAACATCCAGGGCCTGCTGTACAACGACCAGGTGCGCGGCCAGGCATGGAGCCTGCGTACCCTGGCCGAAGCGGCCTACATCACGCCGGACGACGACCGCCTGAAGTCGCACTTCGCCCGCGTCCTGCAAAGCAACCTGGACTGGTACAACGCGACCTACACCAACAACGTGGCCGCCAACGTGTTCGGCGTGATCGACACCAAGGGCGCGGTGATCTACAACAGCAAGCGCGGTATCGCGCCGTGGCAGGACGACTTCTTCACCTCGGCCGTCGGCCATGCCACCGAACTCGGCTTCGACGATGCCAAGACCCTGCTGGGCTGGAAGGCCAAGGCCCCGGTGCTGCGCATGACCGACCCGGCGATGTGCTGGATCGACGCCTCGCTGTACTCGATGAACATCCGCGATTCGGAAACCAGCCCGATGTACACCACCATGGCCCAGGTTGTTGCCGGCAGCCAGTCGGATGGCTTCCGCGCCCTGGCCTGCGGCAGCGCCGAGATGGCGTCCTTCCTGGGCCTGAAGGTGGGCGAGATGACCGGCTACTCCTCGAGCGTGACCGGCTACCCGTCGAACATGCAGCCGGCCCTGGCCTACGCCGTCGATGCGCGCCTGCCGAATGCCGCCGCCGGCTGGACCAGGTTCATGGCCCGCAGCGTCAAGCCGAACTACGGCAGCAGCCCGCAGTTCGCGATCGTGCCGCGCTAAGCAGTACAGCTAGTAAAAGTAGTAAAGGCAAAAAAGCCCCAGCCGCCGCCAGGCGCCTGGGGCTTTTTGTTTATTCCCTATTTGGCCTTGGCCAGCGCGCCGGCCGCGAGCGGTCCCACGGCGGCCGATGGGCGCGGCGGCGCGGCGCCGATCACGCTGCCGAAGGCACCCGGCGCGACGCGCATCGCGGTGCGGTACACCAGCACCAGGAGCGCCGTGGTCAGCACCGGCGCCAGCAACCAGTAAGCCGGATACGGCACGGCCTTCGCCAGCGGCCGGTACAGCATCCAGGTTGCCAGCAGCACCGGCGCATGGGCGACGAAGACGAAGAAGCTGTACTTGCTCATGCCCGCCAGCCAGGCGCCGAACGCGGTCCGGGTGAGAAGCGCCGCGGCCGGCCAGATCAGGATCGGCGCCGCCATGCGCAGGTAATTCGTGTTCGCCACCCGGAACGCCACCACCGCCGCGCACAGCGCGACGAACGCGGCCAGGCACAGCGCCGCATGGCGGTCGAGCGCGCACAGGTTCCAGCGGCGCACGGCGGCCAGGCCGCCCAGGTAGAACACCGGCGCCATCACGTCGCGCAGCAGGAATTGGCCGTCCAGGTTATTCATGAAGACCAGCAGCACCGCGCCCAGGCCGAGCCAGGGGATGTGGCGCAGCATCCAGCCGAACAGCGGCGCCAGCAGCATCAGGACCACCAAGTCGCGCAGGAAGTTGAGCGGATAGTTGATCGGCGAATCGAACAGGCCGAAGGCGGCGTTGGCCCAGCCGCGCGGATCGTCCGGCACCATGCCCTCGCCGAGCGGCACATGCAGGCCGTTTTCCAGGAAGTCGGCCGCGCCCAGCAGCAGCAGGTTGAAGAACAGGAAGGGCACGACGATGGTGCAGAATTTTTTCAGCGCCAGCTTGCCGGGCTGGCGGTCGAGCATCGAGCGAAACAGCAGGTAGCCCGAGATCGCGGTCAGCACCGGCACCGTGGTGCGGAACGCCGCGTTCTGGAAGAAGGCCTTGAACAGGTCGAAGGCGCCAGTGCCTACTTCCTTGATCGGCACGTAAGGCGGCGTATGCAGCAGGACCACGCCGAAAATCATCAGGAAGCGCAGCAGGGCGATTCGCCTGCGCACCTCGTCTTCGTTTTGCATCGCAGCATCCATGTTGTTCCGTTACAAAAATCATAACGTACGAGCGAGCTGGTCTGCTTTGGCGATTCAATCGTGCGCGCTTTTGTTCCGGATCCACCTCGAAAATGATGCGATGCAGAAATTAAAAACCGCCCGGCTTGCGCGGGGCGGTCTTGCGGCCGGGGCCGGCGTATTTACCAGATGATGACGCGGTCCTTCGGCGCCAGGTACATCTTGTCGCCCTGCTTGACCTTGAAGGCTTCATAGAAGCCCGGCTGGTTCTTCAGGGTGCCGTTGGCGCGGAACTGGCCCGGCGAGTGCGGGTCGGTCTTCACCTGGGCGATCTGGGCCGGCTCGCGCATCTTCGAGCGCCATACCTGTGCCCAGCCCATGTACAGGCGCTGTTCGCCGGTCAGGCCGTTGATCACCGGCGCCTTCTTGCCCTTCAACGAGATCTTGTAGGCTTTCGCCGCGATGGCCAGGCCCGAGTTGTCGGCGATGTTCTCGCCCAGGGTCAGTTCGCCGTTGACGTGGTAGCCGGGCAGCGGGCTGTAGGCGCTGTACTGCTCGACCAGCATCTTGGTCTTGGCCTTGAAGTTCTTGTGGTCCGACGGGCTCCACCAGTCGCGCAGGTTGCCGTCGCCGTCGTACTGGGCGCCCTGGTCGTCGAAGCCGTGGCTGATCTCGTGGCCGATCACGGCGCCAATGCCGCCGTAGTTGACGGCATCGTCGGCGTTGGCGTCGAAGAACGGCGGCTGCAGGATCGAGGCCGGGAACACGATCTCGTTCAGTTCCGGGTTGTAGTAGGCGTTCACCGTCTGCGGCGTCATGCCCCACTCGTCGCGGTCGATCGGCTTACCCAGCTTGTTCAGCTCGCGGTCGTACTCGACCTCGCGCGCGCGCATCACGTTGCCGACCAGGTCGTCGCGCTTGACGGTGAGGGCCGAGTAGTCCTTCCACTTGTTCGGGTAGCCGATCTTCGGGGTGAACTTGGCCAGCTTGGCTTGCGCTTCCTTCTTGGTCGCCGGGCTCATCCAGTCGAGGGTGTTGATCGACTCTTTATAGGCCGCCAGCAGGTTCGCGACCAGCTTTTCCATGCGCGCCTTGCGCTCGGCCGGGAAGTGCTCGGCGACGTACAGCTTGCCGACCGCTTCGCCCAGGCCGCGCTCGACCGCGCCGACGCCGCGCTTCCAGCGCGGTTCCTGCTGCGGCGCGCCCGACAGGGTGGTGCCGTAGAAGGCGAAGCGCTGGTCGGCGAAGTTCTTCGACAGGTAGCTGCCGTAGGCGTCGATCAGGTGCATCTGCAGATAGGCCTTCCAGGTCTCGAGCGGGGTCTTGCCCGCCACCTCCGCAAAGCCCTTCAGGTAAGTAGGCTGGCTGACGATGACGTAGGAGGCCTTGGCGGCGATGCCGGCGCTGTCCAGCCAGGCTTTCCAGTCGAAGCCGGGAGCCACTTCGGCCAGCTTGGCCAGTTCGACCTTGTTGTAGGTCTTGACCGGGTCGCGGTTCTCGACCTTGGTCCACTGCACGCGCGCGATCTCGGTCTCGAAATCGAGGATGGCTTTGGCATTGGCGGCGGCGTTCTTGTCGCCGGCCATGCCCAGCATCTTTTCCATGTGCTGCTGGTACTTGGCGCGCGCGTCGGCCAGTTTCGCGTCGTCCGATTTCAGGTAGTAGTCGCGGTCCGGCATGCCCAGGCCGGCCTGGTACAGGTCGGCGACGTACTTGGTCGAGTCCTTGGCGTCCTGGTGGATGAAGAACACCACCGGCACTTCCAGGCCCAGCTTGACCATGCGCGCCAGCACGGCCGGCAGTTCGGATTTGTCCTTGATCGCCGCGATCTTCGCCAGCTCGGCGTTCAGCGGGGCAATGCCCAGCTGTTCGAGCTTCGCTTCATCCATGAAGCTGGCGTAGAAGTCGCCGATCTTTTGCGTTTCGCTGCCCGCGGCGGCGTTCTTGTCGGCGGCGGCACGCTCGATGATCGCGCGCAGCTGCGGCAGGGTGTCGTCGCGCAGCTTCATGAACGAGCCCCAGCTCGACTTGTCGGCCGGGATCTCGACCGTCTTGAGCCACTTGCCGTTCAGGTATTCGAAGAAGTCGTCCTGCGGGCGCACGGACGGTTCGATGTATTCGGTGGCGATGCCGGCCGACAGCACCGGGGCTTTTGCGGTCTTGGCGGCAGCGCCGGCAGCACCCGCGGCACCCTCGGCCTGGGCAAAGCCGGCGATCAGGGCCAGCGTCAGGGCGCTGAGCATGTGTTTTTTCATCTGTCTCTCCACTGTTTTTGAATGAGATCGGCCGGCGCCCTGCCGGGCGCCGGCCGTTTTTTCCGTCAGTTCAGATATGCATACGTCCCGTAGATACGGGCTTTCTGCATGATCAGCTGGAAGACTTTACCAGATCGAGACGCGATCTTTCGGCGCCAGGTACATTTTGTCGCCTTCTTTCACGCCGAACGCCTCATAGAAGGCCGGGTGGTTCATCACGGTGCCGTTGGCGCGGAACTGGCCCGGCGAGTGCGGGTCGGTTTTCACTTGCACGATCTGTTGCGCTTCGCGCATCTTCGAGCGCCACACCTGGCCGAAGCCCATGAAGAAGCGCTGGTCGCCGGTCAAGCCGTCGATCACCGGCGCAGGCTTGCCCTTCAGCGAGATCTTGTAGGCTTTATAGGCGATGGCCAGGCCCGAGTTGTCGCCGATGTTCTCGCCGAGGGTCAGTTCGCCGTTGACGTTGTAGCCAGGGATCGGGCTATAGTTGTTGTACTGCTTGACCAGCATGTCGGTGCGCTTCTGGAAGGCGTCGCGGTCTTCCTTGGTCCACCAGTTGCGCAGGTTGCCTTCGCCGTCGGACTGGCTGCCCTTGTCGTCGAAGCCGTGGCCGATCTCGTGGCCGATCACGGCGCCGATCGCGCCGTAGTTCACGGCGTCGTCGGCGCGCATGTCGAAGAACGGCGGCTGCAGGATCGCGGCCGGGAACACGATCTCGTTCATCGAGCTGCTGTAGTAGGCGTTCACCGTCTGCGGCGTCATGCCCCACTCTTCGCGGTCGATCGGTTTACCCAGCTTGGTGATGTTGCGGTTGTAGGCGAACTCGGAAGCGCGCTTCACGTTGCCGACCAGGTCGTCGGAGCGGATCGCCAGCTTCGAGTAGTCGCGCCACTTGTTCGGGTAGCCGACCTTCGGCACGAACTTGGCCAGCTTGGCCTGGGCTTCGACCTTGGTGGCCGGGGTCATCCAGTCGAGCTGGTCGATGCTTTCCTTGTAGGCGGCGGTGACGTTCTTGACCAGCTCCTCCATGCGCGCCTTGCGCTCGGCCGGGAAGTACTTGGCCACGTACAGCTTGCCGGCGGCTTCGCCCAGCGCGCCTTCGACCAGCGACACGCCCGACTTCCAGCGCGGACGGTTCTCGGTCACGCCGGTCAGGACGGTGCCGTAGAAGGCGAAGTTGGCGTCGACAAAGGCCTTCGACAGGTAAGGCGAGTATTCGCGCAGCAGCTGCCATTCGAAGTAGGACTTCAGGGTCGCCAGGTCGGTCTTGGCCAGCACCTCGTTGAAGCCGGTCAGGTAGCTCGGCTGGGCGACGATGACGTAGTCCAGCTTGTTGCCCACGCCGGCGGCCGCCAGCGCCGCATTCCAGTCGTAGCCCGGGGTCAGCTTGCCCAGCTCGGCCACGCTCATCTTGTTGTAGCGCTTGACCGGATCGCGGTTCTCGACCTTGGTCCACTGCACCTTGGCCAGTTCGGTTTCGAAGGCAACGATGGCCTTGGCCTGCTCGGCGGCGTTCTTCTCGCCGGCCAG
This sequence comes from Massilia sp., assembly GCF_032106685.1. Lineage (GTDB taxonomy): Bacteria > Pseudomonadota > Gammaproteobacteria > Burkholderiales > Burkholderiaceae_D > Telluria. Next base: position 122,372 of record NZ_DAMCPG010000001.1, read on the forward strand.
GCCCAGGATCTGCGCCACGTGGGCTTCGTACTTGGCGCGCGTTTCCGCCATGCGCTTGTCGTCGAGCTTCAGGTAGTAGTCCCGGTCCGGCATGCCCAGGCCGCTCTGGCCGATGTAGGTCGCGTACTTGGTGGAAGCGCGCGCATCCTGGCCGACGCGGATGCCGTACGGGGTGGCCACGCCGATCTTCGACAGGTGGGCGACCAGGTTCGGCACGCCCTTCTTGTCCTTCAGGGTACGGATGCGCTGCAGTTCGCTGCCCAGGGGCTTCACGCCCAGGGTTTCCAGTTTGGCTTCATCCATGAAGCTGGCGTACAGGTCGCCGATCTTCTGTTCGTCGGTGCCGGCCTTCTTGCCCGCGTCCTTCTGCGCCGCCTCGATGATCTCGCGCAGGTGGGCCTGGGCGTCGTCGCGCAGCTGCATGAAGGTGCCCCAGCTGGCCTTGTCGGCCGGGATCTCGGTCGACTTCAGCCACTTGCCGTTCAGGTAAGTGAAGAAGTCGTCCTGCGGACGCACCGAGTTGTCGATGTACTGGACGTCGATCCCGGAGATCGGCGCGCCCGTTTGGGCGGTAGCGCTTGGGGTGTCGCCGGCATGGGCGAAAGCCGCCAGCACGGACAGGGTCAGGGTGCTCAGAAGGGTACGTTTCACAGGAAAGTCCTCGATTGCAGAAAAAGCGGCGCGTGGCCACGAAAAAAAGGGACGCGGCCGGTAAGCCTCGTCCCAGGGTTCAATGTGCTGCGCCGCTGCGGCATCCGCGCGGCGGCGGGCACATGGCGAACGGCGATGGCGCCGGCGCGGCAGGCCGGCGGCGAACAGGTGTCCAGGGAAGCGGCGGCGCCCCGGCGAATGCCTGGGGAGCGGTGCACGCCGCGCCCGTCAGGGCGACGCAGGCGCGGGTTCAGCGTCTTCATCTCTTGTATTTTTATAGGACCGCACGCCTGGGCGGCACGGCCGATGTTATTTCTTGTCGGGCCATTCTAGCGGCTGCCGGGCCAGCCGTTACAGCCGGGGCCGATTTTTTACTTTTCGATACAACCGGCGTCACACCGCCGGACACCGGCGCCGCCCGGGCCTATTTGCGCGGCCATAAAAAAGCCCACGGGGGAACCGTGGGCAAAATCCACTGCTAAAACGGTGGAGGGAGAGAAAAACTGCAATTGACTATAGAACCACGCCGGGTGCGCCGCGCCGACTCTTACAATTGCTTACCGGAAGCCCAACCGGCTTTACAAACGGCTTTAAAAACCGGCGGCAGCACGGCCGGCGCAGCGTATTTGCGCCGGCGCCACCGCGGGCAGGTGCGAATCGGGTTTATACTGGACGCGCGCTATCTCATGCGTGCACAGGCGGGGCCATGCGCCGCCGCACAGAAGATCTATGGGCTCCACTCTGAAGAACACCGGCCTGCTGGCCGTTGGCGTTGCCGCCGGCGTCGCGGTCACGATGCAGTTTTCCGCGCTCGCCCACAAGCGGGTCGAGCCGAGCATGCCGCTCGGCGAACTGCGCCAGCTCGCGCGGGTGGTCGACATCATCCAGTCCGAGTACGTCGAGCCGGTCAAGGGCGACAAGCTGCTGACCGAAGCCATCAACGGCATGGTCGGCTCGCTCGACCCGCATTCGGGCTACCTCGATCCGGCCGCCTATCGCGAACTGCGCGAAGGCACGGAGGGCCGCTTCGTCGGCCTGGGCATCGAGATCGGCCAGAGCGACGAGGGCTATGTCGAGATCGTCGCGCCGATGGAGGATTCGCCGGCCGAGCGCGCCGGCATCCAGGCGGGCGACCTGATCACCCGCATCGACGGCGCCGACGTGCGTGGCCTGGGGCTCGAAGAAGCGGTCAAGCGCATGCGCGGCACGCCCGGCACCCGCGTCACGCTCACCATTGCGCGCGGCAGTGCGCCGCAGCCGCTGGTGCTGACGGTCGAGCGCCAGGAAATCGTGCAGAAAAGCGTCAAGGCGAAGATCGTCGAGCCGGGCTACGCGTGGCTGCGCATCTCGCAGTTCCAGGAGCCGACGGTGGACGACATGGCGGCCAAGCTGGCCGAGCTGGCGCGCAAGGAACCGGCATTGAAGGGCCTGGTGCTCGACCTGCGCAACGACCCGGGCGGCCTGCTGCAGGGCGCGATCGGGGTGGCCGCGGCCTTCCTGCCCGAGGGCGCGGAAATCGTCTCGACCAACGGCCAGCTGGCCGAGATGCGCCAGCGCTTCTTCGGCCGGCCCGAATACTACATGCTGCGCAGCGGGCGCGATCCCCTGGCGAGCGTGCCCGCCGTGTACAAGACGCTGCCGCTGGTGGTGCTGGTGAATACCGGTTCGGCCTCGGCCTCGGAAATCGTCGCCGGCGCGCTGCAGGACCACAAGCGCGCCGTCGTCGTCGGCAGCCAGACTTTCGGCAAGGGCTCGGTGCAGACCATCCGTCCGATCGGCCGCGAAGCCGCGGTCAAGCTGACCACGGCGCGCTATTACACGCCGGCCGGGCGCTCGATCCAGGCGCGCGGCATCGTGCCCGACTTCCCGGTCGACGAAACCGCCGAGGACGACGGCCTGAATGCGCTGCGCATGCGCGAAGCCGACCTTGAACGCCACCTGTCGGGCGAGGCCGAGGAAGCCACGCGCCAGGACGACATCGAGGCGCAGATGGCCCTGCTCGACACGCTACGCCAGCGCAAGCCGCTCGCCTACGGCAGCGGCGACGACTTCCAGCTGGCCCAGGCGCTCAAGCACCTGAAGGGCGAGCCGATGCAGTTGTCGAAGCGGCAGGAAGACGCGAAGCTGGCCGGGCACACGCGCTGAACATTGCTGGTGCAGGCGCCCGTAGGGTGGGCGCCCCGTGCCCACGCGAACGCCAGCACATGTTGGCTCCGTTTGAATGTTCAGGGCCGATTCCACACAGTGCGTCTTCATGCAAGCCATGTAACTCGAACGGTGCCAACGCGACGCATTATTCCGCGTGGGTACGGCGTGCCCACCCTACGGATGCAATATCAATGTGGCAAATAGCGTCATCTAGAACCGAAGAAACTGCCTACAAAATAGACACCCCGACAATTCCCAGCACCTTCCCGATTGTGTAGAATCCCCGTCAGTCTGCGGGGAACGCCCCGTTATCTCCTTTGAAAGTCCTCTTATGAAACCTGTCGTCATCAGCGGCACCGGCCTGTTTACGCCTCCGTATTCCATCTCGAACGACGAGCTGGTGACGGCGTTCAATGCCTACGTCGAGCAGTTCAACCAAGAGAATGCCGCCGCCATCGCCGCAGGCAGCGTCACCGCGCTCGAATCGTCGAGCAGCGCCTTTATCGAAAAAGCGTCCGGCATCAAGTCGCGCTACGTGATGGAGAAGGAAGGCATCCTCGATCCGGCCCGCATGACCTCGCGCATCCCGGAACGCTCGGACGAGGAACTGTCGCTGCAGGCCGAGATCTGCGTCGCCGCCGCCAAGGATGCCCTCGCGCGCGCCGGCCGCGTGGCCAGCGACATCGACATGGTGCTGGTCGCCGCCTCCAACATGCAGCGCGCCTACCCGGCCATGGCGGTCGAGGTGCAGGAAGCGCTGGGCATCGAAGGCTACGGCTTCGACATGAACGTGGCCTGCTCCTCGGCCACCTTCGGCATCCAGACCGCGATGGCCGCCGTCCAGACCGGCCAGGCGCGCGCCGTGCTGGTGCTGAACCCGGAAATCACCAGCGCCCACCTGAACTTCCGCGACCGCGACAGCCACTTCATCTTCGGCGACGCCTGCACCGCAATGGTCATCGAAGCGGCCGACACCGCCGTCAGCGCGCACCAGTTCGAGATCCTCGATTCGAAACTGAAGACCAAGTTCTCGAACAACATCCGCAACAACTTCGGCTTCATGAACCGCTTCGACGAGTCGGGCGTGGGCAAGGCCGATAAACTGTTCCGCCAGCAGGGCCGCAAGGTGTTCAAGGAAGTGTGCCCGATGGCCGCCGAGATGATCAAGGAAACCGTGGAAGCGGCCGGCCTGCAGATCCCGCAGGTCTCGCGCTACTGGCTGCACCAGGCCAACCTGAACATGAACCTCCTGATCGCGCGCACCCTGCTCGGGCGCGACGCCGAGCCGGGCGAGGCGCCGGTGATCCTCGACAGCTACGCCAACACCTCGTCGGCCGGCTCGATCATCGCCTTCCACAAGTACCAGGACGACCTGCCCGCAGGCGCGAACGGCGTCATCTGCTCCTTCGGCGCCGGCTACTCGATCGGCTGCGTCGTCGTGCGTAAAAAATAAGCGATTCCTGCCTGGTCGGCAGTCAAACAAGGGGTGCGTTTCGACGCACCCCTTGTTTTTTTATCTACACTGTCGTTACAGCGCAACTTCTGCTGCATTGCGGCATCGAATAATTAAATAATTTATATTATTTCTGCTAATATCCGCCTGAAAGTCGAACTTCAATCAATAATAAAAAGGGGATGTCATGGCAGAGATCAGCGATACGCAAGCGTTGCGCGCGGACGCACGCCAGCTCGTCGTCGGCCCGTCCGACTTGTATGGCCTCCATCGCAAGATTCTCTTCCTCGCATTCTTGCTGGTGCTGGCGCACAGCGGCGCGATGGCGCTGAAGTATTACGCCGGCAACGACATGGCGCTCGGCCTGGTGCCGCTCTTCGACTTCTACGAAGAGCACAACATCCCGACCTATTTCTCTTCCCTGAACCTGCTGCTGACCTCCTGCCTGCTGTTCGCGACCGCGCGCCTGGCGCGCGCGGCCGGGCACAAGGACGTCCTGGCCTGGCGCATCCTGGCGGCCGGCTTCCTGTTCATGTCGGTCGACGAATTCGCCGACCTGCGCATCATCCTGAGCAAGATGGTCAAGGCGGTGGCCGGCGCCCACTTCGAAGCGGTGCCCGTGCTGTCGGTGGCGTGGACGATCCCGGTGGCGGCCATCGTGGTGGCGGTGGCGATCTACATGATTCCCTTCCTGCTGCGCCTGAAGAAGGTCTACATGATCAACTTCGCGCTGGCCGGCGCGGCCTTCGTGTTCGCGGCCATCGGCTTCGAGACCATCGAAGGCCACCATGTGGCGCAGACCGGCGGCGTGCGCGACTTCGCCTTCATGCTGATGGTGACCGCGGAAGAGTCGATGGAAATCTTCTCGATCATCTACTTCCAGTACTTCCTGCTTCGCTATGTGAACGAGTACCACCGCGGGGTGTACCTGCGGCTGAACTACTGAAGGACGTAGGGTGGGCGGATTTTCCGCCCACGCGTTCAACCCACGTTCGAACATGTGCGGCGCTGGCTTTCCAACGTGATTTGAACGCGTGGACGGGAGACCCGTCCACCCTACGGGTCTTGGTTCACGCCCGGGCCGTCCCACGACCATTTATCACAAACGCGCCGCCAGCTCCGCCCCTTCCCGGATCGCGCGCTTCGCATCGAGCTCGGCCGCCAGCGAGGCGCCGCCGATCTTGTGGAAGCGCGGCCCGCCACCGGCTTGCGCGACCGTCAGCTCATCGAGGCTTTCCTGGCCGGCGCAGATCACCACGTTGTCCACTTCCAGCACCTGCTGCTTCCCGCCGACCGTGATGTGCAGGCCGGCGTCGTCGATGCGGTCGTACTGCACGCCCGCCATCATTTTGACGCCGCCGCGCTGCAAGGCCGCGCGGTGCACCCAGCCCGAGGTCTTGCCGAGGCCCGCGCCCGGCCGCGTGGTCTTGCGCTGCAGGAGCCACAACTGGCGGTAGGGGTGGGCAGGCACCGGTTGCACCAGGCCGCCCGGCGTCGAGACGTTCAGGTCGACGCCCCACTCTCCGGTCCAGGTCGATACCGGCTGGGGCAGCGGGTGTGCGGGATCGTGCAGCAGGAACTCGCCGGTGTCGAAACCGATGCCGCCGGCGCCGATGATCGCCACGCGTTTGCCGACCTGGGCCTTGTCGCGCAGGACCTCGAGGTAGGACAGCACCATCGGGTGCTCGATGCCGGGTATGGAGGGCTTCCTCATGCGCACGCCGGTGGCGACGATCACCTCGTCGAAGCCCTGCGCCAGCAGTTCCTCGCGCGTGACGCGGCGGTTCAGCTCGACCTGCACGCCGGTCGTGTCCAGCTTGCGCCCGAAATAGCGGATGGTCTCGGCGAACTCCTCCTTGCCGGGGACCTGCATGGCGACGTTGAACTGGCCGCCGATGCGGCTCGACGCTTCGAACAGCGTCACCCGGTGGCCGCGCTCGGCCGCCACGGTCGCCGCCGACAGGCCGGCCGGTCCCGCCCCGACCACCGCGATGCGGCGTGGCGTGTTCGTCTTGGCGTACACCAGTTCGGTCTCGTGGCAGGCGCGCGGGTTGACCAGGCAGCTGGCGCGTTTATTCGCGAAGGTGTGGTCGAGGCAGGCCTGGTTGCAGCCGATGCAGGTGTTGATCTCGTCGACGCGTCCGCTCGCCGCTTTCGCGACAAAGGCGGCATCGGCCAGGAAGGGACGCGCCATCGACACCATGTCGGCGTCGCCGCGCGCAAGCAAGGTCTCGGCCTCGTGCGGCATGTTGATGCGGTTCGACGCCACCACCGGAATGCCGACCTCCTTGCGCAAGCGGCCCGCCACGCCGGCAAAGGCCGCGCGCGGCACCGAGGTGACGATGGTCGGCACGCGCGCCTCGTGCCAGCCGTAGCCGGTGTTCAGGATCGTTACACCGGCCTGCTCCAGTGCGCGGGCGACGGTGACGACCTCGTCCCAGGTATTACCGCCTTCGACCAGGTCGAGCACCGAGTGGCGGTACATGATGATGAAGTCGGGGCCGACCGTTTGGCGGATGCGGCGCACCACTTCCAGCGCCAGGCGCATGCGGTTCTCGATCGGGCCGCCCCACTGGTCGCCGCGCGTGTTCACCCGCGCACACAGGAACTGGTTCAGCAGGTAGCCCTCGCTGCCCATCACCTCGACGCCGTCGTAGCCGGCCATCTTCGCCAGCTTCGCGCAGCGCGCATAGGCGCGGATGGTGGCTTCGATGCCGCGCTCGGTCAGCGCGCGCGGTTTGAAGGGAGAGATCGGCGACTTGGTGGCGCTGGCCGAGACCACGAAGGGCTGGTAACCGTAGCGGCCGGCGTGCAGGATCTGCAGCAGGATCTTGCCGCCCTCCTCGTGCACGGCGCGCGTGACGCGGCGGTGGTTCGGCACGTCGCCTAGGAAATTCAGGGTGCCGCCCATCGGCAGCAGCCAGCCCTGGCGGTTCGGCGAGATGCCGCCGGTGACGATCAGGCCGACGCCGCCGGCCGCGCGTTCGCGGTAGAAGGCGGCCAGCTTGCCGTAGTTGTAGAAGCGGTCTTCGAGCCCGGTGTGCATCGAGCCCATCATCACGCGGTTCTTCAGCGTGGTGAAGCCCAGGTCGAGCGGTGCGAGCAGGTGGGGGTAGGCGGTGGTAGTCATCACGGCATTAAACCGTGAAATCGTGGAGCGGGGGTTCTAAACGTCGGGTGGCGTTTCGATGTGCATGTGTCGTACCGCGTGGGTTCGAGAACCCACCCTACGGATCGCGGTCGTAGGGTGGGTTCTCGAACCCACCTTCCCCACGTGCGCGAACCGATCAGACGAGATGACTCTCCGGCGCCCGCAACTCAGCGAACTGCTCGATGCTGCCAATGCGCACCACCACCGGATTCAGGCTGGCGCTGGGCGACAGCGAGCGCCAGGCGAACTGCCACTCCTGCTCGCGCGCCTGGGCCGCGCTCTTGGTGAAGGCGGCGCCCAGCGGCGAGCGCGAGCCGTATTCGACGGCGCCGTCGATGCCGGCCCAGTTGGGCAGCGCGCGCTGCACGGCGCGGTGCAGGCGTTCGCCGAATTCCTCGGTGTTGTGGATCACCAGGCAGCAGTCGGCCGGCGCCAGCACGTCGAACAGGGCCTTGTTCCAGGCGCGCGAGAACGAGAGGGTCAAAAAGCCGCCGGTCGGGACGAGCCGGAACTGGCCGGCCGTGAGCGCCTGCTCGAGGTCGCTGCGCATGCCGTAGCGGTGCAGGGTGGGAGGGCGCTGGTAGTCGTGCATGGGGTACTCGATTCTTGGGTTAATTGCGGCGCACCGGCGGCGCCAGGCTGGCGTCATGGCGCAAGCGCATGAAGCGCGAGGAGATGAAGATCTCGCGCAGGAAAAAGACGAAACTGAAGATCAGGGCCAGCATTGCCAGCACGAAGGAGGCGGCGATGTACTTGTCGAGCCTGATGTTGGTGGAATCGCCGAAGAACAGCATGGCAATGACCAGGCAAACCAGGAAGCCGCACGCGGTGCTCGAGCTGATCGCGTAGTTGATCAGGTGCGAGCGCCGGTACAGCACTTCGAGTTCCTCGGTGTACTCGGCGTTGGCGGCGATGTGCAGCCGGTCTTCCAGCACGCGCGTGCGGTCGATGATGCGCGCCAGGCGGTTGGTCAGCACCGTCAGCTTGGTTCCCACGCCGGTCAGCAGGAACACGGGCGCGATCGCCAGCTGGATCATGTGGCCGATGTCGCTAATCTGGATATTCATGGGAACACGTTTCTTGGCGTTGTGGGTGTGTCAGGCGTAGTGTAGCAGCCGCACGCGCGGCGCAGAAATACGCCTCGCCTGCAGAAATCACGAATCGAAACGCTTGTTGCGCTTGAACTGTTCGGTGGCCGCGACCAGGGCGCGCGCGATGCCCGTTTCCAGCGCGCCGTGGCCGGCGTCCGGAATCATGCGCAGCTTCGCGCCCGGCCAGGCCGCGTGCAGGCGGTGCGCCGACAGCGGCGGGCAGATCACGTCGTAGCGACCCTGCACGATCACGGCCGGCAAATGGGCGATGCGGCCGATGTTGCGCACCAGCTGGTCTTCCGACAGGAAGGCGCCGTTGGCCATGTAGTGCGCTTCCAGCCGGCCTACGCCCAGGTCGAGCGTGTCGGAAGGCTGCTCTTCCTCCTGCGGCAGCAGGAACACGCGGCGGCCCTCGAAACGGCTCCAGGCGCGCGCCGCCGGCCAGTAGACGGCCGGGTCGTCGCACAGCAGGCGCCGTGCATAGGCCTGCAGCAGCTCGCCGCGCTCGGCGGGCGGGATCGGCGCGATGAATTCCTCGTACAGCTCGGGATAGAACCACTGCACGCCATGCAGGAACCAGTCGACTTCGGCCGCGGTGCACAGGAAGATCCCGCGCAGGACGAAGCCGAGGCAGCGTTCGGGGTGCGCCTGGCCATAGGCCAGCGCCAGCGTCGAGCCCCAGGAACCGCCGAACACCAGCCACTGCGGGATGCCGAACATGACGCGCAGGCGCTCGATGTCCTCGATCAGCAGCTGCGTCGTGTTGTTGCGCCACTCGCCCAGCGGGGTCGACTTGCCGGCGCCGCGCTGGTCGAACAGGATCACGCGGTAGGCGTGCGGGTCGAAGAAGCGGCGGTGCTGGGGAGACAGGCCGGCGCCCGGGCCGCCGTGCAGGAACAGCACCGGGATGCCATTCGGGTTGCCGACTTCCTCCCAGTAGATCGTGTGCAGCTCGTCGACGGCGAGCATGCCGTGGCGGATGGGCTGGATCGGCGGGAACAGCGACGGTGGGGTGGCAGGCATGGCGGCTCTCTGGAAGGTCGAGCAAGAATTGTAGCCTACCGCCCCGCCCTTTCAGAAGAAGGTATTGAAGGCGCCGCGCACGGCGTAATCGTCGTCCACCGCCAGCAGCAGCTGCCACTTGTCGAAGGTCGTGCACGGATGCGAAATGCCGCAGCCGACCAGGTCGCCCACCGCCAGTTCGCTGCACAGCGGATGCCCCTCGGGCAGGCGCAGGTAGGCGTGCTGGTCGTTCATCTTGACGATCTCGCAGCCCGGCGGCAGCGCGTGCGGCGCGCCGGGGCCGGGACGGTGGTGGAACAGCGGCGCCGGCAGGTCGGCGTCGTAGGATGCGTCGCGCTTGCCCATGGTAAGGATGGCGAGTTTAGCCTCGGGACGCGACTGCACCATCGACCAGACTTCCAGCGCCGGACGCAGGCCATCGGGCTCGTCTTCGCGGGCGTTCAGTTCGCGGATGTGGCGCTCGTAGGTGCCGTGGTCGCTCGTCAGGTAGCAGCCGCTGCGCAGCACCGCGCGCACCGGCCGCGACAGCTTCCCGACATGGGCGAAGCCGCGTGCGACCAGGTCGAAATAGGACGAGCCGCCGGCCGACAGCAGGATCTCCGGTCCCGTGAACAGGCCCTCGTCGTCGGCGCTCTGCACCAGCGCCACCAGCTGGGCGAGAAAAGCGTCGACGCCGCGCAGGTCGGCCTCGCGGTCGCTTGTTACCAGCAGCCCTTCGTAGCCTTCGAAGCCGGCCAGCAGCAGGCCAGGGGCGCCCTCGACCGCGCGCGCCACCGTCAATGCTTCCTCAGGCGTGCGGCAGCCGGCGCGTTTGCCGGCCAGCCCCAGTTCGACCAGCACGGACAAGGGACGATGCAAGGGATGGGCAGCCACCGCTTCGGCCAGGCGCGCGACCCCGGTTAGCGAATCGGCCAGCACGATGCACTCGAAGTCGGGGTCGCCATGCAGCAGGGCGAGGATGGCCTTGATGTCGGCTGGCGCCACCAGTTGGTTCGCCAGCAGCACGCGCCGCACGCCGAAGCGGTGGGCGACCTGCACCTGGGTCGCGCTGGCCAGCGTGATGCCCCAGGCGCCGTTGGCGAGCTGGGCGCCGAAGAGCTGCGGGCTCATCGTCGTCTTGCCGTGCGGCGCCAGCGAAACCTTGTGGCGTTCGCAGAAGCGGCGCATCCAGTCGAGGTTGTGCTTCAGGGCCGAGGTCTTCAGCACGGCGACCGGGAAACTGGTGTCGGCATGCAGCACTTTCCAGCCCTGGACACCGATCGCGCCCTGGTGCAGCGGCTCGGTGATCGGCAAACCTTTGACGCCTGGAACCAACAATTGTTCATCGAGGCTGGCCAGGGCCAGCCCATCGTGCGGCAGTGGATGCATGGGGTATCTCTTCGGTCTTATTCGCTTCGGTCGGAGGAGGCCGGCTCGCCATGCCGGCGCAGCCGCCCTTCCAGGTCGGCGCGCAATTGATCGTGCGTTGGCGTCAAGCCGTATTCGTCCGGCGTATAGGTAATGCCCGGCAATACGCCATCGTTCTCGAGCTGGGGCAGCAGCTCATCCAACAGTTCCTGCAGGGCGAAGGCGTGGGGTTCATAGCCTTCCCACTCGAGCACGGCGCACTGCCGGGCCAGCTCGCTTGACGGCCAGAGCGGAAACACCAGGGCGCCATCGTCGGTTTTACCGATCGCCCAGCCATCACGGTACAGGCCCCAGACCTCGCCGGTGGCGGCGACGCGGCGTACGAAGTGTTCGTAGCGCAGTTGCTTCGGGAGAAGGATGACGGAAGAGGTGTCGGTGGCGTCCATTGTTTTTGGCCTGGCTGTGGGGCAGGTACAGGATACAAAAAACGAGGAGGGCAAGACGCGCTCTTGGCAATTACTAAGTAGTCTCGCAATTTTTTCTGTCAAAGTCGATTAGGCAACGCGAAAGGAGCTGAGGCGATGAAACGTTTGAAACTATGCGAGGACGAGCGGCGAACGCTGCCCGAAATGGACGTTTTTCATCCATATTCGAGGACAAGGATGCGGGCTCAAGGGATCTTCGGTTGAGCCAGGGATCGACGTTGCAGCAGACAGCCGATGAGTTTACGGTGCATTTGAACAGCGTCGAGCAATGGCGGCAGAGCTGGAACAGGCTTGGACCAGCCGGCCTCTACGAGGACGTCATACTAGTCGGCCGAAAAAATGGACACCCCAGCAGCAAGCTTTGGGCAAATTGGCGCAATCGGAGCGCGGCACAGTCGTTGCTTTGCTAAGCCATGTCGGGCATGGCCAGAAATAAGCAGCGATCAGCGAGAGCACCGCTGTACGGTATCTCAAGGAGATGAAGTTCGCCTATAAACGGTATCGGTACAGTTTAAAAAAGGAACCAAGAGGCGTTCAAACGCGCCAGCAAGGTGATTGGAGCGCTGACCCAACTCGATCGTGAGCGCCGGTGCGAACTGCTGTACTTGGATGAGTCTGGCTTCAGTCCCAATCCGCAAGTGCAGTATAGATGGCCCTGAATCGGGCAGACACGCTCAGTCGAACCGCTGGCGCATCGGCAGCGCGTCAACGTACTCGGGGCATTGCGCCACGGCGGCGAGTTGATTTGGAGTCCTCAGCAACGACCGACCACACGCAACGATGCCATCGCTTTTGTTGATCAGATAGCGACCTGTCCACATTCCGTGCCACGCATCGTCTTGCTCGATAACGCTGGGATTCACAAGGGCGCTGCTAGAAAAGCAGCGACGGCGATAGGCCAGACAAGGTCTGCATTTGTACTATTTGCCATCCTATAGTCCAGGACTCAATCGAATCGAGATCCTGTGGAAGCATGCCAAGTACTTATGGCGCTGCTTCGCGAGCGTCAACGGCACCGATTTACTGCGCGAGATTCAGTCCCTGATGAAAGCTTTCGGCAGCGAATTCACAATAAATTTTGCGTGACTACTTAATAAGTTTTAACCAAATTTTGTCGTTAGCGGGGTCATGTACGTGTCATGAAGGCTAAAACACATCAAGTCACTTAGCGCAAAGGAAAGAATCTGCCTTCCTTCTATCCGCTCCAGCCTGTACCAATTCAGCAGCATAACGTATTCATTCAAAGCTTTTTTAGGCTACCGATCTTACAATTGTCGATATCAAAACAAGAAAAGATGAAAAAATACCACAGATCACCAATCGCGCAAAAAAACGTAGGGAAAAGATTCTATCTGTAGCTTTATCAGGTATGAAAGAATTCGAAATATTAGCAAAGAAAATAATGCCGAATAAAACAAGTGGCGATACAGTGACATCTCTTCTGAAAAATATCGGAAGTAAGATATATGTCGTCGACAACGTAAGACCCAACACAAGGAAGTCGAATGCAACATGGTTTGTTCGATGTTCACTCACGGCGGCCTCCGTTTTAAAATTTGATATAGAAATTGCTTGACGCACACTATGTCATAGTGGCGCCAAGCAAATGCTGCACTTGATTTTTAGCTTGCTATAGTATATGCAACGTAAGCAATTCCTCCAAAAATAACTGCGCCGCCAATAATTCCCACCGCGCCAAATGCTACACCTCGAAGTGCTCCTACAGCTGCCGCGCGAGCCACCGCAGCAGTAGCTCCGCCCCCGGCTATTCCACCTGCAACTGCGCCGCCCGCAGTGGCGTCACCTCGGTCACCACCTGACACCATCGAAATCTCGTCCATCGTCAATGCACGCATATTTCCTCCGCTTAGTTAAAGGGTAAAAGTGCCACAAGGCAATCAATAGTGACATTGAGAAAAATTTCTATGTTGCGCTCGTGCAAGTGTTTGGCTGAAATTTTAGTATGCTGCTGATGTGCTCGATCTATGTCGATGTATGAAGTCCAAAAATTATGTGTCGAGCTTATTTGATAACAAAAACACAATTACCATCACGTCAGCACGGGTGTAGTGTCAATACCGCGTAACAGATGTGGTAGCTTGTATAAATTGAGCTATGTTAAAAACAGCCTTGAACTTAGCCCAATAGCAGGGAGGCCTCCGGCCTACAATTCAAATATATCAATCTATTGATTTGTATCTAATTTTCTAACTTTACTTTATACATATTTTTTGTTTCCCTCTTACAATAATTTGGCTATGTTTTTTCTTGAAGCCGACTTGAGGGAATATGCACTTGCGCGACGACCTTACGCCATCGAACGACGAGGCGGAAAGCATACTTTCCAAGCAGTCTTCCACGGCGACGCCAAATACTTTTTTTCGTCAGCAGGCTGTCGAACACGTAACAGTTCGGCAGTACGGTACCGTCATCCTGACCCGTCCTGTCAGTCACTCGGTTCTCACTTTCGTGTTCGCAACGCTGACATTGCTGCTAATGACATTCTTCGTCTTTTTCGAAACAACCCGCAAAGCGTCGATTCAGGGCCTGCTTGTCCCGACCGCCGGGGTGATCCGAATTTTTCCTAGTCAAGTTGGTACCATTAAGGAGATCCGTATTAAGGAAGGCGAATTCGTGCGTGAAGGCGACATCCTGTTCGTCGTGTCCAGCGAGCGCAGCACTGCTGATCCACGCTCGACGGAAGCTCTCATTTCCGAATTGCTGGCGCAGCGTCGCGACAGCTTTCATACCGAGCTGCAGCAGGCCAAGGCACAGGCCGAACATCGCCGTGCCGCCTTGCAGGAGCGCGCACAGGATCTGCAGGGAGAAATCAGGCGGCTCGACAATCAGGCACTGATGCAACAGCAGCGCATTACCCTGTCCGAACAGACCGTTGCACGCTTCGCACAGTTGAAAGCGACGAATTACATTTCGGCGGCGCAATTGCAGGAACGGCAAGCCGAGTTGCTCGACCAGCGCCAGCGCCTGCTCGAGATCGAACGTATCCGATCCGCGACCCAGCGCGACCTGGCGAGTACTAAAGCGGAGGAACAGGACATCGCGGTGCAGGCGCTGCGTGACGAAAATGCCTTGCGACGTAGTGCGTCCATCCTTGAGCAGGACTTGACCGAGAACGAAGCGCGGCGTGAAATTCCTGTCCGGGCACGCCAGAGCGGGACGATCACGGCGATTGCCGCGAATCTCGGTCAGACCGTGGGCACCGCAACCTCGCTGGCTTCCATCCTGCCGGAAGGGCACAAGTTAGAAGCGGAAATGTATGTGCCGTCGCGCGCGGTCGGCTTCATCAAGCCGGGCATGACGGCCCTCTTGCGCTACCAGGCTTTCCCGTATCAGAAGTTCGGCCAGCACCCAGCACGCGTGCGCGAGGTCGCTACCACCTCAGTACGCCTGGAGGAGCTGCCGACTTCAACAGCGGCATTGCCAGGCCGAGCGCAGTCGGAGCCGGTCTACCGCATCCGGCTAGAGCTCGACCAGCAATCCGTCCGGGCCTATGGTGCGCCAATGCCACTGCGCTCCGGCATGCTGGTCGACGCCAGCGTCATGCTCGAGCGGCGCAAGCTCTACGAATGGGTGTTGGAACCGCTGTTCAGCATCTCGGGGCGTTTATAAGTAGGCTCGCCCTTTCCCGACCAACCTGCCGACCATGTTCTTGTTCCTGAGGCCGGCTCATTCCTGATCCCAGTTGAGCTATGCAATTCACCGCCCTTTCCCAATTAGCGTTCTGGAACAGCCGCCGGTTGCCCGTTCTGCTGCAGACCGAAGCGGCCGAATGTGGCCTGGCCTGTATCGCAATGGTCGCCAGCTACTGGGGCCATCGTACCGATATCCCAAGCATGCGCCGCCGCTTCTCCGTGTCGATGAAGGGCGTAAATCTGAAGGGCCTGATGGCAATGGCAAGCGGCCTGTCGTTGCAGACGCGTCCGCTCAAGCTGGACCTCCAACACTTGCCTGAACTGAAGCTACCCTGCATCCTGCATTGGGACCTGAACCACTTTGTCGTGCTTAAGTCGGTATCGGCCAACCATGTTGTCGTGCACGACCCGGCCGTCGGCGAGCGTCCCATGCCGCTGGCCGAGTTCGGCAAGCACTTTACCGGTATTGCTCTCGAGCTGACGCCGACCGCGCAATTCACACCCAAGGAAGAACGCCAGCAGTTCTCCCTGGTTTCCCTGATGGGACATGTGATTGGCCTGCGCCGCGGCCTGTTCCAGCTACTCGCGCTCGGCCTGGCCCTGCAGGTGTGCGCCTTGATCGCTCCTTTCTACATGCAGTGGATCGTGGACGAAGCCCTGCTGGCGTCAGACCGCGACCTGATCACGGTACTGGGCTGCGGCTTCCTGCTGCTGGTGCTGCTCCAGACCGCGATCGGCGCCGTGCGTTCCTGGGTGACTACGGTACTGGCCACCAGCCTGAACTTGCAATGGCTGGGCAATGCCTTTGTCCATCTCCTGAAACTGCCGCTGCCCTACTTCGAGAAGCGTCACACCGGCGATATCGTTTCGCGCTTCGGGTCGATCCAGCAAATCCAGACCAGCCTGACGACGCAGTTCGTCGAAGGAGTCATCGATGGCATCCTGGTGCTGGGCACCCTCGTCATGATGCTGCTGTATAGCGCGACGCTTGCCGCCGTGGCCTGCTTGGCCGTACTGCTGTATGGGCTGCTGCGCTGGGTAATATTCCGCCCCCTGCGCGATGCAAACTCCGAGCAGATCATCCACGCCGCGAAACAGCAGAGCCACTTCATGGAGACGGTGCGCGGCATGCAGAGCATTCGCCTGTTCGGACGCAGCGAAGAGCGCCGTTCAGGCTGGATGAATTCGCTGACCGACGAATTCAATGCCCATCTCCGTATTGCCAGACTGTCGGTCTCATATCAGACGGCCAATACCCTGCTGTTCAGTGGCGAGCGCGTGATCGTGATCTGGCTCGCCGCTCTTGCCGTGCTCAGCAACGAGTTCTCGGTCGGGATGGTGTTTGCCTTTATCAGCTACAAGGACCAGTTCAGCCAGCGCATGGCGAGCCTGATCGACAAGCTGTTCGAGTTGCGGATGATGCGCCTGCATGGCGAGCGCGTGGCCGACATCGTGCTGGCCGAAGCGGAACGAGACGATGATACGGCCGAAGTCGACGCCAGCCATATCACGCCGTCCATCGAGATCAGCAACCTGAGTTTCCGCTATTCCGACAGTGAGCCCGAGGTCATCCGCGAGCTCAACCTCAGCATCCCCGCCGGGCAATGCGTGGCGATCACCGGACCTTCCGGCTGCGGGAAGACGACCCTGATGAAGCTGCTGCTTGGCCTGCTTACGCCGACCGGGGGTGAAATCCGTATCGGTGGGATGCCTTTGGGTACGCTTGGTCTGTCGAACTACCGTCAAATGCTGGGCACGGTGATGCAGGACGACACCCTGTTTGCCGGATCGATCGCGGACAACATCAGTTTCTTCGATCCGATGGTCGACATGCAGCGGGTCTACGGCTGCGCGGAACTCGCCGCCATCGCGCCCGAGATTGCCGCCATGCCGATGGCCTTCAACACGCTGATCGGCGATATCGGCACCGGCCTGTCGGGTGGGCAGAAACAACGCATTCTGCTGGCACGGGCGCTGTACAAGAACCCAAAAATCCTGGTGCTGGACGAAGCGACCAGCCACCTGGATGTATGGAATGAACAGGCCGTCAACCAAGCCATTCAACAAATTTCATTGACCCGCCTGATCGTTGCGCATCGTCCGGAAACGATCCAGATGGCAGAGCGTGTGATTGTCCTGCATAACGGCCAAGTCGCCCAGGATGTCAATAAGCCGACCCCTGAAGACCAGCAGGCCGCTTGACGACGACGGTTTTCTAGAAAAAAGCCCGGACGAGTAACCGGCCGGGCTTTTTTGAACGCAAGCGCCTTCGTTAGCGCGCCCGGCCATCAATCACGACATATGCTGCCCGCCATTGATCGCGATATTCGCACCAGTAACGAACGCCGCTTCATCCGACGCCAGGTAAGCAACCAGGCCGGCCACTTCTTCCGGTTTGCCCAGGCGGCCCATCGGGATTTGCGGGATGATCTTGGTTTCCAGCACGTCGCTCGGGATGTCCATCACCATCTTGGTGCCGATGTAGCCCGGCGAGATGGTGTTGACGGTCACGCCCTTGCGCGCCACTTCCAGGGCCAGGGCCTTGGTGAAGCCGTGCATGCCGGCTTTCGCGGCCGAGTAATTGGTCTGGCCGAAGGCGCCCTTCTGGCCGTTGACCGAGGAAATATTGATGATGCGTCCCCAGCCGCGCTCGACCATGCCGTCGCAGACGGGTTTCGTCATGTTGAACACCGAGTCCAGGTTGGTCTTGATGACCGCGTCCCAGTTGACCTTGTCCATCTTCTTGAAGGTCATGTCGCGCGTGATGCCGGCATTGTTGACCAGCACGTCGACCGGGCCGACTTCCTGCTCGACCTGCTTGACGCAGGCTTGCGCCGAGTCGTAGTCGGCCACGTCGCACGGGTACGCCTTGAAGTTGTACCCCTGCTCGCGCATCGCCGCCAGCCAGCTTTCGGCCTTGGTGTTGCCCGGCGAATGGGTCGTGACGACCGTGTATCCCAGAGCGGCCAGCTTGATGCACACCGCTTCGCCCAGGCCGCCCATGCCGCCGGTCACTAATGCTACTCGAGCCATTGTCTTCTCCTAGTTTTTGTCCGTCACTTTTCAGAACCTACAGCTGCTGCCCGGCCGCACTTAATCGCGTTCGACCGCCAGCGCCACCCCCATCCCCCCGCCGATGCACAGGCTGGCCAAGCCACGCTTGGCGTCGCGGCGCGCCATTTCATACAGCAGGGTGACCAGGACGCGCGCGCCGGAGGCACCGATCGGGTGTCCCAGTGCGATCGCGCCGCCGTTGACGTTGATCTTCGACGTATCCCAGCCCATTTCCTTGTTGACGGCGATCGCCTGCGCGGCGAAGGCCTCGTTGATTTCCATCAGGTCCACGTCCTGGTGCGTCCAGCCCGCCTTCTGCAGGCACAGGCGCGAAGCCGACACCGGGCCCATGCCCATGATGCTCGGGTCCAGCCCTGCCGACGAATAGGCCTTGATGCGCGCCAGCGGCGTCAAGCCGAGTTCGCGCGCTTTGGAGGCGCTCATCATGATGACGGCGGCGGCGCCATCGTTGATGCCGGAGGCGTTGCCGGCAGTCACAGTACCTTCCTTGTTGAAGGCGGGGCGCAGGCTGGCCAGTGCCTCGAGCGTGCTGCCGTGCTTCGGATACTCGTCGGTGTCGAACACGGTGACGCCCTTTTTCGAGGGAATCTCGACCGGGAGGATCTCGTCCTTGAAGCGGCCTTCCTTGACGGCGGCCTCGGCCTTCAGTTGCGACTGCAGCGCGAATTCATCCTGCTCGGCGCGCGAGATCTCGTACTTGCGCGCCACGTTCTCGGCGGTCACGCCCATGTGGTACTGGTTGTAGACGTCCCACAGGCCGTCGACGATCATGGTGTCGACCAGCTTGGCGTCGCCCATGCGGAAGCCGTCGCGCGAATTCGGCAGCACGTGCGGCGAGGCGCTCATGTTTTCCTGGCCGCCGGCGATGACGATCTGGGCGTCGCCGCACTTGATGGCCTGGGCCGCCAGGTGGGTGGCCTTCAGGCCGCTGCCGCAGACCATGTTGATGGTTTGCGCAGGCACCATGTCGGGCAGGCCGCCCTTGAGCGCGGCCTGGCGCGCCGGGTTCTGGCCGGCGCCGGCCGTCAGCACCTGGCCCATGATCACTTCGCTGACGCTGGCCGGATCGATGCCGGTTTTGGCCAGCAGCTGGCGAATCACGTGCGCGCCGAGCTCGGCGGCGGGAATCTTGGCGAGCGAGCCGCCGAATTTGCCGACCGGGGTCCGGCCGGCTGCTACGATCACGACGTCTTCCATGTTTGTCTCCGGTAACTAGCTGGGCAAGGGGTGATGGGCCGTATGCGATGTTGGCGGGCGCGGCCGTAAATAGTCGACCGCAGCTGCGCATTGCCGCCGGTACGGTCCGGCGGAAACTTCGCATGTTAATTTCGTGCCCGTGTTAGCGTTTGAGCCAGATCAATCTTATCAGCTTATTCATGGAAAACAACCTGTGTTGACCGACAGATTGGAATGCCACTTTCTCCATGACGGAGGGCAAAATTTGGAACAGACAAGCATCCGAAATTGCCCTTGGGAATGATGCTGGAAACGCTGCCCTTTTAGGCAAATTTCACAGTAGAATGCACGGGCTATAGCCAACCAGAACTGTTTATGTCGAAAAGTCCGTCCAGCCTGCCCATCGAAATCAAGATCTCCACGGTTGTCGCGATCTCGGCGATCCTGCATTCGTCCGATCCGATCGCGATCGATGCGGCCCTGAAGCAGATGACCGGCGGGGTCTCGGACTTTTTCGAGGATGAATTCGCCGTCATCGACGTCGGCGCGCTTGCCGCCGGGACGGCCTATATCGACTGGCGCGCGCTGGTCGACCTGCTGAAAAAATACCGCCTGAACGCGGTCGCCGTGCGCGGCGCCACGCCCGAGATGGCCGAGGCCGTCAAGGCGCTGGGCCTGGCGCTGGACGACGGCGCCGGCGCCGACCGCGCCCGCGAGGACGTCGCCGCGGCCACCGCCGCCACCGCCGCGCCCACACCGGCGCCCGCGTCGGCCCCTGCTCCCGTCCCGGCGCCGGCGCCGGCCGCGCCGCTGCCGGCCATGATCGTCGACACCCCGGTGCGCGCCGGCCAGCGCGTCTACGCGCGCGGCTGCGACCTGATCATCACCGCGGTGGTCAACAACGGCGCCGAAATCATTGCCGACGGCAGCATCCACGTCTACGCGCCGATGCACGGCCGCGCCCTGGCCGGCGCCTCGGGCAACGCCGCCTCGCGCATCTTCGGCCTGTCGCTGCAGCCGGAGCTGGTGTCGATCGCCGGCGTCTATCGCACGTTCGATGAAGGTTTCCCGGCCGAGCTGGCACGCCAGCCGGCCCAAATTCGCCTGGTCGGCGACCGGATCGATATATCATCGCTGAGTCCGGCTTCGATCCGCGCGTAATTCAGACTCTGACCAGATACTGTAAAGGACCTTTTTGTGGCAAGAATTATTGTTGTGACGTCCGGCAAGGGCGGCGTGGGCAAAACCACCTCGAGCGCGAGCTTCTCCACTGGCCTTGCCCTGCGCGGCCACAAGACTGCGGTGCTGGACTTCGACGTCGGCCTGCGCAACCTCGACCTGATCATGGGCTGCGAACGCCGCGTGGTGTACGACCTGGTCAACGTGATCAACGGCGAAGCGACGCTGAACCAGGCCCTGATCAAGGACAAGCACTGCGACAACCTGTTCATCCTGCCGGCCTCGCAAACGCGCGACAAGGAAGCCCTGACCGAAGAAGGCGTCGAGCGCGTGCTCAACGAGCTGGTCAAGATGGGCTTCGAGTACATCATCTGCGACTCGCCGGCCGGCATCGAGCACGGCGCGCTGATGGCGCTGACCTTTGCCGACGAGGCGCTGATCGTGACCAACCCGGAAGTATCGTCGGTGCGCGACTCGGACCGCATCCTGGGCATCCTGCAGGCCAAGTCGCGCCGCGCCCAGAGCGGCGGCGAACCGGTCAAGGAACACCTGTTGATCACCCGCTACTCGCCGCGCCGCGTCGAGAACGACGAGATGCTGTCCTACCAGGACGTGCAGGAAATCCTGCGCATCCCGCTGCTGGGCATCATCCCGGAATCGGAATCGGTGCTGCACGCCTCGAACCAGGGCAACCCGGCGATCCATTTCAAGGGCACCGACGTGGCCGAGGCCTACGAGGACGTGGTGGCGCGTTTCCTGGGCGAAGACCGCCCGCTGCGCTTCACGACCTACGAAAAGCCGGGTCTGTTGCAACGCATTTTTGGGACCAAGTGACATGGCATTGCTCTCATTCCTGTTCCCCGAAAAGAAGAAGAGCGCGAACGCGGCCAAGGAACGGCTGCAAATCATCATCGCCCGCGAACGGACCAACCGTACCGGTCCGGATTTCCTGCCGGCCCTGCACCGCGAGCTGATCGAGGTGATCTCGAAGTACACCAAGGTCAACGCCGACGACATCAAGATTTCGCTCGACCGCCAGGGCAACCTGGAAGTGCTCGACGTCAACGTGGTGTTGCCGGACGCCTGACCGGTTTCCTCGCGCCCGTCCGCCTGCCGGACGGGCGCTTCCCTTCCTCCGCCTGCTCCCCCCGTCGTGCTTGCCTGAATCCGCAGTCAGGCCGATCATGTCGACGCGCCCTGCGGCGCCTGTCGCCTGCCCTGTTGTCGCCATGGCGACGCATTGTCACAAATTGCCGCTTTGTTGCTCAGTGTTGCTTTTCCGCCGCATGCTGTGCGTTTTTCGCCGGCACCCGAAAAACTGTCGGAATTGAGTATTTACCGAGTGATGACTCGGCGAAACTACCTCCCCGTTTACCCCTGACTCTTCCTTTCGGTAAAAAACAAAAATTTACGAGTAGCATTATTTTGTCAAAGTCTGTTATAGTCGGTTTAACGATGTAGGATTGATCCTACAGGTTAATTTGACAATAGCGTGCCGCCATGAGAATAGCTGTCCTCGACAATGACCGTAGCCAGGCTGACCTGATTTGCCAGGTCCTCAGCTCCGCTGGACACAGCTGCCAATCCTTTGGAGACGGCAAGGAATTGCTGGCCCAGATGCGCAAGGACAGCACCGATTTGCTGGTCATGGACTGGCCGGCCGGCGACGGCGAAGCCGCCGACGTCCTGCGCCGCGCCAAGGAAAAGATGGCGCCGGATGCGCCCGCCATGTTCCTGGTCGGCAGCGGCGCCGAGGACGACATCGTGGCCGGCATGGAAGCCGGCGCCGACGACTACCTGGTCAAGCCCCTGCGCCGCGGCGAACTGGTGGCGCGCGTGTCGGCCCTGCTGCGCCGCGCCTACCCGGCGCAAACCGGCACCGAGCAGCTGCAGTTCGGCCCCTACGTCTTCGAGACCCGTCCAGGCCGCCTGCTGAAGGACGGCAACGTCATCGACGTCACGCAAAAAGAGTTTTACCTGGCCCTGCTGTTTTTCCGCAACATCGGCCGCCCGCTGTCACGCGCCTATATCCACGAATCGGTCTGGGTGCGCGAAACCGCCATCCCGTCGCGCACCATGGACACCCACGTTTCGCGCGTGCGCAACAAGCTGAGCCTGCGTCCGGAAAATGGCTTCCGGCTAGTGCCGGTGTATAGCTACGGCTATCGGCTGGAGAAGCTGGGGGCCTGAGCGGCACCGCGGCTGTTCGATGGCCGCTTGCACGCGTGGACGGCAGAGCCGTCCACCCTACGGTCCGTCAAGTTGTGATAACGGTGCGCAAGCCGACGTAGGGTGGACGGGTTTGCCGTCCACGCGTTCGACGCACGTTTGCCTTGCCCACGATCCGAACAAGGTTCGCGTTATCGGGCAGACAATCCCCTCCAGCCTCTTCTATCGGTCCCATGAAACCCTGCGCGCATGAGGGTATAATTCCCCCACACGATTCCCACCGTCTTATTCCAGAATGCAACTGCTCGCCGTTGGCCTGAACCACACGACTGCACCGGTCGCGCTGCGCGAACAGCTTGCGCTCGGCCCGGAACAGCTCGGCCGCGCGGTGCAGTCGGCGCGCGAGTGGTTCGGCCGCTTCGGCCAGCTCGAACGCCGCGGCAGCGACGAAGCCGCGATCCTCTCTACCTGCAACCGCACCGAGCTGTACGCCGCCAGCGGCGTGCCCGATCCGCTCGACGCCTCGGCCCAGTTCCTGGCCCACTACCACGCGCTGAATTACGCCGAACTGCGGCCGCACCTGTACATGCTGCCGCAGGGCGACGCCGTGCGCCACGCCTTCCGCGTCGCCTCCGGGCTCGATTCGATGGTGCTGGGCGAGCCGCAGATCCTCGGCCAGATGAAGGACGCCGTGCGCACCGCCGAGGAGGCGGGCGGCCTGGGCACCTACCTGCACCAGCTGTTCCAGCGCAGCTTCGCGGTGGCGAAGGAAGTACGCACTACCACGGAGATCGGCGCCCACAGCGTCTCGATGGCCGCCGCCGCGGTGCGCCTGTCGCAGCGCATTTTCGATCGCATCGCCGACCAGCACGTGCTGTTCATCGGCGCCGGCGAGATGATCGAGCTGTGCGCGGCCCACTTCGCGGCCCAGAATCCGAAGTCGATCACGATCGCCAACCGCACCATGGAACGCGGCGAGTCGCTCGCCACGCGCCTGAACGGCCGCGCGATCCGTCTGGCCGACCTGCCCGAGCAGCTGGCCCGGTTCGACATCGTCGTTTCCTGCACCGCCTCGACCCTGCCGCTGATCGGCCTGGGCCTGGTCGAACGCGCGATCAAGGCGCGCCGCCATCGCCCGATCTTCATGGCCGATCTCGCCGTGCCGCGCGATATCGAACCGGAAGTCGCGCGCCTGGACGACGTCTACCTGTACACCGTCGACGACCTGGCGCAGGTGGTGCAGACCGGGATGGAAAGCCGGCAGGCCGCCGTGGCCCAGGCCGAAGCCATCATCGAACACCGCGTCCAGTCCTTCATGCACTGGATCGGCGACCGCGCCATGGTCCCCGTCATCCAGGACATGCACGAGGCCAGCGAAGCGCTGCGCCTGGCCGAACTCGAACGCGCCCGCCGCCTGCTCGCCAAGGGCGAAGACATCGACGCGGTGCTCGAGGCGCTGTCGAAAGGCCTGGCCGCGAAATTCCTGCACGGCCCGCAACAGGCGCTGCACCGCGCCGAAGGCGACGAACGCGCGCGCCTGGCGACCCTCCTGCCCCAGCTGTTCCGCGGCCGCCGTTAGCGGCGCCTCCCCGCTGCGCGCCTGCTCCGGGCGCTTTCCGGCGCTCCCGCGCCACCTGTCACCCTTTTTCGCATACAGCCCATGAAACCATCGATGCTGGCCAAGCTCGACCAACTGGCGAACCGCCTGGTCGAACTCGACGAACTCCTGATGTCCGAAGGCGCCACCGCCAACATGGACAGCTACCGCAAGATGACGCGCGAGCACGCCGAACTTTCGCCGCTGGTCGCGCTGTATAAACAGTACCAGGAGGCGAACGGCGACATCGCGGCGGCGCAGGAAATGCTTGCCGACCCGGACATGAAGGAATTCGCCCAGGAAGAGATCGAGGCCGCCAAGGCGCGCCTGGCCGATCTTGACCTCGACTTGCAGAAAATGCTGTTGCCGAAGGACGAGAACGACGAGCGTAACATCTTCCTCGAGATCCGCGCCGGCACCGGCGGCGACGAGTCGGCCCTGTTCGCCGGCGACCTGCTGCGCATGTACACCCGCTTCGCCGAGCGCAACCGCTGGCAGGTCGAGATGGTGTCCGAGTCGCCGTCGGACCTGGGCGGCTACCGCGAAGTGATCGTGCGCGTGGTCGGCAATGGCGCCTACTCGAAACTGAAATTCGAGTCGGGCGGCCACCGCGTGCAGCGCGTGCCCGCCACCGAGACCCAAGGCCGCATCCACACCTCGGCCTGCACGGTGGCGGTGATGCCGGAAGCGGACGAGGTCGAGGACGTGAACATCAACCCGGCCGACCTGCGCATCGATACCTACCGCGCCTCGGGCGCCGGCGGGCAGCACATCAACAAGACCGATTCGGCGGTGCGCATCACCCACCTCCCCACGGGCATCGTGGTCGAGTGCCAGGACGACCGCAGCCAGCACAAGAACAAGGCGCAGGCGATGAAAGTGCTGGCCGCGCGCATCAAGGATGTGCAGCTGCGCGAACAGCAGTCGAAAGAGGCCGCCACCCGCAAGAGCCTGATCGGCTCGGGCGACCGCAGCGAGCGCATCCGCACCTACAACTTCCCGCAGGGCCGCCTGACCGACCACCGCATCAACCTGACGCTGTATAAACTGGACTTCATCATGGACGGCGACCTGGCCGAGCTGACCAATGCGCTGGCCGCCGAGCACCAAGCCGAGCTGCTCGCCGCACTGGGCGATTAACAGCACCTGGCAATGCGCCCATGGCGGCGTTGCGTCGTCTCGCCGTACAACGCGTACTGTCTTCGACGACGCGCCTTGCCCTGGGCGCATTGCCAATCGCTGCAAGCTAAGTCTGGGTTAAGTTGCCAATGTGAAAATGCGGATGCGCGATTCGAGGCCGTATGCGAGAATCGCCTTCTGTTTTTTGACCAACGAGAGCCGAACCGCATGCCCGCTTCCCGTACCGTCCTCCTGATCGTGGCCGCGATCAGCTTCGCGCTGATCGGCGTCGCCCTCTACCTGCAGCACGCGCACGACATGCTGCCCTGCCCGCTGTGCGTGATCCAGCGCTACCTGTTCCTGGCGGTCGGCATCGCGAGCCTGGCCGGCGCCTTCGCCGGCAGGATCAAGGCGGGCGCCGGCGTGGCCCTGCTGGCGGCGCTCGGCGGCCTGGGCGTGGTCGGCAAGCATTTATATGTGCTGGCCAATCCCGGCTTCTCCTGCGGCATCGACCCGATGGAGACCATGCTCAACAAAATTCCCACGGCGACCCTGATGCCCTGGCTGTTCCAGGCCGACGGCCTGTGCGAGACCGCCACCGACGGGCTGTTCGGCCTGTCGATCCCGCAGTGGTCGGCGGTGTGGTTCGTGCTGTTGACGCTGACCCTGGTCTGGGTGCTGGCGCGCCGCGCGCGATGATTATCCCAGCCGGCGCCAGCATCGGGTCGCTGCAGGCCAGCCTGCCGCTCGATCCGCTGGAAAACCGCATCCTGCTGTGCCACGCGCTGGGCATCTCGCGCGTGGGGCTGATCACGCAGTCCGAACGCGAGCTGGGCGCCGATGAGGCAGAGCGCCTGGCGGCCCTGGTGCAGCGCCGCCTGGACGGCGAACCGATCGCCTACATCGTCGGCCAGCGCGAGTTCTTCGGCCTGCCCTTCCAGGTCGGCCCGGCAGTGCTGATCCCGCGTCCCGATACCGAACTGATCGTCGAACTGGCGCTCGAACGCCTGGCCCCGCGCGCGCGCCTGCTCGACATGGGCACCGGCAGCGGCGCGATCGCGGTGTCCGTCGCCCACACGCGGCCCGACGCCCAGGTGACCGCGCTCGACGTCAGCGCGGACGCGCTCGCGCTGGCGCGGACGAATGCCGACGCCAACGGCGCCACGGTGCGCTTCCTGCGCAGCGACTGGTTCGCGGCGCTGGGCGAGGAAGACGTGTTCGACGTCGTGGCCTCGAACCCGCCCTACATCGCATCGGGCGACGAACACCTGGCGCAGGGCGATTTGCGCTTCGAACCGGTCGATGCGCTGACCGACCACGCGGACGGCCTGTCGGACCTGCGCACGATCATCGCGGGCGCGGCCCGGCACCTGGTGGCGGGCGGCTGGCTGCTGCTCGAGCATGGCTACGACCAGGCGGCGGCGGTGCGGACATTGCTGGCCGAGGCCGGGTACCTGGAAGCGCAGAGCTGGCGCGACCTGGCGGGGATCGAGCGGGTCAGCGGCGGGCGACGCGGGTAGTTCACCGCGACTTCCTTGCTTGCTCGAATATGAATTCAAGCGCGGCTCCGGAAAAGTCCGACCGCGTGGGCTCAAGAGCCCACCCTACGAAACCCCGCCCTTGTAGGGTGGGTACTCGTACCCACGCGATACAACGCAGGCAGACCGCACAGCTCCCCACCGCGCGCCGCCCCGCCGGCACCCATTGTTACAATGCCTACACGTCCACCACCCTGACCCCATGCGCCGACTATTCCCCCTCCTCGTCCTGCTTACCGCGCTGTTCCACGGCGTGGCGCGCGGTGCGTCCGAGGATGCGCAGGCGCTGTTCGAGCGCGACTGGGAATGGCAGCTGCGCCACGATCCCGAATACGCGACCACGATCGGCGAGCACCGCTTCGACGCGCGCCTGTCCGACACCAGCCTGGCCGCCAGCCGCGCCGCGCTCGACTACGCCGGCAAGGCCCTGGAAGAAGCCCGCGCCCTCGACCGCGCCAGCTTGACGCCCCAGGAACGCCTGTCGCTCGACCTGTTCATCTTCGACAAGGAGCGCCGGCTCGCGCGCTTCGCCTTCCATGCCTTCGATCCGCAGCCGATCACGGCCTGGGACGGGCTGCACGTGCGCCTGCCGCGCCTAGTGGCGCAGATGCCGTTCGCGACCGAGGAAGACTACCGCAACTACATCGCGCGCCTGAATGCGCTGCCGGCCCACGTCGACGGCCTGATTGAACAGCTGCGCGAAGGCATGCGCACCGGCTGGACCGCGCCGAAGGCCAGCGTGCGCGCCGTGCCGGAGCTGCTGCGGGCGCTGCGCGAGCGCCTGGCCGATGGCCCGCTGTCGGCGCCGCTGCGGCGCATTCCCGCCACCATCGACCCCGCGGTGCGCGAGGAGCTCGTCAAGGCCGGCAACGCCGCCCTGACGAGCAGCGCCGCGCCGGCCCTGCGCAAGCTCGAAGACTTCATCCGCGCCGACTATGTGCCGGCCGCGCGCGATGCGCTGGCCGCCAGCAGCCTGCCGGGCGGGCCCGGCTACTACGCCTTCCTGGTCCGCAACGCCACCGGCACCGGCTTGACGCCGGCCGAGGTGCACGCACTCGGCCTGAAGGAAGTGGCGCGCATCCGCGGCGCGATGGAGCAGGCGGTCAAGCACACCGGTTTTCGCGGCACGCTGGCGCAGTTCCTGGTGTTCGCGCGCAGCGACAAGCGCCTGTTTGCCTCCAGTCCCGAGGCGCTGCTGGCGAGGTATCGCCGCACCATCGCGCGCGCCGAGGCGCGCCTGCCCGACCTGTTCGGGACCGTTCCGCTGGCATCGGTCGGCGTCAAGCCGCTCGGCCAGGACGGCGCGGCCGGCCAGGTCGCGGCCTATTACGAAGCCGGCACGCCGGACCGCAGCGCGGCGCTGGTGGTCAACACGGCGCGCCCGCAGCCGCTGTGGGAAGTCGAGACCCTGGCCCTGCACGAGGCGCTGCCCGGGCACCACCTGCAGGTCGCGCGCGCGCATGAACTGGCCCAGCTGCCGGCGTTTCGGCGCCACCGCTGGGATGACGCCTTCGGCGAAGGCTGGGCCACCTATGCCGAAAGCCTGGGACCGGAGATGGGCTTCTTCAAGGACCCGTTCTCCCGCTTCGGCCACCTGAACGACGACATGTTCCGCGCCGCCCGGCTGGTGGTGGACACCGGCATCCACGCGCAGGGCTGGACGCGGCGCCAGGCGATCGACTACCTGAACGCGAACACGGCCAATGCCGCCGCCGACAACGAAGTCGAAATCGACCGCTACATCGCCCAGCCGGCCCAGGCCTTGAGCTACAAGATCGGCCAGCTGCGCATCCGCGCCTTGCGCGACAAGGCGCAAGCCGCGCTGGGAGCGCGCATGGACCTGCGGCGCTTCCACGACGCCTTGCTGGACAATGGTTCGCTGCCGCTGCCGCTGCTCGAGCGCGAAATGGGCCGCTGGCTGGCGGCCCAGCTGGCGCCGCCGCCCGGCCCGGGTCCGATCCTGCTGCCCGCGCCCGCCGTCCCTGCCGGACCGGGACCGATTCCGCTGCCCGCGCCGGCGCTCCAGCCGCCTGCTTCTTCTCCCGCGCCGGCAGCGGCGCCGGCGACGGCCAGGCCCGGTCCCTTCCCGCTGTCGGGCATGCAGAACCGGTCGGCGCCGGCGCCTGCGTCGAAGGCGGCGCCCGCCCAGCCGGCCACCGCGCCCGACACCGCCCCGGCCGCGCCGCCTGCCGACAAAAAACCGCGCAAACCCGCCCCCACTCCCACTTCCGCGGCGCCGGACAAGCCGCCCTCCGCTGCCGATCCGGCGCCGCCTGCCAGCACGGACTGAGGCGCCAGGGGCGTCTGCCCCGCATCCCGGTATCGCCGGCCGGAAATGAACCGGCCGCCGACGCACAGTCCGTTTTTCGGTTACTCTCTGCACCAATCAAATAGGCAGTACAAGAAAGGAAACACTGTGTCGAACCAACTGACCCGCCGCCTGGCTCTGCTCGACGACGATGCGCACCGCGGCCTGCTGGGCCAGGGTTTGCGCGGCATCGAACGCGAAACCCTGCGCATCGACAGCCAGGGCCATCTGGCGCGCACGCCTCACCCGGTCCAGCTCGGCTCAGCCCTGACCCACCCGCAGATCACGACCGACTACGCCGAGGCGCTGCTCGAGTTCATCACCCCGGCCGAGCACGACATCGGCCTGGCCCTGCACCGCCTCGACGCGATCCACCGTTTCGCGTACACGAAACTGGGCGACGAGATGCTGTGGAGCGAATCGATGCCGGGCGAACTGCCGCCCGAGGAAGAGATCGAGATCGCCTGGTACGGCAAGTCGAACATCGGCATGCTCAAGCACGTCTACCGCCGCGGCCTGGCGCTGCGCTACGGGAAGGCCATGCAGTGCATCGCCGGCATCCACTATAACTACTCGCTGCCGGAACAACTGTGGCAGCTGATCCTGGCCAGCGAGGGCGTCCAGGAAGAGCGCCGCAACGCCCTGCGCGACTTCCAGTCCGAAAGCTACATCGCCACCATCCGCAACTTCCGCCGCTACAGCTGGCTGCTGATGTACCTGTTCGGCGCGTCGCCGGCGCTGACCAAGAGCTTCCTGCGCGGCCGCGCGCACGGGCTGGAAGAGCTGTCGCCCGACACGCTCTACCTGCCGTATGCCACCAGCCTGCGCATGAGCGACCTGGGTTACCAGAACGATGCGCAGTCCGGCCTGCGTCCGCACGAGAACAGCCTGGAAAGCTATGTGACGAGCCTGATGGACGCCGTCAACCGCCCCTACCCGCCCTACGAGGCGGTCGGCACCAAGAAGGACGGCGAGTGGATCCAGCTGTCGACCAACGTGCTGCAGATCGAGAACGAGTACTACTCGACGATCCGCCCGAAACGCGTGATCCGCACCGGCGAGCGGCCGGTGCAGGCGCTGTGCAACCGCGGCGTGCAATACATCGAGGTGCGCTGCCTGGACGTCGATCCGTTCGAGCCGGTCGGCGTCGGCATCGAGACCGGCCGCTTCCTGGACGCCTTCCTGCTGTTCTGCGCGCTCGACGAAAGCCCGCTGATCAGCGCCGCCGAAGGGCAAATCCACGCGCGCAACTTCGCCCGCACCGTGAAGGAAGGCCGCAAACCCGGCCTGACCCTGACGCGCGACGGCGAAGAGGTCGCGCTGCAGGCCTGGGCCGACGAACTGATCGAGCGCATCCGCCCGGTGGCGCAGCTGCTCGACGCCGAACACAACGAGGCGGGCGTGCACGAAGCCTCGCTGGCGCTGCAGAAGGCGAAGATCGCCGATCCAGGCAAGACGCCGTCGGCGCGCGTGCTGGAAGAAGTGCGCGAACTCGGTTCGGCCGCCGCCTTCGGCTTGCGCCAGAGCCGGCTGCACGCGGCATATTTCCGCGAAAGCCCGCTGATGCCGGCCGAGGAAGCCGCTTTTGCCGAGCAGGCCGCCGCCTCGCTGGCGCAGCAGGCGATCATCGAGCAGACCGACACCGGCAGCTTCGACGATTTCGTCGCGGCGTACAACAGCAGTACACTGTGCGGCAACCATAGCTGATCCGGGGATGCCTTGCTCACTTTTTACAACGAACACCATGCCCAGCACCGCGGGCGGCGCGAATGCCACAGCGGCGACATGGTGCCTTGTCGTGAAAAGCCCGAGCGCATCGACCTGGTGCTGGCCGAGCTGCAGCGGCGCGGGCTAGGCGAGATCGTCACCCCGCACCGGGTGCCGCTGGTCTCGCTGGAGCGCATCCACAGCCCGCGCTACCTGCACTTCCTGCGCAACGCCTGGAGCGAGTGGCTGGCGCTCGATCCGGCCAATGCGGACAGGGACGCCCTGCCCGCGAGCTGGCCGATCCGCGGCATGCGCGCGGACATCGAGCCGGACTGTTTTCACGGCCGGCTCGGCCTGTACTCGATGGACAGCGGCACGCCGCTCACGTCCGGCACCTGGAACGCGGCGAAAACCGGCGCCGACTGCGCCATCAACGCGGCCCACGCGCTGCGCCTGGGCGAACGCGGCAGCTTCGCGCTGACCCGCCCGCCGGGCCACCATTCCGGCGCCGACTTCTTCGGCGGCGCCTGCTTCCTGAATAACGCGGCCCTCGCCGCCCAGCACCTGCTCGACGACGGCTTGCAGCGCGTGGCGATCCTCGACCTCGACTACCACCACGGCAACGGCACCCAGGGCATCTTCTACGGCCGCAGCGACGTGCTGTTCGTCTCGATCCACGCCGACCCGCACAGCGACTACCCGTTCTACCTCGGCCACGCCGACGAAACCGGCAGCGGCGCGGGGCTCGGCTACAACATGAACCTGCCGCTGCCGCGCGCGGCCGGCGCGCAGCAGTGGATGGCGGCGCTGGAGACGGCCTGCATCAAGCTGGGCATGTTCGCGCCCGAGGCGCTGGTGGTCTCGCTCGGCGTCGACACCGCGGAAGTTGATGCCGGATTCGGCCTGCAGGGCGCGGACTTCCTGCGCATCGGCGAGCGCATTGCCTGGCTCGGCCTGCCGACCGCCTTCGTGTTCGAGGGCGGGCTGGGGCAGGACATCGGCATTCACACGGTCAACGTGCTCGAAGGCTTCGAGACGGCGGCCTGATTTTTCTTTACCTGATTGGAAACACACATGATCGAATGGCAGTGGTGCGGCTTCGCCGATTTGACCAACGCGCAGCTGTACGAAGTGCTGGCCCAGCGCCAGCAGGTGTTCGTGCTGGAGCAGACCTGCCTGTATCCGGACATCGACGGCTACGACCTCGACGCCCACCACCTGCTGGGCTGGCGCGACATCGGCGGCCGGCGCGTGCTGGTCGCCTACCTGCGCTGCCTGGCGCCGGGCGCCAAGTACGACGAGATGAGCCTGGGGCGCATCCTCACCACGAACGACGTGCGCGGCGCCGGGGTCGGGCGCGAGCTGGTCGCGCACGGCATCCAGTACGCCGAGCGCCTGCACCCGGGCCACCGCATCCGCATCGGCGCCCAGCAGCGCCTGGAGAAGTTCTACCAGGACTTCGGCTTCGAGACCGTCTCCGCCCCTTACGACGAAGACGGCATCCTGCACATCGACATGCTGCGCTGATGCGCCTTATTTCAACATGCCCGACTTGGTCGGGTCGGGCATGCGCAGCGACACGATGAAGGCGATCGCGCACATCACGCTGACGTACCAGTAGAAATTCGATTCCATCCCGGCCTGCTTGAACCACAGCGCCACGTACTCGGCCGAACCGCCGAAGATCGCGTTGGCCACCGCATACGACAGGCCGACGCCGAGGGCGCGCACTTCGACCGGGAACATCTCGGCCTTGATGAGGCCGCTGATCGAGGTGTACAGGCTGACGATGGCCAGCGCGCAGACGATCAAGACGCCGGCCATGAAGGGGCTGGCGACGCCGCGCAGGGCGGTCATGATCGGCACGGTGGCGATCGCGGCCAGTCCGCCGAACCACATCATCGAGGTCTTGCGGCCGATGCGGTCGGACAGCGAGCCGAACACCGGCTGCAGGCACATGTAGATCACCAGCACCACGGTCATGATCGCGCTGGCGGTCTTGGTGTCCATCCCGACCGTGTTGACCAGGTATTTCTGCATGTAGGTGGTGAAGGTGTAGAAGATCAGCGAGCCGCCGGCGGTGAAACCGAGCACGGTGATGAAGGCGCGGCGGTGGTCCCTCAGCAGCGCGGCGACGCTGCCGGCTTCCTTGCTCTTGCGTTCGGTGGCGCTGGTGGTCTCGGTCAGCGAGCGGCGCAGGTAGAGCGAGACCAGGGCCGCGCAGGCGCCCAGCACGAAGGGAATGCGCCAGCCCCAGGCCTTCAGTTCCGCCTCCGTCAACAACTGCTGCAGCACCACCAGCACCAGCAGCGCCAGCAACTGGCCGCCGATCAGGGTCACGTACTGGAACGAGGCGAAGAAACCGCGCCGGCCCGGCTGCGCCACCTCGCTCATGTAGGTGGCGCTGGTGCCGTACTCGCCGCCCACCGACAGGCCCTGGAACAGGCGCGCCAGCAGCAGCAGGACCGGCGCCGCGGTGCCGATCTGGGCATAGGTCGGCAGCACCGCGATCATCAGCGAGCCGCCGCACATCATGAGCACCGAGATCAGCATCGAGTTCTTGCGGCCGTAGCGGTCGGCGATGCGGCCGAACATCCAGCCGCCGATCGGACGCATCAGGAAGCCGGCGGCGAAGATGCCGGCGGTATTCAAGAGCTGGGTGGTCGGGTTCCCGGACGGGAAGAAAGCGGCCGAAAAGTACAGCGCGCAGAAGGAATAGATGTAGAAATCGAACCACTCGACCAGGTTGCCCGACGATGCGCCGACGATGGCGAAGACGCGTTGGCGCGGGGTGAGTGCTTCGATTTCCTGCGGGGTAATGTGTTGCGACATGCTCTCTGTGCTCCTTGGTTCGACGAACGCAGGCCATGCGGCCTTGTTACATCCTACACAAGGGAAAGGTGCGCACGGCACGTCGTAGGACGGGACGCCATCGGCGCCCGCCTGCCGGCCAGGAGATGGAAGCGGCGGGCCCCGGACCCACCCGGGCCTTACTCGACCTTCTGCAGCTCGACGTCGAACACCAGGCCGCTGTTCGGCGGGATCGGGCCGCGGCCATATTTACCGTAGGCCAGGCTCGCCGGAATCTGCAGGGTGCGCTTGCCGCCGACCTTCATGCCCGGCAAACCCTGGGTCCAGCCGGCGATCACCGCGTCCACGCCCAGCGTGAAGCTGATGGTGCTGGTCTCGAACTGGGTGCCCTTGTTGTCCGCCGCCGTAGTGCTGTACAGCCAGCCGGTGTACTTGACGGTCAGCTTCTTGCCGTTCACGGCCTCGGCGCCGGTGCCGACCACGGTGTCGATGATCTTCAGCGACGCCGGCACGCTGATGACCTCTTCTTCGGCATCGCCGCCGCTGCCGCCGCAGGCCGTCAGGCTCAGTACGGCCGCGCACGCGGCGGCCATCAGCGGAAACTTGAATCGCATTCTCTTCTCCCCGGATAAGTGTGCATATGTTTTGTAGGAAACACTGCACCTTACCCGAGGGCTGGAGGCGGATTTGTCCGTTTTTTGTAGCGTTTTTGTATAAAGAGCGCGCCAAGTACTCGACCAGAAATTAATGTGAATTTTGGCAAACAGAATCGGAGGTGCGGCTTGCCGAGGCGGTGCAAGGCGGCGAGTGCGCCGCAGTGCGAGCACTGCAAGCGCGAGCCAACGCAGCAACGCGCCGGTTATGGCAGCCAAAAACACATTTATTTTTGGGTGAGTACTTAGATTTCAACCTGGGTGCCGAGCTCGATGACCCGGTTCGGCGGGATCTGGTAATAGTCCGCCGCGGCGCGCGCGTTGCGCGACATGGTCGCGAACACGTGCTCGCGCCATGGCGCCATGCCCCGGCCCGGGGTCGAGATCACGGTCTGGCGCGCGATGAAGAACGAGGTCTCCATCATCTCGAACGTCAGGCCGAGCGTGGCGCAATGCGCCATCACGGCCGGAATGTCCGGCTCATCCTTGAAGCCGTAATGGATGTTGAGCTGGTAGCAGTGATGGCCCAAGTCGACCACCTGCACCTGCTCGGACAGCGCGACCCAGGGTTCTTCGCGGATGTGCACGGTCAGGAACACGACGCGCTCGTGCAGCACCTTGTTGTGCGACAGGTTGTGCAGCAGCGCGTGCGGCACGCCGTCGCTTTCGCCGCGCAGGAAGATGGCGGTGCCCGGCACCCGCGCCGGCGGCGCCACGAACAGGGAATCGAGGAAGGCGTCGAGCGGGATCGCGTGCTTTTCCAGGTTCTCGAACACCAGTTCGCGGCCGCGCTTCCAGGTCAGCATCGCGGTCAGCAGCACCGCGCCCAAGAGCAGCGGGAACCAGCCGCCGTGCAGCAGTTTCAGGGTGCTGGCCGAGAACAGCGCGATGTCCATCAGCATGAAGAAGCCGGTCGCGCCCACGCACACGATCAGCGGCAGGCGCCAGCGGTAGCGGGTGATGAAGAAAGTCAGCAGCGTGGTGGCGAGCATGGTCGCGGTGACCGCGATGCCGTAGGCGCCGGCCAGGCGGTCCGAGGAGCCGAAGCCGATCACGGCGATCAGGACGACGACCAGTTGCAGCCAGTTCACCGCCGGGATATAGATCTGGCCGATCTCGCTTTCCGAGGTGTGCATGATCCGCATGCGCGGCAGCAGGCCCAGTGCGATGGCTTGCTTGGTCATCGAATAGGTGCCGGAAATGGTGGCCTGGGACGCGATCACCGCCGCCATGGTCGACAGGATCACCAGCGGATAGACGCTCCAGGTGCCGAGCTGGTGGAAGAAGGGATTTTCCACCGCCGTCGGGTCGGTGATGAGCAAGCCCCCTTGCCCCAGGTAATTCAGGGCGAGGGCCGGGAACACGATCATGAACCAGGCCACGCGGATCGGCTTCTTGCCGAAGTGGCCCATGTCGGCGTACAGCGCCTCGGCGCCGGTCAGCGCCAGCACCACCGCGCCCAGCGCGACGAAGGCGATGAACCGGTTTTCCATGATGAAGCGCGCCGCGTGCAGCGGATTCAGCGCCTGCAGGATCACCGGCGCCTTGGCGATGTTGATCACGCCCATGATGGCCAGTGCGGCGAACCAGATGATCATCACCGGCCCGAACCAGCGGCCGATGCCGGCCGTGCCGTGACGCTGCAGGCTGTACAGGCCGACCAGCACCACCACCGCCAGCGGCACCACGTAATGCGACAGCGCCGGCGTCGCCACTTCGAGGCCTTCGATCGCGCCGAGCACGGAGATGGCCGGGGTGATCACGCTGTCGCCATAGAACATGGTGGCGCCGAACACGCCGACCACCATCAGCGGATAGTGCCAGCGCGAGGTGCGCGTGACGGAATTCAGGGTGAGCGCCATCAGCGCCATGATGCCGCCCTCGCCGCGGTTGTCGGCGCGCAGCACCAGCGTGACGTACTTGAGCGAGACGATCAGCGTCAAGCCCCAGAAGATCAGGGAGATAATGCCGAGCAGGTTGGGGGTGTTCAGCGCGAGGCCGTGGGTGGGGTCGAAGATGGTCTTGAGCGTGTACAGCGGGCTGGTACCGATATCGCCGTAGACGATGCCGACGGCAGCCAGCGTCAGCGCCGCCAGGCTGCTTTTGTTATTTTGCGACGTCAAGATTGCACCATATTGTTGTTCTGGTGCGGCGCACCATAAAATAACGACAAGAAAATTGCAAGCAGTATCGGCGGTCGACCGGGCTGCGCAAGCGGTCCCTGGCGGGAAGTGTTGCAAGTTTGCCCGAAGAGACGAGGGGCGGTCGCGCGTTAGCCCCGAAAGCCGGTCGTCCCGCGCCAAAATGGGGCGCCTCCGGCAAGCGCTCGCTACTTCGCCGATAATGCTGCACTGGCAACTTCCCTCATCCGATTTCCCATGCGTACCGGCATCTTTTCCGCCGCCCTGGCCTTCCTGTGCTGGGGCTTGTTCCCTTTATATTTCCACGCCGTCAAGGAAGTGCCTTCCATGCAGATCCTGGCGCACCGCATGATCTGGTCGCTCGCCTTCCTGCTGATCGTGCTCGCCCTGCGCCGCCAGTGGCGCTGGCTGGAGCAGGTGCGCCAGCCGCGCGTGTTCTGGAGCTTCGTCGCTTCCGCCCTGCTGCTCAGCGCGAACTGGCTGCTCTACATCTGGGCCGTCAACAACGGCCACGTGATCGAGGCCAGCCTCGGTTATTTCATCAATCCCCTGGTGAACATCATGTTCGGCTACCTGCTGCTGAAGGAACGCCTGCGCCGCGTGCAGTGGATCGCCATCGCGATCGCCGCCCTGGGCGTGGCCTGGCTGACCTGGCAATCCGGTTCGGTGCCCTGGATCGCGCTGTGCCTGGCGGCCTCGTTCGGCGCCTACGGACTGCTGCGCAAGACCGCCGCGCTCGGCGCCCTGGAAGGGCTGTCCTTCGAGACCATGGTGCTGTTCCCGATCGCGGCCATCTATGTCGGCTGGCTCACGCTGCATGGCGAAAATGCCTTCCTGAACACGCCGTCGGACAGCACGCGCTGGCTGCTGGTGGCGGCCGGCCCGATCACGGCCGTTCCCCTGCTGCTGTTCGCCAGCGGCGCGCGCCAGATTCCGCTGTCGATCCTCGGCCTGCTGCAATACCTGGCGCCGACCATCCAGTTCCTGCTCGGCGTGTGGCTGTTCAAGGAAGCTTTCACGGCCGACCGCCTGGTCGGTTTCGTGCTGATCTGGACGGCCTTGGTCCTGTTTGCGGGAGAAGGATTGATCCGGTCCCGGCAAAAGCGCGGCTGAATCTTTACATTTCGCGATAAAGGGTGTCTTTGGCGCCCTTCTATCGTATGCTGTGCACCTTGATTTACATAACAGTTACTTAAGATGGCAAATTACGTCTATACCATGAATCGCGTGGGCAAAATCGTCCCACCGAAGCGCCAGATTCTGAAAGATATTTCCCTGTCGTTCTTCCCGGGTGCGAAGATCGGCGTGCTGGGCCTGAACGGCTCCGGCAAGTCGACCCTGCTGAAGATCATGGCGGGCATCGACACCGACATCCAGGGCGAAGCGCGCCCGATGCCGGGCCTGAACATCGGCTATCTGCCGCAGGAACCGCAGCTCGACCCGGAAAAGACCGTGCGCCAGGAAGTCGAATCGGGTCTGGGCGAGGCCTTCGAGGCGCAGGCCAAGCTGGAAGCCGTGTACGCCGCCTACGCGGAAGAAGACGCGGACTTCGACGCTCTCGCCAAGGAGCAGGAGCGCCTGGAATCGATCATCGCCGCGGCCGATGGCGGCAACCTGAACCTGCAGATGGAAATGGCCGCCGACGCGCTGCGCCTGCCGCCGTGGGACCAGAAGATCGGCGTGCTGTCGGGCGGCGAAAAGCGCCGCGTGGCGCTGTGCAAGCTGCTGCTGTCGAAACCCGACATGCTGCTGCTCGACGAACCGACCAACCACCTGGACGCCGAATCGGTCGAGTGGCTGGAGCAGTTCCTGCTGCGCTTCCCGGGCACCGTGGTCGGCATCACCCACGACCGCTACTTCCTGGACAACGCCGCCGAATGGATCCTGGAGCTGGACCGCGGCCATGGCATCCCCTGGAAGGGCAACTACTCGTCCTGGCTGGAGCAGAAGGAAGCGCGCCTGAAGCAGGAAGAAGCGACCGAATCGGCGCGCCAGAAGGCGCTGGCCAAGGAACTCGAGTGGGCGCGCCAGAACCCGAAGGCACGCCAGGCCAAGTCGAAGGCGCGCCTGGCCCGCTTCAACGAACTGTCCGAATACGAATACCAGAAGCGCAACGAGACCCAGGAGATCTTTATCCCTGTGGCCGAGCGCCTGGGCAACGACGTCATCGAGTTCAAGAACGTCAGCAAGGCCTTCGGCGACCGCCTCTTGATCGACAACCTGTCGTTCACGATCCCGCCGGGCGCGATCGTCGGCATCATCGGCCCGAACGGCGCCGGTAAGTCGACCCTGTTCAAGATGATCGCCGGCAAGGAACAACCGGACAGCGGCGAAGTCGTGATCGGCCAGACCGCGAAAATCTCGCTGGTCGACCAGAGCCGCGACGAGCTGGCCAACAACAAGACCGTGTTCGAGGACGTTACCGGCGGCGCCGACCTGCTCAGCGTCGGCCGCTTCGAGATGCCGTCGCGCGCCTACCTCGGCCGCTTCAATTTCAAGGGCTCGGATCAGCAAAAGATCGTCGGCAACCTGTCGGGCGGCGAACGCGGCCGTCTGCACCTGGCCAAGACCCTGCTGCAAGGCGGCAACGTCCTGCTGCTGGACGAACCGTCGAACGACCTCGACGTGGAAACCCTGCGCGCGCTGGAAGACGCCCTGCTGGAATTCGCCGGCAGCGTGATGGTCATCTCGCACGACCGCTGGTTCCTCGACCGTATCGCGACCCACATCCTGGCCTTCGAGGGCAACTCGCAGGTGACCTTCTTCAACGGTAACTATCAGGAATACGAAGCCGACAAGAAGAAGCGCCTGGGCGAGGAAGGCGCGAAGCCGAAGCGCATCCGCTACAAGCCGCTGTCGAGCTAAGCCCACTTCTTGCTTTGGAATCTGGAATGCTTCCTTTGGAAGCATGAGGTGAATTAAAAACGCCCGGTACTGCGCCTGCAGTGCCGGGCGTTTTTTTACTTCCGGAAATGGATCGCGGTCGACGGCAGAGCATGTGTAGAATCGCCTGTTGATGAGGCTAAAAGTTCCCGCCTCCCATTTGCGCCAGTCGACATGGACCCCATCGTCGCTCGGCACACTTTGCCCATGACAGACTACCGCGACAACCGGGTCCCCGGTGGGACCTTCTTCTTCACGGTTCGGCTGCTCGACCGTGGCAGTTCCCTCCTGACGGACCATATCTCGGCCTTCGGCGACGCGATCCGCCAGGCGCGCGTGCGCCGGCCCTTCCACGTCGACGGCTGGGTCGTGCTGCCCGATCACGCCCACGCGATGTGGACGCTGCCGCCGGGCGACCACGACTGCTCGAGCCGCTGGCGCGCGGTGAAGATCGCGTTCTCGAAAGCCTTGCGCAAGGCGCAGTTGGGACATGCTCCCGAGGGCGCGATCTGGGAACGCCAGTACCAGCAATACCGCATCCAGGACGAGCGCGACTATGCGACCCTGATCGACTACATGCACACCAATCCCGTGCGCCACGGGCTATGCCAGGGCGCCTGCGACTGGCCCTGGTCCTCGCTGCACCGTTTCCTGGCCTCCGGTTTCGGCATGCCGGAATCGCTGGTGCTACCGCCCTGGACGCGGCCGCTGGCGCACCCGCCCGCGCCCTTGCACCTGGGAGCGCATCCCTGACACCGGCCGCGATGGGCGGACACGGGGTGTCCATGCATCGCTACCGGCACGATCGGCAGCAATGCCGGCAAAACAAAAGGGCCCCGCAGGGCCCTTTGTCGTTACGTCACGCGTCGATCAGAACTGGTACTTGGCACCGACGGTGAAGACGTCCGGCTTCGGACCGAAGTCCTTCTTCTTGCCGTAGCGCTCGTACTCGGCGATCAGCGACACTTGCTGGCTGACGTTGTACTGCATGCCCAGCGCACCATAGGCGCCGTTGTCGCTCTCGCTGCGGCTCAGGCCCGGGGTGGCCGAATCCAGCTCAGCCTTGGTGTGGGCCACGCCCAGCTTGCCGTAGACCGAGAACTTGTCGTTCAGCGGTGCGCGTGCGGTACCGGCGATGTAGGCGCCGTAGCCATCCGATTCGGTGGAGGCGGTGGTGCCGTTCAGGTTGTAGGTGCCGCGTGCCTTGCGGAAGTCGGTGTAGCCGGCTTCGACGCCGAAGTTGTCGTTCAGTTCAGCACCACCGAAGACTTTGCCCGAGAACTTGTAACCGTCGTTGTCGACCATGGCTGCGCCCGGGACGTTGTACTCACGGTCGGCACCGGATGCGCCGATACCGACGTAGGGGCGCGGGGTGATGGTGGACTGGGCCTGGGCGGCGGTCATGACGGCGGTACCTGCGATCAGTGCAAAAATGAGCTTTTTCATACGGAATCCTTTTTGACGTTTTTAGACTGGCTCGCCATTCCTAAGTGAATCGCGATGAGTCCAAGATAACACTGGTCAAAAGCTTAAGGCAGTGCCAATCCCGTAAGAACTGTAAGCAAACGTAACATAAATGACTTATGGTTCAGTTATTTTTGACGTCAGAATGACGTAGGAAGACGTCACATTAAGCGATGAACCGGAAGGTTAAATTAATGCGTTCTCCTAGGGAGCGCGTGGCTTTATGGATGCCGTGGAGCCAGTTACTTTGTAAGCTTCCACTCATCAATAACAAGCTGCCATCGTGCAGGTCGAGCTTGCGTGTGCATTTGTTGCGTTTATGCCGCAGTATGAAGCTGCGCGTGGCGCCAAGACTGAGCGACGCGATCGCCGGCTCCGGTCCCAGTTCGGGTTCGTCGTCGCTGTGCATGCCCATGCTGTCGCGTTCGTTGCGGTAATAGTTCAGCAGCACACTGTTGAAGCGGCAAGCACAGGCGGTCTCCACCGCCGCGCTTAGCTCGGCCAGCAACGGCGTCCACGGCAGCGGCTCGAGGCGCAGGCCGGAATAGGTATAGCTGGCGTCGCCGTACCAGGCAGTCAGGCGCGGCTGCAGGTGCTGCTTGCCGAACAGGA
The DNA here is from genome assembly GCF_032106685.1 of Massilia sp. GTDB lineage: Bacteria > Pseudomonadota > Gammaproteobacteria > Burkholderiales > Burkholderiaceae_D > Telluria. The sequence goes on from NZ_DAMCPG010000001.1 coordinate 163,806, forward strand.
CGATGCTGTCCTGGCGCCAGGGCGTCTCGTCGCGCAGGCGGCGAAACACCTCGTCGGTGGAGTACGGCAGGGGCAGGCGCGCCATCAAGGCCAGCGCGCCGTCCTCGATGGGTATCGGCACCAGCGTGCCGGGAGAGTCGAACAGGTCCATTCGGCAACTTTAACGCTTATCATGTGCTTTCCTCCACACCGACGATACACCGCATGCACAAACGCGCGTTCTTCGGCGCGGCGCTGGCAACGGCCGCTCTGCCCTCCCTGCCCGCCATGGCGGCGTCCAAGGCCGCGCCAGTCAAGGGTCCGGCGCTGTTGACCATCACCGGCGCGATCACGCGCCCGAACCGCGGCGCGCTCGATCCCGCGCTCGACCAGATGATGGCCAAGCACAAGCTGGCGTTCGCCAGTGCCTGCGCGCTCGACTTCGACGCACTGGCGCGCCTGCCGGCGCACACCATCCGCCCGACGCTGGAATACGACGGCAAGCCGCACACCTTGCGCGGACCGCTGCTGCTGGACGTATTGGCACTGGCTGGCGCGACACTGCATGACGCCACGCGCCTGGCGCTGCGCGCGGTCGACGGCTATGCGGCCGTGATCGGCGTGCGGCAGGCGCGCGCGCAGCGTTTCATCGTCGCCACCCACCTGGACGGCGCGCCGATGGCCCTGGGAGGACTGGGACCCTTGTGGGCCGTGTTCGACGCCGACCGGGTGCCGGAGATGGCGGCGCTGCCGGTCAACCAGCGCTTTGGCGCCTGCCCCTGGGCGCTCTACCACATCGAGGTCGGTGTTTAAAGACGTTTGGAGCGCCGGACAAAATTGTCAGGGCAGTTTTGTCAGGTGCTCTCAGGCGTAGGCTTCGGCCATCGTCATGATGCGCGGCGCGACGGCAATGCCGACGTGGCCGAACAGGGTGTCGATGGCGGCCAGGTTCGCGCTGCACTCCTCGGCCTTCCAGCCCTTGAACAGGTCGGTGCCGTCCTTCTCGAAGTGCAGGTCGAGCACGCGGCCACCGTCGCGGTGGGTATAGCTCTTCTGGTAAAAACCCTTGAAGCCCAGCTCGGCCAGGGCCGCGAGCACCGAATGCGGCGGATTGTCGGGATCGGTCGCGAGATACACGCCAAAGGTCTTGCCCGGCGGTTTCGCGGCGACATCGACTTCATAGATGCCCGGCGCCCTGGTGCTGGCGGTACTCTTCAAAAACAACATGCTGCCTCCTGCGTCGAACCGGCCCGGGTGCGACGCGCACCAGCCGCCAGGTATTGACGTTTTCAGCAGACAAGCTTATTTCTGTTTGGGGACTTTGTCGATGCCTGGGCGCAATATTGTTGCTCTAGTGCATCAATAAACCAACGACCGTGGCCGCGACCAGGGCGCCGCATGCCACCATGCCCAGTACGAAGCCGAGTTCGCGCTTGGCGGGATCGCGGTAATAGCCGAGCGCATACAGGATGCGCGCGACGCACCACAGCAGGCCGCCGGCCGCCGCCCAGGCGTCGCCCAGGTACCAGGCGCACAGCCATAGCGGCACCAGCACCAGCGGCAACTGTTCGAGCGTGTTGGCCTGCACCCGCTGGCGGCTCTGGAAGGCCTCGGGCCCTTCCATCGACGGCGCCGGCACCTTGTAGCGCACGCGCGCCATGCCGGCAACCACGCCGGTCCAGAAATACACGCCAAGCACGGCCAGGGTGGCCCAGGCACTCAGGTACATCGATACTCCTCGTTCGTTCGACAGGACAATGCGCGCAGGGCGCATGAAAATGAATTAGGGTTCGCCGCGCCGCTTGCGCTCGGCGAGCAGGGTGGTCGCCTCGACCAGGGCTTCGTACAGGCGCCCGGTCGGCGCATCCCAGTGCGAGACGGCCGCCTGCTGGCGCGCGACGGTGGCGACGTCGCCGCGCGCGACCGGGCCGCTGAGCGCGGCCGCCGGGCCAAGCCGGAACACGTTGGCGAGCGACTCGCTGGCCAGCGGACGGGCCAGTTCGCGCGCCACCTCCACCGGCACGCCGGCGGCGGCGTAGGCGCGCAGCGCGGCGTCGAGCACCGTGACCAGGTAGTTCGAGGCGAACACGGAAGCGGCGTGGTAGACCGTCTTGGCGGCGGCGTCGATAGTCACCAGCTGCGCGCCGATCGCCTCGAAAGCCGGGGCCAGTCGCGCCAGCGCCTCGGGGTCGCCTTCGACCCCGCACCAGGTGCCGGCGAATGCGGCGGCGACGCCTGCCGGATCGGCGAAGCTGCGCACCGGGTGCACGCTCGCCACCAGCGCGCCGGCCCGGCTCGCCGCCTGCAGTTCGCCGGAGGCCTTGGCGCCGCTGCAGTGGAAGACGGTGGCGTTGTCAAACAGGCCGGCTGAGGCCAGCGCCGCGCACGTGGGCGCGATCTGGTCGTCGCCGACGGCCAGCATCCAGACCTGCGCCGGGCGCAAGTCGGCCACCTGTGCCACCGCGCGGCCGGCGCCGATGAAGGCGGCCGCCGCGCCGGCGCTGCCCGTCGAGCGCGTCAGCACGTCCTGCACCGCGAACACGCCGTGCGCCGCGAACAGGCGGCCCAGGGTGCGGCCGACGTGCCCGGCGCCGACGATGTTCAGGGTAGGCGTCATCAGAAGCCGGCGCCGGGCTGGCTCAGGTACTGCAGCTCGTCGGGGGTCGAGGCGCGGCCGAGGATGGGATTGCGGTGCGGGAAGCGGCCGAAGCGGGCGATCACGCCGCGATGGCGGTGCGCGTAGTCGAGCATCTCGGCGAAGCCCCCGTGTTCGCTCGCCAGTTGCGTGAACAGGTCGACCGCGCATTGCTGCATGCGCGCGTCTTCGGCGTGCTCGAAGGGCATGTAGGCAAAGGCGCGCTGCTGCGGCTCGAGGCTGCGGTCGGCGCCGCTGTCGACCAGCTGCCGCGCGGCCGCCAGCGCCAGCGTGTCGCCGGCAAACGCGCCCGGCGTGTCGCGGTGGGCGTTGCGGGTGAACTGGTCGAGCACCAGGATGCGCGCCAGCGTGCCCTGCGCGCCGTGGTCGATGTCCCATTCGCGCAGGCCGCCGGCGATCGCCTGCGCGATCGCCGCGCCGAAACGCTCGCGGATCTGCGCGTCGAAGGCCGGGTCCTTGCGGAACCATTCGGGCCGCGCCTTGCCGTAGCCGGCATCGTCGCGCGGCAGGAACCAGAAATCGAGTACGTCTTGCGCCTTCATATCGGAGTGTCCCATCGGAATATTTTTAATTGTTGTCAGTTGCGGGCGTGCGAAAGCTGGAAGCCCTCGACGCCCTCGAAGGCGGCCAGTTCGGCCGCCAGTTCGGTGAGCGTGGCGCGGTTGTGGCGCGACAGCGCCAGCGCGACGAAACGCCATTCCTGGCGCCCGCCGCTGGCCATGATGGTCAGCGAGCTGCCGGCGATCTGGTAGCCGCGCTCGAGCGCTGCTTCGCGCAGCGCGTCTTCCTTGGGCAGGAAATTCTCCCTGAAACGCAGCATGACCGCCACCGCGCGCCGCGAGGGCAGCACCGCCTCCACCCGGTTCAGGTAGATCATGATCATCGCCGCGAAAAAGGCCAGGCCCATCGCGGCCAGGTAAAAGCCGACGCCGACCAGGATCCCGATCACCGACGAGCCCCAGATCGAGGCCGCCGTGGTCAAGCCGCTGATGTTGAAACCCTCGCGCATGATGACGCCGGCGCCGAGGAAGCCGATACCGGTGACCACGCCCTGCATCACACGGGTCGGGTCGACCGGCGCGATGGCGCCGACGCTGCCGCCGTACCACATCTCCGGATAGCCGCTGACGATGGTCAGCGCGGCCGAGGCCATGCACACCAGGCCATAGGTGCGCATGCCGGCGGCGCGGCCGTGGTAGGAACGCTCGTAGCCGACCAGCAGGCCCAGCAGCAGCGCGCCGGCCAGGTGCAGCAGGATCACGCCGTTGGTGGCGATCTCGGAAGGCGACCAGTACGGAGCCAGCAGTTCCCACGTCGTCATGACAGTCTTTCGTAATACTGCGCGCAGCAGCTCAGGGCTTGTTCTTCCGGACCAGCTGCTTTTCGAAGGCGGCGTCGTGCTTGCTGATGCGCTTGACCTCCTGCGGACCGAGGCCGTTCACGAAGGCGACGAACTCGTCCAGCTCGAGCGGCGCGCACAGCGGCGGCGCGCCGGGCGACTCGGACAGGAAGAACAGGCCGTCGCCGGTGCGCGCCATCGAATACGCGGTATTGCCGGTGCGTTTCTTCAGGCGCTCGACGGCGGCGCTGGCGCGGGTGGAGCGGGCGGAAGCCATCAGACGGCCCTCGTGCGCAGTTCCAGCCATTCGCGCGCCGCGCCCTGCACATGCGGCAGCAGGCGTTCGCGCACGGTGGCGTGGTAGTCGTTCAGCCATTGCACTTCGTGCGGATGCAGCAGCGCCATGTCGAGGCAGCGCGTGTCGATCGGACACAGGGTCAGCGTCTCGAAGCGCAGGAACTCGCCGAACTCGCCGCTGGCAGCGGGCACGTTGAGCACCAGGTTCTCGATGCGGATGCCCCAGCGGCCCGGCTTATAGATGCCCGGCTCGTTCGAGGTGATCATGCCCGGCTCCATCGCCGTGTGCGGGTCCGGCGCGGCCGACGGCGAAATCACCTGCGGCCCCTCGTGCACGTTCATGAAATAGCCGACGCCATGGCCGGTGCCGTGGCCGTAGTCCACGCCGGCGGCCCAGATCGGGGCGCGCGCGATCGCGTCCAGCATCGGGCCGCGGGTGCCGCGCGGGAAGTGGGCCATCGACAGCGCCATCATCCCTTTCAGCACCAGGGTGAAGTCGCGCTTGTGCTCAGCCGTGATGGTTCCCACCGGGACCACGCGCGTGATGTCGGTGGTGCCGCCCAGGTACTGGCCGCCCGAGTCGATCAGCAGCAGGCCGTCGCCCTCGATGGTCGAATGGGAAGCCTGGCTGGCGCGGTAGTGCATGATCGCGCCGTTGGCATTGAAGCCGGCGATCGTGTTGAAGCTGGGGCTGACGAAACCCGGGCGGCGCGCACGCGCCGCGGTGATCTGTTCGTCGATGGTCAGCTCGGTGATCGGCGCGCGCTGCGGGTTGGCCAGGGTCGCTTCGAGCCAGGCGAAGAATTCGCACAGCGCCGCGCCGTCCTGTTCCATGGTGGCGCGCACGTGCGCGACCTCCGCCTCGCTCTTGCGCGACTTGGCGAACGTCGTCGGGTTGATCGCTTCCACCACGCGCACCGTGTCCGGCACCGCGGCGCGCATGCCGGCGGTGACGCGGCGCGGATCGAGCAGCAGGGTGCTGCCGGCGGGCAGCGCGGCGAGGGCCTCGGCGGCCTGGGCATAAGGCGCCAGGCGCACGCCGTCGGCAGCCAGGCGCGCGCGCAGTTCCTCGGAGGCTTTGCCTTCGGCGACGAACACGGTCGCGCCATCGCGCTCGACCAGGGCGTGGGCCACGAACACCGGATTGAAGTTCACGTCCGAACCGCGCAGGTTGAACAGGTAGCCGATGTCGTCCAGGGTCGAGATGAAGTGGCGCTCGGCGCCGAGCCTGTCCATCTCGGCGCGGGTCGCGGCCAGTTTATCCGCGCGCGACATGGTCGCATACGGCGCCGCGTGCTCGTACAGCGGGTCGAGCGGCAGGCCGGGACGGTCAGTCCAGATCTCGTCGAGCAAATCGAGGTCGGTGCGCAGCTTGACGCCGCGCGCGCCCAGGGCCTCGCCCAGCAGGCGCGCCACGGCCAGGCCCAGCACGCGCGCGTCGACCGCGACCGTCTGGCCCGGCTGCATGTTGGCCGCCAGCCAGTCGATGTGCAGCAGGCTCGCGCCCGACGGGATCTTCATCAGCGCGATCTCGCTGCCGGCCAGTTCGGTTTCGGCTTGCGTCCAGTAGCGGCCATCGGTCCAGACCCCGGCGAAGCCGGCGGTGGCGATGAAGGTGCCGACCGATCCGGTGAAACCCGACATCCATTCGCGGCCCTGCCAGCGGCGCGGCAGGTATTCGGACAGGTGGGGGTCGCTCGAGGGCACGATGAAGGCGTCGATGCCGTGGCGCGCCATCGCGGCGCGCAGCTGTTCCAGGCGGGCGGCGCGCTGGACCGTGGAGTCATTCGTGGACATGGCTTGCTTGGAGGTTAGACAAGCCACGTATGATACGCCGCAAACCGCGACAATGGCGCAGACGAATCTTGCGTTAAAACATCGAAATGCATCCGCCCTGCCCCGGGCGCGGTAAACTCGGGGAAACGAACAACGAACACGCTGCGCAAGGACGCGGCGGGAGGAGACGACAACATGGATTTCGAGGCCGCCAAGGCGCTGTGCCGCAGCTTCCCCGGCTGTACCGAAGACACCAAATGGGGCGACGACCTCGTATTTTCGGTGGGTGCGAAGATGTTCGCGGTGACGCGCAACACGGCGCCGGCCCGCGCGATGAGCTTCAAGGTCGAGGATGCGCGTTTCCTGGAACTGACCGACCGTCCGGGCATCGTTCCCGCACCTTACCTGGCGCGCGCGCACTGGGTACAGGTCGAGGCCGGCGCCGCCTTGTCCGACGAGGAAGCCGCGCAGCTGCTGCGCCGTTCCTACGAGCTGGTGTTCGCCAAACTCACGAAGAAACTGCAGCGCGAAATTCATGACAAGCACAGCGACAAGCCTGCCGGCGACATCCTATCCAACTGAAACCGCATTGCGGCCGGAGTTGTCGCATAATCACCAAGAAACTTTATTGACCGGAATGACCATGCAAGACTATCACCACGCCCGTGCCCGCGCCCTGCTTGCCAATGCGCGCCAGATCGTCAGTCCCGAAGAAGTGCAGGCCGCCGTGCGGCAAGTGGCCGATGTGCTCAACACGCGCTTCGGCAATCCCGACAACCCCAGCTTCCCGCTGGTGCTGGGCGTGATGGGCGGCGCCGTCGTCTTCACCGGCACCCTGCTGCCGCAGCTGCGCTTCCCGCTCGAATTCGACTACATCCACGTGAGCCGCTACGGCGACGACGACCGCGGCGGAGAAGTGCAGTGGAAGGTCATCCCGCGCAAGGACGTGGCGGGCAAGACCATCGTGGTGGTCGACGACATCCTCGACGAGGGCGAGACCCTGGCCCACGTGAAGCAGCGCCTGCTCGACATGGGCGCCGCCGAAGTCATCGTTGTCGTGTTCGCGGACAAGAACATCGGCCGCGCGAAACCGATCCAGGCCGACATCACCGGCCTCACGCTGCCGAACGAGTTCGTGGTCGGCTTCGGGATGGACGTCTACGGCTACTGGCGCAATTTGCCGGGCCTGTGGTCGATCCGCCCGGAAGACCTGAGCGTGGAACCGGCCCCGCCGTATCCGGTGCCGGACGCGAAGCCCGACGCATGATTCGTAGCGTGGGCGGATCTTCCGCCCACGCGGTGATCGCGGATGTGCGATCAATCCATCGGCTTTACCGCGCGCCCGCAATCCCCAACCGCGCACGCGCCGCCTCGTACTCGGCCTTCAGGCGCTCGACCATCTCGGCGACGCTCGGCACGTCGTCCATCAGGCCCACGCCCTGGCCGGCGCCCCAGATGTCGCGCCAGGCCTTGGCCTTCGAGCTGCCGTCGCCGAAGCTCATCTTGCTCTTGTCCGATTCCGGCAGCGCTTCCGGATCGAGACCGGCATTCACGATCGATTTCTTGAGGTAGTTGCCGTGCACGCCGGTGAACAGGTTGGTGTACACGATGTCGGCCGCGCTCGATTCGACGATGGCGTTGCGGTAGTCCTCGCTGACGTTCGATTCCTTGGTCGCCAGCCAGCGCGAGCCGATGTAGGCGAAGTCCGCGCCCATCGCCTGGGCGGCCAGGATGGCGTCGCCGGTGGCGATCGAGCCGGACAGCGCGATCGGGCCCTTGAAGAATTTGCGCACTTCGCCGACCAGCGCGAACGGCGACAGCGAACCGGCGTGGCCACCCGCGCCCGCCGCCACCAGGATCAAGCCGTCGACGCCGGCTTCCAGCGCCTTTTGCGCGTGGCGGATCGAGACCACGTCGTGCAGCACGATGCCGCCGTAGCCGTGCACGGCGTCGAGCATCTCCTTCGGCGGCGCGCGCAGCGAGGAGATGATGATCGGCACCTGGTGCTTGACGCAGACCGCGACGTCCTGCTCGAGGCGCACGTTGGAGGCGTGGACGATCTGGTTGACGGCGATCGGGCCGACGATGGCGTCCGGGTTCGCTTCCTTGTATTCGGCCAGCTCGCGCTGCAGGTCGGTCAGCCAGGTGTCGAGCAGCTCGGCCGGGCGGGCATTGAGCGCCGGGAAGGAGCCGACGATGCCGGCCTTGCACTGGGCGGCCACGAGGGCCGGACCGCTGGCGATGAACATCGGCGATGCGATGACGGGAAGGGACAGGTTTTGCAGTACGGTAGGCAAGGTCATGGGCGCTCTCGGCAAAGTTGATCGGACCAGCTGGTCGATTATAGTGTTAAAAAAGCACGGTCGTGCTAGATTTTGCGCTCTAATTCAAGCGTCGACCAGGAATTCGCCGTCGATGCGGGCGGCTTTGGCGCGGACCAGGGCGTTCATGGCCCAGGTGGCGAGGTCGTGCCAAACGTCGTTTACAGGCATATCGGTATGCGAACGGTCATTGAACGCGTGGACGGCAGAGCCGTCCACCCTACGGGTCTGTGCGATGACCGAATCGATTGGCATGCGTTGCGACGTAGGGTGGACGGGTTCCCCGTCCACGCGTCCAACCAGCCTTGAAACAGCCGCGACCACCGGAATCGACGCCAGCAACGCCGGCAACGCAGCCAGGACAATCCGCTGCCGTTCCAGCAACAAGAATTTCACCAGCACCTTGACCGCGTTCTCCGCATTGCGCCGCGGATCGGCCGCCAGGTAATCGAGCCGCGAACAGGCCCGCTCCAAAGCCGCGCGCACGTCGCCGAACACCCGGCCATGCCCCGGCACCACCACACGCGCGTCGAGCGTGCCGATCAGGTCGAGCGTGGCACGCACCTCGTCGAAGCCCGGCTCGCCCGCCAGTTCGGGGAACACCACGCCGAAGCCGTTCTCCCACAAGGCGTCGCCCGAGATCAGCACGCCCTCCTGCGCGCAAAACAGCAGCAGCGCGTGCGGATCGTGGCCCGGCGCGCCCAGCACCTGCCAGCGCAGCCCGCCCAGGTCGAGTTCGTCGCCCGGCGCCAGCACGGCGTCGAAAGCGAAGCGCGGGCATTGCTGGCCGGTGGCGCGGTAGCTCAAGGCCCCTTCGTCCCAAGCGGCGACCTTGCCGGCCTCGGCCACCGGAATCGCCGTATGGCAGCCGTGTGCCGCCTGCAGCGCCGCGTTGCCGCCGCAGTGGTCCGAATGCAAATGGGTGTTGAGCAGGCGCCCGAGCCGGCGTCCACCAAGGGCGTGATCGACCAGCGCCAGCGTCTGCGGCGCATGCGTGACGTAGCCGCTGTCGACCAGGGCGGTGTCGGGACCGCTGAAAAGGATGTTGTTGGACGATAGCCAGCCGCGCTCGAACACCTGCATGGTGGCGGGCAGGCGCGGCGTCATCAACCGAAGTCCAGTTCGGATTCGCGGCGGCGGATTTCCTTCCAGACCGCGCGTTTGTAGTCGTCGCCCGCCGTGCCCCAGGCGACGATCTCGTCGATCGTGCGCATGCAGCCGCGGCACAGGCCGGTCGCCTTGTCCATCTCGCACACGTTGATGCAGGGAGAAGGCACCGGCGTCTGCAGCTCGGGTTGGGAAAGGCTCATGCCGCGCCTCCCGCGCTCTTGCGCGCCACGCGCGCATTGAAACGTTCCGTATCGATCACGCAACGCTCATGCGTGCCTTCGCAAATGCGTTCGACATCGTCCCAGGCCTCGACCTTGAAACGCACGCGTTGTCCTGCCACTTCCGTGACCTCGCCACGGATCGTCAAGGTCAGGCCGGGCGGCGTCGGCGCCAGATGCTGGAAATTCACCATGGTGCCCAGGCTCTGCTCCTGCGGCCAGTCGAGGTAGGGCAGCATGCCGTTCAGGCAGGCCAGCTCCATCATGCCGACCATGTAGCCGGTGGCCAGCACGTCGGGCATGTCGCGGCAAAACGGCGTGTCGTGGTAGAGCGCGGGGACGGTGGCGCGCGGCGGCACTGTATAGCGCCATTCGAAGCGCAGGCCGGGTTGCAATTCTGGACTCATGGGCGAAGAGATTACCCGATTCAAACGAATTGCGCTTGACCCTCAGGCTGAGAAGCGTACACTGAGTGCTCGATTCACCATCCAGCTGGATGGTGAATGGATGGTAAAAATGCATGGTGCGAAAGGATGGTGTAAGGATGGGCGGCCAAATTGTCAAAGCCAACGAGCCAAAACCGAAGGTGGCGGACACCGAAAAAATCACGATCAACCTGGGCATGATCGATCTGGGCCAGATCGACCTGTTGGTCAGCGAAGGGTTTTACAGCAACCGCACCGACCTGATCCGCACGGCGATCCGCAACCAGCTCAATGCGCATGCCGACGTAGTGCGGCAAACCGTCGCCCGCCGCAGCCTGGTGCTCGGCATGCACCATTACTCCCGCGCCGACCTGGAAGCGGCGCAACAGGCGGGTGTCCGCCTGCAGATCCAGGTGCTGGGCATGGCCAGCATCGCCAGCGACGTGTCCGTCGAACTGGCGCTGACCACCATCGACTCAATCACGGTGCTCGGGGTGCTCCACGCAAGCAATACCCTGAAAGCCGCACTGGCAGAGCGCATTCGCTAGAAACGAAGCGCCTGCCAAGCGCCCGCCGAGGCGAACGGAAAGGAAGCTACATGAAATTGAATAACAAACTGCTGGCGCAAATGCGTGCCGCAACCCGCCACCTGATGGACCGTCAACCGGTCGACACGAGCAAGGTCATCGAGGATGCATTGAACAACGCCTCGGCCATGACCCAGGCCGCCCAGGAGCGGATGCGCAACCTGTCGCCCCTGCATGGCGGCGTGGCGCCGGGCGCGCACAACACCGACATGCACGACATGCTGGCTGAACTCAGCCGCAACCTGGCCAGCGGCTCAGGCAGCGGTTTCAGCGGCGGCGGCTTCGCCGCCAACGAGCCGGCGCCGCTGCTGCCCGGCAGCTTCAGCGACGGCAGCTACACCAACGCGGCCGGCACCCGCGGCTACAAGCTGTACGTGCCCAGCACCTACGCGGGCACGCCGGCGCCGCTGCTCGTGATGCTGCACGGCTGCACCCAGGATCCGGACGACTTCGCCAAAGGCACGCAGATGAACATGCTGGCCGAGGAAATGGGCTGCCTGGTCGTGTATCCGGCGCAGTCGCGCCAGGCCAACGCCTCGCGCTGCTGGAACTGGTTCAACGACGCCGACCAGCAGCGCGACCGCGGCGAACCCTCGATCATCGCCGGCCTCACCCGGCAAATCATGGGGGAGTACGCGGTCGACCCGGCCCAGGTGTTCGTGGCCGGGCTGTCGGCCGGCGGCGCGATGGCGACCATCATGGGCACGCTCTACCCCGAGCTGTACGCGGCGGTCGGCGTCCATTCCGGCTTGCCCTTCGCCTCGGCGCACGACCTGCCGTCGGCGATGGCGGCCATGAACGGCGACTTCCGGCGCCGGCAGCAGCCGGGCCGGCCGATCCCGATCATCGTCTTCCACGGCGACCAGGACCGGACCGTGCACCCGGCGAATGGCGACGAACTGATCGCGCCGGCGCGCGACAGCGCCGAGGCGATGGCGGTGGAACCGGGCCGCGTGCCGAACGGCCACGCCTACACCCGCACCACGCACAAGCGCGCCGACGGCCGCGTGCATGCCGAGCACTGGCTGATCCACGGCGCCGGCCACGCCTGGTCGGGCGGCAGCGCCCATGGCAGCTATACCGACGGGCGCGGGCCGGACGCCAGCCGCGAGATGATGCGCTTCTTCAGGACCCAGAAGTAGGCGGCGCCTCGCCCCCGGCCGGCTGGCCGGCGCGCGTGCGTTCGTCGATGTGCGCGCGCAGGCAGGCCGGGCACCAGCAGCTGGCGTCCACGCCGGGCACCGGCAGCGCCGGCGGCAATTCGGTGCACCAGCAGGGGCCGGCGCCACCGTCGACCATGGCGCAGCCGAAGCTGGCGCCGCAGCGGCGGCAAGTACTCATCGTGCTGCCTCGCGACAGGTTTCTTTCGTCATGTGTAATATCGTCCAAGCATCCATCGGCGGCCATCCCCGGCCGGTCACACCGTAAAATACAACAAGACCGCCATATAATGCCCACAGGGGTGGGCGTGTTGCCTGTAAAATCTCCGCCACATTTATTTCGGACTCTCCATGAACGCTCAGTTGACCAGCCTGAAGACCGACGACCAATCGAGTGACCTGACTGCGGTCTCGCCGCAGATCAAGGCACAGATCCTGGCCGAGGCGCTTCCCTACATCCGCAATTTCCACGGCAAGACCATCGTCATCAAGTACGGTGGTAATGCAATGACCGACGAGCGCCTGAAGCACGGCTTCGCGCGCGACGTGATCCTGCTGAAACTGGTGGGCATGAATCCGGTCGTGGTGCACGGCGGCGGTCCGCAGATCGACAACGCGCTCAAGAAGATCGGCAAGCAGGGCACCTTCGTGCAAGGCATGCGCATCACCGACGAGGAAACCATGGAAGTGGTCGAGTGGGTGCTGGGCGGCGAAGTGCAGCAGGACATCGTCATGCTGATCAACCACTACGGCGGCCAGGCGGTCGGCCTGACCGGCAAGGACGGCGGCCTGATCCGCGCACGCAAGATGAGCATGCCGGACAAGGACAAGCCGGGCGAATTCCTCGACATCGGTTTCGTCGGCGAGATCGAGGCGATCAATCCGGCGGTGGTCAAGGCGCTGCAGGACGATGCCTTCATCCCGATCATCTCGCCGATCGGCTTCGGCCAGGACGGCCAGGCCTACAACATCAATGCCGACGTCGTCGCCGGCAAGATCGCCGAGATCCTGAAAGCCGAAAAACTGATCATGATGACCAACATCGCCGGCGTGCAGGACAAGGCCGGCAACCTGGTCACCGACCTGTCGGCGCGCGAGATCGATGAGATGTTCGCGGACGGCACGATCTCGGGCGGCATGCTGCCGAAGATCTCGTCGGCACTGGACGCGGCCAAGTCGGGCGTCAATACCGTGCACATCATCGATGGCCGCATCGAGCACTCTTTGTTGCTGGAAGTCTTGACCGAACAGGCTTTTGGCACTATGATCCGGTCGCACTAAGATTTTCGGCGACACTAGTCGCCGTCACGGCGGGCTTCGCCCGCCGCGATCTTCGCGAAAATCTCGTTTCTACCAGCCCTTGTAGCTCAGTGGTAGAGCACTCCCTTGGTAAGGGAGAGGCCACGTGTTCAATCCACGTCAAGGGCACCACCTCCCGGCAGCACCCTCCCCGCTTCAGTACACCCGTTCCACCGCGATGCCGCGCTGGCGCAGCAATTCCGGCAAGCCGTTTTTCCCCAGCAGATGCAGCAGTCCCACCGCCACCACGGCATTGTTCTCGCTCGCCAGCATCGCGGCCACCTTGTCCGCCATCGGCCCGTTGCGCTCGTACAGCACCACCTCGCGCGTAAACTTGCCGGTCAATGTGGTGTCGCTCTCGAGCCGGCGGGCGATCCCGTCCAGCGCCGCCTGGTCGGCGCGCTCGTAGGCGTCGAACATCTCGCGCGCCTCGCGCAACTGGCGGCCCGATGCCATGTTCTCCAGCGCTTCCTCGAGCAGGCCCCACTGGTCGTCGTCGGACATGCGGTTCAGCAGTGCCGCCTGGTACTGCGCCGATTCGAGCTCGGCGATGCGGGTATTGCCGCCGCGCGCCAGGTGCGCCAGGTGGGCGTCCACGCCCAGGGCCGGGTTGTAGCCCAGCTTGCCCAGGTCGGCGACCGCCAGGATCGTCGCCACCATCCAGGGCTTCATCTGCGCCACGGCGGCCGGGTCGACACCTTGCTTGCGCAGGCCGCTTTCGATGCGCTGGCGGCGCTCGGCCGGCAAGGCCGCGATGCCGGGGCTGCCGGCCGGGAACATGCCGTGCTGCTGGAATGCCGCCATCATGGCGGCCGGGTCGCGCGCCGCGTCGACCTCCAGCGCCAGCGTGGGCGCGGCCGCCATCGCCGCGCGGATGCGCGGTTCGAGCGGATAGAACTCGGGCTTGCCGGCGTGGATGGTGCCGTACAGGTACAGCGTGTTGCCCTTGCCGGTGACCTTGAACAATGCGCCACGCTCGGCGGCCACGGCCTGGACGGCCATCAGGAACAGGCTGAGGAAGACCACTATAATCGGACGTCGCATATTCTCTCCGTGTCAAAAATCTTGCCAAATCATAACTCTTCATCGCCCGTCTGGCTGTTTGATCTCGACAACACGCTACATGACGCATCGCATGCAATCTTCCCGGCGATCAGCGCCAACATGAACACCTATATCGCGCGCGTGCTCAGCGACGGCGTCAATGCGGTGACCCAGGCCCAGGTCGACGCGGCGCGCCTCGGCTACTGGAAGCGCTACGGCGCCACCCTGCTCGGCATGATGCGCCACCACGGCGTGCTCGCCGCCGACTTCCTGCGCGAGACCCACGACATCGGCGACCTGCGCCTCATGATGCGCGCCGAGACCGGCCTCGGGCGCTTGCTGCTGCGCCTGCCGGGGCGCAAGATCCTGCTCACCAACGCCCCGACCGAATATTCGTCCCAGGTGGTGCGTCACCTGGGCCTGGGCCGCCATTTCGCCCACCACATCGCGATCGAGCAGATGCACGTGCACGGCCAATTGCGCCCGAAGCCCTCGAAGCTGATGCTGCAGCGCGTGCTGCGCCGCCATGGCGTCGATGCGCGCGACTGCATCCTGGTCGAGGACACGCTGGCCAACCTGAAAAGCGCCAAGCAGCTCGGTTTGCGCACGGTGTGGGTGACCGGTTACCTGCGCCGCGGCGAGCGCAGCACCCTGGCCGCGGCCCGGCCGAAGATGTTGATTCACCCCAACTATGTCGATGTCAAAGTAAAATCCGTGCGGCAGTTGCCGAAGCAGCTGCACCGGCTCATCCAACACTAGAAAACTTACATCCCATGGCAAGTACCAAGCCAGGCCAGCGCAAGCTGCAAATCCTCCAGGCCCTGGCCTCGATGCTCGAGCAGCCCAAGGGCGAGAAGATCACCACCGCCGCGCTGGCGGCGCGCCTGTCCGTCTCGGAAGCGGCGCTGTACCGTCATTTCGCCAGCAAGGCGCAAATGTTCGAGGGCCTGATCGAGTTCATCGAGGCCAGCGTGTTCGGCGTCATCAACCAGATCGTCGAAAAGGAAGAGCGCGGCGTCGACCAGGCCCACGCCATCCTGCAGATGCTGCTCGCCTTTGCCGCGAATAACCCCGGCATGACGCGGGTCCTGATCGGCGACGCCCTGGTGGGCGAGGACGAACGCCTGCAGCTGCGCATGAACGGGTTCTACGACCGCGTCGAACTGGCCTGCAAGGGCGCGCTGCGCCTCGCCGTGACGCAAGGGCATGGCGTGGAGGACGACGTCGCCGCGCGCGCCAGCCTCTTGGTGAGCTACGTCACCGGCCGCTGGCACCGCTACGCCAAGAGCGGCTTCCGCCAGCATCCGTCGGATGGAACGGGCGTACAATTGTCGCTCCTGCTGGCAGCCTGAAGCGACCACCATGAACCCGGCGGTCTTTGCCCTGCTCGACGACGCGAGCGCAGACGGTCATGCGCAGGCCCTGTCGCGCCTGTACAGCGAGCACGCCGGCACCCTCACCTGCCGGGATGCCGCCGGCTGGAACACGCTGCTGGCGGAGATGCAGGCGGCGCTGGCGCGCGGCCTGTACGCGGTGCCGGTACTCACTTACGAACTCGGCGCCCACCTGCTCGGCATCCGGAGCAAACCTCTCGACATGCCGCTGGCCCAGGTGCTGCTGTTCGCGCGCTGCGAGCGCATGACGGCCGGACAAGCCGCAAGCTGGATCGCAACCCGCGCCACCGATGAGACACCGGCCGGCATCGGCGGGGTGCAGGCCAATGTCGGCGAGGCGCAGTTCGTGGACGCCATCGGGCGCATCCGCGACTACATCGCCGCCGGCCACACCTACCAGGTCAACTACACCTACCGCCTGCGCTTCGACGCCTTCGGTTCGCTCTTCGCCCTGTACCAGCGCCTGCGCGCGCGCCAGCCGGTGCCGTACGGCGCCCTGATCGCGCTACCCGACGGCGGCGCCGTACTGTCGTTCTCGCCCGAGCTGTTCGTGCGCCATGAAGCCGGCACGCTGCTGGCGCGCCCGATGAAGGGGACTGCGCCGGCCAGCGGCGACGCCGACGTCGACGCCCGCCGCGCGGCCGAGCTGGCGCTCGACCCGAAGAACCGGGCCGAGAACCTCATGATCGTCGACCTGCTGCGCAACGACCTGGGGCGCGTGGCGCAGACCGGCAGCGTGGCGGTGCCGAAGCTGTTCGAGGTGACGCGCTTCGGCGCGGTGCTGCAGATGACCTCCACCGTGCGCGCCCGACTGCGCCCTGGCGCCGGCCTGGCCGAGGTGTTCGCCGCGCTGTACCCCTGCGGCTCGATCACGGGCGCGCCCAAGCGCCGCACCATGGAGATCATCGACGAGCTGGAGCCCGATGCGCGCGGCGTCTACACCGGCGCGATCGGCTGGTTCGACCCGCCGGCAAGCGGGCAGGCCGTGGGCGACTTCTGTCTATCGGTGCCGATCCGTACCTTGTCGCTGGGGCCGGGAGAACAGCTGCGGCGCGGCGAACTGGGGGTCGGCGCCGGCATCGTGTTCGACAGCGACGCCCAGGCCGAATATGCCGAGTGCCGCCTGAAGGCGCGCTTCCTCACCGGTTTGCCGAACGAGGCCGAGATTTTCGAGACCATCAAGGCCTCGTGGGAGGACGGGCCGCGCCACCTGGACCAGCACCTGGCGCGCCTGGCCGCCTCGTGCGCGTATTTCGGCCGCCCGTTCGATCCGGACGCCGCGCGCACGCTGGTGGTCGATGCCTGCCTCGGCCTGGCGCACGACGGCCTGTACCGGCTGCGGCTGGCGAGCGCCGCCGACGGCACGCTGACGCTCACGGCGGCGCCGTTGGCGCCTTTGGCGGAGCCGGTGCGCGTGCTGCTGGCCGCGACGCCGGTCGCGTCAAACGACGTCTTTTTGCGCCATAAGACTTCGGTACGCCGGCGCTACGACGCGGCCTGGCGCGCCGCCGAGGCGCAAGGCGCCTTCGACGCCCTGTTCTTCAACGAGCGTGGGGAATTGACGGAAGGGGGACGCAGCAACGTGTTCGTGCGCATCGACGGCAACTGGATCACGCCGCCGCTGTCCTGCGGGCTGCTGCCGGGCGTGACGCGCGCCGTGATCCTGGCTGCGCCCGCATGGAAGGCGCGCGAAGGCATCGTCACGCGCGCCATGCTGGAGCGGGCCGAGGGCATCATGGTCTGCAATGCCCTGCGGGGACCGCTGCTGGCGGTGCTGGACATGAACGCCAGCGCCGTTCAGGTTGATTAGAAGCGGTAGCCGAGGCCGACGCCGAAGAGCACAGGATCGACCTTCACCTTGCTGGCGCGCGCGCCGCCCACGAACACGTCGCTGCGGATCTGCACCTTCTTGACGTCGACGTTGACCGACCAGTTGCGGTCCAGCTTGAAATCGACGCCGGCCTGCAGCGCCAGGCCCCAGCTGTCGTTCTCGAGGTCGCCCGCGCCGTCGAGCAGGCGCACCTTCGAGATACGAGTGTAGTTCACGCCGGCGCCAAGGTAGGGGCTGATGACCTGCGCGGGCGCGAAGTGGTACTGCACGCTCAGGGTCGGCGGCAGGTGTTTGAAACTGCCGATCTTCGCGCCATCGAGGGTCACGTCGTGCTTTTGCGGATAGGTCAGGATCAGTTCGGCCGCGATGTTCGGCGTCAGGAAATAGCTGACGTCGAGCTCGGGGATGGTCTTGTCGTCGACGTGGATGCGGTTGGCCGCGCCGGCGCCGCCGATCGGATCGGATTTATTTGCGGTATCGATGTGCACCGCGCGGGCACGCACCAGCCAGGGCGATTCCTGCGCCATCGCGGCGCCGCTTGCCAGGCCGAGCACGGCCACCATCAGGGTCAGACTCAGTTTCTTCATTTTACTTACCTCTTCGTCACAAATTCGATGAGGTAAGCTTATTGATGCGACGCAACAAAATCGTTGATGTGGATCAAAAACGACAATGTTGTGTTTGGTTGCTGGGCTGCGGTGTGGATGGGCGCCCGTGCCGCGCGGTGATCGTTGGCGTTGGGTGGGCGCCCCTGTGCCCACGCGGTGATCGTTGGCGGCTCCGATTTCAGACTCGATTATTTGGCAGCCAGGTATCACCGCGTGGGCACAGGGCGCCCACCCTACGTCTCGGCCCTGCTGCGGGTGCTTTTACAGCGCTGCCTCGATCTTGCTCACCAACTGCGGATCCTCGGGCGCCACCTTGCTCGGGAAGTGCTCGATCACCTTGCCGTCGCGCCCGATCAGGTACTTGGTGAAATTCCACTTCGGTTCCTTGCCGGTCTGCTTGGCCAGGCTGGCGTGCAGCGGGTTGGCGTTCGGGCCGGACACCACGGTCTTCGCGAACATCGGGAACTTCACGCCATAGGTGTTATAGCAGAGGTCGGCGATTTCCTTGGCGTTCTCGGCTTCCTGTTTAAAATCGTTCGACGGGAAGCCGAGCACCACCAGGCCGCGCGGGCCGTATTTTGCGTACAGCTTTTCCAGGCCTTCGTACTGCTTGGTGTAGCCACAGTAGCTGGCGGTGTTCACGACCAGCACCACCTTGCCGGCGTACTGGCACAGGTTCTGCGGCGCCTCGTCCTGCAGGCGCTTGAAGTTCTGGTTGAGCAGGGCCGGGCAGGATGCCGGTGCAGCGGCGGCAGGCGCGGCGGCGGAAGCCGGTGCGGCCGGGCCTTGCGCCATGGCGGAGCCAAGGGCGGCGGAAAGAAGCAGGAGCAGGGAAACGGATTTCAGCATGGCGTGATCGTTCAGGCGTTGAGCTTGCGGTGTTCGATTTTCAGGCAGTGGTTCATCACCACGTCCAGTCCGGCGGCGCGCGCGAGGTCGGCGGCAGCCTGGTTCTCGATCTCGAGCTGCATCCACAGGCAGCCGGCACGGATCGCGATCGCGTCGCGCGCCAGCGGCGGGATGTCCTCGGACTTGCGGAAGCAGTCGACGATGTCGATGCGGGTACCGTCCGGCGCCAGCGCGTCGGCCGCGGACTGCAGGTCGGGATAGACGCGTTCGCCGAGAATCTCCTGGCCGTCGTAGGCCGGGTTCACGGGAATGATGCGGTAGCCCTGCTGCTGCAGGTATTCGGCCACGCCGTAGCTGGCGCGGTCCGGCTTGTTGGACAGGCCGACGACGGCGATGGTCTTGCTGTCCTTGAGGATCTGGGCAATGGTTCTCATGGGGTTCGGAAGTGGAGGGATTCCTCGCTAGCTTAACAGGAAAGCATCGGGCTTCGCGAGCACGCTTGCACGCGGTTTGCGTACCTGTGCCCGCCTGTGGAAAGATGTCGTGTTTTCCACAGCGAACCCATCCATGAACCTGAGCCTTCGCGCTTCGCGCACCCTCTCCCTGCTCGCCCTTGCCCTGGCCTGCGCCAGCTGCGCCGTGCAGGCGCCCACCGCCACCGCGCCTGCGATCGCGCCTGCCATCGTGCCGCCGATCGTGCCGGTCAGCGACTGGGGCGGCACGCCGGCCGACGCCGCCCGCGCACGCCGCCACGAGATCACCGACATCACCCTGCACCACCAGGGCGAGCCGTTCAAGCCCGGCACCGACGTGCGCCAGTACCTGCGCAATTTGCAGGCCTGGTCGCGCAATACGAAAGGCTGGCTCGACATCCCCTACCACTACGTGATCGACCTCGAAGGGAAGATCTACGCCGCGCGCGACATCGGCTTTGCCGGCGACACCAACACCGAGTACGACCCCAAGGGCCATGCCCTGATCGAAGTGGTCGGCAATTTCGAGGAGGTCGAGCCGAACCAGGCCCAGCTCGAGGCGGTGGCGGACCTGATGGCGATGCTGGCGGCGAAGTACAAGGTGCCGGTCGAGCGCATCGCCAGCCACCGCGATCACTCCGACAAGACCGTGTGCCCCGGCGCGAACCTGTACCGCTACGTGCAGAGCGGCTGGTTCCGCGAACAGGTCGCGGCCAGGCTGGCGGCGCAGCCGCAGACGGCCGCGCACTGAGGGCCTACAGCCGGCGCGCCTTGATCCGCTGGCCGTTCTGGTGCAGCACCAGGTAGCTGCTGTCGGGCCCGTCGAAGCGCACCTCGGCCTCGATCTCGCGCGCGAAGAACACGGTCTCGCTGCGCGCGAAGATCTCGAGCTTGGCCTGGCCGGTGGCCTGGGCAAAATAGCGGTCGCCCTCGCGGGACAGCGCCAGCACGACGTTCGGCGCCAGTTCGTAGCGGCCGACGCGGGTGTCGAAAGCGGCGTTGGCGATCCTGACGCCCCCGGATTCGGGCAGCGGCTTGCCCATGGCGAGCGTGGCCGCCTGGTTCGCCACCGTCCCGGGATCGATCATGCCGCTGTCCGCGTTGCTCAGCACGGCGACAAAGACCCGCTGCGCCGGCAGGCGCAGCGCGTAGGTGGCAAAGCCGTTGATGGCGCCGCTGTGCGCGAGCACCGGTTCCCCCTGCAGCTTCCCGACTTGCCAGCCATAGCCATACCCGGTGGGCTTGCCGTCCGCCAGCGTATAGGACGTGAACGCGCGCTGCCAGCTGGCGGGCCCCAGCAGCTTGCCGGCCGCGATCGCCGCATCCCAGCGCGCCAGGTCGTCGACGGTGGAGACCAGCGCACCGGCCGCATACGGCTGGCTCATGCTCAGCGCGGCGGCGCGGCCGAATCCCTGCGCGCCGGCGGTATGCCCGGCCGCACGCGTCGCCTTGCCGCGCTCGAAGCCTTCGTAGGCGGTGTTCTCCATCCCCAGCGGCACGAAGATGCGCTGCTCGAGAAACGTCGCATACGGCTGCCCCGACACCTTCTCGATGATGGCGCCGAGCAGGAAGTAGCCCGAATTGTTGTAGCGGTAGGCCGTCCCCGGCGCGAACTCGAGCGGCGCGTTCTTGAACGAATCGATCATCTGCGCCACCGTGACGTCGCGCCCCATGGTCAGCGGATAGTCGGGCCGGCTGGTAAAACTGACGATGCCCGAGGTATGGGTCAGCAGGTGCTCGACGGTGATGGTCTTGCCGCGCGTCGGGTAATCGGGAAGGAAGCGCGTGATGTCGTCAGTAAGCGCCAACTTCCCTTCCTCCGCCAGCATCAGGATCGCGACCGCGGTGAACTGCTTGGTGAGCGAGCCGAGGCGCATCGCCATGTCGGCGCTCAGCGGCGTCTTGCCGGCCGTGTCCGCGCTGCCGTAGCCCTTGCGCAGCACCGTCTCGCCGTCCTTGACGACGATCACGATGGCGCCGGGCTCGCCCGCCTTGTAATACGGCGCAATCGCGGCGTCGATCCGCGCCGCCAGCGGCTGGGCCGCTTCGGCGGCGGGCGCGTCGGCAGCGTGGGCGGCAGGGGCAAGGGAGGCTCCCAGCAGGACCAGGACGGCGACACAGGCGGCGGACAGTTTCGGCATGCTCGGGCTCCCTCGATCGTTATGGAACATGCACTGTAACCCAGCCGGGGAGCGGCGCCGGCCGCCGTGCGACAAAATGCCGATGCGCGCGACGAATCCCAAGAACGGGTGCCTGGGCCGCGCGTTGACAGCCCTGCCCTGCCCTGCCCCGCCGGAATGTCCGGACCCATCATGTGGACGGCGCGTCCAAGGGATAAAAGACAAGGCCGCCTGGCGGCGGCCTTGTCTCGCGATCGGGCGTCACCCCGGTGGGCGGACCTGGCCGCCCTCCTGCCGCATCAGAACGAGGTCATGACCTGGAACCAGGCGCGCGTGCGCGAGCTGCTGCCGTCGACGTCGCGGCCATTCGCGGCCAGGCCCGGGTTGCTGCCGACCTTGCGCGCCACCGTGACCTGGGCCGTGGTGCCGGCCAGGGGACGCCAGCTCAGCGCCAGGCCCGCGCCCTTGAGCGCATAGTTGTTGCCCGCGTTGCTGGCCGCGAGCGCGCCCGGATACAGGTCGCGGTTCAGGGTAATGTGCCCATAGTCGAAGAAGGCGCTGACGCCGGCGTTCGCCGCCGGCAGGTCCCATTGCGCTTCCAGGGTCGCCACGTGGCCCGCGTCGCCGCTGGCTTCGCCGGCCGCATAGGCGCGCACCCGGCCCGGGCCGCCGAGCGAGATCTTCTCGCCCGACTCCAGGTTACTCGACGAGAACTGGCCGCTGAGGCTGGCGAGCAGGCTGAACGGACCGGTCAGGCGCTGCTGGCGGCTCAGCTGGTAATTGGTACGCAGGAAGCGTCCGGCGCTGCGCTCGGCCAGCGCGTCGGCCGCTTCGAAGGCCGCGTTGCCCGACAGGTCGAGGTGGCCCGGCGTGAGGTCGAGCGAGGCGCTGGTATACCCGCCGCCCAGCCAGCCGTCCTGGGCGCTGAACACCAGGCCCAGCGGCAGCGTGCGCACCACCTTGTCGCTCAGTTCGGCGCCGTTGGCGCGGTTCACGTAGCGCTTGTCCTCGTAGGACAGGCGCAGCTGCAGGCTGGTGCGGCGCGTGCGCAGCAGCGGATGGGTCAGCACCACTTCGCCGACCTTGGCGGTGCCCTGGGCGTCGAGCGCCTCGAATTCCTCGCCCAGGTGGTAGCGCAGCCCGGCGTAGGACAGGCCCAGGCGGGTGCCCGACGAGCCGACCGGCATCACGTAGCCGGCGCGCGCATACTTGAAATCGGAACCGGTGCTCGACGCCAGCAGCGAGACCTGGTCGCCGTTGCCGCTCGGGTCGTTGAGGTAGACGCCGCCGGTGGCGCGCAGGCGGCCGGTGTAGCGGTTCGACGAATTGTCCAGGCCGAGGGTGGCGCTCACCAGCGGGCCTTCCGTCAAGTCGACTGCGACCGCGGTTTCGCCCACGGCCGCGCCCGGGCTCAGCTCGGCGCGGGCACGCATGCCCGGCAGGTCCTGGGTCAGCAGCAGCGCGCGTTCCAGCTGGTCCTCGTGCACCGGCTGGCCGGGTGGCACCAGCGCGTCGAAGTAGCGGCGCGCGCGCGCTTCATCGAGGCGCACGCTGGCGTCGCGGCGCAGTTCGACGCCGGATACGCGGCCTTCGAGCACCTGGATCGTCACCAGGCCGGCGCCCAGGTCCTGGGCTGGCAGCGTGGCCGAGGCCAGGAAGTAGCCCTGCGAACGGTAGTAGTCGGACACCGCGGCGGCGGCCGCCGACAGCTCGGCAAAGCTCAGCTCGCGCCCGGCATAGGGCTTCAGCAGTGCCTGCAGGGTGGCCTCGGGCACCGCATCGGCGCCCTTGAAGACGAAGCCGCGCACCAGCACGCGCTGGTCGCCGGACAGGCCGACGCGCTGGGCCGGCTGGGCGTCCGGCAGCACCTTCGGCGCCGGGCCGGGCGGCGCGATCAGCGCCGGCGGGCGCTGCGATTCGAGGATGCGGCCGGCATCCGGCACGGTCTGGGCGCTGGCGAATGCCGGCAGCAGCATGGCGGCCAGCGCCAGCGGGCGCAGGCGGCCAGGCTGGGCGGCCTGGGCAGCTTGGGATTGAGGGCGGGATTGCACGTGGATCGCTCCGGTATCAAATAAGGTCATGGTCTTCATTGCTCGCTGCGCACGCCGCCGTTACGGGTCAGCACTTCGGTGCCGCCCGAGAGGGTCACGATGTTGCCGTCGACACGCGGGCCGGCGACCGGCGCCGGGCTGCCCGGCTGGCGCACCTCTTCCACGCGCGGCAGTTCGCGCTGCTGTTGCTGCTGTTCGTTCTGCTGGTGCGCGACCGTCGCCGTGCCGCCGATGACTTCCAGCGGCAGCACCGGTGCGATCGTGGCGCGGATCGCGCGGGTCAGCTCGGGCGGCGCGCCCGTCACCGTCAGCATGCCGTCGACGAAGGCCAGCTTGTAGTCGTTCAGGGTCGCGCTGGAGCCGACCGTGATCGCATAGCTGCCCGGCGCCGATTGCGGCGTCGCGTTCGATGCGGTGACGAATGCCGGCAGGATCGCCGGGCTGTCGCCCTGCACCAGGCCGCTGACGCTGTAGCCGAACACCGGGTTGTTCAAGCCGGCCGCGCGGGTGGCGTTGTTGGCCTTGACGGTCAGGGTCGCCTGGCCGATCGCGGCCTGGGTCGACACGCTGGTAGCGGCCAGGCGGTAGTTGCCGGCATCGACGCCGGACAGCGCCAGGCCGTTCACCTGGACCGCCTTGGCGCTGCCGGCGCTCTTGTCGGCGAAGCGCGCATTGCCCGCGATGCTCAGCTGGTCCTTGCCCAGGCGGTCGTCGCCCAGCACCACGCTGGCCGCGGTGCCGCCGTCGTAGACCTTGTCGACGCCGCTGGCGCTCACGTGCAGCGTGCGCGGGGTGATGGCGGCGCTGGCGCCCAGGCTGGTCGAGGCCAGCGTGTAGTTGGCCGCGTCCTGGCCGCCCAGCGCGATGCCGTTCACCCGGATCGCCTTGGCCGTACCGGCGTTCTTGTCGGCGAAGGCGGCGCCCCCGTTCGACAGGTTCAACTGGTCGCCGGCGACACGGTCGTCGCCCAGCGTCACGCTGGCGGCGGTGCTGCCGTCGTAGACCTTGTCGATGCCGGTGGCGCCGACGTTCAGCACGCGCGGCGTGATGCTGGCGGTGGTCGCGCCGGTGTGCGAGGCCAGCGTGTAGTTGCCGGCGTCCTGGCCGCCCAGCGCGATGCCGCTGACCGTCACCGCCTTGCCCTTGCCGGCGTTCTTGTCGGCGAAGCTGGCCGTGCTGGTGTAGGCCAGCACGTCGCCCGCCACGCGGTCGTCGCCGAAGCGCACGGTGGCGCCCGTGCCGCCGTCGTAGACCTTGTCGACGCCGGTCGCCTGGGCGGTCAGCACGCGGCGGCCAATGTCGGCCGTGGTGCCGGCGCTGGTCGAGGCCAGCGTGTAGTTGCCGGCGTCCTGGCCGCCCACCACGATGCCGGTCACCGAGACCGCCTTGCCGTTGCCGGCGTTCTTGTCGGCGAAGCTGGCGGCGCCGGTGTAGGCCAGCACGTCGCCGGCGACGCGGTCGTCACCGAAGGTCACGCTCGCAGCCGTGTTGCCGTCGTAGGTCTTGTTGACGCCGGTGGCGCCGACGACCAGGGTGCGCTTCGCGATGTCGGCGCTGGTGGTGGCGGTGGTCGAGGCCAGCGCGTAGTTGCCGGCGTCCTGGCCGCCCAGCGCGATGCCGCTGACACTGACCGTCTTGCCGTTGCCGGCGTTCTTGTCGGCGAAGCTGGCGCTGCCGGTATAGGCCAGCACGTCGCCCGCCACGCGGTCGTCGCCGAAGGTGACGCTTGCCGCCGTACCGCCGTCATAGGTCTTGTTCACGCCGGCAGCCTGGGCATGCAGGGTGCGCTTGGCGATGTCGGCCTGGGTCGTTCCGGTGGTCGACGCGAGCGCGTAGTTGCCGGCGTCCTGGCCGCCCAGCGCGATGCCGCTGACCGAGACCGTCTTGCCGTTGCCGGCGTTTTTATCGGTAAAGCTGGCCGTGCTGGTGTATTCCAGCACGTCGCCGGTCACGCGGTTGTCGGTGAAGCCGACGGTGGCGGCATTGCTGCCGTCGTAGGTCTTGTTCACGCCGGTCGCGGTAGCGTTCAAGCTGCGCTTGGCGATGTTGGCGCTGGCGGTGGCGCCCGTCGACGCCAGCGTGTAGTTGCCGGCGTCCTGGCCGCTCAGCGCGATGCCGGTGACGGTGACCGTCTTGCCGGTGCCTGCGTTCTTGTCGGTGAAGCTGGCGTTGCCGCCATAGCCCAGCACGTCGCCCGCCACGCGGTCGTCGCCGAGGGTGACGGTCGCGGCCGCGCTGCCGTCGTAGACCTTGTCCACGCCGGTGGCGCCGACGGTCAGCAGGCGCTTCGCAATGTCGGCCTGGGTGACGGCGGTGGTCGAATCCAGCGTGTAGTTGCCGGCGTCCTGGCCGCCCAGCGCGATGCCGGTGACGGTGACCGTCTTGCCGATGCCCGCGTTCTTGTCGGTGAAGCTGGCGCTGCCCGCGCTCAGCGACAGCACGTCGCCGGCGATGCGGTCGTCGCCCAGCACCACGTTGGCCGCGCTGCCGCCGTCGTAGGTCTTGTTCAGGCCGGTGGCGCTGGCGGTCAGGCTGCGTTTCAGGATGTCGGCGCTGGTGGTGCCGGTGGTCGACGCCAACGCGTAGTTGCCGGCGTCCTGGCCACTCAAGGCGATGCCGCTGACGCTGACCGTCTTGCCGTTGCCGGCGTTCTTGTCGCCGAAGCTGGCGCTGGCGCTGTACTCCAGCACGTCGCCGGTCACGCGGTCGTCGGTGAAGCCGACGGTGGCGGCGTTGCTGCCGTCGTAGGTCTTGTTCACGCCGGCGGCGCTGGCGGTCAGGCTGCGTTTCAGGATGTCGG
>NZ_DAMCPG010000001.1:190242-407358 GCF_032106685.1 Massilia sp.
CGGTCACGGTAACCGTCTTGCCGGTAGCCGCGTTCTTGTCGGCGAAGCTGGCGCTGTCCGCGCTCAGCGACAGGACGTCGCCGGCGATGCGGTCGTCGCCCAGCACCACGTTGGCCGCGGTGCCGCCGTCGTAGGTCTTGTTCAGGCCGGTGGCATTCGCATGCAGCACGCGCGCGAAGATGTTGGCGCTGGTGGCGATGGTGGTCGAGGCCAGCGCGTAGTTGCCGGCATCGTCGCCGCCCAGCGCGAGGCCGGTGACGCTGACGGTCTTGCCATTGCCCGCGTTCTTGTCCTGGAAGCTGGCGCCGTCGGCGGTGAGCGCCAGCAGGTCGCCTGCGACACGGTCGTCGTCCAGCACCACGTTGGCCGCGGCGCCGCCGTCATAGGTCTTGTTCAGGCCGGTGGCGCCGACCACCAGGGTGCGCTTGGCGATGTCGGCGCTGGTTGTGGCGCTGTTCGAGGCCAGCGTGTAGTTGGCTGCGTGCGTACCGCCGAGCGTGATGCCGGTGACGTCGACGGTCTTGCCGGTGCCGGCATTCTTGTCGGAGAAACGGGCCACGCCGTCGTAGCTCAGCACGTCGCCGACGATGCGGTCGTCGCCGAAGTTCACGCCCGCGACGTTGTTGCCGTCGTAGGTCTTGTTGACGCCGGTAACGGTGGCGGTCAGCACGCGCGGCGTGATGGTGAAATTGGCGCCGGTATAGTTGATCGCGTAGCCGAGGTTGTTGCCGAGGCTGCCGGCATTGATCGCGTAGCTGCCGGCGTTCCTGGTCAGGCCGCTCACGCCCAGGGAACCGGTCAGGACGCCGATGTCGTCGCCATCGATGTAGCCGGTCACGCTGCTGAAGCCAAGCGCCGGCAGCGCGGTGGTGCCGTCGTAGGTCCTGCTGGCCGCGGCCGCGTTCACGGTCAGGGTCGGCGTGATCGAATACAGGAACCAGTTGCCGTTGCTGGCGTAGACCGGCGTCATGCCGGTATACGCCTGGCTGTAATGCTTCTTGTAGCCGCTCAGGCCCTCGAGCGTGGCCATCGGGTTGTTCGAGTACACCAGGTAGCGGCCCGCGCCCGGGTTGATGCCGGCGGCGCTGGCGAAGTTGAGGAAGGTGCTGCCGGCGTTGGTGGTGGCGACCTCGATCAGGTCGTTGCCCGTGCCCTGGATGCTGCCGCCCGCACCGATGACGACGTTGCTGTTGGCGCTCGTGCCCAGGTTCTTCAGGCTGGCGCTGCCGGCCAGCAGGTTGCCGCCGATGGTGATCGCGCCGCTGTCGCTGCCGCTGCCGGTCCTGCCGGCGCCGTCGGCGATCGTCATGCTGACCCGGCCGCTGCCGGCGTTGATCGTGGTGCCGGCGGCGGTGGTGATGCTGGCTGCGCCGGCGTCACGGTAGGCATTGACCACGCCGTTGGCGGTCCTTTCGTTGGCCACCAGGGTCAGGTCGGCGTTGCCGGTGATGATGGTCGAGTTCAGGGCGATGCTGCGGCCTGCCTGCAGCGTGAGCGAACCGTTGCCGCTGCCGCCGGCGACCACGATGTCGTTGCCGGCTTCCAGGGTGATGTCGTTGTTGGCCTGCAGGGTGATCGAGGTGCCGCTGTCGAGCGCGCTTTCCAGCATGCCGGCGTCGATCGTCGCGTTGGCGGACGGTGTGCCGCCGAAGGCCAGGCTGGTGGCCGGGGCCGGCGTCAGGCCGAAGGCGCGCACCGCGCCATAGCCGTAGTTGGCGTTGTTGGCGTTGCCGTCGCCGAAAGGCGAGCCGACGACCAGGCGGTCGCCGGCGGCGTTCAGGGCGACCGAAGCACCGAAGTTCTCGCCGTCTTCCAGGCCGATCTCGGCAGCAGGTCCCGCCGTGTTGCCGCTGCCGAGGACGGTGGTGATGGCGGCGCCGTTGAACTGGTTGTCGACGAAGTCGACGATGCGCACGTTGCCGTTGCCGGCGCCCATCGAGCCGATCGCCAGGCGCGTGCCGCTGCTGTTGAAGGACAGGCCCGAGCCGAAACCTTCGTACCGCTGCACGTTCACGTTCAGGTTCTTGCCGCCGGTGAAGCCGTTGCCGAAGGTGGCGGCGTGCACGGTCGCGCCGTAGGGGTTATTGAACAGGTAGACCGCGCCGCTCGAGTCGTTGACGCCATAGGCGCCGACGGCGAGCCGGTCGCCGCTGCCGTCAAAGGCGACCGACATGCCGAACTGGGCATCGCTCGGCAAATTCATGTTGACGGCATAGCCGGCGCCGATACCCTTGACGAACGTCGGGGTGGCGAGAGCGTTGTTGAACAGGAAAACCGCGCCGCAGTTGACGCAGTTGCCGTTGGCGCCCTGATCGTACAGGGCGCCGACGGCAAGCCGGTCGCCGGCCGCATTCAGCGCGACGGATTGTCCAAAGGCGCTGGTGAACGGCACGTTGAGCGAAGGATTGTCCGGCCTCAAGGTCGCGGTCAATACCGGCGCGGCAAACTGGTCGCCGCCAAAACTGAACATGCGTACCGAGCCGAGGCCGCCTGCGTCGTTGGACGCGCCAACCGCCAGTCGTGTGGCGTCGGCGTTGAGTGCCAGCGAGTTACCGAACCACGCTCCATTATCCAGGTCGATGGCGAGGTTGTTGCCGCCGGTGTAACCGGAACCAATCGTCCCCTGCAGGGTCGCACCGGCGAAGTTCGCGTTCGTAAAGCTGAACAGGTGCACCGCACCGCGTTCGTTACCGGTGTTCGGACCAATGCCAAAACCGTCGTCATACGGCGCGCCGACCGCAAGACGGGTACCCGCCGCGTTCAGCGCCACGGCCATGCCGAAACCGTCGCCGTCCTCGAGGTTGCCGACTTCGGTGCCCTTGTCGGCGACGCCCTTGCCGAGCACGGCCTGGTAGGTCCAGGCGCTGCCCGAGCTGCCGATGGTGATGTTCTTCGGGTCGAGCAGCAGCTGGCCGCCCGCGCCCAGCGCGAGGCGGTCCAGGCCCACGTGGCGCAGCTCGTCCTTCGAGGAGATCTCGACGGTGCCGGCGGCGCCCGCGCCGCGCGCGTCGACGCTGCCCAGCATCGTGGTCTGCTTGTCCGACCAGACCACGGCGGTGCCGCCCTGGCCGGCGCGTCCGGTGGCGCCGACCTTGATCGCGCTGCCGTCGCTCACAAACGTGCTGGTGGCGTTGGCGATCGGGGCCGTCTGGCCCCAGCGCGTCACGAAGCGCGCCAGGTCGGGCGCGTCCGCACGCACGGCGCCGCCCTGGAAGGCGCCGCCGACGCGCACCAGGCCGCCCTGGGTATTGCCGCTGGCGTCGAGCTGGGCGCCGAGCAGGCGCACGTCGTTGCCGGATACGTCGATGCGCCCGCCGATGCCGGTGCTCGAACGCGCGCTGTAGCTGCTCGACGACAGCACGCCGCTGTCGCCCTGCACGCCGATGCTGCCGCCCTTGGCGAGGCCGCTGGCGTCGACCGAGGCGCTGCTGCTCTCGATCACCATGCCGGCGCTGCGGTAGCTGACCGCGCCGCCGTCGCCGCCGCGACCAATTGCACTGGTCGCCGCCGCGGTCGACAGGGTGCCGGCCGCGTTCACGTCCACGCTGCCGCCGCGCACGCCGCTGGCGTCGATCTTGCCGTCGAGCGCGACGAAGCGGCCCTCGACCGCGACCGCGCCGCCCTTGCCGTTGCCGCTGGACGCGTCCAGCGCGCCGGCATGCACCTCGCCGTCGCCGACCAGGCGGATGCTGCCGCCATCATGCACCAGGCCGCGCGCCTGCACGACGCCGGTGTTGTTGACGGTAGCGCGCGCCAGCGCGTCGGCGCCCTTCGCGCTCAGTTCGACGCGGCCGCCGTCGGCCTGCAGCAGGCCGCTGTTGTCGGCCAGCGCGGCCACCGCGCCGCGGTCCACGCGCAGGGTGATCAGGCCGTCGCCGCGCAGGTCGACGCCGACCTGTTCGCCGGCGCCCAGCGCCACGCTGCCGTTCGGCGCGACGATGCTGCCGCTGTTGGCCACGCTCGGCCCCAGCAGCGCGACGTAGCCGCCGTTACTGGTGCGGATGCTGCCCTCGTTGCCCACGGCGCCGGCGCTGGACGAACCGCTGAAGGTATAGCGGCCGGCCAGGAAGTCGCCGTCCGGCAGCGCCAGGCTGGAAGCGATCAGGCCGCCGACGTCGACGCGCGCGCTGGCGCCGAACAGGACGCCGCTCCCGTTGACCAGGAAGACCTTGCCGTTCGCGCTCAGCTGGCCATAGATGCGCGAAGGGTCATTGCCCAGCACGCGGTTCAGTGCCACCGCATTCGCGTTCGGCTGCACGAAACGCACGCCGGCATTCGCGCCGATGTCGAAGCTCTGCCAGTTGAGGATTGCCTTGTCGCTGCCCTGGTGCACCGTCATCTGGTTCGCCGCCTGGGTCACGCTGGCCTGGCCGGCCACCACCTGGGCGCCGGTCGGCAAGGCGTTCCCCGCCGGCGCGGCCGGCAGCGCCTTCGGGGCAGGCGCCGCGATACCGGCAAACCCCGGCGGCGCGGCCAGCGCGGCGCCCGAGAGCGCGGTGCCGACCAGCGCGGCCGTCAGCTTGCGCGAGGCGCTCTTGCCACGCCCGCGCGCGCCTTCCGCGACGGCGACCCAGCAGGAGTGGACGTGGCTCCAGACGAGCCGGTAGAAACGGTTGGTGGAGGCATGTTTATGCATGGCGGGATCAGGTGCGAGCGATGGTTAGGGCGGCGGTAACAGGGCCGTCGGGTTGGTCAGGTCAGCAGGGTGAAGTCGGAACGGCACATGGCGCCTTGGGCGTCATGGCCGCCCGGCGCCAGGTGCAGCGAAAAGCGTCCGAGCGCAGGATGGTCCATCTCGTAGATGCCGTCGGCGACCGCGAACCCGGCCGGCGTGCGGAACAGCAGCGAGAACTGGTCCAGGCGCGGATCGGGCGTTCTGGTCGGCGGCACGCGCACGGCCGCCAGCGTGATCGCCATCGCACCGAACTCGGGATGATTCAGCCAGAAGGACTGGCCGACCAGTGCGTCGGCGCTCGCGCGGCTCCAATGGAAATCCTCGGCGGCGGCCGCGAGCGTGGTGTTCAGGCCGAAGCTGGCCAGCGCCAGCGTCGTACCGGCGGACTTCAGGAATTGTCGTCGTTTCATTATTGGTTCTGGGACGGGGCGGCGGACAGCGCGGGCAGCCACTGCATTGTCCGGTGCATGCCGTGGAAATCGGTTTCGGTAAAGCCGAGGCGCAGGTACAACGCTTGCGCCGGATTGTGCTGCTCGACCTGGAGAACGAGGCGGCGTCCGTCGTGGGCCGCTTCCTCCTGCAGGGATCGCAACAGGATGGTGCCGATGCCCTGGCCGCGGTACTGCGCCAGCAGCGCCACGTCGATCACATGGATCTCGTCGGCGCTCCTGTCCACATACAGGCGGCCGAGCGGCTCGCCGGCGCGCTCGACGATGTCGAAGCGGGCCTGCGGATAATGGTTCTGGTAATGATGGTGCTGGGCGTTGAACTGCATGTGCAGGAAGCCTTCCGCGCTGGCGGCATCCCAGCCGAACAGCGCGATCTCGGGCGCACGCACCTCGGCATAGACGCGGCGCAGGAAGGCCTCGTCCCCGGGGTGCATCGGGCGCAGCTGCAGTTCCTGGTTCATCACGGACGCGGCGGGTAAATGCCCTGCAGGGCGATGCAGAAATTGAGCACCAGGTAAGGCTGCATGTTGTTGTGCGGGCTGCTGCTGCCGTTGGGGGCCAGCGCCTGCGGGCTGGCCGGCGCGCTGGTGTCGCCCGGCGCATACACCTGCGCCGTCGTGGTGCGGGCAAACCCCTTTTCCGGGGCCGGGGTCGAGGCATCCGCCGCTCCGCCCGAATGCATCAGCTGGTGGCTGTGCGACGGGACCTCGCTTTGCAGCAGGGTGACGGCGCTCGTGCCGCCGACCTGGCCCAGCGGATGGTTCGACAGGCCGGGCCCCTGCCCTTGCTGCAGCGGCGCGCGGCTACGCAGGTCGGGCAAGGCAAAGGTGTTCTTGCCATCGCCGCCGTAGACGGTGCCGAGCAAGGAATACAGGGCGGTGTTCTGCGACAGCGGCATCAGCTGGCCGTTGCACTGGGCCCAGCCGGTCGGGGCGAAGTCGCCCGGGAAGATGCGGATCTCGCCTACAAATTGATCGCTCATTGAAGTGTTCCTTAAGTCTGCATCGGGAAGATGCCGAACAACGAAATGATGAAGTTCACGCTCAGGTAGGGCGCCATGTTGGCGTGCGGCTGGTTGCCGCCGGCGGCCGTGCCGATGGCGTTCGCCGTCATCGGTCCCGGGGTCCCGACCGGCCCGTAGACGCTGGTGGCGGCGACCGTGGCGGGCACGCCGTTGGTGGCGTCATAGGTGCTGACTGCCGTGTCGGTCGTTGCGACCACGGCATGGGTATGCACAGGCATCTGGTTCGGGGTCAGCGTGACGGTCTCGACCCCGCCTCCCCCGCCCAGGGCAAACTGGCGCAGGCCGGTCCCGTTGCCGGTCGTGCCGCCGACGTGCACCGGCACGCGGCCGCGCAGGTCGGGCAAGGCAAAGTTGGTCTGGCCGTCGCCGCCGTAGGTGGTGCCGATCAGCATGAACAAGGTGTCGTACTCTTCGATCGGCAGCAATTGGCCCTGGCACAACTCCCAGCCGGCTGGCGCAAAGTTGCCTGCGAACATACGGATTTCTCCGATATAAGGTGGCATGGTGGGGCTCCGATCAGTTAGAGGAAGGGAAGATGCCGGTCAAGGCGATGGCGAAGTTCAGGCCGAGGTAAGGTTGCATGTTCTCGTGCGCCTGCGACCCGCCCGCCGTGGTCACGCTGCCGGGATGCAGGTTCGTCAGGTTGGCGGCGGCGCCGAACATGTCGCGTCCCCGCATCCCGCGCTTGCCGAGCAGGGCGTTGGCGGGGCTCATGGCGGTGGTGAGGCCGGTGTTCGCCTTCAGCTCATGTACGTGTTGCGGCATTTCGTTGACCGTCAACGTATGGGCTTCTTCGCCGCCCTTTTGAGCAAGATTGAAGCCTGGGCCCATGTGCACCGGCATGCGGCCGCGCAGATCCGGCAAGGCGAAGTTCACCACCCCGTCGCCGCCATAGCGATTCCTGAGCAGGGCAAACAGGGCCTGATTCTGGTTGATCGGCAGCAGCTGGCCGTTGCACAGTGCCCAGCCTTTGGGCGGAAAGTTGAACGAGATCATGCGGATCTCGCCGAGATACTGATCGGACATGGTGCTCCTCGGGTGGCGGGCCGGTCGGTTGTGACGGCCGGGTTCGATATCAGTTGAAAATGGCTTGGTATTGCACGCCTTGCGCATCGCGGCCGACAGGCACCAGGAAGATCGCCAGCGTTCCCAGGACGGCATGCTCGAGCGTGTGCGTCGCCTGCTGCAGTACCGGTTGCGCCGGTCCGCGGAACATCAGGGAAAAGCGGCCCTCGTCCGGCATCTGGCTATCGAGCGGAGCGGTCTCGCACAGGTCGAGCGCGACGCCGTCCACGCCGGCGACGGCGAACACGGTGCCGCGCTGCGCCGCAAAGCCGGCGAGCGTGGGCGGAATTGGAGTCATGGACATGGAAAACCTTGTTTCTTCTCGTTATGGACGAATTCTACGGGCTAACTTCCACCAGAGAAATCATATTGTTCTGGATCAATACGTAATTTGTTACGGTACAACACAGGCTTACATAGAAAACTATTCGAAATAACAAGAAAGACCGTTGTTCAGTATTGTTCAGGCAACAAAAAAGACAGCCGAAGCTGTCTTGATTTCCGCTGGGCGCGGAATAAAAAAAGGCAGCCCGCAGGCTGCCTTTCTGTTGCTGCTACCGAAGGATTTAACGGCCCTTCGAGCGCAGCTTCTGGATCGCGGCCAACTGCGCGATCGCCGCGGCCAATTCGGCCTGGGCTTTCGCGTAGTCGATCTTCGAGTCCTGGTTTTGCATCAGTTCTTCCGCCTGGCGCTTGGCTTCCTGGGCTTTCGCTTCGTCCAGGTCGCCACCGCGGATCGCGGTGTCGGCCAGCACGGTCACGCCGTTCGGCTGCACCTCGAGGATGCCGCCGGCGACGAATACGAACTCCTCGCCACCGCCGGCCACCTGGATACGTACGGCACCAGGGCGGATCCGCGTGATCAGCGGGGTGTGCTTCGGGTAGATACCCAGCTCGCCCGCTTCACCCGGCAACGCGACGAATTCGGCTTCACCAGCGAAGATCTGCTCTTCGGCCGAGACCACGTCAACGTGAATAGTGTTTGCCATGTGTGTCCTTCAGGTTGAAGAAACCGATTAAGCGGCCAGTTTCTTGGCTTTTTCGATCGCTTCTTCGATGGTGCCGACCATGTAGAACGCCTGTTCCGGCAGGTGGTCCAGTTCGCCCGACGCGATCATCTTGAAGCCCTTGATCGTGTCTTTCAGCGAAACGTACTTGCCCGGGGAACCGGTGAACACTTCAGCGACGTGGAAAGGCTGCGACAGGAAACGCTGCATCTTACGAGCGCGTGCCACGGTCAGCTTGTCTTCCGGCGCCAGTTCGTCCATGCCCAGAATCGCGATGATGTCGCGCAGTTCCTTGTAGCGCTGCAGGGTGCCCTGCACGGCGCGCGCGGTCTCGTAGTGTTCCTGGCCGACGACCAGCGGGTCCAGCTGGCGCGAGGTCGAGTCCAGCGGGTCGACTGCCGGGTAGATACCCAGCGAGGCGATGTCACGCGACAGAACGACGGTCGAGTCCAGGTGGGCGAAGGTGGTTGCCGGCGACGGGTCGGTCAAGTCATCCGCAGGGACGTACACGGCCTGGATCGAGGTGATCGAACCGGTCTTGGTCGAGGTAATACGCTCTTGCAGGCGGCCCATTTCTTCGGCCAGGGTCGGCTGGTAGCCCACCGCGGACGGCATACGGCCCAGCAGTGCCGACACTTCGGTACCGGCCAAGGTGTAGCGGTAGATGTTGTCGACGAAGAACAGAACGTCCTTGCCTTCGTCACGGAAGGCTTCCGCCATGGTCAGGCCGGTCAGTGCGACGCGCAGACGGTTGCCCGGCGGTTCGTTCATCTGGCCGTAGACCATCGCCACTTTCGAGTTGGTCGGGTTTTCCAGGTCGACGACCTTGGCGTCCGCCATTTCGTGGTAGAAGTCGTTACCTTCACGGGTACGCTCACCGACACCGGCGAACACGGACAGACCCGAGTGCGCTTTAGCGATGTTGTTGATCAGTTCCATCATGTTGACGGTCTTGCCGACGCCGGCGCCGCCGAACAGGCCGACCTTGCCGCCCTTGGCGAACGGGCAGACCAGGTCGATCACCTTGATGCCGGTTTCCAGCAGGTCGGTCGATGGCGACAGTTCGTCGTACACCGGAGCCGAGCGGTGGATCGAGGCCATGCGCTCGTGGCTGACCGGACCGCACTCGTCGATCGGGTTGCCCAGCACGTCCATGATGCGACCCAGGGTCGCGACGCCGACCGGCACCATGATCGGGTTGCCGGTGTTCTGGATGGTCATGCCGCGACGCAGGCCTTCCGAGCTGCCCAGCGCAATGGTACGGACGATGCCGTCGCCCAGCTGCTGCTGCACTTCCAGCGTCAGTTCGGAGCCTTCCATTTTCAGTGCGTCGTAAACCTTCGGCATGGCGTTACGCGGGAATTCCACGTCAACCACTGCGCCGATACACTGAACGATTTTGCCATCAGCCATGTTCGTTCCTTCAGATATAGTTAAATTCTTTATTTAGACCGCTGCCGCGCCGGCGACGATCTCGGAGAGTTCTTTGGTAATCGCTGCCTGGCGGGTCTTGTTGTAGACCAGCTTCAGTTCGCCGATGACGTTACCCGCGTTGTCGCTTGCCGCCTTCATCGCCACCATGCGTGCCGACTGCTCGGACGCCAGGTTCTCGGCGACGGCCTGGTACACCAGGGCCTCGACATAGCGCACCAGCAGCTCGTCGATCACGACTTGCGCTTCCGGCTCGTAGATGTAATCCCACGAGATGCCGCCTTTTTCCTGTTCCAGGTGCTTGGCCGGCAGCGGGAGCAGCTGCTCGACGACCGGTTCCTGCTTCATCGTGTTGATGAACTTGGTGTAGCACAGGTAGACCGCGTCCAGCTGGCCGTCCTGGTATGCGTCGAGCATGACCTTGATCGGGCCGATCAGCTTTTCCAGGTGCGGCGTATCGCCGATCTGCGTTGCGTGCGAGACGACCTTGGCGCCGATGCGGTTCAGGAAGCCCAGGCCCTTGTTGCCGATGGCAACGGCCTCGATGCGGTTGCCCGCCGCTTCCATTTCGCGCGACTTCTGCGTCACCTGGCGCAGGATGTTGGTGTTCATGCCGCCGCACAGACCCTTGTCGGTCGTGACGACGATGAAGCCGACAGCTTTTGCCTGCACGTTCTTGGCTTGCGCCATGAAGACGTGCGTGTACTCCGGATTCGCGCCAGCAAGATTCGCCGTGATGTTACGAACTTTCTCACTGTAGGGACGGGCGGCGCGCATCCGGTCCTGCGCCTTGCGCATCTTGGATGCGGCGACCATTTCCATCGCCTTGGTGATCTTCTTCGTATTCTCTACGCTCTTGATCTTGCCACGTATCTCTTTGCCTACTGCCATGAGTCCTTACTCCTTCCGGTCACCAGCATCGCCGTGTTGCCACTGCGATGCTGGATTCTTCCTCATTTATTAGAATGCGCCGGATTTCTTGAAATCAGCAATGGCGGCGGCCAGCGCAGCTTCGCCGTCCTTGTCCAGTTGCTTGGTTTCGTCGATCTTCGACAGCAGGGAAGCGTGGCTCGCCTTCAGGAAGTTGTGCAGGCCGTGCTCGAACGGCAGCACTTGCTTGACTTCGATGTCGTCCAGGTAGCCCTTGTTGACGGCGAACAGCGATGCGGCCATCAGCGAGGTCGACAGCGGCGAGAATTGCGCCTGCTTCAGCAGTTCGGTCACGCGTGCACCGCGGTCCAGCTGCTTGCGGGTCGATTCGTCCAGGTCCGAGGCGAACTGCGCGAACGCAGCCAGTTCACGGTACTGCGCCAGGTCGGTACGGATACCGCCGGACAGGCCCTTGATGACCTTGGTCTGGGCGGCGCCACCGACGCGCGAGACCGAGATACCGGCGTTGATCGCAGGACGGATACCGGCGTTGAACAGCGAGGTCTCCAGGAAGATCTGGCCGTCGGTAATCGAAATCACGTTGGTCGGAACGAAGGCCGAGACGTCGCCTGCCTGGGTTTCGATGATCGGCAGCGCGGTCAGCGAGCCGGTCTTGCCGGTCACGGCGCCGTTGGTGAACTTCTCGACGTAGTCGGCGTTCACGCGGGCTGCGCGCTCGAGCAGACGGCTGTGCAGGTAGAACACGTCGCCCGGGTAGGCTTCGCGGCCCGGCGGACGGCGCAGCAGCAGCGAAATTTGACGGTAGGCAACTGCCTGCTTCGACAGGTCGTCATAGACGATCAGCGCGTCTTCGCCGCGGTCGCGGAAGTATTCGCCCATCGCGCAGCCCGAGTAGGCCGAGATGTACTGCATGGCGGCCGATTCCGACGCCGATGCGGCGACAACGATGGTGTACTCCATCGCGCCGTGCTGTTCCAGCGAACGCACGATGTTCTTGATGGTCGATGCCTTCTGGCCGATTGCCACGTACACGCAGGTGACGCCCTGGCCCTTCTGGTTGATGATCGCATCCACCGCCACAGCCGATTTACCGGTCTGGCGGTCGCCAATGATCAGCTCACGCTGGCCACGGCCGATCGGCACCATCGCGTCGATCGACTTGATGCCGGTCTGCATTGGCTGCGAAACCGATTCACGGGCAATCACGCCCGGTGCGATCTTTTCGATCGGGGCGGTCAGCTTGGCGTCGATCGGACCCTTGCCGTCGATCGGCTGGCCCAGTGCGTTGACGACGCGGCCACGCAGTTCCGGACCGATCGGCACTTCCAGGATGCGGCCGGTGGTCTTGACGGTGTCGCCTTCGGAGATGTGCTCGTACGAGCCCAGGATGACGGCGCCGACCGAGTCGCGCTCGAGGTTCATCGCCAGACCGAAGGTGTTGCCAGGGAATTCCAGCATCTCGCCTTGCATCACGTCCGACAGACCATGGATGCGGCAGATACCGTCGGCGACGGAGATCACCGTGCCTTGATTGCGAACGTCAGCCGAACCTTCCAGGCCCTGGATCCGGCTCTTGATCAGCTCGCTGATTTCAGATGGGTTAAGTTGCATAATTGCTAACTCCTAATAGTTTCTTGATGCGTAGGGCAAGGACGTGAGATGCCGGTCGAAGGTGCTAAGTTCCTGCGAAGTGACGCTTACGAGACCAGCGCAACATGCATCTGTTGCAGCTTGGCGCGTACCGAGGTATCGAGCACTTCATCACCGACCACCACACGCACGCCACCGATCAGCGACGGGTCCACGGTGACCATGGGATTGAGCTTGCGGCCGAATTTCTTTTCCAGCGTTGCGACGAGTTGCGCCACCTGGGCATCGGTCATGTCGAACGCGCTGTAGATGGTCGCGTCGGCAGCGCCTGCCTGCGCGTTCTTCAGCACCTGGAACTGCGCGCCGATTTCCGGCAGCAGCGCGACGCGGCCGTTTTCGGCCAGCATCGTCAGGAAGTTCGACGCTTCCGGGGTCATCGGCGACTTCACGAGCGAGGTCAGGGCGCCGGTGATATCGGCGGCGGACACGTTCGGGTTGGCGGCAAACGCCTGCACATCAGGGTTGGCGCCGACTTGTGCCAGTTCGGACACGAGTTCGGACCAGGCTGCCAGGTTGCCCTGCTGGGCAACACGGAACAGCGCTTCGGCGTAGGGACGAGCGACGGTTGCGAGTTCAGCCATGATCAGAGCTCGGTCGACAGTTGCGACAGCAGGGCGGCGTGCGCGTCTGCGTTCACTTCGCGCTTCAGGATCTGCTCGGCGCCCTGGACTGCCAGTGCGGCGACCTGGCCACGCAGTTCCTCGCGCGCGCGCGTTACCTGCTGCTCGGCGTCGGCCTTGGCGGCGGCAACGATACGGGCGGCTTCTTCAGCGGCGGTCTTCTTGGCTTCGTCGATGATCAGCGCGGCGCGCTTTTCGGCGTCAGCGATGCGCTTCTGGCCTTCGTCACGGGCGCCGGCCAGTTCGGCCTGCACGCGTTTCTCGGCGGCGGCCAGGTCGGCCTTGCCGCGGTCGGCGGCGGCCAGGCCGTTCGCGATCCGCTCGGCGCGCTCGTCGAGCGCCTTCATCAGCGGCGGCCACACGAACTTCATCGTGAAGGCAGCCAGGACGAGGAAGACGGCGAGCTGTGCAAACAGAGTTGCGTTAAGGTTCACGGTTTTTCCCTTCTCACAAAAACGGATGCCGAACCGCGATGGTTCGGCCCTTCAAACCAATTTGCCAGGTAATTAACCGGCGACGAATGGGTTTGCGAATGCGAACAGCATGGCGATACCAACGCCGATCAGGAATGCCGCGTCGATCAGGCCAGCCAGCAGGAACATCTTGGTCTGCAGGGTGTTCATCAGTTCAGGCTGACGTGCCGAGGCTTCCAGGTACTTACCGCCCATCAGAGCGATACCGATACATGCGCCGATAGCGCCGAGGCCGATGATCAAACCGCAAGCCAGTGCAACAAAAGAAACGTCAGTCATGATTACTCCAAAAAGTTAATTTAAAAACTAGATTAAAAACTACAACTTCGTTACAACCACTATCTTGTTCGATGCTTGCGGCGCCGATCAGTGGCCTTCGTGGGCCTGACCGAGGTACACCAGCGTCAGCATCATGAAGATGAATGCCTGCAGGAACACGATCAGGATGTGGAAGATCGCCCAGATCGAGCCTGCGATTACGTGGCCGACGAAACCGAAGACGGTGGCGGTCGAACCAAGCAAAGCGATCAATAGGAACAGCAGCTCGCCGGCGAACATGTTGCCGAACAGTCGCATACCGAGCGACACCATTTTTGCTGCGTATTCGATGATGTTCAGCAGCAGGTTGAACGGCGCCATGTAGATGCCGAACGGTGCTGCGAACAGTTCGTGGAGCCAGCCGCCCAGGCCCTTGACCTTGATGCCGTAGTACAGCATCAGGATCAGCACGCCCAGCGAGATGCCGATGGTGCCGTTCAGGTCGGCGGTCGGGACCACGCGGTGATACGGGAACAGGTGCTCGACGCCGAGCCACTTGAAGGCTTCCGAGAACATGTCGACCGGCAGGAAGTCCAGCGAGTTCATCAGGGCGACCCAGACGAACACGGTCAGCGCCAGCGGCGCGATGAAGCTGCGGTCGCCGTGGACGATCGACTTCGACTGGTCTTCGACCATCTCGACCAGCATCTCGACGGCAGCCTGGAAGCGGCCCGGCACGCCGGAAGTGGCCTTGCGCGCCGCCATCCACAGGATCAGGCAGCCGACGACGCCCATGGCGATCGACCAGAAGATGGTGTCGTAGTGCAGGACGTTGAAGTCGACCGGACCTTCCTGGTGGTGGTTCGCCAGATGGCCCAGGTGGTGTCGGATGTATTCTGAAGCGGTGGGCGCGTGGGTTGCGCCTTCTGCGGTTGGAGTCGCCATTATCGATGCCTAAATAATAAGAATATGTAACTTTTCAGCGCCACGATGAAGCCGGCGAGAAGCGCCAGCCAGTTTAGATCGCGGTACAACCACGCAGTTGCTCCCAGCAGGGCAAGCGTCAGTGCAATCTTTATAAATTCCCAGACAAAAAACGTCAGCGGGTTCGTCCCGCCTGGTTTGTGTGTGGCGGCAAACAAGCGCAACGCCATGATGCCATTAGGCAAGACACAACAGATTCCGCCCAGCACCGCCGAAAACATCGCAGGCCATCCCCCCAGCAGTGCGGCGATGAGGCCGGCGACGACTGTTGCGATCAATTGCAGGGAGACCAGGCGCAACATTTTTATTCTTTCGCCTTAGCCATGA
This sequence comes from Massilia sp., assembly GCF_032106685.1. Taxonomy (GTDB): domain Bacteria; phylum Pseudomonadota; class Gammaproteobacteria; order Burkholderiales; family Burkholderiaceae_D; genus Telluria. The sequence goes on from NZ_DAMCPG010000001.1 coordinate 205,097, forward strand.
GAACCGAGTTACGGTGTGGTAATTACATGAATCAGCGGGATTATAAGTTCGTTATACCCGTTGAGTCAAACGATTCCGGCTCTTCCGTGGTACTCGTGGAGGCAGGAAAATGTGTCATAAATATTGACAGAACGAACAGTTTTCGCCGTAGTTCGCGTGTCGAAATGCAGATGTCCGGAGGAACTTTGGGGCGCAAAATCTTCGAGGGCGGATGCCGGAGGGAGGTAGGGTGGACGGCTTCGCCGTCCGCGCATTCAAGCGGCGCGGGCAAGGCCGGGATGCCGAAAAGGCAAACATTCGTGTCAACGTTCGATCGGCTGGGCTGATCAACTATTGTTGTGAATTGCAGACAGATGTTTAGGACGGATGCGGCGCAGCGAGATCGGGCGGCTGACCTCAGCAAAGCGAATGAAGGGAGCGGGTTTGCGAACGTGGTCGAACGCGTGGGCGGCGAAGCCGCCCACCCTACGTTTCGGCTCAGGCAGGCGAACCGGTTCGCCGGGGGGTCACCCGCGCAAACGCGCCAGCACGCCTTCGAGCACGTCGAGGTTCTGGAAGTCGATGATCATCTGCCCCTTCCCCTTCGGTCCCATCTTGAACACGACCGGCGTCGCCAGGCGGTCCGACAGCTCTTCTTCCAGGCGCACGATATCTCCCGACTTTTCCTTCTGGCGCGCCGCCGCGGCCGGGCTGTTCTGCTCCTCGATCGCGCGCGCCACCAGTTTTTCGGTTTCGCGCACCGACAGGCGTTTCGCCACGACCTGGTTCGCCAGCGCGATCTGGCTGGCGCTGTCCACCGACAGCAAGGCGCGGGCATGGCCCATGTCGATGTCGCCGGCCATCAGCATCGTCTGCACCTGCTGGGCCAGGTTCACCAGGCGCAGCAGGTTCGACACCGCGCTGCGCGAGCGGCCGACCGCGCTGGCCGCCTGCTCGTGGGTGAAGTCGAAGTCCGAGATCAGGCGCGCGATGCCCTGCGCCTCCTCCAGCGGGTTCAGGTCTTCGCGCTGCATGTTCTCGATCAGCGCCATGGCGGCGGCCGCCTGGTCGTCGACCTCGCGCACCAGCACCGGGATCTCGTCGAGCCCGGCCAGCTGGGCGGCGCGGAAGCGGCGTTCGCCGGCGATGATCTCGTAGCGGCCGCCGTCGATCGGGCGCACCAGCACCGGCTGCATCACGCCCTGGCTCTTGATCGAGGCCGCCAGCTCGTTGAGTGCGCCCTCGTCCATCCGGGTGCGCGGCTGGTACTTGCCTGCTTGCAATTGAGAAATGGACAAGGCCGAGGGTGCGCCCGCGGGTGCGGGCGCGTCGTCCAGCCCGCCTCCCAGCAATGCATCGAGGCCGCGGCCGAGGCCCTTGAGTTTTTTGGTCGCCATGTGGATAACTCCTGATTACATCGTCTTGATGCGCTCGACCATCTCGGCCCCGAACGCGATGTAGGCCTGCGCCCCTTTCGAGGAAGGGTCGAACGTCACGCCGGGCACGCCGTAGGACGGCGCCTCGGCCAGGCGCACGTTGCGCGGAATGATGGTCTTGAAGACTTTGCCGCCGAAATGCTGCTCGAGCTGCTTGGAGACCTGCTGCGACAGCGTCATGCGCGGATCGAACATCACGCGCAAGAGGCCAATGATCTTCAGATCCGTGTTCAGGTTGGCGTGCACCTTCTTGATCGTGTTGACCAGGTCGGACAAGCCCTCCAGCGCGTAGTACTCGCACTGCATCGGGATGATGACGCCGTGCGCGGCGCACAGGCCGTTCAGGGTCAGCATCGACAATGCCGGCGGGCAGTCGACCAGGATGAAATCGTAGTCGGCGTCCACCTTCGCCAGCGCATGCTTCAGGCGGCGCTCGCGGCTGTCCAGTTCGACCATCTCGACTTCGGCCCCGGCCAGCTCGCGGTTGGCCGGCAGTACGTCGAAGCGCCCTGCTTCCGAGCGCACGCGCGCTGCGCTCACCTCGGCCTCGCCCAGCAGCACCTCGTAGGTCGAGCTTTCCAGCGTCGCCTTGTTGATGCCGGCGCCCATGGTCGCATTGCCCTGCGGGTCGAGGTCGACCAGCAGCACACGCTGCTCGAGCTTGGCCAGGCCCGCGGCCAGGTTGACGCTGGTGGTCGTCTTGCCGACTCCCCCCTTTTGGTTTGCAACGCAAAAAATCTTTGCCATCTATCTCATCCGGACACGACACATCCGACTATACCGTTCATACCCTTTAAACCGTATAAACGGTTTATATGGTTTAAACGGTATAAACCGTTTATATCGTTATGTTTGTTTATTGGTCTCGCTTATCGATTGCGCTCGATGAACACCAGGTGGCGCTCCGCTTCCAGCTTGGGCACCCGCAAGGGCCGCAATTCCTGCACCTTCCATTCCTGGGGCAGCCTTTGCTGCTCCTCGGCCGGCGCCGTGCCTTTCAGGGCAATGAACCTGCCGCCCTCGGCCAGCAGGTGCCCGGACCAGTTGACGAAGTCCGAGAGGTCGGCAAAGGCGCGCGAGGTGATGACCTCGAAAGGCCCCGCCTTCAAATCCTGCACCTTCATCGTGTAGACGGTGACGTTGGCGAGGCCCAGTTCCGCCTTTACCTGGGTCAGGAAGGCGGTTTTCTTGTGCACGGTGTCGATCAGCGATACCTGCATGTCGGGCCGGGCAATGGCCAGCACCAGGCCTGGCAGGCCGCCCCCTGCCCCGACGTCGAGCACGCTTTTCACGCCCTCGAACGCCGCCACCGCGGCCAGCGAATCGAGCAGGTGATGGGTCACCATCTGCATCGGGTCGCGCAGCGAGGTCAGGTTGTAGACGCCGTTCCACTTGGCCATCAGCGCCAGGTAGTCCATCAATTGCTCGCGCTGCGCGGCCCACAGGGGCAGATCGAGTGCGTCGATGCCGTCGTTCAGCACCTGCATCAGTTTTTCGCGGTCAAAACCCCTCATTGCGCGGCCTCCGCGTCCGCTGCCGGCGCCGACGTAAAGCCCTTGGCGCCGCGCTTTTTCAGGTGCACCAGCAGCAGGGAAATCGCCGCCGGGGTCACGCCCGAGATGCGCGAAGCCTGGCCGAGCGTCTCCGGACGCTGTTTATCGAGCTTCTGGCGCACCTCGATCGACAGCGCCGCGATCTCCAGGTAATCCAGGTTTTCCGGCAGTTTCAGGTTCTCGTAGTGGTCGTGACGCTCGACCTCGCGCGCCTGGCGGTCGATGTAACCCGCGTATTTCAGCTGGATTTCGACTTGCTCCTTGACCGCCGGGTCCTCGACGCCGGGGCCGCCCAGGGGCTGCCCTTCGACGCCGATCATCGTCACCAGGGTGTCGTACTCGACGTTTGGCCTGCGCAGCAGGTCGGCCAGGTTGTATTCGCGTTCGATCGCCTGCCCGACCACGCGCTCGGATTCGGCGGCCGCCAGGATGCGCGGGTTGACCCAGGTCGAGCGCAGGCGCTCCAGCTCGCGCGCCACGGCTTCGCGCTTCTGTTCAAACGCTTGCCATTGGGCGTCGCCGACCACGCCCAGCTTGCGGCCGATCTCGGTCAGGCGCATGTCGGCGTTGTCTTCGCGCAGCGACAGGCGGTACTCGGCGCGGCTCGTGAACATGCGATAAGGCTCGGCCACGCCCTGGGTGGTCAAGTCGTCGACCAGCACGCCGAGATAGGCTTCGGAACGCCCCGGGGTCCAGGCATCGATCCCCTTGGTTTGCAGCGCAGCGTTCAGGCCTGCCAGCAAGCCCTGGGCCGCCGCTTCCTCGTAGCCGGTCGTGCCGTTGATCTGGCCGGCGAAGAACAGGCCGCGAATCGCCTTGGTTTCGAGCGAGGATTTCAGGCCGCGCGGGTCGAAATAATCGTATTCGATGGCGTAGCCGGGGCGCAGGATGAAGGCGTTTTCCATGCCCTTCATCGAGCGCACCAGGGCCAATTGCACGTCGAACGGCAGGCTGGTCGAGATCCCGTTCGGGTAGAACTCGTTGGTCGTCAGGCCTTCCGGCTCGAGGAAGATCTGGTGCGATTCCTTCGACGAGAAGCGGTGGATCTTGTCCTCGATCGACGGGCAATAACGGGGGCCGACGCCCTCGATGACGCCGGTGTACATCGGGCTGCGGTCGAGGCCGCTGCGGATGATGTCGTGGGTCTGCGCATTCGTGTGCGTGACCCAGCACGGCACCTGGCGCGGGTGCATGCTGGCCTTGCCCATGTAGGAAAACACGGGAACCGGATCGAGGTCGCCGGGCTGCTCGGTCAACACCGAGAAGTCGATGCTGCGGCCGTCGATGCGCGGCGGCGTGCCGGTTTTCAGGCGGCCCTGCGGCAGCTTCAGCTCTTTCAGGCGGGCGGACAGCGACAGTGCGGCCGGATCGCCGGCGCGGCCGGCGGTATAGTTTTGCAGGCCGACGTGGATCTTACCGTCCAGGAAAGTGCCTGCCGTCAGCACGACGGCACGGGCGCGGAACTGCAGGCCGATCTGGGTGACGGCGCCGACCACGCGGTCGCCCTCCACCATCAGGTCGTCGACAGCCTGCTGGAACAGCCACAGGTTCGGCTGGTTTTCCAGGCGCGAGCGGATCGCCGCCTTGTAGAGGATGCGGTCGGCCTGGGCGCGGGTGGCGCGCACGGCCGGCCCCTTGGACGAGTTCAGGATGCGGAACTGGATGCCCGATTCGTCAGTGGCAATTGCCATCGCGCCGCCAAGGGCGTCGACTTCCTTGACCAGGTGGCCCTTGCCGATGCCACCGATGGAGGGGTTGCACGACATCTGGCCCAGGGTTTCGATGTTGTGCGTCAGGAGCAGCGTCTTCTGCCCCGTGCGTGCGGACGCGAGTGCCGCCTCGGTGCCGGCATGGCCGCCGCCGACGACGATCACGTCGAATTCAGTAGGAAATAGCATGATGGAAGTGTGGAGCGAGGAGACTAATTCTCGATTATAGAAGCATTTATCGGCGTGGACTCGGCTCGGACCGAAAACGCGACGGTTTTTGTTTCACGTGGAACACAGCTTCGAAAGGCAATGATCGCTGTTTCACGTGAAACAATGGGCTGCTTCAGGATGCGCAGGCGCAAAAAAAGCCGGGCGAACCCGGCTTTTGTTCCACGTGAAACAAGTGACTCAACTTGCCCAGCGCACGATGGCATCGAAGCCGGTCTTGACGATCAGGACCGAAACCACGACCAGGAACAACTTGCGCACGAAGGCACTGCCGTGTTTGATGGCGAGGCGGGTACCGACCAGGGACCCGGCGATCTGGCAACCTGCCATCAGCAGGCCCAGCTGCCAAAGCAGGTGGCCGCTGTAGCCGAACCACATCAACGCCGACAGGTTGCAGGCGACGTTCACGATCTTCGCCGCCGCCGAGGCGCTGAGGAAATCGAAGCCGAAGAAGCGGACGTAGAGGAAGATCAGGAAGCTACCCGTGCCTGGACCGAAGAAGCCGTCATAGAAACCGATGGCCGCGCCCATGCCGATCGCCCACCAGCGCTCCGCCGAGCCACTGTGGACCGGCGCGTGCACCGACCCCAGGTCCTTCTTGCGGAAGGTATAGATGGCGACCGCCAGCAGGATCAGCGGCAGCAGGCTGCGCACGAAGTCGCCCGGTATCCGGGTCACGGTCCAGGCGCCGACAAAGGACAGGGCAAAGGCCGCCAGCGCCGCCGGCGCCGCCGCACTCCAGGCGACGCGCACCCGGCGACTATAGTTCACCGCGGCCGCGCCGGTGCCGAAGATACTCGCCAGTTTATTCGTGCCGAGCAGGGTCGCCGGCACTTCCTTCGGCAAGACGGAAAAGATCGCGGGAACCTGGATCAGTCCGCCGCCGCCCACCACAGCGTCCACCAGCCCGGCGAGGAAGGCTGCGCCGCCGAGCCATACGAAGTCAATCATCACCTGCTTTCGATACGTTGAAGAGACGAAATTGTACGCAGGTTCGGACCACGGCGCAGCCGTCGACTTCTGCGCAGCTTATCCATTCTGGTGTAATCTTGATCGATCCAAACGCACGGGAAACACCATGACCGCCTTTGCCTTCAGCACCGTCGCCCACATCGTTTCCGAACCCGGCGCCGCCAGCCGCCTCGGCGAGATCGTCCGCGAACGCTTCCCCTCCTCCCGCCGCGCGCTGGTCGTCACCGACGCCGGCTTCCTGCGTACCGGGCTGGCCGAGATGCCCTGCCTCGACCTGAAGCGCCAGGGTTTCACGGTCAGCGTCTTTTCAGGCGTGGTCGCCGACCCGCCGGAAGACGTGGTGATGGCGGCGGTGCACTTCGCGCGCGCGAACGACGCGGATCTGGTAATCGGCCTGGGCGGCGGCAGCTCGATGGACGTGGCCAAGCTGGTCGCGGTGCTGGCGGCGAGCGAACAGCCGCTGGCCGCGATCTACGGCATCGGTAAGGTAGAGGGCAGCCGCCTGCCGCTGGTGCAGGTGCCGACCACGGCCGGCACCGGATCCGAGGTGACGAACATCGCGATCGTCACCACCGGCGCCACCACCAAGATGGGCGTGGTCTCTCCCCAGCTCTACGCCGACCTGGCCGTGCTGGACGCGGCGCTGACCCTGGGCCTGCCGCCGATGGTCACCGCCGCCACCGGCATCGACGCCATGGTCCACGCGATCGAGGCCTACACCAGCCGTCACAAGAAGAACCCGCTGTCGGACACGCTGGCGCGCCAGGCGCTGGAGCTGCTGTCGCGCAACCTGATCGCTGCCTGCGAAAACGGCAGCCGGCTCGAGGTGCGCCAGGCCATGCTGCTGGGCGCCTGCCTGGCCGGCCAGGCCTTCTCGAACGCGCCGGTCGCCGCGGTGCACGCGCTGGCCTACCCGGTCGGCGGCATTTTCCACGTCGCGCACGGCCTGTCGAATTCCCTGGTGCTGCCGCACGTGCTGCGTTTCAATGCGCCGGCGGCGGCGCCGCTCTACGCCGAGCTGGCGGCGATTGCCGTCCCCCACGCCAGCGGCAGCGCCGAAGCGCGCACCGAAGCGCTGATCGCGGCCATGCAGCAGACCGCCCGCATGACGGGAATCCAGACTACGCTGCAGCAGGTCGGCATCACGGACAACGACCTGGACCGGCTGGCGGACGACGCCATGCTCCAGACCCGCCTGCTCGGGAACAATCCGCGGGAAATGACGCGAGAAGATGCGCGCGCCATCTACGCCGCGGCGCTGTAGAGATTCAGAAGGAACTTAGCCCGGCCGGGCCGCTGCAGTGTCGGCCCGGGACAGGCCCCCGAAAAAATCGAGCAGCAGCGCATTGACCTGGTCGGCCGCGGTCAGTTGCAGCCAGTGGTCGGCGCCCTCGATGCGCTCGTAGCGGAAGGTCTCGGCCACGTACTTTGACGAGTCGCGCATCTGCTCTTGCGTGAGCGCGACGTCGCGGCTGCTCCAGATGCCCATCACCGGTACCTTAACGGGCTCGGTCTCGGCGCCAAGCTTGAAGCCATGCGGCACGTTCGCGCGGTAATAATTCAGGGCCGCGGTCATGCGGCCGGGCTCGCGCAGGTCGCGGCGCCAGTGCGACAATTGCGTCGGATCGGAAGTGAAATGGCGCATGGCGAAGAAGTCGGCGGCCGTCAGCGATGTCTCGGCCAGCAGCGGCGCCATAAACCACAGCATGTAACTGCTGCGCAGGCGCTGCATGATGCCGGCGCGCGCGAACGCCGCCGGATGGCCGACCGACAACGCCACATACTGCGCGACGCGCTGCGGCGCGCGCATGCACAGCAGCCAGCCGATCAGCGCTCCCCAGTCGTGGCCGACGACGCGCGCTTGCTGAATCCCCATGACGTCGAGCAGCGCCAGCATGTCGGCCACCAGGTGCTCGCTGCGGTAGGCCGCCACGGCCTCGGGCGCATCGGTCTGGCCGTAGCCGCGCAGGTCGGGCGCGATCACGCGATAGCCGGCGCGCACCAGCGGACCGACCTGCTTGCGCCAGACGACGTGGGTGTCGGGAAAGCCGTGCAGCAGCAAGACGGGCGGCCCCTCCCCCGCGCTCATCACGTGCATGCGCAAACCATTCACGCTCAACGTCGCCGATGCATCTTTCACGCGGCCTCCCGCTCCTTGTTCACGGCCATTCTAGCGCCAGCGTCGGGCCTGGCGCGCGCGCGACGCTCGAGCAGGGCGCCGATCTCGCCGACGATGCCGCGGCGGAACAGCAGCACGCAGACGATGAAGATCAGGCCGGTCACCATGCCCACCGATTCGCCCAGCGTCGAGAACCAACCGATGCCGGTGGTCTCGCTCAGCCATAGCCCCAGGTCGCCCAGCTTGTTTTCCAGCGCGACGATGACGAAGGCGCCGATGATCGGACCGGCCATCGTGCCCATGCCGCCGACCAGGGTCATCAGGACCACCAGGCCCGACATGGTCCAGTGGACGTCGGTCAGGGTCTCGAAGCCGAGCACCAGGGTCTTGGTGGCGCCGGCCAGGCCGGTCAATGCGGCCGACAGCACGAAGGCGAGCAGCTTGTAGCGGTCGGCGTCGTAGCCCAGCGAAATGGCGCGCGGCTCGTTTTCCTTGATCGCCTTCAGCACCTGGCCGAAGGGCGAGTGCACGATGCGCACGATCAAAGCGAAGCCCAGCACGGCGATGGCCAGTATCACGTAGTACAGGGTCAGGTCGTTGCCGAGGTCGATGAGGCCGAACAGGCGCCCGCGCGGCACGCCCTGCAGGCCGTCCTCGCCGTGGGTGTACGGGCTGCGCAGCGCGGCGAAATACACCATCTGCGCCAGGGCCAGGGTGATCATCGAAAAATAGATGCCCTGGCGGCGGATCGCCAGCGCGCCGACGACCAGCCCGAGCACGGCGCTGGCCGCCACGCCGGCCAGGATGCCCAGCTCGGTCGGCAAGCCGACCACGGTCAGCAGGTGGCCGGTGACGTAGCCCGCGCTGCCGAAAAAGGCGGCGTGACCGAACGACAGCAGGCCGGTGAAACCGATCAAGAGGTTGAAGGCGCAGGCGAACAGGGCGAAGCACAGCAGCTTCATCAGGAACACCGGATAGCCGAAGAAAGGCGCGGCCAGCGCCAGGGCGAGAGCGATGCCGTAACCGATTTTCTTGTTCATGCTTACTTCTCCTTCCCGAACAGGCCGGCCGGGCGCAGCAGCAGCACGATGACCATGACCACGAACACGACGACTTCCGAGCCTTCCGGATAAAACACGCGGGTCAATCCCTCGATCACGCCCAGCATCAGGCCGGTGACGATGGAGCCGAGGATCGAACCCATGCCGCCGATCACGACCACGGCGAAGACGACGATGATCAGGTTCGAGCCCATCAGCGGCGTGACGTTGATCACCGGCGCCGCCAGCACGCCGGCCAGGCCGGCCAGCGCGACGCCGAAGCCATAGGTCAGCGTGACCATGCGCGGCACGTTGATGCCGAAGGCCTCGACCAGTTTCGGGTTCTCGGTGCCGGCGCGCAGGTAGGCCCCCAGGCGGGTCTTTTCGATCACGAACCAGGTGCCGAGGCAGACCGTGAGCGAGGCGGCGACGACCCAGGCGCGGTAGTTCGGCAGGATCATGAAGCCGAGGTCGGTGGCGCCGGCCAGCTGCTCGGGCACGTCCAGGGTCTGGCCCGAGACGCCGAAGAAGGAGCGGAACACGCCTTCCAGCAACAGCGTGATGCCGAAGGTCAGCAGCAGGCCATATAGATGATCGAGTTTATAGAGCCAGCGCAGCATGGTTTTTTCCACCGCGATGCCGAAGGCGCCGACCACCAGCGGCGCGAGCACCAGCATCATCCAGTAGTTCAGTTCATAGGTGCTGACGCCGATGAAGGCGATGAAGGCGCCCATCATGTACAGGGCGCCATGCGAGAAATTGATGACGTTCAAGAGGCCGAAGATGACGGCCAGGCCCAGCGAGAGCATCGCGTAGAAGGAACCGTTGACCAGGCCCAGCAGGAGCTGGCTCATCAGGGCTTGCAGGGGGACTCCGAAGATTTCCATAGGCACCAGGGGTTATGTCGGGAGGCGGTGATGCGGGCGCCGGCGAAACGGGCGTAGGGTTTGGCGCCGCGATAATGCGAATGTTCGTTGAACGCGTGGACGGGACACCCGTCCACCCTACGTCCCTCCGCTATACCCGTAGGGTGGACGGCTCCGCCGTCCACGCGTTCAACTCATGCCTGTGTCAAACGCGGCATGCATGCGAAACGCGAATAATCACTTCCACGCCGCGCACTTGGTCTCGGCCTTGGTCGTGTACGCCTGCTCGCCCGGAATCGTGGCGACGACCTTGTAGTAGTCCCACGGGCCCTTCGATTCCTTCGGCGTTTTCACCTGCATCAGGTACATGTCGTAGACCATGCGGCCGTCCGGACGGATCACGCCGTTCTTGGCGAACATGTCGTTGATCTTGGTCGCCTTCAGGTGTTCCATGATCTTGGTCGAGTCGTCGGTGCCGGTAGCCTTGACCGCGTTCAGGTAGTTCATGGTCGCCGAGTAATCGGCCGCCTGCAGCATCGATGGCTGCTTCTTCATCTTGGCGAAGTAGCGCTTCGCCCAGGCGTGGGTGTCGGCGTTCTGGTCCCAGTACCAGCCGTCGGTCAGGTACATGCCTTGCGTGGTGTTCAGGCCGAGGGTGTGGACGTCGTTGATGAACACCAGCAGGCCGGCGATCTTCATCTTCTTGGTCAGGCCGAACTCGTTGGCGGCCTTGATCGCGTTGATGGTGTCGCCGCCGGCGTTGGCCAGGCCCAGCACCTGCGCTTTCGAGGACTGCGCCTGCAGCAGGAAGGACGAGAAGTCCGAGGCCGACAGCGGGTGCTTGACGCTGCCCAGCACGGTGCCGCCGTTCTTCTTGATGACTTCCGAGGTGTCCTTCTCCAGCGACTGGCCGAAGGCATAGTCGGCGGTCAGGAAATACCAGCTCTTGCCGCCCTGCTTCAACACCGCGGAGCCGGTGCCGCGCGCCAGCGCCACGGTGTCGTAGGCGTAGTGCACGGTGTAGGGCGAGCACTGCTCGTTGGTCAGCTGCGCGGTGCCGGCGCCGATCGAGATGAAGACTTTCTTCTTCTCGGCCGCGACCTTGGCCATGGCCAGGCTGGCGCCCGAGTTGGTGCCGCCGATCAGCATGTCGACGCCCTGCTGGTCGAACCATTCGCGCGCCTTCGAGGCGGCGATGTCCGGCTTGTTCTGGTGGTCGGCAACCATGAACTGGATCTTCTTGCCGGCAACAGCGCCGCCCAGGTCGGCGATGGCCATGCGCACGGCTTCGGCGCCGCCGTTGCCGTCGACGTCGGAATAGACGCCGGACAGGTCGGTGATCATGCCGATCTTGATGGTGTCGTCGCTGATCTGGGCGGATGCCGGGAGGGCGAAGCCGGCAAAGGCGGCGGCGGTGGCGAGGGCGAGGGTCGTGCGTTTCATCTTGTCTCCGTTGTTGTATGTGAAGCGTGAAAAAACGTCTGCTGCAGAAAGCCTCTGCTTACACTCCCAGCAGCTCGGTCAGCACCGGCATGCGTGCGTCGAGATCGGCGGCGCCGATGGTTTCGACGATCTGGCCGTGCTCGACCACGTGAAACCGGTCCGCCAGCGGCGCGGCGAAGCGGAAGTTCTGTTCGACCATGACGATCGTGTAGCCCTTGCCCTTGAGCGTGGTGATCATGCGCGCCAGGCTTTGCACGATGACCGGCGCCAGGCCTTCCGAGATTTCGTCGAGCAGCAGCAGGCGCGCGCCGGTGCGCAGGATGCGCGCCACCGCCAGCATCTGCTGCTCGCCGCCGGACAGGCGCGTGCCCTGGCTGTGGCGGCGCTCGTACAGGTTGGGAAACATCTCGTAGATCTCGTCGAGCGACATCGCGCTGCCGGCCTTCGGCAGCACCGGCGGCAGCAGCAGGTTCTCTTCGGTCGACAGCGAGGAAAAGATGCCCCGCTCTTCCGGGCAGTAGCCGACGCCGAGGTGGGCGATGCGGTGCGTGGGCAGCGCGATCGATTCGACGCCGTTGACCTTGATGGAGCCGGTGCGGCGCCCGGTCAGGCCCATGACGGCGCGCAGCGTGGTGGTGCGGCCGGCGCCGTTGCGGCCCAGCAGGGTGACGACTTCGCCTTGGGCCACCGTGAAGCCGATGTCGTGCAGGATGTGCGATTCGCCGTACCAGGCCTGCAGGTTGCGGATCTCGAGTGCGGCGGGGGTAGCGCCTGGGCTCATGCGTGGGCTCCTTCCAGTTCGCCGTCGGCGCTGCCCATGTAGGCCTGCATCACCTGCGGATTCTTCGATACCTCGGCGTAGGTCCCTTCTGCCAGCATGGCGCCGCGCTGCAGCACCGAGATGCGGTCGCAGATGCCGGAGACGACGTTCATGTTGTGCTCGACCATCAGGATCGTACGGCCCTGGGACACCTTCTTGATCAGGGCCGTCACGCGGTGCACGTCCTCGTGGCCCATGCCCTGGGTCGGCTCGTCGAGCAGCATCAGTTCCGGCTCCATCGCCAGCGTGGTGGCGATCTCGAGCGCGCGCTTGCGGCCATACGGCAGGTCGGCGGTGATGGTGTCGGCGAAGCCCTCCAGGTCGACCTCGGCCAGCAGCGCCATGGCGCGCTCGTTCAGCTGGTCGAGGGAACGTTCGCTGCGCCAGAAATGAAAGCTGGTGCCGAGCCCGCGCTGCAGGCCGATGCGCACGTTCTGCAGCACGCTCAGGTGCGGGAAGACGGCGGAAATCTGGAAGGAACGGATGATGCCCATGCGCGCGATCTGCGCCGGTTTCGCCTGCGTGATGTCGCGGCCATTGAACAGGATCTGGCCGGACGAGGGAACGAGGAATTTGGTGAGCAGGTTGAAGCAGGTGGTCTTGCCCGCCCCGTTGGGGCCGATCAGCGCATGGATGTGACCGCGCTGCACCCGCAGGTCGACGCCGCTGACGGCAGTGAAACCCTTGAACTCCTTGGTGAGGCGCTTTGTTTCAAGAATGACTTCTGCCATTGTGTCTCCGGAACGTTTAACACGTACTGCTCGAGAACCGATGCCCTATCTGCGTAGAGTCTTAACAGATATTACACACAACAGTTATGGTCCACAATACAACGCAAGCCCTGTGCACGGGTGCACACGTGGGTAGATTTGCCCACTCATTGTGCATGAATGCACGAGCTATCACGGCGTTTCGCCCTGCGGACCGTAGGGTGGGCACGGCGTGCCCACCCTACGAAAACATCAGCGCCCTGCGATCATCTGCGCCGCCTTCTCCGCGATCATCAAGGTCGGCGAATTCGTATTCCCGGATGTAATGAAGGGCATGATCGACGCATCGACCACGCGCAGGCGTGCGACGCCGATGACGCGCAATTGGCTGTCGACCACCGCCAGCGGATCATTTCTCTTGCCCATGCGGCAGGTGCCGACCGGATGAAAAATCGTGGTGCCGATCAGGCCCGCCGCTTCGGCCAGTTCTTCCTCGGTCTGGTACAGGGGGCCGGGCTTGAATTCCTGCGGCTGGTATTTCGCCAGCGCGGGCGCGGCCACGATGCGGCGCGTCAGCGCCAGCGCCGCCGCGGCCGTGCGCCGGTCCTCCTCGGTGCTCAGGTAGTTCGGCGTGATCTTCGGCGGCGCATAGCTGTCGTGCGAAGCGATGCGCACATGGCCGCGCGCGGTCGGGCGCAGGTTGCACACGCTCGCCGTGAATGCCGGGAAACCGTGCAGCGGGTCGCCGAACTTCTCCAGCGACAGCGGCTGCACGTGGTATTGCAGGTTCGGCGTTGCCTCGTGCGGGCCCGAGCGCGCGAACACGCCCAGCTGCGAAGGCGCCATCGACATCGGCCCGCTCTGGAACAGCGCGTACTCGAGGCCGATCTTCATCTTGCCGAACCAGTTCGCGGCCGTCTCGTTCAGGGTTTTTACGCCGCTGACCTTGTAGACCATGCGCAGTTGCAGGTGGTCCTGCAGGTTTTCGCCGACGCCGGGCGCATCGACCAGCGGCGCGATGCCGTGGCGCTGCAGGCTTGCTGCCGGCCCGATGCCGGACAATTGCAGGATGTGAGGCGAGCCGATCGCGCCCGCCGCCAGCAGGGTTTCGCGCTGGGCGGTCGCCGTGAACATGCGCCCGCCGCCGCTGAACTGCACGCCGCGGCAGACTTTACCGTTCCCGCTCTCCTCGACCAGCAAGCGTTCCACGTGGCAACCCGTCATGATGGTCAGATTCGGGCGCTGCGCCGCCGGCTTCAGGAACGCTTTCGCCGTATTCAGGCGGATGCCGCGCCGCTGGTTGACCTCGAAGTAGGAGGAACCGGCGTTGTCGCCGGTGTTGAAATCGTCGACCTTCGCGATGCCGACTTCGGCGGCGGCGTCGCGGAAGGCGTCCAGGATCTGCCAGGACAATCTCTGCTTTTCCACGCGCCATTCGCCGCCGGCGCCATGCAGTTCGCTGGCGCCGCGATAATGGTCTTCGCTCTGTTTGAATAGCGGCAGCACCTGCTCCCAGCGCCAGGAATCGTCGCCGCAGGCCTCGGCCCAGCGGTCATAGTCTCCCTTCTGCCCGCGCATGTAGATCATGCCGTTGATCGAGGAGCTGCCGCCCAGCACTTTCCCGCGCGGATAGATCAGGGCGCGGCCGCCCAGGCCCGGGTCGGGTTCGGTGTTGAACAGCCAGTCGGTGCGCGGATTGCCGATGCAGTGCAGGTAGCCGACCGGGATGTGGATCCACAAATAGTCGTCGCGCGCGCCCGCTTCGATGAGAAGGACGTTGACGTCCTTGTCGCGGGTCAGGCGATTGGCCAGCACGCAGCCGGAAGTGCCGGCCCCAACGATGATGTAGTCGTATTCTCCAGCCGATTCCACGCGGGCGCTCCCTTCAGGACTGCAATTCGGATACCAGCAATTCGACCAGGCGCGCGGCCGGCATCGGCCGCGCCCGCGCCACATTGGCGCCGGCCCAGAGCGACATCAGTTCGGTGTCGCCCGCCTTGGCCGCGGCGGCGCGGATGCTGCCGGTCAGCGCGTTCTGGATCGGGTAAGGCGGCACCTGCGCTTCGCTTGCCGCCATCTGGCGCATGAAGCGGTTCTCGATGCCGCGCGCGTAGCGTCCGGAAAAGCTGCGCGTCAGGCGGGTCGGCTGCCCTTGCGCGTCGATCAGGCGCTGCTTGTAGGCCGGATGGATACCCGACTCCTCGGTGACGAGGAAGGCCGTGCCGATCTGCACCGCCTTCGCGCCCAGGGCCAGCGCGTCCTTGATGTCGGCGCCGTTCATGATGCCGCCGGCAGCGATCACGGGAATCGAGACGGCCTGCACCACCGCCGGCCACAGGCCGCGCGCCGTCAGGGCGGCGTCTTCCTGGCGTCCGATGAAGGTGCCGCGGTGGCCGCCGGCCTCGATGCCGGACGCAATGACGGCGTCCGCGCCGATGGCTTGCCAGGCCAGCGCCTCCTCCACCGTGGTGACGGTGCCGATCGCCAGGATGCCGGCCGCGTGCAGGCGCTCGACCTGGACCGCGTCGAGAATGCCGAACGTAAAACTGGCGGCGGCCGGGCGCAGCTCCAGCAGGGTTTCGAATTGGGCATCGAAATCCTCGCACCAGGCTGTCGGTTGCGGCAACTCGGTCCAGCCCAGGCTTTCCCAGACCGGGCGCAGCAACTCCACGCCGCGCGCGACTTCCTCGGCCGTCGGCGCCGGGGTTTTCTGGACGAAGAAATTGAGGAGGAAGGGCCGCCCGGTCAGGCTGCGGATGCGCTCGACCTGGGTACGGATGGCGCCTGGGGCGAGCAGCGAGCCGGCAAAGGCGCCGACGGCGCCGGCATTCGACACGGCGGCGACCAGCTCCGGCGTCGTCGCGCCGCCCGCCATCGGTCCCTGAACGATGGGCAGCTTGAACAGCGAATCGAAGTCCATCCGACATTCCTCCGCAAAACGATTCAATTTGGCAAAACTTACCAGGCCGTCATGTCGGTGGCGAACATCGTCGACGGGCCGGTTCGGCGTAGGGTGGGTTCTCGAACCCACGCTGTCGACCATTCACGTATCGAAACGCATCCCGACAGGCCGCACACATCGCACTCGGCGTCGCACTTCCGCTGAACAAACGGTGAGTTCGCGTGGGCTTAAGAGCCCACCCTACGAAAACCCCGTCGAGCCTGCGCCACGGCCCCGCTCCACCCAGCGGTCCCGCGATCACACGGCGCGCACAGCCACGCCGAAGCCCGTTCGTGGCTCCCGTTTCAGTTCACAACAGCAAGCTTACCAGATCGTAAACGATACGCCAGACCCCCTCTTGTGGATAAGCTTCTTGATATCCACAGGAACGGTTTGTGAAGAAACGCGGCTTTTTCAACAGCCCGAATTGTTGTCCAGATTTGCCACCAGGAACATACAGCGGCAAACCACCGGCTTATACCGCCCGTAAACCGCTGATTTCTCGTCCGTTTACCGGCTTATCCACAGAAAACGGCAGTTGTTAACACTACTACTATCGTTGTATACAGATTTTGGTTGTAAACCTGACGAGCCTCGCGCTGTGCGCTCGGCAAATTTTTTTTTTCGTGGGGACTCGACTGTTGGCGCAAAGCCGCAATCGTCGCTTCACGCATCCCTGCCTTGTCTTCCGGCGCTTATCGACCGGCGCCTGTCCCCTGCTCGCCAACCAAAACGCGTACACCAACGCCGCAGATGGCCTGGCAACTGTGGACAAGCCCATGTATATCCACAGGAACGAATGTGCAGAACGGCCGACTTTTATTTGACCGAAAAATTTGTACAAAATCCGTGCAAGCCAGACGCAAGGTTTGTTCAGCACTTCAGAAACCACGTAAACCCTTGACGCTGTGGAGTAAACCGACTTTATCCACAGTTCTGCGGCCGTTTACTACTACTACCAGCTTTATATTTATCTCTATGTATTAAAAAGAGAAGTGCCGCGGGCCGTGGACAAGGTCGCGCTCGCTCCGCAGGCCAGGGCGACAGCTGTCGTCTGGTCGACCAAAAAGCGGTTTGGCAGGAAGTCGCGATGCTGCGAACGTTGCCGACGATGGCAGCGAAACGGTCTGCCGGCGTTTTGCTTGCGAACTTGGATTGCTTTGAGAGAAACATGTCGAGTCCGGATGACTTGAAAACCAAGTTCGTCCAGGTTGCCGGCAACAGGCGTAGGGTGGACGGCTGCACCCTGGCGTAAAAGTCCACGCAGCAGTTGCGCCGCCCACGCGTTCAAGCGACGCCGGATCTGCCCCGCAATGCATGTGGACATTGAACGCGTGGGCGGCGCTCACGCTGCCGACCTGCAAATGTCAGGGATGAGCCGCCCACCCTACGGGTCCATCGCCACGTTTTGCTGGCTCAACTGTGGACAAGCCGCTGCATATCCACAGGATCGGATGTGCAGAAACGCGTTTACTGAAGACAAGCCGTTTTTTCTCCAACATCCATGCAGGCTCGATACAATCCTTGTCCAGCCAGTTCGCGCGCACGTAAACCGCTGATCTTGTGGAGAAATCTCTTCTTATCCACAACAGCATCATCGTTTACTATCACTACCAGCTGTATACATATACGTTTACTACTGTAAACAGCAAAAACACCGCGAACAGCGGGGATACAGCGTCCAACAGCTGCCCAACACCCTGCTGCACAGCGTTTTTCAACCCATCAAACAAGCAAAAATATGCGTCTAGGGATCATCAGCGCGCTGTACGAAGAACAGCAGGGGCTCGTGGAGGCCATGCAGAAGCCCTACAAGCTCATCCATGGTCAGCGCGAGTACTGCCTCGGACAACTCTGGGAAATCGACGCTGTGTGCGTTTTATCGCGTATAGGCAAGGTTGCAGCTGCGTTGACGGCGGCAACGCTTGTGGAGAAGTTCGGAGTTACGCACATCCTGTTTACCGGCGTTGCCGGTGCGGGCGATAAAACGGTGCAAGTCGGCGACATCGTGGTGGCCGAATCGCTGGTCCAGCACGACATGGATGCCAGCCCGCTGTTTCCCCGTTTTGAAGTGCCGCTGACCGGCCTGACCCACTTCCCGGCCGACCATCGCCTGGGCGCACGCCTGATGGATGCGGCCCAGTCTTTCCTGGACAAGGATTTTATCGACGCCATCGATCCGCTCGAGAAAGCGGCCTTCCACTTGTCCCGGCCGCGCATCCACCGCGGCCTGATCGCCAGCGGCGATCAGTTCGTCAACGATCGCGAGCACATCAATGGATTGAATGCGGCGCTGCCCGGCCTGGTGGCGGTGGAAATGGAAGGAGCGGCGGTGGCCCAGGTTTGCCACGAGCTGGGCCTGCCCTGCGCCGTGATCCGGACGATTTCCGACAACGCCAATGAAAACGCGGCCACCGACTTCATGCGTTTCGTGAAGTCGGTGGCCGCGCGCTATGCCTTCCACATCGTCAGGCGCTTTTGCCTGGAAACGGAAGGATCGATCGTTCAGGCCAGCAGCGAAGCGGCCGGCGTGTAGTCGTAGCCCAGGGCGTCGGCCACGGCCTGGTAGGTGACCTTGCCCTGGCAGACGTTCAAGCCCTGGCGCAGGTGGACGTCGTCTTCCAGCGCCTGGCGCCAGCCCTTGCTGGCCAGGGCCACGGCGTGGCCGATGGTGGCGTTGTTCAACGCGAAGGTGGACGTGCGGGCCACCGCCCCCGGCATGTTCGCCACGCAGTAGTGCACCACGCCGTCGACGACGAAGGTCGGGTCGGCGTGCGTGGTCGGGTGCGAGGTCTCGAAACAGCCGCCCTGGTCGATCGCCACGTCGACCACCACCGACCCCTTCTTCATGCGCGCGATCATGCCGCGCGTGACCAGCTTCGGCGCCGCGGCGCCCGGCACCAGCACGCCGCCGATGACGAGGTCGGCGGAGACGACGGCCTCCTCGATCGCATGGGCGTTCGAATACAGGGTGGAAATGCGGTTGCCGTAGACCAGGTCGAGCTGGCGCAGGCGGTCGATGTTTTTATCGAGCACGGTGACGCGCGCGCCGGTGCCGACCGCCATTTGCAGCGCATTGGTGCCGACCACGCCGGCGCCGATGATGACCACGTGGCCCGGCGCCACGCCCGGCACGCCGCCCAGCAGCAAACCCATGCCGCCTTTCGACTTTTCCAGGTGCGCGGCGCCGGCCTGGATCGCCATGCGCCCCGCCACCTCGCTCATCGGCGCGAGCAGCGGCAGGCCGCCGCCCGGGCCGGTGATGGTTTCGTAGGCAATGCAGACCGCGCTCGATGCGACCAGGGCCGAAGTCTGCTCGGGATCCGGCGCCAGGTGCAAATAGGTGTAGAGGATCTGGCCTTCATGCAGCATCGCGCATTCGTTCGGCTGCGGTTCCTTGACCTTCACGATCATGTCGGCGCGTGCGAAGACTTCCTTCGCCGTCTCGACGATGCTGGCGCCGGCGGCCAGGTAGTGATCGTCGGACAGCCCGATCTCGCCGCCGGCGTTCGTCTGGACAATGACCTGGTGCCCCCGTGCGACCAGCTCCTGCACGGAAGGCGGGGTCAGACCGACCCGGTACTCATGGTTTTTGATCTCCTTCGGAACGCCGACTAGCATGATGTCTTCCTCCAGTTTTACGATTGAAACTCCTACATGATCACAGCCCCAGCGTCATGAGACTTGCGTTGCCGCCAGCCGCGGTCGTGTTCACGCACACGGCGCGTTCGGCCACCAGGCGCCACAGGTCCACCGGAGACTGCGCGTCGGTGTCGACGATGCCGACGATGGCGCCCGGGCGCGCCGCCAGCTGGGAACGCAGCTCGCCGCGCATGCCGCTTTCCAGCAGGGCGATCTGGAACTCGCACTGCGCCACCTCGGCGGCGCCGACGAAACGGATGCGGTCCTTGACCTCCGCCGGCAGGTCGTCCGGTACCGCCGATTGGGCGCTGGCCAGCACATAGGCGCGGTTGCCGGCCGCCAGCGCGGCGGCCAGCTGGTTCAGCATCGCCGCTTGCGTGTCGGCCGCGCACAGCACGGCGCCGCGCGGGCAGAACGACAGGCGGTTGCGCTCGCCGGTCGGGCCCGGCAAGTCGAGCGTGATCCCGTTCAGGTGGGTGCGGATGTACTGGTCGCCCAGCTCCACCACGCCGTCGTGGCCATGATTGCGCGCCCAAACCAGCAGCGACACCAGGGCCGGATTCGGCGTGTTCGTGTGTTCCAGCAGCGGCGCCGCGCCGCGCTGCAGGCGCTTCAGGTAGAGCGGACCGCCGGCTTTCGGGCCGGTGCCGGATTTGCCTTCTCCACCGAAAGGCTGCACGCCGACGACGGCGCCGACGATATTCCGGTTCACGTAGATGTTGCCGACGTGGGCGCGGGTGACGATGAAGTCGATGGTCTCGTCGATGCGCGAATGCACGCCCAGGGTCAGGCCGTAACCGGTGGCGTTGATCGCATCGATCACACGGCCCAGGTCGGCGCGGCGGTAGCGCACGATGTGCAGCACCGGGCCGAAGACTTCCTGCTTCAGTTCCGACAGCGAACCGATTTCCAGCACGGTCGGCGGCACGAAGGTGCCTTGCGAGGCGATGGCCGCCGGCAGCTCGAGCGCGAAATGCTGTTTCGCGGTGGCCTTCATGCGCTCGATGTGGGCCAGCAAATTGCGCTGGGCTTCGGCGTCGATCACCGGGCCGATGTCGGTCGCCAGCCGGTCCGGGCTGCCGACGCGCAGTTCGCCCAGGGCGCCCTTGAGCATGCGAATCGTTTTATCGGCAATATCTTCCTGCAGGAACAGCACACGCAGGGCCGAGCAACGCTGGCCGGCCGAATCGAAGGCCGAGCTCAACACGTCCTGCACCACCTGCTCCGGCAGCGCCGAGGAATCGACGATCAGGGCGTTCTGGCCGCCGGTTTCCGCCACCAGCGGAATGTCGATGCCCTCTTTGTCGGCACGCGCGGCCAGCGTGCGGTTGATCAATTGCGCCACTTCGGTCGATCCGGTGAAGATCACGCCTTTGACGCGCGCGTCCGAAGTCAGGGCGGCGCCGACCACCTCGCCGCGGCCCGGCAGCAGTTGCAGGGCGGCGGCCGGGATGCCCGCTGCGTGGAACATCTGCACCGCGCGGTACGCGATCAATGGGGTCTGCTCGGCCGGTTTCGCCAGCACGACGTTGCCGGCGGCCAGGGCGGCGGCGACCTGGCCGGTAAAAATCGCCAGCGGGAAGTTCCATGGGCTGATGCACGTGACCGGTCCGAGGGCCTGCGCGGCGTCGGCATCTTTCGCCTGGGCGCCGTAGTAGCGCAGGAAGTCGACCGCTTCGCGGATCTCGGCGATCGCGTTCGGCAGCGATTTACCGGCTTCGCGCACGGCCAGGGCCATCAATTCGGCCATGTTGTCCTCGAACAAATCGGCCACGCGCATCAGGATCGCGGCGCGATCAGAGCTGGCGCTGGCTTGCCACTGGCCGGCAAAGTCGGCGGCCGCCTGCAGGGCGGTGTCGACGTCGGCCTTCGATGCCTCGAGCACGCTGCCCACGATGTCGGCCGACTGCGCCGGGTTGACGACCGCCAGCGCATCGGCGCCCTGCACGCTACCGGCGACCAGCGGCGTCGCCTTGTACTCGCGCTGGCGCGACAGTTCCGTGCCGAGCAGGCGCAGCGTGTCTTCGTTGGTGAGATCCAGGCCGGCGGAATTCTTGCGCTCGGCGCCGAACATGGCGCGCGGCAGGGAAATACCCGTGTGCGGCAGGCCGCCGCTGGCGCGCGCCACCTCGAACGGGTCGTTCAAGAGGGTCTCGACCGGGATCTTCTCGTCGACGATCTGGTTCACGAACGAGGAATTGGCGCCGTTTTCCAGCAGGCGGCGCACGAGATACGCCAGCAGGGTCTCGTGCGAGCCGACCGGCGCGTAGATGCGGCAAGCCTTGTTCAGGTTATCCTTGCCCACGACCTGGTCGTACAGCGTCTCTCCCATGCCGTGCAGGCACTGGAATTCGTAGTTGTCCACACCGCGCTCCTTGGCCCAGGTGTAGATCACGGACAGGGTGTGCGCATTGTGGGTGGCGAACTGGGCGTAGATGACGTCGGTCGCGCCCAAGAGCTTCTGGGCGCAGGTCAGGTACGACACGTCGGTGTAGACTTTTCTCGTGTACACCGGATAGCCCGGCATGCCGTCCACTTGCGCGCGCTTGATCTCGGCGTCCCAGTAGGCGCCCTTCACCAGGCGCACCATGAACTTGCGGCCGCTGCGCTTGGCCAGGTCGACCACGTAGTCGATCACGAAGGGGCAGCGCTTCTGGTAGCCCTGCACCACGAGACCAATGCCCTCGAAGCCGGCCAGTTCCGGATCGAACGCCAGGGCTTCCAGCATGTCGAGCGAGATTTCCAGGCGGTCCGCTTCCTCGGCGTCGATGTTGATGCCGATGTTGTAGCCTTTCGCCAGCAGCACGAGACTGCGCACGCGCGGCAGCAGTTCGCCCATCACGCGCGCATGCTGGGCGCGGCTGTAGCGCGGGTGCAGGGCCGACAGTTTGATGGAGATGCCGGGGCCGTTCTTGATGCCGCGTCCGTTCGAGGCCTTGCCGATCGCGTGGATCGCCGCTTCGTACGAGGCGTAGTAATTCTGCGCATCCAGCTCGGTCAGCGCCGCTTCGCCCAGCATGTCGTAGGAATACTGGTAGCCGCGCCCCTCGTTGGCCTGGCTGTTCTTCAGCGCTTCCTCGATCGTCTGGCCGGTGACGAACTGGTTGCCCAGCATGCGCATGGCCATGTCGACGCCCTTGCGGATCAGCGGTTCGCCGCCCTTCGCGATCAGGCGCGTCAGCGCCGAACCCAGGCCGCGTTCGCTGGTGGTCGAAACCAGCTTGCCGGTGACGAGCAAGCCCCAGGTGGCCGCGTTCACGAACAGCGACGGCGATTCGCCCAGGTGGCTGCGCCAATCTCCCTTGCTGATCTTGTCGGCGATCAGGCGGTCGGCGGTGGCGCTGTCGGGAATGCGCAGCAGCGCTTCGGCCAGGCACATCAGCGCCACGCCCTCTTCCGACGACAGCGAGAACTCGTGCATCAGTGCATCGACCCCCGAGGCGCGGGTGCGTTTCGCGCGCACGCTCGAGACCAGGCGGTGCGCCAGCGGCTTGGCATCCGCGCTCGGACGCGCGCCCTGGGCCAGCAGCCACTGGACGGCTTCCTGTTCGTCGCGGCGGTAGGCGGCGGTGATGGCGGCGCGCAGGGGTGTCTGCTCCTGCTTGGTTTCCGCCTGGAAGGCGTCGAAGGGAACGAAGGTGGTGGCCGGAGTGGCGGCGATCTGCATGGCGGTCTGTAAGAAAGAAAAAGATCGGATCAAGGAGCGTACACAGCAAAACGCGCCGTCCTGCGGGTGCAGTCGGCGCGCGTTTTGGTACGTGCTTCCGAGCGCTTAATCATCCCCATCGCTAGCCGGCGCTGCGCCTTGCAGTGGAGATTTTTTTAAGCACTCTCAATCGTTTGATTGTAGAAGGAAATCTTCTGGATTAATTCTGTTTTTAAAGGGTACTAGCAATAGATAGTTTTTGATGCGAGAATTCGGCCAAATAATATTTACGGTGAAGAGAGAGACACCATGCTGGACAAGATTTCGAAAAAAATTCTGGCCGAGTTGCAGAACGACGGACGCATCAGCAACGTCGAGCTGGCCGCGCGCGTGAACCTGTCGCCGGCGGCCTGCCTCGAGCGCGTGCGCAAGCTGCACGAGTCCGGCTACATCACGGGCTACACGGCCCAGTTGAATCCCCAGCTGCTCGATGTCTCGCTGCTGGTCTTCATCGAGGTGGTGCTGGACCGCACCACGCCCGAGGTGTTCGACGCCTTCAAACAGAGCGTCCAATTGATTCCGGAAGTGCTCGAATGCCACATGGTGGCCGGTGGCTTCGATTACCTGGTGAAGGCGCGCGTCAAGGACATGGCCGCCTACCGCGAATTCCTCGGCAAGACGCTGCTACAGAAGGGCGTGCGCGAAACGCACACCTATGCGGTGATGGAAGAAGTCAAGAATACGACGAAGTTGCCGATTCGGTGATCTTTTCCGGCGCTTGCACGCCGTTATGTGAACGAATGCGTTGACGCATCCCGTAGGGTGGGCACTTTGTGGTGCTGGCATTTAGCCAGCCCCACTGCCCACGCGGAACGGTGCGTCATGTTCGCACGCCTTCCGTGAGCACATGCGCCCTACCGCGTGGGCACGTCATTGATGCCCCCGGCATCAATGACCCCACCCTACGAAACCGTCGGATCTACGCCGCCTGGCGCTCCACCAGCGGTTTCGTTGCCGCCGCCGCCGTCGTTTCCAGGTTATTGCGCAGCCAGCGGTGCGCCGGGCTGCGGCCGTCGCGTTCGTGCCAGAGCATGTCCAGGTGCACGGCCGGCAGTGCGAACGGCAGTTCGCGCCAGATCAGGGCGTCGGTCATGCCGGTCGAGCCCATCAGGTGTTTCGGCAGCACCGTGATCAGGTCGGAATTGGCCACCACCCGTCCGGCGGTGAAGAACTGGTTCACCGTCAGCAGGATGCGGCGCTCGCGGCCGATCTGGGCCAGGGCTTCGTCGACCAGGCCATGGGCGCGTCCGGAAAAACTCACCAAGAGGTGGTTCGCCTTGCAATAGGAATCCAGGTCCAGCTGACCGTCCGCCAGCGGGTGGTTCTTGCGCATCACGCACACATACTTGCCCGAATACAGGCGTTCATGACGGATCGGCGAACCGGTCTCGTAGGACAGCTGGGCCGCCACGCCCGGGAAAAAGCCGACGGCAAGATCGATGTCGCCGCGCAGCAGCATCGGCCGCGGTTCGCGCGTGGTCAGCGGCACCATGCGGATGTTGACGCCCGGCGCCTCGCGCTCGATCGAGCGCATCAGTGACGGCAGCCAGTAGGCGGCGGTGGCGTCGGCCATCGCCATGCGGAAGGTGGCCTGCGCCTTGGAGACGTCGAAGGTTTCCGGCATCACGGCCGCTTCCAGCGCCGCCAGCGCCTGGCGCACGGCCGGCCACAGCGCCTCGGCGCGCGGCGTCGGCTTCACGCCGTAGGCGGTCCGGATCAGCAATTCGTCACCCAGGCTTTCGCGCAGGCGCTTGATCGCATTCGATACCGCCGGCTGGGTCATCGCCAGATGGCCGGCGGCCCGCGTCAGGTTTTGTTCGGTCATGACTGCGTCGAATACGCGCAGCAGGTTCAGGTCCAGCGTCAGGAAGCTCATGTGGTGTCTCGATATATGGCGCCAATTGCACGCCCGTTATAGGTCTGCGTGCCAGTGTACCCGATTTCATTCATGATCAATATAAGCCACATCAGCAAACGGAATTAGATTTATATGTTGCATTGCACTATAGTTCTAAAAAACAACATTCCGGCCTGATCATGTCCTTCGTTTCGACCCTGACGCAGTTTTCCTTCCCCACGCTTCCGCTGGCGGAGCTGCTGCGCGCCGCCCTGCTGCTGGCGCTGCTGGCCAGTGTCCTGATGTTTTTCCGTCCGCTGCTGACCGGCATCGTGCGCGCCCTGTTGCTGACCGTGCGCCCGCGCATGACCAAGGAACAGCGCGCGGCGCGCCTGGCGCAAAAAACCGGCGCCGTGTTGCAGCGCGCAATCGACTCGGCCAAGGGTCCCGGCACCGGCACCCTGGGTTCGGGCGCCTGAAGAACAAGCTACTTTCCGCATAAACAAAAACGCGGCGACCGGGACCCCGGCGCCGCGTTTTTTATCGTCGCTACGGTTTATTTTGCCTCGCCCAGCAGCGCCGGTTTCAAGGAACGGTCGGCCGGCTTTTCGCCCAGCCAGATGCGCAGCACGGCGTTATAGAAATTGATGTCCGACGCAGGCTCGCCGATGCGCTTGCCGTTCAGCTCGCACACGGTGCCCGTGCCCGGAATCCAGTCCATGTGCAGCACGTCGCCCTTGCGGATCTGGTCGACGCTGGCGAACATCTCGCCGAACTTGCCGATCTGGCCGACGATCTTCGCCTTTTCCGCCTTGTCCAGGTTTTCGTTGATGCCGTCCATGAAAGCCTTGCCCAGGTCTTCGGAGGAGATGTCGCGTGCCATCACCAGGGTGACGCGGCGCGGGCCGTCCATTTTCAGGATGTCGGCGACGTTCTTGCTCTTTTCCGTCAGATACAGGCCGGCGGCATAGACCTTGATCACCAGCTTGGTGCGCATGCCGGCGCCGTTCAGTTTCAGGTCCTTGCCGCCGACTTTGTTGACGTCCTCGAACTTGATGCCGTTCACATCGACGGCGGCCGCGGCCGGCAGGGCGAGGGCCAGCGCCAGGGCGGCGCCGGTGGCCAGGGTTTTCAGGGTGTTCATGTTGTCTCCTTCTCGTTTTAACGTGCGGTCAATTGCTTGAGTGGGGATGGGGCCGCCAGCCGGGCCGCCTCGTCCGCCAGTTTGAAAATGCTGACGGCCTGCGCCAGCTGGGCCGCCTGTTCCTGCATCGCGGCGGCGGCGGACGCCGCTTCCTCGACCAGGGCGGCGTTTTCCTGGGTGCCCTGGTCCATCTCCAGGACGTTGCGGCTGACCTGGGCGATGCCGGCGCTCTGCTCCATGCTAGCGGCCGTGATCTCGGCCATGATGTCGGTGACGCGGCGCACGCTCGCCACCACGTCCTGCATGGTGGCGCCGGCCTGCTCGACCAGGCTGCTGCCTTCGCGCACCTTGTCGACCGAGTCGCCGATCAGGTCCTTGATTTCGCGGGCGGCGGCGGCCGAGCGCTGGGCCAGGTTGCGCACCTCGGAAGCCACGACGGCGAAGCCGCGCCCCTGCTCGCCCGCGCGCGCCGCTTCCACGGCGGCGTTCAGGGCCAGGATATTGGTCTGGAAAGCGATGCCGTCGATGACGCCGATGATGTCGACGATCTTCTGCGAGGATGCCGTGATCGAGCCCATGGTGTCGATCACGCGCGCCACCACCGTGCCGCCCTGCTCGGCCACGTCCGAGGCCCTGGCCGCCAATTGATTCGCCTGGCGCGCGTTGTCGGCGTTCTGCTGGACGGTGTCGGTCAGTTCGCGCATCGCGCCGGCCGTGTGGCCGAGCGCGGCGGCCTGCTGCTCGGTGCGGTTTGATAAGTCGAGGTTGCCGCTGGCGATCGCATGCGAGGCGGCCGCCATCGCCTCGGTGCCGGCGCGCACTTCGGCGACGATGCGCATCAGGCTGGCGTTCATGTGCCGCAGGGCCTGCATCATCTGGCCGGTCTCGTCGCGCGTGTCGGCGCGGATCTCGCTGCGCAGGTCGCCGTCGGCGACGCGGCGCGCGATAGCGACCACCTGGTTCAGCGGCCGCGTGATGCTGCGCGTGGCAAGAAAGGCCACGCCGAGGGAAATAGCGGCGGCCACCGAGGCCAGCGCCAGCACCAGCAGCTGGGTACGGCGGGTCAGCGCGGCGGCGGCCTCGCCTGCCTGCGTCATGGCCGCGTTCTGGTAGGCGATGTACTGGTCGAGCTGCTCGAAGTATTTCGCCTGTTGCGGGCGCAGCGAGAACATGAATTTCACCATCGCCTCGTCCTTGCGCTCTTCCAGCACCAGCTTGCCGAAGGCATCCTGGGCCGGCAGGAATTTCGCCTGGACCTGGGCGATCGCCGCCAGGATCCGGGCGCCTTCGGCGTCGCGCGTGTTCTGCACCAGGCGCGCCACGGCGGCGCTGGCGCCGGCGCTCTTGCGGCCTGCGTTCTCGAGTTCCTTCCTGACCTGCTCGGGGTCGGCCATCACCAGCACGCTGAGCATGGCGCGCGTGGCCTCGTTGACGTCGGACTTGATGGCGTTGGCGCTGACGGTGTTCGCGTAGCGCACCTTGAGCAGATGGGCCATCTCGGCGTCCAGGCTGGCCATGCGCGCATACGACAGGCCGGCCAGCAGGACCAGCAGCGAAATCACGATACCGAAGCCGATGGCCAGGCGCTGGCCGATACGCAAGTTATTGATGTTCACACCGTCCCCGTTCCACAGAAATAGAATGATCGTGCTAAAACAGCAATAGCAATATAGCATTGAAATCTTGACGAAAATCAAGATGCAATAACTATTTCAATGCTGCAAGAGCACAATACAACGGGGCTTATTTTGTCTTGCGTTCGATGGCGCCCAGCACGCTCGGCGCATCCGCAGGCTGCGCCAGCTCGTCGGCTTCGCGGTCGGGCTTGTCAGGTAGATTCGGATCGTCGCGCCGTAGATCCTCGAGCATGGCGATGATCTTGCTGGTCTTTTCGTCCGACAGCAGGCTGATCTGCAAATCGAGGTGGGCATTGCGCTCGGCCAGTTTCGACATGCGGTTCTGGCGGATCAGCACGGTGGTGGAGATGATGAAGGCGTTCAGGGACACAAAGCCCTGCAGCCAGAAGAAGGGCGGCTCGTCGATCTGGTTGCCGCCGAACTCGGGCGCGGCGACATTCCAGACGATCCAGCCGACGATGAAGCTGACGTTGACGGCGAAGTAGCCGGGACTGCCCAGGAACAGGCTTACTTTTTCGACGATTTTTTGCGCCGCCGTGACCTGTTCTTCGTTGCGCTCGCAGTATTCGGCGATCGTGCCGATGTTTTCGCTGACGCTGGGCGGCAGCGGCCCGCAGGAATCCGTGTCGTCATGGGCGGCCATGAAGCCAGCATAGCATGCGGTTCCGGCCTCGCCTGCCGGCGCGGCAAGCGTGCGCACGCAACCGGCATGCCGGTGCATGTGGCGCGTGCACGAAGGAAGGACAGCGCCGGCGACGGTGCCGGCGGCGTGATCAGGCGGTGTTCTTCGCCGCCGTCAGGCGCTCGTATTTCGCCTGCAATTCCTCGCGCGTTTCGCGCCAGGCCGGGTTCAGCGGAATGCAGGCGACCGGGCACAGCGAGGCGCACTGCGGTTCGTCGAAGTGGCCGACGCACTCGGTGCATTTATGCGGATCGATCTCGTAGATCTCCTCGCCCATCGAGATGGCGTCGTTCGGGCACTCTGGCTCGCACACGTCGCAGTTGATGCAGTCGTCGGTAATCAGTAAGGCCATGGTACTGCTGCTCTCAAAATAACCTGGATCTCAGGCTTTCGGCAGGTTCATCGCTGCGATCTTCTTTTGCAGCCAACGGTCCACCGAAGGGAACACGAATTTCGACACGTCGCCGCCCAGCATCGCGATCTCGCGCACGATGGTGCCGGAGATGAACTGGTACTGGTCGGACGGGGTCAAAAACAAAGTCTCGACGTCGGGCAGCAGGTAGCGGTTCATGCCCGCCATCTGGAACTCGTACTCGAAGTCGGAAACGGCGCGCAGGCCGCGCACGATCACGCGCGCGTCATGCTGGCGCACGAAATCCTTCAGCAGGCCGGAAAAACTTTCGACCTTCACGTTCGGATAATGGCCGAGCACCTCGTTGGCGATTTCCAGGCGTTCGTCGAGCGTGAAGAAGGGCTTCTTGTTCTTGCTGTCGGCGACACCGACCACGAGCGTGTCGAACAGGCCCGAAGCACGACGGACCAAATCTTCATGGCCGCGGGTGAGCGGGTCAAAAGTACCTGGATAAACGGCTACAACCATTGTGGCTCCCTGGGAGAAACACCTGTGTTTATTAAAGGCGCATTATGCCTGAAAATCCGGCAGTTGCCCCAGCCCGGAGCTCCCCTTGCCCGCAAATTGAGCAACATTAAGGGCTTTAAGCCTTGTTTTCGTGCAATTTCAGCAGATGGTAGTAGACCATGCCCGCCTTGTCGGCGCGCACCTGCTCCCACGGCGCCAGCCAATCGGGCAGCGCTTCGTCTTGCGGCAGCGCGAATTCGGCCTCGACATAGACCATGCCGCCCTCCTTCAGCAGGTCCCTGCACAGCGGCAGCGCCTTGGCCACGAAGTCCTGTTGATAAGGCGGATCGAAGAAGATGACGTCGAAACGCTGGCCGCGCAGGGCCATGTCGCGCGCCACGGCGAAGGCGTCGCCGCGCAGCAGCGTGACGTTGTCGGCCTTGAGCGTTTCCTTGTTCAGTTCGAGCTGGCGCACGGCCGGGCCGTGGTAGTCGAGCATGACGACCGAGCGGGCGCCGCGGCTGGCCGCCTCGAAGCCCAGCGCCCCGCTGCCGGCGAACAAATCGAGGCAATCGACCGCGTCCCAGTCGCCGCCGACCTGATGGTTAATCCAATTAAAAACGGTTTCGCGCACGCGGTCCGGCGTGGGGCGCAGGCCGAGGGCGTCGAGTACCGGCAGCAGGCGCCGTTTCCATGCGCCGCCGATGATGCGCACCTGTTGCGGCGCGAGGCGCGGACGCCCGTGCTGGCCCTGTGGTTTTGCTGGCTTTCTTTGCATGGCGCGCACTATACCATGCGCCCTTGCCCCCGATTTCGCGGGCTTACTTTGCTTCCCGGGCGAGCGCGTTGAAGTCGTCGATCCAGCCTTGCATGCGCTTGTGGGCATGCGCCTTCTGCTCCGGCGTGGTCATCCGGATCGCGGTCAGGATGTAGTTGGTCGTCGCATGCGTATAGCTGTCGTAGAAGCTCTTGCGCTCGGGCGCATCCATGCGGCCGAAAAATTCGCGGATCAGGGCCGTGATCATGGTCGCGGCCTGTTCCTTGTTCGGCTTGTCCGCCTGGATCTTGCGCACCAGGGCCAGGATCTTGCGCTGGCGATCGATTCGCTCTTCCAGCCAGATCTGGTTGTCGAGCGGACGCGCATCCGAGGCGCGGCGCAGCGCCGCTTCCTGCTCGCGGCTGAAGCTGCCGAACCAGAGCTTGAATTGCTCCATCGATTTGTCGAAGCGCGCCTCGTTGCGCTTCTCGACGCTGCCGCTGACGAACTTGCGGCGGTATTCATTGTTCTTTTTCTCGAAGCGCTGTTCCATTTGATGGATCTGGTCGGGCGTGAGCGACAGCGCCAGGTCGGCCATGTCGGGCACGGCGCGGTAGGCCAGCACCTCGGTGCGGTTACGGATTTCCTTGTAGGCGTTCACCAGGTCGGCCTGGGTCGGATTGGCGGCCAGCTGGCGCTGGAACTTGCCGAGCAGCGCCGCATAGTCCTGCAACTGGGTTTTTCTATGCCATTGGAACAGTTCCCGGATATCACGTTTGACCCAGTCGGCCTGATCGCCTTCGAAATCCACATAGGCGTCCAGCCACCAGTACAGTAAGGTGTCGCCATGGTTGTAGCTGAAGCGGATGGTGCTGCAGGCTGCCAGCAAGGCGATCAGCGCGATCAGGAACAACGCACGCGTGCGCTGGAACAAGGTATCTTGCGTGATAGACTTTTTCATCTTATTAACTCTTCTGTGAAAATCGGCTTATGAACGTTGTCATCCTTGCCGCCGGCATGGGGAAGCGGATGCAGTCCGCCCTGCCTAAAGTGTTGCACCCGCTGGCTGGAAAGCCGCTGTTGCAGCACGTCATCGATACGGCGCGTAGCCTGTCGCCGAGCAAATTATGCGTGATCTACGGTCACGGCGGCGCAGCGGTGCCGGAGATGGTGGCCGGGCTGGCGCAAGACGGCCAGGCGCCGATCGACACCGCCCTGCAGCAACCCCAGCTGGGCACCGGCCATGCGGTAATGCAGGCCGTGCCGCAACTGATCGAGGACGCGCCGACCCTGGTGCTGTACGGCGACGTGCCGCTGACCCAGGAAGCCTCGCTGCGCCGCCTCGTCGAGGCCGCCGGCAGCGACAAGCTCGGCATCCTGACCGTGGAACAAAACAATCCCTTCGGCCTGGGCCGCATCGTGCGCGAAAACGGCCGCATCGTCCGCATCGTCGAGGAAAAGGATGCCAGCGACACCGAACGCGCGATCCGCGAGATCAACAGCGGCATCATGTGCATCCCGACCCGCCACCTGAAGCGCTGGCTCGCCGCCCTGTCGAACAACAATGCCCAGGGCGAGTACTACCTGACCGACATCGTCGCCCAGGCCGTGAATGATGGCGTCGAGGTGGTCTCGGCCTCGCCCTCGGCCGAATGGGAAGTCGCGGGCGTGAACAGCAAGGTCCAACTGGCCGAGCTCGAGCGCCGCCACCAGCTGAACATCGCCAACGCGCTGCTGGAAAAGGGTGTGACCTTGATGGACCCGGCGCGCATCGACGTGCGTGGCGAACTGGTCTGCGGGCGCGACGTCGTGATCGACGTCGGCTGCGTGTTCGAAGGCCGCGTCGAGCTGGCCGACGGCGTCACCGTCGGCCCGCACTGCGTGCTGGTGAACGCGAAGGTCGCGCAAGGCGCCACCATCAAGCCCTTCTGCCACATCGAGGAAGCCGTCGTCGGCCCGCAATCGCAGATCGGCCCCTACGCGCGCCTGCGCCCGGGCACCGAGCTGGGCGAAGACGTCCATGTGGGTAACTTTGTCGAGATCAAGAATAGCCAGGTCGCTGCGCACAGCAAGGCGAACCACCTTGCCTATGTCGGCGACGCCACGGTCGGCTCGCGCGTGAACATCGGCGCCGGCACCATCACGTGTAATTACGACGGCGCCAATAAATTCCGCACCGTGATCGAGGACGACGCCTTCATCGGCAGCGACAGCCAGCTGGTGGCCCCGGTGACCGTCGGCAAGGGCGCAACGCTGGGCGCCGGCACCACGCTCACGAAGGACGCGCCGGCCGGTAAATTGACCATCTCGCGTCCCAAGCAGATGACGGTCGAAGGCTGGAACCGCCCGGTCAAGAAGAAGAAGAAGTGAGGTCGTGCTGTCCACAGCCAATCCACCGGATATGGACAGCTTATTGACAACAAAATCACAAGGTAATCACAGGGTAATCCACCGGCTTATCCCGGGGTTACCCTCCCGCCTTCCACATACTCATCCACCGACTTATCCACAGCTGTTCCATCGTCTCAGACGGCGATGCGGGTCTCGAACTTGCTGCGGAAGGTCGAAAAATACGTCTTCACGTTGCGCACGTTGGCGTGGGTCGCGAACAGGCGGTGCGCCAGCGCGTGGTAGGCCGGCATGTCGACGACCTGCACCACCAGCACGAAATCCGGCCCCGGGGCGACGCGGTAGCACTGCAGCACCGCTTCCTCGCCGGCCACGCGCTGCTCGAACTGTTCCATGCGGTCGGCCGCCTGGACGTCGAGCGTGATTTCGACGATGGCGGTCAGGCGCGCGCCGACCTTGTCCGGATCGACGATGGCAACTTGCCTTTCGATAACACCTGCATCGGTGAGCTGCTTGACGCGGCGCAGACAAGTCGGCGGCGAGACGTGGACCAGCTCCGCCAATTCGGCATTGGTATGCGATGCGTCAGTCTGCAGGGCATTGAGGATGCGACGATCAAGTTCGTCCAAAGGCTGGGTGGTGTCAGTCATGAAATTAAATATAAAAATTCAGGTTCAGATGAAATAATATTTCATTGTTCTACGATCGTGAAATTTTATAACGTTTTAGCTTGAATTCTGAAAGCTTATTTCACGCGCATTGCCATAGGATATGCATTATTGCTAATTTTTTAGACGAGGATCTTCCATGTGCGGCATTGTTGGCGCGGTAGCGCAACGTAACATCACCCCCATCCTGATCGAGGGCCTGAAGCGCCTCGAGTACCGGGGCTACGATTCCTGCGGCGTCGCCCTGCACGTGGATGGCCGCCTGGCGCGCTCGCGCAGCACCTCGCGCGTGGCCGACCTCGAAACGCAGGTGCAAGGCACCGGCCTGCAGGGCTTTACCGGCATCGCCCACACCCGCTGGGCCACCCACGGCGCCCCGGCCTCGCACAATGCCCACCCGCACTTCTCGCCGAACGAAGACAGCGCGCGCATCGCCCTGGTCCACAACGGCATCATCGAAAACCACGACGAACTGCGCCGCGAACTGACCGAACTGGGCTACCAGTTCCAGAGCCAGACCGACACCGAAGTCATCGCCCACCTGGTCGACCACATGTACAACGGCGACCTGTTCGACACCGTCCAGCAGGCCGTGAAACGCCTGCACGGCGCCTACGCGATCGCCGTGTTCTCGCGCGAGGAACCGCACCGCGTGGTCGCCGCGCGCCAGGGCTCGCCGCTGATCGTCGGCGTCGGCGAAGGCGAAAATTTCGTCGCCTCGGACGCGATGGCGCTGGCCGGCACCACGAACCAGATCATCTACCTGGAAGAAGGCGACGTCGTCGACCTGCAACTGTCGCGCTACTGGATCGTCGACGCCGAAGGCCGCCCGGTCGAGCGTGAAGTGAAAACCGTGCACGCCCACACCGGCGCGGCGGAACTGGGCCCGTATCGCCACTACATGCAGAAGGAAATCTTCGAGCAGCCGCGCGTCATCGGCGACACCCTGGAAGGCGTCACCGGCATCATGCCGGAGCTGTTCGGCGACAAGGCCTATAAGGTGTTCAAGGAAATCGACCGCGTGCTGATCCTGGCCTGCGGCACCAGCTACTACGCCGGCCTGACGGCGAAATACTGGATCGAGTGCATCGCCAAGGTGCCGGTCAACGTCGAGATCGCCAGCGAATACCGCTACCGCGACAGCGTGCCGCACCCGCAGACCCTGGTCGTGACGATCTCGCAGTCGGGCGAAACCGCCGACACCCTGGCCGCGCTGAAGCACGCGCGCAGCCTGGGCATGCCGCACACCCTGACGATCTGCAACGTCGCCACCAGCGCCATGGTGCGCGAATGCGAACTGGCCTACATCACCCGCGCCGGCGTCGAAGTCGGCGTCGCCTCGACCAAGGCCTTCACCACCCAGCTGGCCGCCCTGTTCCTGCTGACGCTGACGCTGGCGCAGGTCAACGGCCGCCTGAGCGACGAAGAGGAAGCCGAGCACCTGAAGCAGATGCGCCACCTGCCGGTCGCGCTGTCGTCGGTGCTGGCGCTGGAGCCGCAGATCATCGCCTGGGCCGAGGAATTCGCGCGCAAGGAAAACGCCCTGTTCCTGGGCCGCGGCCTGCACTACCCGATCGCCCTGGAAGGCGCCTTGAAACTCAAGGAAATCTCGTACATCCACGCCGAAGCCTACCCGGCGGGCGAACTGAAGCACGGCCCGCTGGCGCTGGTGACCGAAGAGATGCCGGTCGTGACCATCGCCCCGAACGACGCCCTGCTGGAGAAGCTGAAGTCGAACATGCAGGAAGTGCGCGCCCGCGGCGGCCAGCTGTACGTGTTCGCCGACGTCGACTCGCGCATCACCTCGGGCGATGGCGTGCACGTGATCCGCCTGCCGGAGCACTACGGAGAATTGTCGCCGATCCTGCACGTGGCGGCGCTGCAGCTGCTGGCGTACCACACGGCGCTGGCGCGTGGGACCGACGTCGACAAGCCGCGCAATCTGGCGAAGTCGGTGACGGTGGAGTAAGCGGCAGCGGCGGCACTGTTGACGCCGCCGTGCCTTTCGCGCGAAGACTTCCCATGCGCTCGGCTGCGACTGCGACCGCTTCGGGGGCTGTCGGCAACAAGCTCCTGAGAGCGCGCAATGTTTGACGAACACCCGTCGGCGCGAACAAGCCTCCTGCTACAGTCGGCTATCCGGGCATCGCCCGGCCCATGTCGACCGATCAGGAGGTTAGCGTGCTTAGAATCAGACGTGTTTGCTGCATGGTGTTATCCGCTGTCGTGCTTTGGCCCGCCGCCGGACAGGCGCGACCGGACTACGCCTATAAAGTGATCCCGCTCGTGCCGTTCACTCCGGGGCAAGGGTCCGGAGTGGCCATGATGATCAATCATCGCGGCATGGTATGCGGCCTGCTTGGCAATGGAGGGTTCTGCTGGTACCGCGGCAAGCTGACGCAACTGACGCCGCTCGCCGGCGACACGTTCGCCTATCCGCTCGGGTTGAACGACAAGAACCAGGTGGTGGGCGTCTCCTATTCGCTTGACCGGCCGCAGCGTGCCGTCATGTTTGTCCAGGGGCGGGCGCGCAGCCTGTCGGTGGCCAATCGCCTGTATTCCGAAGCGAACGACATCAATAACCTGGGCCAGATTGTCGGCGGTTTTTCCGACACGATTGGCCAGTCCATGCCTTACATGTCCTGGCACGGAACGTTGCGCGACCTCGGCACGCTCGGCGCGCCGCGACGCAATGATGCGGGCTTCGGCATCAACGATCGTGGTCAGATCGTTGGCGACGTGGGCAACCCGAACACGCCGCCCGAGATCGGCGCTACGATCGCTTTCCTGCATGAGCACGGCGTCATGCGGGCGCTCGCGACCCCTGCCGGATATGGCAGCCATGCGGTCCGCATCAATCGCTCAGGCCAGATTGTGGGATGGACCGAGAAAATTGGTGGTGATATCGATGGACGCCGGGCCGTCATGTGGAAGAACGGCGCCCGTATCACATTGGTGGATGAGCCCTCCTATGCCAGGGGTGTCAATAATCTCGGACAGGCCGTGGGCGGCGTCTACACGCGCGAGGGTGGGTTCCTGTACACCCCGGGCCGGGGTTCACGCAACCTGAACGAGCTGATCGATCCCGCGTCAGGCTACCGCCTCATTTACCCACGAGATATTAACGACAGTGGCCAGGTAGTCGGCTACGCTTGCAAGGCCGAACTCTGCGGCCCGGTCCTGCTCGACCCGGTGCATAAAGGCCGGAGTAGCCATGGTACCGATACCACTTCGGACGACGCCGGGATCGGGGACGACCGCGAACCGTAGGCGGCTGTCAAACCGGGCGCGGTCGGACGCACCTTGTATCGGCCGCCTCCCCTTAAAACAGCGCCGCCACCGTCAGGCTGAGCGCTTGCCGCGTATGCTCCGGCTGCGCGACGGTGCCCAGGAAGGGATTGTTGGCGTTCAGCGCCACGGCGTCGCTGCGCGGCACTTTGATCCAGTCGACACTGCCGCGCAGTTCCAGGCGCGGCGCAAACGCCGGGCGCAGGCTGGCGCCGAGCCGGACGCCGTGCCCGCGTTTGGTGTCGAGCGAAACCGGGTCGATCACGCCGGAAAACGCGACGTGCATGCGCTCTGGTGTGGAAAGGACGACGGCCGCATCCGCGCCCAGCACGCCGAAGCCAGGCTGCCAGGTTTTGCCGACGCCGGCGATCAGGCGCGCCGAGCGGTAGGTTTCCTGCAGCCCGACGCTGCGGCCGGTGCCGGCGATATCGCGTTGCCACCGGTCCAATTCGAGCGCGGCGCGCAGCGCATATCCGCCACCCCAGGCATAGGCGGCGCCAAGGCGCACGGCGCCCAACGTGGTGGCGGTGCGCGAATTGGCCGCTACCCCGGCCTGGGTCTGGCCGCGGTAGGCGATGTCGTCCCGGTACCAGTCGGCGCCGCCGAATAGCGTCACGTTGCCCGTTTGATAGGACGCCGCGAGTGCGATGCCGGGCAGCCAGCCGGTTTCGCGCACCACGCGATGGCCGGCTGTATCGTATTCGGCGTGCACCACGCCGCGGCCGCTCACGCCGATGCTGCCCTGCCATTGCGCGCTGGCGCTTGGAAGCAGGCATGCCTGCAGCGCGGCGGCGAGGCCGACGCGAAGTAGTAATCTCATGGGTTCCATCAAAAAAATGCCGCCCGCAGTCGGCAGGATGGGCAAGCCGCGCCCGTACAGCGTGGCTTGCCGCCTATGGTGCGATCAGAACGACAGCAGCAGGTCGAGCCAGCTAACCGTCGTCGTTTGCGTGACGGCGCCGCTGGCCTTGTCGCTCAGGTCCAGGCGCACGCCGGAGGCGTTGACCGCGGTGAGCGTGACCGCGGTGGTTGCGCCGGTGACGACCAGCGCACCGGAGCTCGGCATGCTGGCGCCGACGGTCACGAACGGCTGGATATTCCGGACCGTATAGGAGAACTGGCCCAGGCCGCCGGTATTGCCGGACATCGCGAAGTTGGCGGCGCTGGTCACGGTGCCGCTGCGGTTACTGCTGTTCATGCTGAAGTCGCTCAGCGTCCGGGCCGCGACGGTCGTGCCGGAGCGCTGCTCGGTCGTCTGCAGCGAGTTGCCCGACACCGTCAGCGAGCTGTTGCTCGCGCTCGTCTGGTTGATCGCGATCTTCATGTCGCCATTCACGCTGAGCGTTTCGCTGCCGCTGGCGATGCTGAAGTTCTCGAAGCGGGTGTCCACTGTGGCGGACCAGATCCAGGAGTTCAGGACGTCGCCGGTCACGTTCGAGAAGGTGGCCTTGAAGGTGCCGTTCATCATCTCGCCATCTTCGATGCAGCGGTTGGCCATCATGACGATGCTGTCGCCGTTGCTCACCGTTTGCTGGTTGCGCAGGTTGGCCTCGATGGTGATCGAGCCGCCGCCGCTACACGCCTCGGAGACCGACACACCGGTGAGCAACGGCGTCGCGTCGCGGGTATAGGCGCGCTTGACCAGGTCGAGCACCGGCCTCACCGTGCTGATGTTGGACCGCGCGACGCTGACGCCGGTCAGGAGGTCGCCCAGCGAGGACGAGGAATCGTCGATCGCGCTGGCGGCGACGTAGGCGTTGGCCGCGACCTTGGTCGCATTGCTGGCGGTGATCGGCGACAGGGTCGATACCGGACCCGGGTTCGTCGTCGTGCCGCTGCTGCCGCCACCGCCACCGCAGGCGGACAGCAGCAGGGCCGAGCCGAGGGCCAGGAAGAAACGGGGTTTGTGCATGATTTTTCTCTTTCAGGGGCTGCTGTTGTTATGTGTTTCCAGGCCTGGACAGCCATGCGCATGCGGCGATGCCGCGATCGCCGCGGGATCGACGATACGGCGCCGGTCAGGCCTGGCGTTGTTTCGAGTGCGTGTTTGAAATAGTGGCGTGTACTGGGGCGTCGGGATGACGATGCCGGTGTCAAGCCGGAGCGAATGGTAGCTCGTGCCGATGGGAAAAAGACTATCGAATTATCACAATGCAACGATGTGGCTGGCATGCCACGCCGGCGCACGGCGGCGCCCGCCGCCAGTTTTCAGGCTGGCGCCGTCCTGTGAGTCTTGTCGCCGAGCGTGATCAATGGTCCGGACATGCGCGCTTCCCTTACGCCGCCACCGCCAGCAACTCCAGCCGCAGTTCCTTCATCCCGGCCGGCACGTAGATTGAGATCGACTGCGCCTTGAGCATGCGCTCGTACATCTGCCCCTTCGCTTCCAGAAGGAAGTAGCAGGTGTCGGGCCGCACCGGCACCGCGGCCGGCAGTTGCGGCGTGTATTGCAGGCGCACGCCCGGCAGCGCCGAGAGCACGAATTTCTCGACGTCGTCCGGGGCGCCGACCTTGAAGCGCAGCGGCACCACGTCGACCAGTTCGATCGCGGGGATGTCGGCGCTCACCGCGATGTAGAAGGTGGTCTTCTCGTCGATCTTGCCCGAGTCGAGCATGCCGATGTGGTAGCAGGGCCGGTTTTCGCCGAGGGCGATG
This sequence comes from Massilia sp., assembly GCF_032106685.1. Taxonomy (GTDB): domain Bacteria; phylum Pseudomonadota; class Gammaproteobacteria; order Burkholderiales; family Burkholderiaceae_D; genus Telluria. The sequence continues at coordinate 244,137 of NZ_DAMCPG010000001.1, forward strand.
GCGAAGTACTTGGACGAGATCACGGTGTCGAGCAGCTCGCGGATGATCTGGTGCAGCTTCGTGAAGCCGGGGCCGGGGTCGGCGTGCTGGTAGGGCGGCAGGTCGGCCAGGGTCCAGCTCTTCGAGAAGGTCATCAGGCGTCCTGCCACGCCGAGCAGCTGCTCGTACAGCCGCTCCGGATGCAGGGCCGGGTGATGAAAATGGTGGGTCAGTTCGGCGTAGGCGGCGCTGGCCGTGTGCAGCAGCCAGAACGAGGACATGTCGCCCGAGCGGAACTCGATCACGTTCTTGCTCGGCTCGCGGTGGTGGCCATACAGGGCGCTGACTTTCGCCTGCAGGGCGTCGAGCAGGCGCCGCAGTTGCTGGAACAGCGGCGCCGCCGCGGCCACCGTCAGGCTGGGCGGCACGAAAGCCGGGTCGAGCTCGAAGCCGCCGGTGCTCACGCGGCGCAGGCGCAGCAGCGGAAAGTGGACGTAGGCGTCGCGCGGCTCGAACTCCGAGACCAGGCGCACCGACTTTTTCAGGTAGGCCAGCTGGACCGGGGCGGCGCCGGTGTACAGGTCGGGCGTGTCCTGGTTGGCCTGGACGAAACGCGCCGTGTTCGAGGCCTGGCCCGGCTGGGCGAAATTGCCGCTGAAGGGTTTCAGTCCCGGCAGCGCCACGTAATACGTCACGCTCTGCTGCGACTGCGTCAGCAGGCTCAGGTCGACCGCATCGGGCAGCGCGTCGGCGCCGGGGGCGTCGACCAGTTCGCCGTCCTGGAAGCGCACCGCCAGCTCGACGACGCGCAGCATGTTGCTGGCCAGCGCCTCGCGGTCGAGCTGCAGGCGCTCGACGCCCCAGGCGTAAGGGTGGACCGCCTTGATGCCCTTGTGCAGGCAGTGTTCGTGGTATTCGTCCTGGCGCTGGAAGTGTTGTGGGCGTAACAGGAGGCCTTCGCCCCAAAGTACTTTGCTGCTCATTCCGGCATCCCTCAAGTGGAGCGCCTGGCAACGCCTCCATGGCGGCGTTGCATCGTCTCGCCGTACTTGCGTACTGTCTTCGACGATGCGCCTTGCCCTGAAGGCGTTGCCAGACGCTCTTGGTTGATATAGGTCGAACTTTGCTCACGGAACAATAACAACAGGCAGAAGTTGCCCATGTGAAGTTGCTCAAATGTTCGCGCTGCGCAACGTGGCAACATGCGGTTTGCTTCGCACCGGCCGCGCTAGAAAAGGAGACGCGATGAAAGGATTTACGCCTGGATTATTCGACCGGCTGCTGGGCGTGCCGGTCCGCGCGGGCGCCAATCCGCGCGCGCTGCTCGAGGACATGAAGGACATGGTGGCGCGCGATCTCGAAGCCCTGCTCAACACGCGTTCGGTGTTCCCCGAGGAACTCCTGAAACCCTATCCGGAATGCGCCGCGTCGATCGTCAGCTACGGCCTGATCGATTTTGCCGACCTGTCGCTGTCGAGTCCGACCGATCGCGCCCACATCTGCGCCTGTATCGAAAGCGTCATCGCGCGCCACGAGCCGCGCCTGAAGGACGTCAAGGCTTCGCTCGAGCTGCGCGCCAACAGCGTCAACCGGCTCGATTTCGCGATCACCGCCCTGCTCATCGTGAACGCGGCGCAGGAGACGGTGAATTTCGATGCCGTGCTGCAGCCGTCGACCTTGAGCTACAGCATCAGCAAGGCGGGCCGCGCCGCGCCCGCGGGAGCCTGAGTTGGAGCAATTACTGCCATATTACGAAAGCGAGCTGGGCTACCTGCGCCGCAACCTGCGCGAATTCGCCGAACGCTATCCGAAGATCGCCGGGCGCCTCCTGATCAGCGGCGAGGTCTGCGAGGACCCGCACACCGAGCGCATGATCGAGGCCTTCTCCCTGCTCAATGCCCGTATCGCCAAGCGCCTCGACGACGACTACCCGGAATTCACCGAGGCCCTGTTCGACGTGCTGTATCCGCATTACCTGCGGCCCTTTCCCTCGTGCTCGATCGCGCGCGTGGAGACCGAGGGCGCCCAGGGCGGCGTCAGCGTCATTGCGCGCGGCACGCAACTGGGTACGCGTCCGATCCGCGGCGCCCCCTGCATCTTCCGCACCGTGTATCCGGTGACCCTGGCGCCGCTCGCCTTCAGCCACGCCGGCTTCGACCCCATCGCCAGCCCGCCCGACGCCGTGCGCCTGCCCGCCGGCGTGAGCAGCTGCCTGCACCTCACCCTGCACAGCACCGGCGGCGGCGCCGCGCCGATTCCGGCCCTGCCCGCGCTGCGCGTCTTCATCGACGGCGAGCCCTCGTTCTGCGCGGCGCTGCGCGATGCGCTGTTCATGCGCGGGCTGTGCGCCTGGGCCGAGGCCGACCACAACGGGCGCTGGGTGGCGCTGTCTTCCATTCCGGTGAAGGCCGCCGGCTTCGAGGAGGACGAGGCGCTGATCGATTTCCCGGCCCGCTCACATGCGGCCTACCGCCTGCTGACCGAATACTTCTGCTTCCCCGAGAAATTCAATTTTTTCGATATCGACCTGGCGGCCATCGCCGCCGCCCTGCCGCCGGGCGCCCGCTCGATCACCCTGCACTTGGGGATCAAGGGCATTCGCGCCGATTCGAACACCGCGCGCATGCTCTCGACCCTGTCGACCAACAACCTACTGCTGGGTTGCACACCGGTGATCAACCTGTTCCGCCAGCGCGGCGAACCGATCCGCCTGACCCACGCCAGCGCCAGCTACCCGGTGCTGGCCGATGCGCGCCGCGCCTTTGCCTACGAGATCTATTCGATCGATTCCGTGAACCTGGTGCGCCAGACGCCGCAGGGAGAGACCGTCGTCGAGTTCCGCCCCTTCTATTCGCTGAAGCACGCGCAGACGCCGGAGCAGAACGGCCACTACTGGGCGATGCGGCGCGACGAGGAGCTGATGGAACGCAGCCCGGGCTTCGAGGCCCAGATCTCGATCGTCGACATCGACTTCGATCCGGCCGCGGTCGAGACCGATACCCTGAACATCGACCTGACCTGCAGCAACCGCGATCTGCCCTCCCTGCTCGGCTACGGCCAGCCCGGCGGCGACTTGTTCCTCGAGGGCGGCTCGAACCTGCGCGCGATCGCCTTCCTGCGCAAGCCGACGCCCTCTTATCGCTTCGGGCGCGGGCGCGGCGCCCACTGGCGCCTGATCTCGCACCTGTCGCTGAACCACCTGTCGCTGGCCGAAGGCGGCATCGATGCCTTCCGGGAGATGCTGGCGCTGTACGACCTGCCGCGCTCTCCCGCGTCGCAGCGCCAGATCGGCGGCATCGCCGACCTCGCCCAGCATGCGGCCACGGCCTGGATGTCCGGCAACCCCTTTACTTGCCTGGTGCGCGGCGTCGAAGTGCGCTTGAGCATCGACGAGGAAGCCTTTGTCGGCAGCGGCATCCACGCCTTTGCCCACATCGTCGAGCGCTTCCTGGCGCTCTATGTGCACGCCAACAGTTTTACCCGGCTGGTGGTCGTCTCCAACAAGAACGGTGAGGAATTGCTCTCATGTGCGCCACGAAGCGGCGATTCGAGCCTGCTGTAATCGAACGGCTGTTCCGCGAACCCTACCGCTTCGAGTACTTCCAAGCGGTGCGCGTGCTCGAGCTCTGGCTCAAGCGCAACGGCGCACCGCCGCGCCAGCTGGTCGCCGACTTCCTGCGCTTCCAGAATTCGACCTCGCTGCGCTTCCCGGCCAGCCAACTGGAAGCCATCCAGACCGAGCCGCGCGACATTGCGCGCGACGCCGCCGCGCTCGGGACCGCGCTGGCGGCGAAGCAGCTGAAGTACGTGCGCTTGACGCCCTCCTTCATGGGCCTGCTGGGCGGGAACGGCGTGCTGCCGGCGCACTACACCGAGCGCATCGCCGAGCACCTGTTCAACGAAAAGGACGAGGGCGCGCGCGCCTTCCTCGACACCTTCTCGAACCGTTCGCTGGCGCTGTTCTACGCGGCCTGGCGCAAGTACCGGCTGGCCTTCCAGTACCAGCTCGACGGCCAGGACGCCTTCCTGCCGCTGCTGCTGTCCCTGGCCGGCCTGGGCAATGCATCGCTGCGCAAGCGCCTGTCCAGCCGCGCGGACGGCGCCGTGCTCGACGAATCGATCGGCTACTTCGCCGGCGCGATCCGGCACCGGCCCACCTCGGCCGTGCAGCTGGCGCGCGTGCTGTCGGAATACTTCGGCCATCCAGTGCAAGTCGAGCAGTTCGTCGGCCGCTGGTATGAGGTGCCGCTGGCCCAGCAAACTGTGCTCGGTGGGGAGATCGGCGTGCTCGGCAAGGATGCGATCGCGGGCGGGCGCGTCTGGCAGCGCGACCTGCGCCTGCGCCTGATTGTCGGGCCGCTCGACCATGCCGGCTTCACCGCCTTCCTGCCGGGCGGGATGGCGGCGCGCGCCCTGAAAAGCCTGTTGGCGATGTTCACCGGCATCACGCTCGAATACGAAATCGAGCTGGTGCTGCGCGCGGCCGAGGTGCGGCCGGTGACCATCTCGACCAGCGGCACGCTGGGGCGCCTGGGCTGGGATGCCTATCTCGTCGAGGGCCCGCAGGAACAGGACCGGCGCGACGTGCGCTACGAGCTTCTTGCCGGGTGAGTCGGCGCGTTGTCGCGGCAACCTTCGCCGTCACGTCTGGTCTCAGGTGATCGCTACGGGATTACACGCGAATAAGCAAAATCGTCAAATTCACCAAGCGCATAGCTAATGTGGTTTCACGTGAAACCAACAGTCACCATGAGATATCATTCGTTCTTATAATTGCTAAAAAATCAGCATTACTATGCTATTTAAGAAAGAAATCCAGTATATTATTGCTATAAAATACATTAGTTGAGGTAAAAGTATACTTTAATACAACGCTATATCTGCATGGCGGGCGCCTTCGTGGTATTCGGCGCGAACGTCGCTTCTTGCCGTGTCTGGAACCGGTGTAGCGGATGAGATATCATATTTGTAATAACTAATAATTAAAAGGAACAATATGATCGTCGGAATCGACCTGGGCACGACCAACAGCCTGGTCGCGGTATGGGAAAACGGTGCGCCGCGCCTGATTCCGAACAGCCTGGGCGAGGTCTTGACGCCTTCCTGCGTCAGTGTCGACGACGACGGTTCGATCCTGATCGGCCGCGCGGCGCGCGAACGCCTTCAAACGCATCCCCAGCACAGCGCGGCGAATTTCAAGCGCCTGATGGGCAGCGACAAGACGCTCATGCTCGGCAAGCGCGCGTTCCGCCCCGAGGAATTGTCGGCCCTGATCCTGCGCTCGCTGAAGGAAGACGTGGAAGCCGCGCTCGGCCAGCCGGTGCTGGAGGCGATTATCACCGTGCCCGCCTATTTCTCCGATGCCCAGCGCAAGGCCACGCGTGCCGCCGGCCAGCTCGCGGGCCTGAAGGTCGAGCGCCTGCTGAACGAACCGACCGCGGCGGCGCTGGCCTATGGCATCCACCTGCGCGACAGCGAATCCAAATTCCTCGTCTTCGACCTCGGCGGCGGCACCTTCGACGTGTCCGTGCTCGACTTGTTCGAGAACGTGATGGAGGTACGCGCCTCGGCCGGCGACAACCACCTGGGCGGCGAGGATTTCGTTGCGACCCTGGTCGAGCGTTTTTTCGACGCCGCCAAGGTGCCCGCTTCGCTGCGGCGCGACGCGCGCTTCATGCAGCGCCTGCATGCCCAGGTCGAGCAGGCCAAGCGGTCCTTGAGCGAAGCGCCGCAAGCGACCGTGCGCGTCGGCGATGGCAAGACCGACTACCTCATGGAACTCGACGAGGCGGCACTGGAAAAGAGCTGCGCCACCCTGCTGGCGCGCCTGCGCCATCCGGTCGAGCGGGCATTGCGCGACGCGCGCCTGCCGATCGCCGAGCTGGACAACATCGTGCTGGCCGGCGGCGCCACGCGCATGCCGACCGTGCGGCGCATGGTCGCGCGCATGTTCGGGCGCTTCCCCGCCTGCGACATCAATCCCGACGAGGTGGTCGCGCTGGGCGCCGCGGTGCAGGCCGGCCTGAAGATGAATGACGCCGCGCTCGACGAGGTCGTGATGACCGACGTCGCGCCCTACTCGCTCGGCACCGACACCGCCATCAGCCTCGACGGCGGCGGCATGTCGCAGGGCCACTTCGATCCCATCATCGAGCGCAACACCGTGATCCCCGTGAGCCGCGTCAAGCGCTACTATCCGATACAGGACAACCAGGCCGTAGTCGAGCTGAACATCTTCCAGGGCGAAGCGCGCATGGCGGCCGACAACATCAAGCTGGGCCAGCTGAAGATCAAGCTCACGCCGGCGCCGCGCGACGAGAACCCGGTCGACGTGCGCCTGACCTACGACGTCAACGGCCTGCTGCAGGTGGAGGCGACGCTGGTGCGTACGGGAGAAGTGCACACCCTGGTCATCGAGGGTAATCCGGGCCTGCTCAGCGAGCAGGAAATCGCCCAGCGTTTCGCGGCGCTGTCGGAACTGAAGATCCATCCGCGCGACAGCATGGAGAACCGCACCTTGCTGGCGCGTGGCGAGCGCCAGTACCAGCAGTTGCGCGGCGCGGCGCGCGAGGAATTGGGCCAGCAGATCGTGCATTTCGAGCGCGCACTCGAATCGCAGGACCGCCACGTCATCGCACCTGCGGCCGACAGGTTCCGGCAAGTGCTCGAGTATTTCGAGCACCAGAGTTTCCTGCTACCCGAAGACTGAAGGATGGACGCAACCCACGACTTCCTGCTCGCGCTCGGGCTGGACGAGACGGCCGGCGTGCGCGAGGTGCGCCGTGCCTATGCGCGCAAGCTCAAGCAGATCGACCAGGGCCTGGACCCGGCCGGTTTCCAGGCCCTGCGCGACGCCTACGAAAGCGCGCTGGCCTGGGCCGAGTACCGCGAGCGCGAGGCGGCGCAGGAGAGCGGGAATGCGGCGGCAGCGGCCCATGTCCCCGAACCGGAACCCATACCCGCCGCCGTGCCGGCAGGCTCGCCGGAAGCGGTGCCCGCCACCGGATTGGAGGCCGTAGCGGAGGCTGTAATGGAAGCCATACCGGAACCGGCCATGGCGCCGGCGCCTCCCGACCGGCCGCAGGAAGAACAACTGGCCGCCCTGGTTTTTGAGCGTCTGGGCCAGGGCGCGGCCGGGCTGGCCGAACAGGGCCGCCTGGACGATCCGCATGCCTGGCGCGCGCTGCTGCTGGCGCGGCTGGGCGACGCGGAGCTCGACAGCATCGCCGCGCGCACGCTGTTCGAGGAACGCATCGTGCACGTGCTCGGCCACGGCTGGTATCCGGGCAACGAGGCCCTGTTCCCGGCGGCGGTGGACGTGTTCGACTGGGCCGCGGACCGGCGCCGGCTGGCGCTGTTCGGCCATACCGGCAACCTGCTGAACCAGGCCATCGACGAGCGCGCGCTGTTCGATACCCAGCCGCCGGTGAAGCGCGGCGTGCAGGAGCGCATCGCCGCGATCCTGCGCCGCCAGGAACCGGCCAGCGTGCAGGAAGTGCTCGACCACATGGACGAGCTGGAGAACATCGAACTGCGCTTTCCGGCGCTGCTGGCCGTGGTCGCCGATACCGACAAGATCGAACACTGGCGTACGGTCCACGCCGAGCACGCCGTCGACATCGAGCCGCCGCCCGGCACCAGCAAACGGGAACGGCTGGCGCGCTGGTTCATGTACCTGGTGTTCTTCTTTGTCGCTTTCTTCGTGTTGCACGCGTTGTACGACATGGCACGCAAGCCGGCGTCCGCGCCGCCCGCGCCGCCGCCGATCCAGGCCAGCGCGCCACCGCCACCGGAACTGATAAAGCAGCACCTGGCGCCCGTGCGCTATACGCCGACCCGTGCCGGTACGCTCTCGGTCACGTATGAAGTATTCCTGCTCGACGACGGCACGGTAAATGCCACCGACATGATCGAGCCATCGTCGGGCGACCCGGATTTCGACATGGCAGTCGCGCGCGCGATCCTCGACGCCAAGCCGTTTCCGCCAGGCGTGTCGCGCATATTCCAGGTCACCATATCGGGAAGCAGCGCGCCCGCGAAGCCGCAGCTGCCGGCGGCCGAGCCGCGTGCGCGTGCCCGGCCGGCTGCCATTGCTCTGAGCGATGCGCCGGCCGATGCACCGATCGATGCGCCAGCTGGCGCGCCGGCCGGTGCCGGGGAAGCGCCGCCGGTTCCGGCGCCGGAACTGTCCACAACGGTCCCAGCGATGCTGGAAGAGTAATCGGCCTAGACGATCCCGCCATTCACCCGCAGCGTCTGCCCGTTTACCCACTCGCCCTCCGGCCCGACCAGGAAGGCGACCGTATTCGCGATGTCCTCCGGCGTGCCGAGGCGTTCGAGCGGGGCGGCCTGCGCCAGGCGGGCGACCAGCTCGGGCGGCTTCCCGTCCAGGAACAACTCGGTGGCGGTCGGCCCCGGCGCCACGCACATCACCGAGATGCGCTTGCCGCGCATTTCCTTGGCGAAGATGTTGGTGAAGGTTTCGATCGCCGCCTTGGCGCCGGCGTAGACGGCATAGCCCGGCAGCGCAAGGCCGATGGCGCTGGTCGAGAAATTCACGATGCGCCCGCCATGGCGCAGGCGCGTGGCGGCCAGGCGCAGCATGTGAAAGGTGCCGCGCGTGTTGATCGCAAAGATGCGCTCGTAGAGCGCGTCGTCGGTATCGGCCAGCATCGTCGTGCCGGGCTGGATGACACCGGCGTTGTTGATCACGACGTCGATGTCTCCGAACGCCGCCTGCGCCTCGTCGAACAGGCGCCGGGCGTCGCCGGCCTGGGCGACGTCGGCCTTGATCGCCACGGCGCGGCCGCCGGCTGTCCCGATCTCGGCCACCACTGCCGCGGCGTCCTGTATCCGGCTGGCGTAGTTCACCGCGACCGCGAAGCCGTCGCGCGCCAGGCGCAGGGCGATCGCGCGCCCGATGCCGCGCGAGGCGCCGGTGACGATGGCCGCTTTGCCGTTTCCTGTTCCTGCCGATTGTGCTGCGTATGTCATCGTTTTTCCTTGTTGGATCGGATGCGAGCAGTGTAGATCTTTCGTCTTGCTGAATAAATACGCATATAATCAATTCATTATTCAGCTCATATCAATAATTGCTCGATGGATGTCGCACGTGCGATGCAGGTCTTTTCCCAGGTGGCCACGCTCGGCAGCTTCAGCCGGGCGGCCGAGCGGCTGGCGCTGCCGGCGGCCACGGTCACCCATATCGTGCAGGAGCTCGAGCGCGAACTCGGCGTGCGCCTGCTGCACCGGACCACGCGCAAGGTCACGCTGACCGACGATGGCGCGCTGTATCTCGAGCGCTGCACCCGCCTGCTTGCCGACATCGACGATGCCCAGTCGCTGTTTTCCGGTGCGCGCACGCGCCCGCGCGGCGTGGTGCGCGTCGACTTGCCCGAGCGCCTGGCGCGCCTGTCGATCATCCCGGCCCTGCCTGATTTCTTCGCGCGCTATCCCGACATCCAGATCCGCATGGCGGCCAGCGACCGCTTTGTCGACCTGGTCGGCGAAGGCGTCGACTGCGCGGTGCGGGTCGGGCCCCTGGCCGATTCGAGCCTGGTGGCGCGCCGCATTGGCGAGATGGCGCAGGTGAACTGCGCAGCGCCGGCCTATATCGCGCGCCATGGGATTCCGCTCACGCCGGCCGACCTGCCCGGACATGTCGCCGTGAGCTATTTTTCTACCCGCGCCGGGCGCGAGTTGCCGTGGGAATGGGTGGAACGGGGCGAAACCCGGCGCGTGAAGATGCAAAGTGCGATGTCGGTCAGCAGCAGCGACGCCTACCTCGCCGCCTGTCTCGCCGGTTTGGGCATGGTGCAGGTGCCGCGTCACGGCGTCGACGCGCTGCTCGCCGACGGCCGGCTGGTCGAGGTGCTGCCGGCTTACCGCCCGGCGCCGCTGCCGGTGTCGGTCGTCTATGCGCGCAACCGCCAGTTGTCGGCGCGCGTGCGCGTATTCGTCGACTGGATCTGCGAACACGGCCTGGCCGGCGCTTGGTGATTCAGTTCCAGCGTCCCGCGCGTCCGCCGATGCTGTAGCGGCCGGCGCCAAGCAGGACCAGGGCCACGGCCGCAAAGAAGAACATGCCCTGCAGTTCCAGCTCCCAGCCGCCGGTGGCGTTCAGGGCGAAGAACTGCGCCGTGTGCACCAGCAGCACGGCCACGATCATGTTGCCGGCAATGATCAGCGCGCCCAGCCGCGTCCACAGGCCGAACACGACGAATAGCGGCGCGATCACCTCGCCGACGTAGACCAGGTAGCCGATCGCCTCCGGCAGGCCCATCTTCTGCAGCGCGCCGGTGACGAAACCGATGCCGCCGACCAGCTTGGCGATACCGTGCAACAGCAGCATCAGGCCCAGCGCCAGGCGCAGCACCAGCTTGCCGAGGTCATCGTAACGAGACAGCGTTGCGGCATCCATTGCTTGCGTTTCCGTGCTCATGTCGCGCTCTCCGTGAATGTGAACAGCAGTATGCGCCGCATGGACCGCGCCGCGCGCACGTGTCGAACAGGCCGCATGGCGCACCGGACAGTCCGGTGCGCCTGCACGAACCTTACGGCCCGCCGGCCAGCACCTTGTCCGGCGTGATCGGCATGCTGCGGATGCGCTTGCCGGTGGCGTGGAAGATCGCGTTGCTGATCGCCGCCGGCACGCCGACGATGCCGATCTCGCCCACGCCCTTGGCGCCCAGGCGGCTGACGATGCGGTCGTCCTCTTCCACGAAGATGACGTCGATGTCGTGGATGTCGGCGTTCACGGCCACGTGGTACTCGGACAGGTTGTGGTTCATGAAGCGGCCATACCGGTGGTCGGTATGGCTTTCCTCGTGCAGCGCCTGGCTGATGCCCCAGACCACGCCGCCGACGATCTGGCTGCTTGCTGTCTTGGTGTTCATGATGCGTCCGGCGGCGATCGCGCTGACCGCGCGCGTGACGCGCACCACGCCGAGCTCCTCGTCCACCCGCACCTCGACGAACACCGCCGAGTGCACCATGCGCCGGTATTTGCGCTGCTTGAGCATCTGCGGCAGCATCAGGTACTGTTCCTCAAGCCTGTCGTGCCCGCTGCGCTCGACGATGGTGGCGAGCGACACCCAGGTCGACGGGTCGCGCTTCAGGCGCAGCGCGCCGTCGACGAATTCCACGTCTTTCAAACGCTTGTCGCGGAACGGAGAATCGGCGGCCGATTGGGCGTAGCGCAGCAGGGTCAGGCGCAACTTGTCGCAGGCGCCGGCCACCGCCGAGCCGACGGTCGCCACGTGCGAGGAGCCGCCTTCGACCGGCGCCGCCGGCAGGGTCGAGTCGCCCAGCTGGAAAGTCACGCGCTCGAGCGGCAGGCCCATGGCTTCGGCCGCGATCATCGCCATCACGGTATAGGTGCCGGTGCCGATGTCGCTGGCCGCGCTCGACACCACCAGCCTGCCGTCGGCGTGCATCACGGCGCTGGCGCGCGCGAACATCTGCATCGCGTCCCATACCCCGGTGGCCATGCCCCAGCCGACCAGCTCCGAGCCCTCGCGCATCGAGCGCGGTTCGAGCGGACGCTTGTCCCAGCCGAAGCGCTCGGCGCCCTGCGCGTAGCAGGCGCGCAGTTCCTTGCTCGAATACGGTTTGTCGTCGGCCGGGGAGCGCTCGGCATAGTTCTTCAGGCGCAGCGCGAGCGGGTCCATGCGCAGTTCATACGCCAGCTCGTCCATCGCGATTTCGAGCGCGACCATGCCGTGGGCCGCGCCCGGCGCGCGCATGTCCATCGGCGTGTAGTGGTCGACGCTCACCAGCTTGTAGCCGAGCTTGATGTTGTCGCAGGCGTACAGGAGGCCCGACCAGTTCACCACGACCTCGACGTAGTCCTCGATCTTCGAGGTCTCGCCGATCGCCTCGTGCATGATCGAGGTCAGGGTGCCGTCCTTCTCGGCCGCCAGCTTCACGTACTGCACGGTTTCCGGGCGGTGGCCGAAGCTGAACATCTGCTGGCGCGTCAGCACCACGCGCACCGATCGCTTCAGCTTGAGTGACGCCATCACGGCCAATGTGAGCTGGTATTGCGGGCGCAGGCCGGAACCGAAGGCGCCGCCAACATACGGGTTGCGCACCGTGACCTTGTGCTTCGGCAGGCCGAACACGTGCGAGACGTACCAGCGGCTGTTCTGTGAGCTTTGCGTCTTGTCGTAGATGGTCAAGTGACCGTCCTCGCCGCGGATCACGGTCGAGGCGAACAGTTCGAGCGGATTGTGGTGCTCGACGCCATGGTGGAACTCGGCTTCGACCCTCACCGGAGCCGCCTTCCAGGCCTTCTCGGCGTCGCCCTTTTCCGGCGGCGGCGGCTCGAAACCGGCGCGCAGCCCGGTCGGCTTGTAGGCGCGATCGAGGTTCGCGGTCATGCGCGTGTCGTGGCCCTCGTCGGCCTCGTGGTAATACACGCGCACCAGGGCGGCGCCGCGGCGCGCCGCCTCGAAGCTGTCGGCCAGCACCAGCGCCACCGGCTGCCCGCTGTAGATGACGTTGTCGTCGTAGAAGGGACGGAAGGGCGAGCCGGGCGGCGCCGTCATGTCCTTGTAGTGGATGTCGAAGGAACGCATCTTCGGGCGGTTCAGGTGGCTCATCACCTCGACCACGCCCTCCAGCGCCATCGCTTCGGCGTCGTCGATGGTCACGATGCGGCCCTTGGCGACCGTACTGCTCACCACCACGCCATACAGCAGGTCGGGCGCGAAGTGTTCGGCGGCGTAGCGGGCTTCGCCCGTCACTTTCGCGCGGCCGTCGATGCGCGAGACGGCGCTGCCGGTGCGCACCTGGCCGGTGCCCGGTTCCGCGACGGGCGCGCGCAAATCCTGGATCAGGTCAGTCATGGCGTTCTCCGGTATTGGTGACGGTGCCCTGCACCGCCGTTTCCAGCGCGCGCACGATGGTGTTGCGCGCCAGGCGGATCTTGAAGTCGTTGTGGCCCTGGCCGCGCGCGCCGTCGAGCAGCGCGTCGGCCACCTGCCGGAAGCGCTCGGCATCGGGCCTGGCGCCTTCGAGCAGCGCCTCGGCTTCCGGCCGGCGCCAGGGTTTATGGGCGACGCCGCCGAGGGCGATGCGCGCGCTCCTGATGACGCCGTCCGAACCGATGTCGAGCGCGGCTGCGACCGAGACCAGCGCGAAGGCGTACGACAGGCGCTCGCGGATCTTCAGGTAGGCCGAATGGCGGGCGTAGCGGCGCGCGTCCGGGAGCGCGATGTGGGTGATCAGCTCGTCGGCCTCGAGTACATTGTCGTACTGCGGCGCCTCGCCCGGCAGGCGGTGGAACTCGGCGAAGGGAATCGCGCGCTTGCCGCGTGCCGACTCGACGTGCACCGTCGCTTCCAGCGCGGCCAGCGCCACGCACATGTCGGACGGGTGGGTCGCGATGCACTGCTCGCTGGCGCCGAGGATCGCATGCTGGCGCGTGATGCCGCCGATCGCGGCGCAGCCGGTGTTCGGCTCGCGCTTGTTGCAGGGCGTGGCGAGGTCGTAAAAATAGTAGCAGCGGGTGCGCTGCAGCAGGTTGCCGCCGTTGCTGGCCATGTTGCGCAGCTGGGGAGACGCGCCGGCGAGAATGGCGGCGCTGAGCAGCGGATAGCGCTCGCGCACCAGCGGGTGGTAAGCGGTGTCGGCGTTGCGCGCGGTGGCGCCCAGCCGCAGGCCGCCATCCTGGTCTTCCTCGATCTTGTCGAGCGGCAGGCGGTTGATGTCGACCAGGCGGCGCGATGCCATCACGCCTTCCTTCATCAGGTCGAGCAGGTTGGTGCCGCCGGCGATGAAGCGCACGGCGTCACCGGCAAAGCTGGGGTTGTCCGCCACCTGGGCGATGGCGTCCTGGGCGTCCTCGGGCTGGGAAAAGGAAAAGGGGTTCATGCCGGCACCGTCCCCGGCACCACTGCGTGCACCGCGTTGTCCCCATCCTCGATGCCGGCGGCCGCGCAGACCGCCTTGCGGATCTGCGGATAGGCGCCGCAGCGGCAGACGTTGCCGCTCATGAGTTCGCGCACTTCGGCGGCGGTCCTGGCATTGCCTTCCTTGATCAGGCCGACGGCCGAGCAGATCTGGCCCGGCGTGCAGTAGCCGCACTGGAAGGCGTCGTTGTCGACGAAGGCCTGCTGCACCGGGTGCAGCTTCTCTCCTTCGGCCAGGCCTTCGATGGTGGTGATCTCGCGGCCGTTCTGCATCACGGCCAGCGTCATGCAGGAATTGATGCGGCGGCCGTCGACCAGCACGGTGCAGGCGCCGCACTGGCCGTGGTCGCAGCCTTTCTTCGAGCCGGTGAGGTGCAGGCGCTCGCGCAGCAGGTCCAGCAGCGTGACCCAGGCTTCGAGTTCCATCTGGTGGTCGCGGCCGTTGATGCGCAGGCTGAGCGGGTAGCGCTCGGGAGCGGGCATGATGAGTCCTTTCGGGATGATGGGGGGATGCCGGCTGCGCGCGCAGCCGGCTTCTCGGGATGCGCGGGGCATACCGTTGTGGCCCATCTTAGTATTAACTTTTATGTAACCGGCGCACAGTTTGTCAGAAGCACCGTTCGCACAGATGCGCTCAGGAGAGGTAGCTTGCCAAGCCGAACTGATCGATAAAATCGAGCAAGGCGCTCAACGCGGCGGGACGGTGGCTGCGGCCCGGATAGACGGCGTAATAGCTGTTGTCGGTGGGGGGATGCTCGGGCAGCACCAGCACGACGCCGCCGTTCTCGAGCGCGTCGCGCACCAGGAACCAGGGCAGCAAGGCAATGCCGGCGCCGGCCACGGCCAGGCCGCGCAGGGTATTCAGGTTGTTGGCGCGCAGCGTCGCGCCGGCAGCCGACACCTGGATCACCTTCCCTTCGCTGCGCAGCGGCCATTGCGGCAGCACGTCGTGCAGCAGCAACTGGTGGCGCGCGAGGTCCGCCGGCTGGCGCGGTGCGCCGTGCCGCTCCAGGTAGCGTGGCGAGGCCACCAGCACGCGCCGCACCGCGCCCACCCGGCGTGACACGAAGGACGAGTCGCCGAGCTGGCCGGTGCGCAGCGCCAGGTCGATGCGCTCGGCCACCAGGTCGAGGTGGACATCGGTGATCACGCAGTCGACCGTCACGGCGGGATAGCGCGCATGAAAGGCCGCCAGCAGCGGCGGCAGTAACAGGATGCCCGAGGCTTCGGGCGCGGTCAGGCGCAGGTTGCCGGCCGGCTCGTCGCGCAGGCGGGAGATCGCGGCGTCGGCCGCATGGGCGGCGTCGAGCATGGTCTGGCAGTGCGCGAGATACACCTGGCCGGCGGCGGTCAGGCTCAGGCGGCGCGTGGTCCGGTGCAGCAGGCGCACGCCCAGCGCCGCTTCGAGTTCGGCCACGCGCTGGCTGACCGTGGATTTCGGCAGCCCGCTCGCCAGCGCCGCGGCGGTGAAACTGCCGCTGGCGGCGACCTGCACGAACAGCGCCATGGCGTCGAGCTTCATTGTCCGCCTTTGTGGATAGTCTTTTCGGATTATAGCGACTAATCAACACAATCCCCAGGCGCTACACTTTGTCTATTCAAACCCACATCAGGAAACACCATGAAAGCCATTGCCGCATTCGCCGCCCTGCCCGCCGACCATCCGAGCGCCCTGCAAGACCTGGTGCTGGCCGATCCGGTCGCCAGCGGCCACGACCTGCTGGTCGAAGTCCACGCCGTATCCGTCAATCCGGTCGATACCAAGGTGCGCCGCGGCCTGCCGGCCGAGGGCCAGGCCGAGCCGCGCGTGCTCGGCTGGGATGCGAGCGGCATCGTGCGCGCCGTCGGACCGAGCGTGACCCTGTTCCGGCCCGGCGACCGCGTCTGGTACGCCGGCGCCATCAACCGCGCGGGCAGCAACAGCGAGCTGCACCTGGTGGACGAGCGCATCGCCGGCCGCATGCCGGCCTCGCTCGGCTTTGCCGAAGCCGCCGCCTTGCCGCTGACCGCCATCACCGCGTGGGAGCTGCTGTTCGACCGCCTGGGGCTCAAGCAAGGCGGCCACGCCGGCGAAACCTTGCTGGTGGTGGGGGCCGCGGGCGGCGTCGGCTCGATCCTGATTCAATTGGCGCGCCAGCTGACCGGCATCACCGTGATCGCCACCGCGTCGCGCGAGCAGACCCAGGCCTGGGTGCGCGACCTCGGCGCCCAGCACGTCGTCGACCACCGCCAGCCGCTCGACAAGGCGCTGCTCGACGCCGGCCTGGGCGAAGTCGACTACGCAATCAGCCTGACCCACACCGACCAGCACTTCACCGCCCTGGTCAACGCGCTCAAGCCGCAAGGCAAGCTGGCGCTGATCGACGATCCGGAACCGATCGACGTGCGCCTGCTCAAGCGCAAGAGCATCTCGCTGCACTGGGAGCTGATGTTCACCCGATCGCTGTTCGACACGCCCGACATCCAGGCCCAGCACGACCTGCTCAACGCGGTGTCGGAACTGGTCGACGCCGGGCGCATCCGCACCACGCTGGCCCAGAATTTCGGCCCGATCAATGCTGCCAACCTGCGCCGCGCGCACGCCTTTATCGAGAGTGGCGCCGCCAACGGCAAGGTCGTGCTCGAAGGTTTCGGAGCGTGATTTCATAAGCGGTTTTTCGGCGTCTCCCGGGATTTTTTGATGAGTTCGGGAAAGGTCGGAAAAACCGCCGAGTTGGCGTTGCATACTGTTTATATCGTTTATTCGGAATAAACAATATAAACCGTATTATTCTATATGGACGGGGGCGGGCGGATTGTTCGGCGGCGGGCAGTTTTCGTGAATGACCATGCCGTTCGCCATGCTTTCCTGCTGTTCCAGCGTCGGCAGTCCGACCTGCGCGCGGCGCTCGGCCACCCTGGCCCGGTCGTCCATCGGGTAAAACACCCAGTGGCAGGCATCACGCTGGCGCATCCGGGTGCTGTAGCGCTGCGGCCGCCCTTCGGCGACGGCGATGCGGTCGTCCAGCTGCGCCCAGTCGCGGCCCGGCGCTTCGCCGCGCAGCACTGCCTGTTCGAGGTGCGGCGCCGCCGTCTTCTGCAAGGCCAGATCGTCTCCGGCCTGGCGGACCAGCCGCCAGGCATCCTTGCCCGCCTGTTCGCCATGGACGCCGCGCAGCGGCCAGCCGCAGCTCGCCAGCAGCGCCTTGAGGCGGACGCCATTGCTGCGCTCGACCAGGGCCAGCTGGCTGCGGCGCCGTGCTTGCCCAGGGTCCTCGGGCGAAGCCAGCAAATCCTGGCGCCCGCGCAGGGCTGCGTCGGCGCCCGCCATGACCGCCAGATCCTGGGCGTACGCCGCGCAGGACGCGGAGCCGGCGCCCGCCTGCGCCGCGCCACACAGCAACATCGCACACAGGCCCAGGCCAGGCGCTGCTACGCACATCGTCTTCAAACGCATGAGAATGTTCACAAAAACATAATTTCCAAAGAGTAACACGCCCCGTGCGCCCGTCCTGGGCGCCTGACGCCATAATGGGCCGCTCCCCGACCGGAGGCCCGCCATGCGCCGACGTAGCGTTTTCTGCCTGTTGTTCTTCCTCTCCACCGTCCACGCGGCCCATGCGGCGAACGCGGACGAGGACGTCCTGTGGCAGCGGCTGCGCGCCGGGGACGTGGTGGTGCTGATGCGCCATGCGGCCACCACGCCGGGCATCGGCGACCCGCCCGGTTTTGCGCTCGGCAACTGCGCCACCCAGCGCAAGCTGTCCGAGGCCGGGCGGCGCGATGCGCTCGCCATCGGCGCCGCGTTTCGCGAGCGCGGCATCGATCCGGACGCGGTCTGGTCGAGCCGCTGGTGCCGCTGCCTGGACACCGCGCGCCTGGCCTTCGACCAGGCCACGCCGGAACCCGCGCTCGATTCGATCTTCAGGGACGACGATGACGCCGCCGGCGCCAAGCTGCGCACGCTACGCGCGCAGCTGGCCGCGCGCCGCGAGACCGGTCCGCTGGTGATGGTCACGCACGACGTCAACATCCGCGCCCTGACCGGGGAAACCCTGGCGCAAGGAGAGATGCTGCTGGCGGTGCCGCACGCCGATCGCCTGGAAGTGATCGGCCGCCTGAATCTCCACGCGCGGCCGCCTGCCGGCAAATGACGTGCCCTTGTCGGGTGGACGGCGTCTTCCGCACGATAGACGCGCTTCGCACGCCGGGGAAAAAGGCCGACGTACAATCGGTCCCTGTCGCGTCCCGGGAGTCCGTCATGAAACAACACCTCATGAAACGCCTGATCCTGCTCGCTGCGCTGGCCGCCGGCAGCGCCTTTGCCCACCACGGCTGGAGCGAATACCAGGCCGACAAGCCGCTCGACCTGTCCGGCACCATCGAACAGGCCGGCTACGAGCAGCCGCACGGCTTCGTGCGCCTGAAAACGGCCGATAACAAAACCTGGCTTGTCGTGCTGGCGCCGCCCTCGCGCATGGAAAGCCGCGGCTTGCCGCCCGATAAGCTGGTGCCGGGCCAGAAGGCCAGCGTCCACGGCTATCCGCACCGCAGCAAGGGCGACGAGCTGCGCGCCGAGCGCATCACCATCGAGGGCAAGACGACGGAGCTGCGCTGATGTC
Source organism: Massilia sp. (assembly GCF_032106685.1). Taxonomy (GTDB): domain Bacteria; phylum Pseudomonadota; class Gammaproteobacteria; order Burkholderiales; family Burkholderiaceae_D; genus Telluria. Next base: position 262,630 of record NZ_DAMCPG010000001.1, read on the forward strand.
AGGATGGGACGCGGCGCAGTGGCTGGGCGCCACCGCGCTGTCCCGGGTCATGCGCGGCAATGCCTGGCTCTATCCGGTCGTCGAGATCGTCCACATCCTCGGCTTTGCCGTGCTGGTCGGCAGCGTGCTGCTGTTCGACCTGCGCGTGCTTGGTTGTGCGCGCGGCCTGTCGATCACGGCGCTGGCGAGTCACCTGCTGCGCTGGGCGCTGGCCAGCCTGTTGCTGGTCGTGCCGGCCGGGCTGCTGCTGTTTTCCGCCCATCCCGAGGAGCTGGCGCGCAATCCCGTGTTCCAGCTAAAACTGGTCCTGATCGCCGCCGCCGGCCTGAATGCGCTCGCTTTTCACATGTTCCCGTACCGCGGCGTCGGCGCCTGGGAGCGCGCGCTGCCGGCGCCGCCCGCGGCGCGCCTGCACGCCCTGCTGTCGATCCTGCTCTGGATCGGCGTGATCAGCTGCGGGCGCCTGCTGGCCTATGTGTAGCCGCCTGTCCGCTTCTCCTTTTCTGCTACAGTGACCGCTTCGATCAGCCTCATCCAGCCCTCCCATGCTGAAAACATCCGCCATTGCCGCGCTCGTCCTGACGGCCTGCGCCAGCCACGCCGCGCAGGCCGCGATTCCCGTCTACGGTTTCGTTGTCAAGAACACCTACCCGCACGATCCGCAAGCCTTTACCCAGGGCCTGTTCTTCCGCGACGGCCACCTGTACGAGACCACCGGCCTGACCGGCCGCTCGACGCTGCGCAAGGTGGACCTCAAAACCGGCAAGGTGCTGCAGAAGACGGACCTGCCGCCGGACGTCTTTGGCGAGGGATCGACCGCCTTCGGCGACCGGATCCTCGGCCTGACCTGGCAATCGAAGACCGGCTACGTGTTCGACGCCAAGACCTTCAGCCTGAAGGGCCGTTTCCAGTACGAGGGCGAGGGCTGGGGTCTGGCGAGCGATGCGCGCGCCATCTACATGAGCGACGGCAGCGCGCAGATCCGCGTGCTCGACCCGGCTACCCTGAAGGAAGTGCGGCGCGTGACGGTCACGGCCGAAGGCAAGCCGATCGACGCGCTCAACGAGCTGGAGGTCGTGGATGGGGAACTGTTTGCGAACGTCTGGGGCACCGACGTCATCGCGCGCATCGATCCCGCATCCGGCCGCGTGGTCGGCTGGGTCGATTTGACGAACCTGTTGCCGCGCGAAAAACGCGGCACCAGCTCGGTCGATGCCGTCCTGAACGGCATCGCCTGGGACGGCAAGCACCGCCGGCTCTACGTCACCGGCAAGCTGTGGCCCAAGCTGTTTGAAATCGAGCTGGTGCGCTTCGAGGGCAGATAGGGTTCAAGCGGTCACCGCGATCACGACCTTGCCGAAGTGCGAGCCCGATTCCATGTAGCGGTAGGCCTCTTTTGCCTGGTCGAAGGTGAACACGCGGTCGATCACGGGTTTCAGTTCGGTGACGGCGGCGAAGCGCATCACGTCTTCCAGCATCTTGCGGCTGCCGACGAAAATGCCGACCATGCGCTTGGCGCTGGCGAGCAGGGTCGCCGGATTGACTTCGCCGCCGAAGCCGCTGACGCCGCCGATGATGGCGACGCTGCCGCCCATCGCCGCCGAGGCCACCGAGCGGTTGACGGTGCCTTGTCCGCCCACTTCCAGCACCACGTCGGCTCCTCGACCGTGGGTCACGCGCAGCACTTCTTCCTGCCACTCGGGCGTGCGGCGGTAGTTGATCGTGTGGTGGGCGCCCAGCTCGCGCGCCCGCTGCAGCTTTTCGTCGCTCGAGGACGTGATGATGGTGCGCAGGCCGGCCGCCTTCGCCAGCTGCAGGCCCAGCACCGACACGCCGCCGGTGCCCAGCAGCAGCACGGTGTCGCCCGGCTTGATGTCGTTGCTCGATTCAAAAATCGCGTTCCAGGCGGTGACGCCGGCGCAGGGCATGGTCGAGGCTTCGACAAAGCTCATCTGCGGCGGAATCTTGACCAGCGCTTCCTCGTGCAGGATGACTTCCTCGGCCAGCATGCCGTCGATGTCGCCGCCCAGGGCATGGCGCACCTTTTCCGGCGCGGTGCGGCCGTCCTGCCAGTAGGGAAAGAAGGAGGCGGCCACGCGGTCGCCCACCTGCAGGTTCGTGACGCCGCTGCCGACCGCCAGGACTTCGCCGGCGCCGTCCGAGCAGGGGATGATGGGATCGTCCACGTTCACCAGATAATTACCGCTGGCAACCATGAGGTCGCGGTAGTTCAGCGACACCGCATGCACCCGCACCCGCACTTCGCCGGGCGCCAGCTCGCGCTCGGGATAATCCACGCACTGCAGTCCGTCGATATTACTGCCGGGAAGTATCTGGTAAGCCCGCATTGCTTCCTCCATGAGTTGATAATCAAGGCGGGCCATTCTACTGCGGTCCGCCAGTGCACTTCGTACGCTTACATCGGCTTGGCCACCATCAGCCAGAAGATGACGACAAAGGCGATAAACGCCGGCACGCCCAGCGCCACCCAGGTCTTGAAATAGCGCCAGTAGAGCGGCGGCAGTTCGGTATTGTTGCGTACCGCTTCGGCGGACAGGTCGCGCAGGCGCATCTGGATCCAGACTACCGGCAACCAGCAGGCGCCGGCCAGGATGTACAGGGCGATCGACCACATGATCCACTTGCTGTGCAGGGGATAACCGGCCAGGTGGATCATGTAGAAGCCGGTGAGCGGCTGGATGACGGCCGTGGTGGCGGTAAAAATCCAGTCGGCGATCACCACGTTGCGCGCGACCACGGCAATGGCGCGCACGTCGCGGCTGATGTTGGCGAACAGCATGTACCAAGCCGAGCCGATGCCGGTGCCGAACAGGAAGGTCGACGACAGGATATGCAGCCATTTCACGACGACGTACTCCATTATTTCTCCTCGAGTTCATACAGCAGCCAGATGGCGGCCAGCATCGGCAGGTTCTTGGTCAGTGGCCCGTAGGGATGCAGCAGGAATTCCGGCAGCTTCCACGCTATCACGACCGTGTAAAAACTGATCAGGGCCAATTGTGCGAGCCATAGCCAGCGCCGCCGCGGCAGAAACGCGATACCGAGCCCGAGCAGCAGGTCGAAACTGGCCGCGCCGTACAGCATCAGCGGCTGCAGGGAGGGGGGAATGCCGGTGCGGGCAAGCAGATCGTAGCTCGCCTCGACCGGATACAGCCCGAAGGAGACGATGGCGGTGACGATCCAGACCGCGACGATGCTCCAGCGCAGCACGGGCAGCAGCCAGCCCAGCTTGGCCGCGGTGCGCTCGGCCTGCGGGTCGGTCACGAACTGCGCGATCGGCGTCGGCGGCCGGCCCAGCAGGTGGGCGGTGATGGCCGGGTCGGCGGTGTTGCCGCGGTCGAGCATGCGCAGCGCATCCTCGTCGAGGATGGCGCCGGGCAGCCAGCGCCCCAGCTTGGCCATGGCGCGCGCGACAAAGCCGGGCAGCGGCAGCACGCGCAGCCTTCCCATCCCCATCGCCGCGCGCAGCGCCGCCAGGTAATCGGTGAACGACAGCGCCTGCGGCCCGACCAGCGGCACGCGCTGCGCGGTGACGCCGGGCGCGGGCGGCAGGCGGTGGCGCAGCAGAGCGACGATGGCGCCGACCACGTCGTCGATGTGCACCGGCTGCACCAGTTGCGGCGCGTTTCCGAAGCGCAACGCGAACGGCAGGCTGGCCAGCGCCTTGAACATGCGCGCGCTGGCGCCTCCCCGGCCGTACACCAGCGAAGGCTGGACGATGTATGCGCGCAACGGGAGCGAGGCGAGGAAGTCGTCGGCCGCCTTCTTGGTCAGGTGGTAGCGGGTCTCGGCGGCGCCGTCGGCGCCCAGCGCCGACAGTTGGACCACCATCTGCACGTCCTGCGATTCGGCGCAGGCGGCGAACAGCGCGCGCGGGGTTTCCAGGTGCAGGCGCTCGAAGGTCTGGCTGCCCGATTCGCGGAAAATGCCGACCGTGTTCACCACCGCGTCGATGCCGCTAAGGCGCGCCAGCCAGACGGATTTATCGGTATCTTTTGCGAAGTCAGCATGCATGTAGCTCAGGCGCGGGTCAGGGCTGGTTTTCGGCGAGCGCACCGCGCACACGACGTGGTGGCCTTCCGCGAGCAAGGCCTGCAGCAGGTGTTGTCCGATGAAGCCGCTGGCTCCCGTCAGCAAGATCCGCATGCACACTCCTTTACCGATGAATGAGGACGACACAATGACAGATTGGACGACATCGATGCAACGCGGCCTGGTCTCGGGCGCCGCTTCCAGCGTGGTTTCGACCGCGGCCCTGGCCCTGCTCGGGCGCGGCGAGGCGGGCAGCGCCTATGCCCCGACCAATGCCGTCAGCCACTGGATCTGGGGCGACGAGGCCGCCGAGCACGACGGCTTTTCGCTGAAGTATACGATCACCGGCTACGCCATCCACCACCTCAGCGCCACCTTCTGGTCGGTGCTGTTCGAGCGCCTGGCCGGCGAAAAACTCGACCGCAAGGATTTGCGCGTGACGCTCGCCGCGTCCGCCGCCACCTCGGCGTTCGCCTGCTTCGCCGACTACAAGCTCACGCCGAAGCGCCTGCAGCCGGGCTACGAGAAGCGCCTGTCGAAAAAATCGCTGGCCGGCGTCTACGCCGCCTTCGCCGTCGGCCTCGCGCTGGGCGCGATCGCCCTGCGCCGCAACCGGTAGGGGCAAGCAGCAGGCAGTCCAGGCTTGAAGAGGCGCTGTACGCGACGCGCGATGGAGGCGCGGCAAAGCGCAGGCGAAGAACCGCTGTGCGTTCAGGAAGCGTTATACAGGGTGGGTTCAAGAACCCACCCTACGACAACACGGGCCCGTAGGGTGGGTTCTTGAACCCACGCGGTACGGCGTCAGCGCAGCCGATACCCAATTGGTACCGGCCGCGCTCCATCTCAATGCGCCGCCGCCTTCTTGCCGCGCAGCTTGTTCACGACCGTCACCACCAGCAGCACCAGGCCGCCCACGATGACGCCGGCCAGCGCGTCGATCACGACCGGCGTGATCGCCTCCAGCACGCCGCCGACGCCCGGCACCGTGCCCATTTTTTCGGCGGCGCCCACGGCGAAGTGGTGCAGCGGCTCCCAGTTGTGGCCGATGATGCCGCCGCCGACCATGAACATGGCCGCCGTGCCGACGATCGACAGGAATTTCATCAGGCGCGGGGCGGCGGCCAGCAGCAGGCGGCCCAGGCCGCGCGCGAAGCCGCTCGTCTTCCTGCTCAGGTAGAGGCCGGCGTCGTCGAGCTTGACGATGCCCGCCACCAGCCCGTACACGCCGACCGTCATCACCAGCGCGATGATCACCAGCACCGAGAACTGCTGCAGGAAGGGCATCGCCGCCACCGTGCCCAGCGAAATGACGATGATTTCGGCCGACAGGATGAAGTCGGTGCGGATCGCGCCCTTGATCTTGTCCTTTTCCACCGCGCACATGTCGACGTTGCTGTCGGCCAGCGCCGCCGCCAGGCGTTCCTCGTTGGCCGCGTCCTCCTCGGCGCTGTGCAGGAATTTGTGGGCGAGCTTCTCGAAGCCCTCGTAGCAGAGGAAGGCGCCGCCGATCATCAGCAGTGGAATGATCAGCCAGGGGATGAAGGCGGAGATCAAGAGGGCCGCCGGCACCAGGATCGCCTTGTTCATCAGCGAGCCCTTGGCGACCGCCCATACCACCGGCAGCTCGCGGTCGGCCTTTACCCCGGTGACCTGCTGGGCATTCAGGGCCAGGTCGTCGCCGAGCACGCCGGCGGTCTTCTTCGCCGCCACCTTGCTCATCAGCGTGACGTCGTCGAGTACGCTTGCGATGTCGTCGAGTAATGCCAGCAAACTGCCTGCAGCCATGGGCCCTGCTCCTGTGATGTCAATATGGCAGCATCTTAACCGAGGGCAGCAGCTCCAGGCACACGGTTCAGCGCGATTTATTGCAGTTCAGGCGCGAAAAACTGCAGCTCGTCGCTTTCGCCCCCCGCCGGACGCCGACATACGTATAGTCCAGCATCGAGTGCTGCGGTACGGCAGCCTCGCCTAGCGAAGGAGACATCCATGACCCCGACCACGAACCAAGCCGCGAACCCAGCAGCGCATCAAGCCGCACACCAAGCCACTGCGCCGGTGCGCCGCACGCGTCCGCCCAAACGCAAGACCCGGATCACGATCTACCTCGACGACGAAGTGCTGACCGAGTTCCGCAACCTGTCCGAGCGCTGCGGCACCGGCTACCAGACCCTGATCAATGCCGCGCTGCGTCATCGCCTGGCGAATGCGGGGACGGAGACGGGCTTGCTCTGATCCGGCAGGATCGTCGAACCCGGCAGCGCCATCGCCAACCATCGCCGCGTGGGCGGAGAATCCGCCCACCCGACGGTTGCGGCGCGCCGGATTGCGCCGATTTCGCAGGAAGCCCGTCTTTTAAGCCTTCCCGGGAAACGACGGCCGTTGCGCACGGCCGCGCGAAAGATTACAACTGGCAATTTTTTGTGCTAATCTTTCCGCTCTTTCAACCCCGGAGGCACCATGAAAAAAGGCGAACTGATCGCTGAATTTGCCAAGCGTACCGACATGTCGGGTACCGCGGCCAACGTTGCGGTCAACACGATCATCGAGATCATCACCGAGCGTCTGAAAAAAGGCGACACGGTCGGCATCACCGGCTTCGGCACCTTCTCGGTGACCAAGCGCGCAGCCCGCAAGGGCCGCAACCCGGCAACCGGCGACGTCATCAAGATCGCCGCATCGAAGACCCCGCGTTTCTCGGCCGGCGCGACCCTGAAGGCCGCCGTCAACCCGCGCAAGAAGTAATATCGCATGCCACGGCAGGGCGCCGCGGCTTGACGCCGCGCGCCCTGCCGTTTCCCGTTTTCCTTCTCTTTTCTCCCGCTTTTCCCCTTTCCTTCCCCGAGTTGCCAGCATGAGTTTCGCCACCTGGATCGCCTTCGTCATCGCCGGCACCGTCATCGCCATTTCGCCGGGATCGGGCGCCGTCCTGTCGATGTCCCACGGCCTGGCCTATGGCGTCCGGAAAGCCAGCGCCACCGTGCTCGGCCTGCAGCTGGGACTGATCCTGGTGCTGGCGATCGCCGGCGCCGGCGTCGGCTCGCTGCTGCTGGCCTCGGAAACCGCCTTCACCGTGGTGAAGGTGATCGGCGCGCTGTACCTGATCTATCTGGGCGTGTCGCAGTGGCGCTCGAAGGCCGACTCCGGCCCGATGGCGAGCAGCGCCGGCCTGGCCGCGCACCCGTCCGTCAAGAAGCGCGTGCTGACCGGCTTCCTCACCAACGCCACCAACCCGAAGGGCATCATTTTCATGGTCGCGGTGCTGCCCCAGTTCATTTCGAAGGACGCGCCGCTGCTGCCGCAACTGCTGATCCTGGGCGTGACCATGGTCACCATCGACAGCCTGGTCATGCACGGCTACGCCGCGCTGGCGGCCTCGATGCAGCGCCTGTTCCGCGACGCGCGCGCGGTGCGCATCCAGAACCGCTTCTTCGGCGCGGTGCTGGTCGTCGTCGGTTCGATGCTGTTCTTCGTTAAGCGCGGCGCGCAAGGCTGATGTTTCGCTCGCGCACAAGTTGCAACCGACTGTAACCCGCGTTGCCCCGGCGCCCTTCCTGCGTTGTAATCGGGTAGACGCCCACCGTCCCACGCCCGGAGCCCCATCATGAAACCACGTTTTCTGAAGACCGCAACGCTCCTGGCGCTTGCGCTCGGCGCCGCGCTCGCCGCGCAGCCGGCGCTGGCGGACGATCCGCCGGCACGGGTCGGGCGCATCGCCCTCACCCAGGGCGAGGTCAGCATCAGCGCCGGTCCCGGCGACAGCCCGAGCAGCGCCCTGGTCAACTGGCCGCTCACCTCAAGCAACACCATCACCACCGCGCCGGGCGCGCGCACCGAGCTGCGCGTCGGCTCGACCGCGATCCGGCTCGACGGCGACTCCGCGCTCGAGGTGGTCCAGCTCGACGACGACAACTTGCGCCTGCGCCTGCACTACGGCAGCGCCAGCATCCGCATCGTGAACGCCGACGTGCTGCCCGGCTTCGAGCTGACCACGCCCGAGGGCCGCGTGCTGCTGCAGGAGCCGGGCCGCCTGCGTGTGGACGCCGGGCGCGAGCCCGATACCAGCAGCGTCAACGTGTTCGACGGCGTCGCCATCGTCGAAGGCGGCGGCGAGCGCCTGACCGTGCGCGCCGGCCGCCGCGCCGACATCGAGGGCCTGGACCTGCGCACCACGCAGGCCGTGCGCGACGCCTTCGACGACTGGGCCGCGGGACGCGACCGCGCCGCCGACGCCGTACTCGCCACCCGCTACATCCCGCCGGAAATGACCGGCTACGAGGAGCTCGACCGCTACGGCAGCTGGAGCAACGACAGCGAATACGGCACGCTCTGGATGCCGTCGGTCGCAGCCGATTGGGTACCCTACCGCGACGGCCGCTGGACCTGGATCGCTCCCTGGGGCTGGACCTGGGTCGACAACGCGCCCTGGGGCTATGCGCCCTTCCACTACGGCCGCTGGGTCCACGTGAACCGGCGCTGGGCCTGGGCCCCGGGCCGCCACGACCGCCATCCGGTGTGGTCGCCGGCGCTGGTCGGCTGGGTCGGCGGCAGCGGCTGGAACCTGAATGTCAATGCCCGCCCGGCGCCGGGCCAGGGCTGGTACCCGCTGGCGCCGCACGAACGCTACGTGCCCGGCTACCGCTTGTCGGACGAGCGCCTGCGGCGCCTGAACTGGCAGGGCTGGCGCGACCGCGACGGCGGCAAGCGCGACGGCGGCAAGCGTGACTACCGCCGCGAGGGCCTGACCGTGGTGCCGCAGGACCGTTTCAACCGGCGCGGCGAGGTCGTGGTGCCGCGCGAGCCGCGCGTGACGCCGCCGGCCGACTGGCAGCGCGCCCCGGTGGCGCTGCCGCCGACGCCGCCGGTGATCTGGCACAGCGGCGGCGGCGAGAACCGCCGCGCCGAAGGCAGAGATGGACGGCGCGACTGGCTGCGCGGCGACCGGCGCGGCGCCAGCCCGGCGCCGCAGGCGGCAGCGGTGCTCGGTACCCAGCCGGCGCCGGTGGCGGCCGGCACGCAGCCGGTCCAGCAGGCGATTTCACAGCCGGGCGTGATCACGACCGCGCCGCCGGTCTTGAATGGCGGCGCACAGGACGAGCGCCGCCGCGAAGCGCGCGCCGCGTTCGAGGATGCGCGCCGCCAGCGCTACCAGCAGCAAGCCGAGAGCGGCGGTGCGGTCGGCGTGATCGGCGCTCCCGCGCGGCGTCCGGCGATGCCGGTGCCGACCCTCTCCACCGAGCCGGCGCCGCCGTCGGCCCGGCATGGCGGCGGCCGCGCCGTCTTCGAGGCCGCCGCGGGGATGCGGGCGCAGCGGGAACAGCAGGCAATGCAGGCGCAGCAGGCAATGCAGGCGCAGCAGGCGCCGGTCGCGGTGGCGCCGCCGCCGCCCCGCGCGATGCCGAGCGCGCCGCGGGCGATGCCGACGCCGTCGGCGGTGGTGTCGCCGCCGCCGCCGCCGGTTTCGGCGCCGGCGCCGGTTGCCGCGCCGGACCGGAGCGAAGCGGCGCCCTCCCAGCCGAGGCATATCGACAGCGGCATGCGCCGCGGCATCCCGCGCCAGATGGAACGCTGATCCGGCGCGCCGAACCGGACGCCGGCGATACGCCGTCGGCGCGCATTGGCTACAATGTGCTTTTGCACTGGAATTGCATATGGACCCGAAAGAATCCCTCATCGAATACCCGAGCGACTTCCCGATCAAGGTGATGGGCCCGACGCACGAGACCTTCGCCGCCACCATCGTCGAGGTGGTGATGGGCTTCGACCCGACCTTCCACCACGGCCGCATGGAAGTGCGTCCTTCCGGCAAGGGCAACTACACGGGCCTGACCTGCATCGTGCGCGCCACCAGCCGCGAGCAGCTCGACGACATCTATCGCACCCTGTCGTCGCACCCGATGGTGAAGATCGTTCTGTAAAGTAAGACTATCCGGTGCCCCGGCACTGCCGGGGGCACTGGCTTATAATGTCGGGGCTGTTCCACACTCCGACCAGACCCCATGCACCCGACCCGTCCCGCCAGCCCGATCATCCGCGAGCTGGGCCGCGCCGACTACGAGCCCACTTTCGCCGCCATGCGCGCCTTCACCGATGCGCGCACGCCCGATACGCCGGACGAATTGTGGATCGTCGAGCATCCGCCGGTGTTCACGCTGGGCCTGGGCGCCGACCGCGGGCACCTGCTGGCCGGCCCGGGCGTGCCGGCGCACGCCATCCCCGTGGTGCAGACCGACCGCGGCGGCGAGGTGACTTACCACGGTCCCGGCCAGGTCGTGATCTACCTGCTGATGGACCTGCGCCGCAACAAGCCGGGCGGCAAGTTATACGCCCGACAATTTGTGGCGAAAATCGAACAGGCGGTCATCGACGTGCTGGCGGCGTATAATCTTGGCGGCGAGCGCATCGCCGGCGCCCCCGGCATCTATATCGCCGACGGCCCGCGCAAGGGCGCGAAGATCGCCGCGCTCGGCCTCAAGGTGCGCGGCAACGGCTGCACCTATCACGGGGTGTCGCTGAACGTGGCGATGGACCTGGCGCCGTTCTCGTGGATCAATCCCTGCGGTTACTCGGGCCTGGCCACGGTCGACATGCGCAGCATGGGCATCGAGGCGCCGCTGGCCGACGTGCAGCAGGCGCTGGCGCGCGAACTGGTGCGCCACCTGTCCCAGCCGATCGAAGCGACAGCGGCCGACGTTGCCGACAATTCGCCGCGAACCGAACAAACCAACTGAGCCCTTCCGGGCATGAGCGACATGACTACCGAAACCGACACCGGTGTGACTCCCGCAAACAACGCCGCCTACAACGCCAGCGAAAAGCAGAAGGGCGCCAGCAAGACGTCGCGCATCCCGATCAAGATCGTGCCGATCGCCGACGGCGAACGCCTCAAAAAACCGGACTGGATCCGCGTGAAGGCCGCGACCGCCTCGTCGCGCTTCTACGAGATCAAGGACATCCTGCGCGCGAACAACCTGGTCACCGTCTGCGAAGAGGCCAGCTGCCCGAACATCGGCGAATGCTTCGGCAAGGGCACCGCGACCTTCATGATCATGGGCGACAAGTGCACCCGCCGCTGCCCGTTCTGCGACGTGGGCCACGGCCGTCCGGACCCGCTCGACGTCAACGAGCCGGGCAACCTGGCCAAGACCATCGCCGACCTGCGCCTCTCCTACGTCGTGATCACCTCGGTCGACCGCGACGACCTGCGCGACGGCGGCGCCGGCCACTTCGTCGAGTGCATCCAGAAGACGCGCGCGCTGTCGCCGAGCACTAAGATCGAAGTGCTGGTGCCGGACTTCCGCGGCCGCCTCGAAAAGGCCCTGAACATCTTCGCCGACGGCTTGCCGGACGTGATGAACCACAACCTGGAAACCGTGCCGCGCCTGTACAAGGAAGCGCGCCCGGGCGCCGACTACAAGCACTCGCTGGAACTGCTGCGCGACTTCAAGGCCAAGTACCCGAACGCCGTTACCAAGTCCGGCATCATGGTCGGCCTGGGCGAGACCGACGAGGAAATCCTGGAAGTGATGCGCGACCTGCGCGCCCACGACGTCGACATGCTGACCATCGGCCAGTACCTGGCGCCGTCGAACTCGCACCTGCCGGTGCGCCGCTACGTGCACCCGGACCAGTTCAAGAAGTTCGAGGAAGCGGCCTACGAGATGGGCTTCGTGCACGCCGCCGTCGGCGCGATGGTGCGTTCCTCGTACCACGCGGACCAGCAGGCGCACGACGCGGGCGTGGCGGCATAAACTGCCGTTATCGGTCTTCGGAAAGACGGCCTCCGGATGGAGGCCGTTTTTTTTGGGGCGGGCGCATGTCCGTCCTGAACCGTGCCCGTTTTCCTTCCGCGATATAGTGATAACAACCAGACATCGCATTCACGACACATGAGCCATTCCCGCGACAACGACAATCCCGAGATGGATACCGGCGACGACGCCTTCCTCGAACAGGACATGGGGCTGGCCGCGCGCGGCATCGCGCTGGTCAAGATGGAAGGCCGCGTCTTCCTGCGCTTCTCCGGCGAAGTGAAGTACGAGGGCCTGCGCGTGCGCTACGCGCTGGTGCCTTCGCGCGGCGTGCTGGCCAAGCCGAGCAAGTGGCGCAAGATGGACATGCAGGCGCGCCGCGAACTGATCGAGGAGAGGACGGGCGACAAGGCGATCGCCGAATTGCAGGTCGACACCGAGGAATTCGTGCGCGAGATCGCCGACGAGGCGGATGATGCCGGCTTCGATCCGCGCGTGTTCCTGGGCGTGCTCGACGAGCTGGAAACCTCGGAACCGGCCGAGTACGTGTTCGACCGCATTCGCCAGCGCGTTACCCACGCCATCGAGCGCGAGCAGGAAGAACGCCACGCCGCGCGCACCAAGGAAAGCATCAATCTGGCCGAATACCCGCAATCGTTCGAGGCGGCGAGCCGCCTGCCGCGCAAGTTCATCGCCCTGCTCGGCCCGACCAACTCGGGTAAGACCCACCGCGCGATGGAGGCGCTGGCGAAGGCCGCCAGCGGCGTCTATCTCGCTCCGCTGCGCCTGCTGGCGCTGGAAAACTACGAGCGCCTGCAGGCGGCACGTCCGCACGGCGAGGAACTCAAAGTCAGCCTGGTCACGGGCGAAGAGCGCCGCATCGCCGAGGGCAGCACCCACGTCGCCAGCACGGTCGAGATGCTCGACACCAAAACGCCGGTCGAGGTGGCGGTGATCGACGAGATCCAGATGCTGGCCGACCGCGACCGCGGCGCGGCCTGGACCGCCGCCGTCTGCGGCGCGCCCGCCAACACCGTCTACCTGGTCGGCGCGCCGGAAGCGCGGCGCGCGATCGAGGCCCTGGCCGACCGCCTGGAAGTGCCGCTCGAGGTGCACGTGCTGAAACGCATGGCGCCGCTGGCGATGGAGCCGTCGCCGGTGCGTAAATTGTCGAACCTGCGCCGCGGCGACGCCGTCATCGCCTTTTCGCGGCGCGAGGTGCTGATGTGGCGCGACATGATCACTGAAAAGGGTTTATCCGTTGCCACCGTCTACGGCAACCTGTCGCCGGAAGTGCGGCGCGCCCAGGCCGAGCGTTTCAGGGAGGGGCAGGCCGACATCGTGGTCGGCACCGACGCGCTGGCCATGGGCCTGAACATGCCGATCGCGCGCATCGTCATGACCACCGCCGTGAAGTACAACGGTTATGAAGAGGAAGAGATCTCGGCGGCGCTGGCCAAGCAGATCGCCGGCCGCGCCGGGCGCTACGGCGTGCACGAAGAGGGCTTTGTCGCCGGCTACGACGACGATACCCACGAGGTGATGCGCGCGCTGATGAAAGAGAAGATTCCGCCGGTGCCGACCAGTGGCTTCGCGGTCGCGCCCTCGCTCGAGCAGTTGCACCGCATCTCGGCCGTCACCGGCGAGACCTCGCTGGTCAAATTGCTCAAGCGCTTCGTCCACAACATCGACGTGCCGGACGGCTTTTTCTATCCGAAGATTACCGAGGAGCAGAACGAGCGCGCCGAATGGCTCGACACGTTACCGCTGTCGATCGCCGAGAAATTCATGCTCTCGCTGGTGCCGATCTCGACCAGGGTGCCGATGCTGCAAAGCGCCTGGGAGCACTGGTCCTTGTCGCTGGCGAAGAAGAAGATCTGCAAGCTGCAGCCGCACACCCAGGAACTGTTCTGGATGAATTTGCAGGAAGTCGAGGACACCTGCCGCATGTACTCGGCCTATGCCTGGCTGGGCTACCGCCAGCCGGACTTCTTCCCCAGCATCGAGGAAGCCCAGCAACTGGCGCGCGAGGCGGCCGAGCGGGTCGATGCGATCCTGCAGCAGCAGAATTCGGCCTCGCGCCGGCGCCAGGCGGGCGGCGGAAAGCATGCAGGGGCAGGCGGGAAGCAGAAGCGGCGCGCGTAAGAGGTACTTGGCTGTGCTGGTTTGCCTATTGTTCGCGTTATTGAGGATGTCAGCGGAAAATCGTAGGGTGGGCGCCCCGTGCCCACGCGAACACGTGCATGGCGTTGGCATCATTAAAGAACCGTAGGGTGGGCATCCCGTGCCCACGCGAAAGCGTGCATAACGTTGGCATGATTGAAGCCGTGTGGCCCGCATGGTGACGCCGCATCTCATCGCATAACCCAACATTTAAGCGCAGCCAACACGCCGCGACGTTCCGCGCGGGCACGGAGTGTCCGCCCTACGTTCAGCGCATGGCCGCGAGCACGTGTACGATGACGAATTCCTCATCATCCACTTGCGAACATGAACAAGAAACTGACTCCCGAAATCTTCAACGAACGCGGCGGCGGTACCCTGCCCGCCTACCTGGGCATCGAGATCACGGAGGTCGCCGAGGGCCGCATCGCCGCGCGCCTGCCAATTCAACCCCATTTGCTGGCGCCGAACGGCTACCTGCACGCGGGCAGCGTGGTGACCCTGGCCGACACCGCCGCCGGCTATGCCTGCATGGCCCACCTGCCGGAAGGCGGCCAGAGTTTCACCACCATCGAATTGAAATCAAACCACCTCGGCACCGCGCGCGAAGGCGCGATCGCGGCCGTCGCCACGCCGGCGCACCTGGGCCGCACGACGCAGGTGTGGGACGTCACCGTGACGGACGAGGCGAATGGCAAGACCATCGCCCTGTTCCGCTGCACCCAGATGATCCTGTATCCGAAATAAAACGACTCCATTTTCGGACATAAATAAGTCCGAAACTGGAGTGATCAAGGCGCCGGCGGGAGGCAGACCGCGGTCACCCCGGCCGCGGTGGCGCCGACGGCCGGCAGGTCGGACGGCGACTTGCCGTTGCCGACCAGGATGGCGTCCTGGCCCTTGTAGCTGAGCTGCAATTGTTCGCCGGCATAGCCCTCGAGTTCCTTGGGAACGAACACCGCAAAGCGGTAGTTCAGGTCGGGATAGAAACCGCTCTGGAAGATCTGCTCGGGCGGCCCTTCCTGGATCTCGGCGGCAATGGCGTCGAGAATGGGGAGCGTGTCGCCGGCATTGTTCAGGTCGACCTGGCCCTGGTAGCGCAGGCTGTAGGGCGGCAGGCCGCCAATGTCGCGTCCCTGGTAGGTCACGCGGAAATTGTTGACGTTGTAATGGAAGCCGCGCACGGATTGCTCGGCCACGTCGACATTGCACAGCAAGAAAATGGCCCAGAAGCCCTTGGAATCGACCGGCGCCAGGTAGCCGACGCGGTACAGCGCCGCCGACAGCGCGATCGGATTGGTGAAGCGGATTTCGTGCGCGTTGGCCACGTGCTGGTAGTGCAGGACAGCATCGGCCTTGCGTGGCGGCTGCGCACATCCGGCGAGCGCCAGCATGCCGGCGGCAATAGCTGTCGTGCGAAGAAAGTGACCCATTACATCTCCTTTACGAGCATGACCACGGGTTTGCGGTCAGCGAACGCGTCAAGCTTGGCCGATTCCGGCGCTCCAGGCTTGCGTTTTATCAGGCGTGCTGTGGCATAGGCGCAGCGCTTCCGGTTGTGAAAACCAGGATAGCGCGGTGCGCCTGTCGACGTTCGCAGCCGCCAGTGTAATAAGGGAGGGAAGGCGCGGCAAGGCGAGCACGGCCGGACTTGCTCAGCCGGCCGTCAGCGCCTTCTGCAGTAGGGCGTGCAGTTGGGAAAACTCGGGCTCGCCCACGTAGCGCTTGAGGATGGTGCCATCCTTGCCGATGACGAAGGTGGTCGGCGTCAGGGTGACGTCGCCGAAGGACTTGGCCAGGTCGCCGCCCGCGTCGAGCGCGACGATGAAGGGCAGCTTGCGGGTTTCGGTGAAGTTGACGACGTAGTTCGGCGGGTCGTACTGCATGGCCACGGCGACGAATTCCAGGCCTTGCCCCTTGAACTTGTTGTAGGTGTCGACCATCGCCGGCATCTCGCGCACGCAGCTGGCGCAGGAGGTGGCCCAGAAATTCACCATCACCACCTTGCCGCGCAGCCCTTGGGTGCTGATCTTGTCGCCGGCGAGGCTGATGAAGGTGACGTCGGGGGCTTTCTGGCTGCTGCCCAGCGTGGCGTAGCCGACGCCGGCCAGCGCGAGCACGACCGCGCCGATGGCGGCGGGCTTGATCCAGGAACGGGAAGCGGA
Source organism: Massilia sp. (assembly GCF_032106685.1). Taxonomy (GTDB): domain Bacteria; phylum Pseudomonadota; class Gammaproteobacteria; order Burkholderiales; family Burkholderiaceae_D; genus Telluria. Next base: position 278,759 of record NZ_DAMCPG010000001.1, read on the forward strand.
AGCAGTCATGGCAGTGCAATAAAAAAAACGGCAGGGCGGACCCTGCCGAGATGATTACAGCTGGACCGAGGAGGTCTGCGGATACTGCGTACGCAGTTCTTCTTCGGTGATGTATTCGAAGATCTTGACCACGCGCTGGACGCCCGAGACGCTCTGGGCGATCTTCGCGCCGAGGTCGCCTTCGCGCTGGGTCACGCGGCCCATCAGGTAGACGGTGCCGCGCTCGGTGACGACCTTGAACGAGGTGGCCGAGATGGTCTTCATTTCGACCAGGCTGGCCTTGACGTTGGTGGTGATCAGGGCGTCGGACGAGCGCGAGGTCAGGCTCGACGGGCCGGCGATCGCCAGCTCGTTGATGACCGAGATCACGTTCTCGATGCCGCGCACTTCGCGCTCGACCGAGGCCTTCATCGCCTCGTCGCGCACTTCGCCGGTGAGCAGGACCTTGCGGTTGTAGCTGGCGACGTTGACGTGGCCGGCGTCGCCGACCAGCTTGCGCACCGCCATCTCGGCCTTCACCGTGATCGACTTGTCCTCGGTCTGCGCGCCCAGGGTACGGCGGTCCATGGTCGCGGCCGCGCCCAGCGCGGCGCCGCCCATCACCAGCGGCACGCAGCCCTGGAGCGAGCCCAGCAGGGCGGCGCACAGGATTGCCTTGGTCAACGGCCCCTTCAGGGCCTGGCCAGTCTTACTCATTCACGTCTCCTCCGAAAAGCGCGACGTCGATGCCGTCGCAAATGCAGTGAATCGCCACCAGGTGTACTTCCTGGATGCGCGCGGTGCGGTTGTGCGGCACGTTGATGTGCACGTCGGCGTCGGTCAGCAGCTTGGCCAGCGCGCCGCCGTCCTTGCCGGTCAGCGCCACCACGCGCATCTCGCGCTCGAGCGCCGCCTCGACGGCAGCCAGCACGTTGGCCGAGTTGCCCGAGGTCGAGATCGCCAGCAGGATGTCGCCGGCCTGGCCGAAGGCCTGCACCTGTTTCGAGAAGATCTCGCGGAAGCTGTAGTCGTTGCCGACCGCGGTCATGATCGAGGTATCGGTGGTCAGGGCGATGGCGGGGAGCGGGAAGCGCTCGCGCTCGAATCGGCCGACCAGCTCGGCAGCGAAGTGCTGGCAGTCGGCGGCCGAACCGCCATTCCCGCAAGCGAGGATCTTGTTGCCGTTGGACAGGGCGCTGAACATCAGTTCGACCGCCTGCGAGATGGGAGAGGACAGCGCCGCAGCCGACTTCAGCTTGAGATCGGCGCTCTCCTGGAAGTGAGCGAGGATGCGTTGAGTGTTCATAGCCGACGATTATAGTGCAGTGGCAAGCACGGGCGGGCAAAGGGTTTTAAGAATTGCTTACATTTCAATGACGTTGCGCAACCATTCGAGTTGCTCGCCGTCGATGGCGACCACGTCGAAACGGCAGGCCGGCGTCTTCGGAAAACGCAGCAGGTAGACCTGGGCGGCGCGCAGCAGGCGCCGGATTTTCGCGGGAGTGATGCTGGCGGCCGCGCCGCCGTACTGGCTGCCGGCGCGCTGGCGCACCTCGACGAAGACGAGGGACGCGCCGTCGCGCATGACGAGGTCGATTTCTCCGCCCTTGCAGGTGAAATTGGCCTCGACGAAGGCCAGGCCCTGGCGTTTCAGGTGGCGCAGCGCCACCTGTTCCCAGTCGCGGCCCTGCGACTGCTTGGCGGACAGTCGCGGACCGGGCATGCTTATTCGTCGTTGGCCACCGTGTCGAAACCGATGCCGTCGCGGTAGACGGCGGCCGCTTCCTGGCGCCGCAGCGCATAGGCGCCGCTGTTGTCGACGCGCACCGACAGGCGGCCGGTGACGCCGTCCAGCTCGAACGAGGTGCCCGGATGCTGGGCCACTTCGCGCGCCACGCGGAAGGCGTCGATGCCCAGCGCATACAGGCGCTGCATGTCGAGCGTGTCGGCGTCGAGCGGCCGCGGGTAGACCATCACCTGCGGATGGTCGGGCTGGACCGTCCACGGCAAATCGAGCAGGCGGATGCCGTCGAGCTCGGGCCAGGCGGCGCCCGGCGTGCGGCCCGGATTCGCCGCCGACACCGCATAGGTCGGCAGCGAGGTGCCGAGCGCGCTGCGCACCTGGCGCAGCTGGCTGGCGCCCAGCGCCGCGAACACCAGGTCGGGACGGTCGACTTCCAGCCGCGCGCGCAGCTCGGCCAGCGCATTGCCGTCGACGTAGCCGTCGTGCACCGGCAGTTCGACGGTGGCGTTGTTGCGTTTCAATTGCCCCCAGCGTTCGCTGAAGGCGCCGACGGCGCGCTGTTGCCAGGCGGTGCTGCCGCTGACGACGAGCGCGCGTCCGGCCGGGTGTTCCTGCGCGGCCCAGTCGGCGACTTGCCGCGCTTCGTCTTCCAGCGACAGCCCGACCACCAGCATGTTGGCCGGCAGCGGCCGGTCGGTCTGCGGGTGGTTCAGCGCGACCGTCGGCTTGGTCACGAAGCGGCTCGCGGCCAGGGCGGCGACGGCGGAGCGCGCCAGCGGGCCGACCACGACGTCGGCCTGCTCGGCCGCGCGGGTGTAGGCGTCCAGCGTGGATTCGGGGGTGTCGCCGCTGGCGATGACGTCGACCGTGATGCCGGCGCTGTCGCGCTCGTGGCCGGCCAGGAAGCCGGCGCGCACCGCTTCGGCCGCCTGGCCGAGCGAGGGCGATTGCAGCGGCAGCAGCAGGGCCACGCGCGCCTGCGCTCCGGGGACCGCGGCGTGGCTGCCGTCGGTGCGCGGATACAGGTCGACCGGCATGGTGCGGGTCTCGGAACGCGGCGCCGACGCGGGCGGCGGCGGGGGCGGCGGGCGCTGCGCACTTGTGTTTGGCTCTGCGGGCGCGCACAATCCGCCCGGTACGCCGCATCCCAGATCGGGTGGCAGGGGCGTGCTGGCGCAGCCGGCTACCATCGCACTGGCAACGACAGCGGCGGCAACGGCAATCGCACGCGGGCCCTTCAGATTATTTACGAGCATCGTCTCTCCAACATGACCGACAACCAGTCCATCGATATTGCCAAGCTGCCAGTAATGGCCGAGGCAGCTCAGCAGTCCTATCCTACCGCAACGTTGTACGTCGTGGCCACCCCGATCGGGAATGCCACCGACATCACGCTGCGTGCCTTGCACCTGCTGGCGCTGGCCGACGTGGTCGCTTGTGAGGATACGCGCAAAACCGGCGCCCTGCTCACCCGTTACGGCTTGAACAAGCAGATGGTGGCCGCGCACATGCACAACGAGCGCGAAGTCGCCGACAAACTGATTGCCCGCCTGCAGGCCGGCGAGCGCGTGGCCCTGGTGTCGGACGCCGGCACCCCGGCCGTGTCCGACCCCGGCGCGCGCATCGTCGACGCGGTGCGCGCGGCCGGCCTGCGCGTGATCCCGCTGCCGGGCGCATCGGCCTCCGTCGCGGCCCTGTCCGCCAGCGGCCTGGTCAACGACCGTTTCAACTTCGTCGGCTTCCTGCCGGCCAAGGCCAAGCAGCGCGAGGCGGCGTTGATGGAACTGGTGCGCGAGCCGGCCACCCTCGTCATCTACGAGGCGCCGCACCGGATTGTCGATTGCGTCGAAGGCCTGCTTGCCGCGTTCGAGCCGACGCGCCAGGTCGTGTTCGCGCGCGAATTGACCAAATTGTTCGAGGAAGTGCACCGCTGCCCCTTGAGCGAAGCGCTGGCTTGGGTCAAGGCCGACCAGCACCGCGAGCGCGGCGAATTCGTCGTGCTGGTCGAGGGCGCGACCCTGGCGAGCGACGCCGAGGACCTGGAAGCCGAGCGCATCCTGAACATCCTGTTGACCGAGTGTAGTGTGAAGCAGGCGGCGAACCTGACGGCGCAGATTACCGGGCGCAAGAAGAATGCGCTGTATGAGCGCGCGCTGCAGATCAAGGGCGAGCAGGTTTGACGCTGGAGCTGGTTGAACGCGTGGGCGGCCTACCGGTTCCGTGCGTGCACGTTGCCGGGTATAGCCGCCCACCCTACGGGTAGTAGGGTGGGCGGCTCCACCAGACGATTGATGTCCCGCACCAGGTGCGCCGCCCACGCGTTCAAGCAGCGCACGCATTGCCGCATCGCACCCGTCACCATTTACACCCACTGTCCTTCTTGTCCGCCAACAGCAGCAAGGGCGCCAGCAAGCCTCCCGGAATCCCATCCTTGCAATCGCGCCGCTTGGCCGCCTTGATGGCGCGCGCGGCGCGGCTCTCGGTTTCCAGCGGCTTCTCGGGAAATTGCCCGACCGCCGTGCCCTCCTTCGCCGGATCGCGCATGTTGGCGAGCGAACGCGCCGTACGCCTGGCCGCTTCTGGATCGAAACGCGGCGTCTCCGGCTCCGCCGGGGCTTCCTGCTGCTCGACCACGAAAGGATCCGGTTCGCCCGCGCGGCTCGTGTCGGGCGGAACGGCAATCACCGGCGCCTTCGGTTTCGGTTTCGGCTTCGGCCTGGCTGTCGGCGCTGAAGGCGCGGGCCTGGGCGCCGGTGGGGGCAAGGTCTCGACGCGCGGTGGCGTCGGCGGCGGCTGCACGCGCACGGCGATCGGACGCGGCGGCGCCGGCGCCACGACAGGCTGGCCGCCGCGCCAGGCCGTCAGCAGCGCGCCATGGACGAGGATGGACACGACGATTCCCCAGGCCACGCGCCGTACCCGGCGGCGTTCTTCCGCGTCGAACGATCCCATACCTGTTGCTGCCAAATTCACAATACCTGCTTCCGCTTGTGTGAAAAATCCCAAAAAGATCAGCTATTTGCCCATGCAACCTTGACCGCTAACCCTACAGCGGCTATGATGGATGTCTTCGGAGTGTAGCGCAGCCCGGTAGCGCATCTGGTTTGGGACCAGAGGGTCCAAGGTTCGAATCCTTGTACTCCGACCAGTATTAAGAGAGAAGCCGACAGCGAAAGTTGTCGGCTTTTTTCGTTGTCGTCGCGGTTTTTATCGACATGTTGCCGGGGATATTTGGTGGGCGCGGTTGTCTATCACCCATCGGCGACATTTCCGTCGGCCGGTGTTAATGCCATCCGTAGGGTGGGCACCTGTGCCCACGCGGTGATCGTTACCGGCTCCGTGTTCGTGCGCGATGATCTTGCAGCTAACTATCACCGCGTGGGCTCAAGAGCCCACCCTACGTCCACCACATTTTCGCCAATCAGCCGGCCCGCTTCGCGGCAATCGCATTCCCCGCGCGGCTGGAACCCTTGCGCCCCAGCTGCTGCGCAATGAACTGCCCCGCATCCACCACCTGGTCGAGGTCGATGCCGGTCTCGATGCCGAGGCCGTGCAGCATGTAGACCACATCCTCGGTCGCCACGTTCCCCGTCGCCCCCTTCGCATACGGGCAGCCGCCGAGTCCCGCAATGGAAGAATGGAAAATCTGCACGCCCACTTCCAGGCTGGCGTAGATGTTCGCCAGCGCCTGCCCATAGGTGTCGTGGAAGTGGCCCGACAATTGCTGCAGCGGGAATTCGCGCGCGGCCGCCAGCATCACTTCCTGGGTCTTGCGTGCGGTCGAGACGCCGATCGTGTCGGCGATGTCGATCTCGTCGCAACCGAGGTCGCGCATGCGGCGCACCACGTCGGCCACGGCGTCTAACGGCACGTCTCCCTGGTAGGGGCAGCCGAAGGCGGTGCTGATGCTGCCGCGCAGGCGGATGCCGTTGGCCTTGGCTGCCTTCGCCACCGGCTCGAAGCGCGCGATCGATTCCGCGATCGAGCAGTTGATGTTCTTCTGCGAAAAGGCTTCCGACGCCGAGCCGAAGATCACGACCTCGTCGGCCCTGGCGGCCAGCGCCGCCTCGAAGCCCTGCATGTTCGGCGTGAGCGCCGAGTAGAGGGTGCCGGGCTTGCGCGTAATCCCCGCCATCACTTCGGTGCTGGTGGCCATCTGCGGCACCCATTTCGGCGACACGAAGGAGGCCGCCTCGATGTTCGAAAAGCCGGCGCGCGTGAGGCGGTCGACCAGCTCGATCTTCACTTGCGCACTGATGGTTTCCTTCTCGTTCTGCAGGCCGTCGCGTGGGCCGACTTCGACGATCTTGACCTTCTTCGGCAGGGTGGTTCCATTGTTCATGTCAGTATCCCAGTGAGCGGTCGACCACGTCGTCGACCTGTTGGCCCGCTTCGATCGCGGTGATTTTTTCGATGATCTGGCGCACCGCCTCGCCGCGCACGGTCAGTGCCGAGATGTGCGGCGTGATCGTGATGCGCGGCTCTTCCCAGAACGGATGCGGCGCCGGCAGCGGTTCGTTGCGGAAGACGTCGAGCGTGGCGCCGGCGATGTGGCCCGAGCGGATGAGCGTGAGCAGGTCCGGCTCGGCCACCTGGGCGCCGCGCGCGACGTTGATGAGATAAGCGCCTTGCGGCAGCGTCGCCAGGCGCCGGCGGTCGAGCAAATTATTCGTTTCGGGTGTCAGCGGCAGCAGCGACACCAGCACGCGCGTGCCGCGCAAAAAATCGTCGAGCGCTTCCATGCCGGCGTAGCAGTCCACGCCCGGGATGTCCTTCGCGCTGCGGCTCCAGCCGCGCACCGGAAAGCCGAAACCGCGCATGGTCTCCACCACGCGCAGGCCGAGTTTGCCGAGTCCCATGACGCCGACCGTGAAGTCCTCCTTCGCGTAGGTTGGCAGCGGCGACCACAGCCCGTGACGGGCCTGTTCCTCGTATTCGTCGAAGCGGCGGAAGTAGCGCAGCGTCGCGTAGGCCACGTATTCCGCCATCTGCACCGCCATGCCGGCGTCGCCCAGGCGCACGATGGGCACGTCGGGCAGCGCGTCGCCGAATTTCAGGATGGCATCCGCGCCGGCGCCCATCAGGAACACGGCTTTCACGCTGGCCAGCTGCGGCAGCAGGCTCGGCGCCGGATTCCACAGCACCGCGTAGTCGCACGCGGCCAGCGTCTCGCCTTCCTGCCAGCCGACGGTCTCGACGCCCGGCATCAGGCGCGCGAGATCCTCGGCCCAGGGCGCGACCTGGCCATCGCCGCGGTAGAGCAGGATGCGTAGTGCAGCCGGCATCTCAGGCGGCCTTGAAGGCCAGCAGCGGCGCGCCGTCCGCGACCTGGTCGCCGACCGCGTACAGCACCTCTTCCACCAGGCCGTCGCCCGGCGCGGCGATGGTGTGCTCCATTTTCATCGCTTCCATGATGACCAGCGGCGTGCCCTTCGTGACTTCCTGCCCGGCCTCGACCATCACGGCGACGACCTTGCCCGGCATCGGCGCGGTCAGGCGCCCGCCGGCGGCCTCCGCTTCGCCCGCATGGGCCATCGGGTCGTTGTATGAGAGCGTGTGGTGTTCGCCGTTGGTGAACACGTGGAACAGCTCGCCGTCGCGGCGCACATTGCCGTGCATCGACTGCTCGCCCAGCCGGATCGAATAGGCCGCGCCGTCGCGCGCCAGCAGGGTCAAGGACTGTTTGCCGCCATTCACGTCGAGCTCCCAGCCCTGCGGGTGGTAGGTGACGCCGACCTGGTAGGCGCCGCCTTCCAGTCCGGCCGCATGCTCGTCGCTGAACGAGAGCACGCGCCGGTAGTCGCCGTTCAGGCGCCAGCCCTGGGCCTGGCCCCAAGGATCGGCGGCCACGCGCGAGGCGCCGCTCGACTGCCCCTTTTCGCCCTCGATCAGGGCCACGCTTGCCAGCGCCAGCGCGCCGGCAGGCGCCGCTTTCGAGGCCGGGAACAGGGACGCATGGTTACGCTCGATCAGGCCGGTATCCAGGTCGGCCGTCGCGAAGGCCTCGCCCTCGACCAGGCGTTTCAGGAATGCGATGTTCGTGGCCAGGCCGACGATCTGGAATTCGGATAAGGCCTGCGACAGGCGCGCCAGCGCCTGGGTGCGGTCCGCGCCCCAGACGATCAGCTTCGCGATCATCGGGTCGTAGAAGGGAGAAATGGCATCGCCTTCGCGCACGCCGGAATCGATGCGCACGGCGGCCGGCTCGACGCCGGCGGTGCCGCCCAGCTCGAAGCTGACGGCGGCAGGCGTGTCCATGTGGCGCAGCGTGCCGATCGACGGCAGGAAACCCTTCTCGGGGTTCTCGGCGTAGATGCGCGCCTCGATCGCATGGCCGTGGATTGCCAGCTCGTGCTGCTTCTTCGGCAACGGCTGGCCCGCGGCCACGCGCAGCTGCCATTCGACCAGGTCGGTCCCGGTGATCATCTCGGTGACCGGGTGCTCCACCTGCAGGCGGGTGTTCATCTCCATGAAGTAGAACGAGCCGTCCTGGTTGGCGATGAATTCGACCGTGCCGGCGCCGACGTAGCCGACGGCGCGCGCGGCCGCCACTGCCGCTTCGCCCATGTCGGCGCGGCGGTGTTGAGTCATGCCGGGGGCCGGCGCTTCTTCCAGCACCTTCTGGTGGCGGCGCTGCACCGAGCAGTCGCGCTCGTGCAGGTAGACGCAGTTGCCCAGCTTGTCGGCGAACACCTGGATCTCGATGTGGCGCGGACGGATCAGGTATTTCTCGACCAGCACCTTGTCGTCGCCGAAGGAACTGATCGCCTCGCGCTTGCACGAGGCCAGCGCGGCGACGAAGTCCTCGCTGCGCTCGACCACGCGCATGCCCTTGCCGCCGCCGCCGGCGCTGGCCTTGAGCAGTACCGGATAGCCGATGCGGTCGGCCTGGTCGCGCAGGAAATCGGGGTCCTGGTTGTCGCCGTGGTAGCCCGGCACCAGCGGCACGCGGGCAGCCTCCATCAGTTGTTTTGCAGCCGACTTCGAACCCATCGCGCGCATCGAGGAACCCGGCGGCCCGATGAAGACCAGGCCGGCCTTTTCGCACGCTTCGGCGAACTCGGCGTTCTCCGACAGGAAGCCGTAGCCCGGGTGGATCGCCTGGGCGCCGGTGGCCAGCGCGACCTCGATGATCTTCTCTCCGCGCAGGTAGCTTTCCTTGGCCGGCGCCGGCCCGATCAACACCGCCTCATCGCAGACCGCCACGTGCTTCGATCCGGCGTCCGCTTCGGAATACACGGCGACGGTACGGATACCCATGCGGCGCGCGGTGGCGGCGACACGGCAGGCGATTTCGCCACGGTTGGCGATGAGGATCTTGGTGAACATGCTGTTTGTCTCGCTTTATTCTCTGTGTTGATCGGGTTCGAGCGCCCGGGGCAGGCAGGCGCTCCTGGTAAGTGTCAGCAGCCGCAGGCTTCCTTCGGCGCCGACTCCAGCGTGGCCGAGCGGGTCTTCAGGCCCAGCTTGGCCAGCAGCGCGCGGTCGTCTTCCGCTTCCGGGTTGCCGGTGGTGAGCAGCTTGTCGCCGTAGAAGATCGAATTGGCGCCGGCCATGAAGCACATGGCCTGCACCGCCTCGCCCAGTTGGCGGCGGCCGGCCGACAGGCGCACGCGCGCCTTCGGCATGGTGATGCGCGCGACCGCGATGGTGCGCACGAATTCCAGCGGGTCGAGCGGATCGAGGCCGTGCAGCGGCGTGCCCTCGACCTGCACCAGGTGGTTGACCGGCACCGATTCCGGATACGGGTTCAGGTTCGCCAGCTGGGCGAGCAAGCCGGCGCGCTGTTCGCGCGTCTCTCCCATGCCGACGATGCCGCCGCAGCAGACCTTCAGGCCGGCGTTACGCACGCGGCCCAGCGTGTCCAGGCGGTCCTGGTATTCGCGGGTCGAGATCACGTTGTTGTAGAAGTCGGGCGCGGTGTCGATGTTATGGTTGTAGAAATCGAGGCCGGCATTTTTCAGCTGTTCGGCTTGACCCTCTTCCAGCATGCCCAGCGTGGCGCAGGTTTCCATGCCCAGCGCTTTTACCTCGCGCACCATCTCTTCGACTTTGGCCATGTCGCGCTCCTTCGGGCTGCGCCAGGCGGCGCCCATGCAGAAGCGGGTGGCGCCGTTGGCTTTCGCCTGGCGCGCGGCGTCGAGCACGGTGTCGATGTCGAGGATTTTTTTCGCTTCGACGCCGGTGTCGTAGCGCGCGGCCTGCGGGCAGTAGCCGCAGTCTTCCTCGCAGCCGCCGGTCTTGATCGACAGCAGGGTCGCCAGTTCGACGTCGCCGTCCGGGAAGTGGGTGCGGTGCGCCTGCTGGGCGCGGAACATCAGCTCGTTGAACGGCAGTTCGAACAGGGCCAGGACGTCGGCCAGCGGCCAGGTGGCGTCCGCGCGTTCCTTGATGGCGGCGGTCGGGCGGTGGAGGGCGACGGTGTGTGGAGCGTTCATGGGTGTTTCCTTATTGTGGTGCTTGGATCTTCGAAGACGGCCAGCCCGGCAGTCCCGCGAGATCGATGAATCGGGCCGCGTTGGCGGCGCTGGCTTGTTCGAGGCGCGGCACGATGCCCAGCAGGGGCGCGGGAATGCGCGCCGCGAGCGCCTCGACGTTCTCGTCGACGAAGCGCATGTCCGGGTCGGCCGTGTTGGCGACCCAGCCGGCCAGCACCAGCCCGCGCGCGACGATGGCTTCCACCGTCAGCAGCGCGTGGCTGATGCAGCCCAGGCGCATGCCGACCACCAGGATCACGGGCAAATTCAGCTGCGCGGCCAGGTCGGCGCTGTCGAAGGTGTCGGTGAACGGCACCCGGAAGCCGCCCACGCCTTCGACCACGACCGAATCGGACGCGGCCGAGATTTCGGCGTACGCCGCGATGATCGGCACCGGGTCGATGGTCACGCCCTCGAGCGCGGCGGCCACGTGCGGCGCGCAGGGTTCGCGCAGCATGAAGGGCGTGGTGATGTTCTGCGGCAGGTGGACGTTGCCGGCCGCCGCCAGCATGTCGGCGTCCTCGTTGTGCAGTATACCGTCGACCAGTTCGGCGCCGGCGGCGATCGGCTTCATGCCGCAGGCGCGCTGGCCTGCTGCCACCAGTTTATGCAGGATCGCGGCGGAGACCAGGGTCTTGCCGATCTCGGTGTCGGTGCCGGTGACGAAACACGCGAAGCGCGAGGGGATGCCTTCGGCGGCCAATGCTTCGGACACGGCCGGTGCCGGCGTCTCGTCCGGGGCGCTCGGCGCCGTTTGCACCGGCGGCTGCACGACGGCGGTCTCGACCGCCGGTTCCTGGGGTTCGTTGAGGTTGCGGGTCACATGGCCTCCAGTTCGTTGATGGCGCCGGCCAGCCGGTCGACCTGCTCCAGGGTATGGGCGGCGGACAGCGTCACGCGCAGGCGCGCCGTGTTCGCAGGCACGGTGGGCGGACGGATCGCCGGCACCCACAGGCCTTGCGCGTGCAGGCTTGCCGCCACGCGCAGCGCCTCGTCGTTGGCGCCGATGACGATCGGCTGGATCGGCGTGTGCGAGACCGGGCGCTGCCAGCGTGCCAGCCGCAGCGATGCATCCAGCCGCTCGATCAGCGCCGCCAGGTGGGCGCGCAGCCGTGCGCCCTCCTCGCCGGCGATGATGTCCAGGCTGGTGAGCAGGGCGTGGGCCAGCGCCGGCGGCGACGCGGTCGTGTAGATGTAGGGCCGGGCGCGCTGGACCAGCAGCTCGATCACGCTGGCATGCGCGGCGACGAAGGCGCCGGAGACGCCGGCGGCCTTGCCCAGCGTGCCGACGTAGACCAGGTTCGGCGAGCGCAGCGCGCAGTGTTCCAGCGCGCCGCGTCCGCTTTGTCCGAGCACGCCGAAGCCGTGGGCGTCGTCGACCACCAGCCAGGCGCCGTGGCGTTCGCACAGGGCCAGCAGTGCCGGCAGCGGCGCGATGTCGCCGTCCATGCTGAAGACGCTGTCGGTGACGACGATTTTCGTGGCCGCGCTGCTCGCCTCCAGTTGCGCGGCCAGCGCGTCGACGTCACCGTGCGGATAGACAGTCACGGCAGCGCGCGCCAGGCGGGCGCCGTCGATCAGCGAGGCGTGGTTCAGCGCCTCCGAGAAGATCATGGCGTCGGGTTCGGCGCCGAGCGCGGTCAGCACCGCCAGGTTCGCCATGTAGCCGGTGCTGAAGTAGAGCGCGCGCGCATCCTCGAGATGCGGCGCGACGAACGCCGCCAGGCGCTCTTCCAGGACCGCGTGCGCGCGGCCGTGGCCGCTGATCAGGTGCGAGGCGCCGCTGCCGGCGCCGTATTTGCTCGCGCCTTCGCGCAGGGCCTCGACCACGCGCGGGTGGTTGGCCAGGCCCAGGTAGTCGTTGCTGCAGAAGGCCAGCATCGGGCGGCCATCGACCGTCTGCTCCGGCGCGCAGGCCGTGTCGGCGATGCGGCGGCGGCGCGTGAGGCTTTGTTGTTCCAGCGCCGCGAGCTTGCGGTGGACGCTTGCGATCAGGTCCATGCTCAAGCCCCGATCACGGATTCGAACACGGCCCGGGTGCGCACGGCGAGGAGCTCGATCTCCTCGTCGCCCAGCACGTAGGGCGGCATCATGTAGACGGTGCGGCCGATCGGGCGCAGCAGCAGTTCCTTCTCGACGGCGGCCGTGAAGAAGCGGCGCGCGAAGCTCGAGGCCTTGGCCGGATCCGGCTCGATGGCGTCGAACGCGAAGATCATGCCGCGCTGGCGGAACTGCTGGGTGCGCTCGTGCTCGGCCAGCGGCGCCAGCGCCACCGTCATCTTCGTTGCGAGTTCGCGGTTGCGGTTCAACACGTCGTCGTCGCGGAAGATCTGCAGCGTCGCCAGTGCGGCGCGGCAGGCCAGCGGATTGCCGGTGTAGGAGTGCGAATGCAGGAAGCCGCGCGTGATGTCTTCGCTGTAGAAGGCCTGATAAATTTCATCGGTGCTCAGCACCAGCGACAGCGGTAAATAACCGCCGCTGATGCCCTTCGACAGGCACAGGAAATCCGGCCAGATCGCCGCCTGCTCGCAGGCGAAGAAGGTGCCGGTACGGCCGCAGCCGACCGCGATCTCGTCGGCGATCAGGTGCACGTGGTGGCGGTCGCACAGCGCGCGCAGCAGTTCCAGGTAGAGCGGGTCGTACATCGCCATGCCGGTCGCGCACTGCACCAGCGGTTCGACGATGATGGCCGCGATTTTATGCCCACGTTCCTCGAACAGCGTTTCCACGTCTTTCAATGCGCGGCGCGCCACGTCCTGGCTGGATTCTCCTTCGGCCGCGTTGCGCGCGTCCGGCGAAGCCACCACGTGGGCGGCGCGCAGCAGCGGGCCGTAGGCGTCCTTGAACAGCGGGACGTCGGTGACGGCCAGCGCGCCGATGGTCTCGCCGTGGTAGCTGCCCTGCAGGCAGACGAACTCCTGCTTGTCCGGGTAGCCGGCGTTGCGCCAGGTGTGAAAACTCATCTTCATCGCGATCTCGACCGCCGAGGCGCCGTCGGAGGCGTAGAAGGCGTGGCCGAGCGCGTGGCCGGTGAGCGCGGCCAGCTGTTCCGACAGTTCGATCACCGGCTCGTGGGTGAAGCCGGCCAGCATGGCGTGCTCGAGTTTATCGAGCTGGTCCTTCAGCGCCGCGTTGATGCGCGGGTTCGCGTGTCCGAACAGGTTGACCCACCACGAGCTGATGCCGTCGAGGTAGCGCCGGCCCTCGTGGTCGTACAGCCAGGCGCCCTTGCCGTGGCTGACCGCGATCAGCGGCACTTCCTCGTGGTGCTGCATCTGCGTGCAGGGATGCCACACGCTGCGCAGGCTGCGTGCGATCCAGTCGGACGATGTATGTTGCTTCAAAATGAATCCAATGCTTCTCTAGTTCAGCCATGAGGGCTTGCGCTTCTCCAGGAAGGAAGAAACGCCTTCGCGTCCCTCGCTTGACGCGCGGATCTCCGCGATGCGGCGCGCCGTGTCGTCCAGAAGTGCGTCGCTGACCGGCTGGCCGACGATCTCGCGCACTAGCTTTTTCGCTTCGCCGACGGCGTGCGGGCTGTTCGAGACCAGGCCGCGCACGATGCCCATGACCGTGACGTCGAGCTCCTCCAGCGGTACGACTTCATGGGCAAAGCCCATCCGCCGCGCCGCGGTGGCGTCGAAACGCTCGGCGGTGATGAAGTAACGGCGCGCGGCCTGCTCGCCCATGGCCTTGATCACGTAGGGCGAAATCGTCGCCGGGATCAGGCCCAGCTTCACTTCGGACAGGCAGAAGTTTACTCCTTCGGCGGCCACCACGATGTCGCAGGCCGCAACCAGGCCCATGCCGCCGGCGTAGCAGTCGCCCTGCACCTTGGCCACGGTCGGCTTCGGACACAGGTAGATCGTGCGCAGCATGTCGGCCAGGCGCGCCGCGTCGGCCTGGTTCTCGTCATGCGAGTAGCCGGCCATTTTCTTCATCCAGTTCAGGTCGGCGCCGGCGCAGAAGGCCGGGCCGTTGGCGGCCAGGACGATGGCGCGCACCAGTTCGTTGCGGCCGAGTTCGTCGAAGGCCAGCGCCAGCTCGGCGATCGCCCCTTCGTTGAAGGCGTTGCGCAGTTCCGGGCGGTTCAGGGTGACGGTGGCGACCTTGTCGGTGATCGCGATCGTGAGGGTTTGATAATCCATGACCAATCCTTGTTTACATCCGCGCTGTTACATCCGGAACACGCCGAACTTCGTCTCTTCGATCGGCGCGTTCAGCGCCGCCGACAGTCCCAGGCCCAATACCATGCGCGTATCGGCAGGATCGATCACGCCGTCGTCCCACAGGCGCGCGCTGGCGTAATACGGGTGGCCCTGGTGCTCGTACTGCTCCTTGATCGGCTGCTTGAACGCGGCTTCCTCGTCATGCGACCACTGGCCGCCCTTGGCTTCGATGCCGTCGCGTTTCACCGTCGCCAGCACCGAGGCGGCCTGGTCGCCGCCCATCACGGAGATGCGCGCGTTCGGCCACATCCACAGGAAGCGCGGCGAGAAGGCGCGGCCGCACATGCCGTAGTTGCCGGCGCCAAACGAGCCGCCGATGATGACGGTGAACTTCGGCACCGAAGCGGTGGCGACAGCCGTCACCATTTTTGCGCCGTTGCGGGCGATGCCCTCGTTCTCGTACTTGCGGCCGACCATGAAGCCGGTGATGTTCTGCAGGAAGACCAGCGGGATTTTTCGCTGGCAGCACAGCTCGATGAAGTGGGTGCCTTTCAGCGCCGACTCCGAGAACAGGATGCCGTTGTTGGCGATGATGCCGACCTTGACCCCGTAGATGTGGGCGAAGCCGCAGACGAGGGTGGTGCCGTAGCGGGCCTTGAACTCGTCGAATTCGCTGCCGTCGACCACGCGCGCGATCACTTCGCGCACGTCGAAGGGCTTGCGGGTATCCACCGGAATCACGCCGTACAGCTCTTGCGGCGCGTACTTCGGTTCCACCACCTCGCGCGTCGCGCCCTGCACCGGTTTCACCCGGTTCAGGTTCGAGACGATGGTGCGCGCCAGCGACAGCGCATGCAAATCGTTCTGGGCCAGGTGGTCGACCACGCCTGACAGGCGGGTGTGGACGTCGCCGCCGCCCAGGTCTTCCGCGCTCACGACCTCGCCGGTCGCGGCCTTCACCAGCGGCGGGCCGCCCAGGAAGATGGTGCCCTGCTCCTTGACGATGATCGACTCGTCGCTCATGGCCGGCACGTAGGCGCCGCCGGCGGTGCACGAACCCATGACGACCGCGATCTGCGGGATGCCTTTCGCCGACAAATTCGCCTGGTTGTAGAAGATGCGGCCGAAGTGGTCGCGGTCGGGGAAGACGTCGTCCTGGTTCGGCAGGTTGGCGCCGCCCGAGTCGACCAGATAAATGCACGGCAAATTGTTCTGCTCGGCGATTTCCTGGGCGCGCAGGTGTTTCTTGACCGTCATCGGGTAGTAGGTGCCGCCTTTTACCGTGGCGTCGTTGCAGACGATCACGCATTCCTGGCCGGCGACGCGGCCGATGCCGGTGATGATGCCGGCCGAAGGGGCGGCATTCTCATACATCTCGTAGGCGGCGAGCTGGGAAAACTCGAGGAAGGGCGTGCCCGGGTCGAGCAGCATCTGCACGCGGTCGCGCGGCAGGAGTTTGCCGCGGGCGACGTGCTTGGCGCGCGCCGCTTCGCCGCCGCCTTCGCTCATTGCCGCCACTTTCGCGCGCAGGTCGTCCACGATCTGCTGCATGGCCGTCGCATTCGCCTTGAAATCTTCACTGCGTGGGTTGAGTTTGCTCTCGATGTGGGGCATTGCCGTCCTCTATCTCTTCTTGATCGCCTGACATATCCCTCATGGCTAGCCCTGAGGGATATGTCCAGGCACGCTTATTTTGGAAATGTGCCGTCCAGATAGAACCAGCGGGGCGTGCCGCCGAGGTCCGGGTCGGGTTCGCGCAGGAAGCGGCTGACCTCGTGCAACCGGTGCGCGCGTCCGCCGACCTTGAAACGGGCGACGAATTCGACCGTATCGCTATCTGGGTTCTCCGGCAATTCTGCTTTACGTTGACGTAAACGTAAAGCAGATTTTATCTCAAGGCCGAGCCAGCGCAGGTTCTCGTCCTTGTCCAGGATCGCGTCCTGCGGGCGGGTGCGCGGATGCCAGGTGGCGCGCAGGTAATCCTCATTGCGCTGGGTGTAGGCGGTGTAGCGCGAGCGCATCAGGGCTTCGGCCGTGGGCGGCAGGGCGGCGCCGGCGATATATGGGCCGCAGCAGGCGGCCAGGCTCGGACCGCCGCAGGGGCAGGTTCCGGAGGAGACGTTCTTGGCGTTCTTGGTAAGCATGCGCGGATTATCCGCGATTTTCGCGCGGCGGCGCGGCCGCCGCGTAGGCCGTGCTCAGCCGCGCAGCGCCAGCATCTCGAGTGCGAACGGCGGGTTCTTGCCCTGCATCAGGTCGGCCAGGATGCGCGCGGTGCCGGCGGCAAAGGTGAAACCGAGCGGGCCATGGCCGACGTTCAGCCACAGGTTCGACAGCGGCGAGGCGCCGATGATGGGGGCGCTGTTCGGTGTCGCCGGGCGCAGGCCGGCCCAGCTCGATACCTGGCTGTAGTCGGCTGCGTGCGGCATGGTCTCCCGCACCTGCCGCGTCAGGCTGGCGACGCGTTTCGGGTTGAGGGTCAGGTCTTCGCCGACCATGTCGACCATGGCCGCCACGCGCAGCTTGTCGCCGATGCGCGCGTACAGCACCTTGCGCTCGAAATCGGTCACGCTGATCTGCGGGCCGGTGTCGGTCGGGCGGATCGGCGCCGTGAGGCTGTAGCCCTTGAGCGGGTACAGCGGCAGGTCGATGCCGACTTGAAACGCCAGGTTGCGGCTCTGGATGCCGGCCGCCAGCACGAAGGCGTCGGCGCCCAGCGCCCCGATGCTGGTGTCCAGGCCGACCACGCGCCCGCCGGTGGCGACGATGCGCTCCACGTCGGCCTGGATGAACCCTTTGAAGCGCGGGTGAGCACGCACGCGCTCGGCCAGCGCCACGCAGAAGGCATGGCAGTCGGCCACGGCTTCGCCGGCGTTGTAGATGCCGCCGGCCAGCAGGCTGCGAGCCGCCGCCAGCGACGGCTCGCGCTCGGCGCATTCGGCGCCGCTCCAGATTTCGCCGGCGGTGGCCTTGCCGGCGGCCTGTTCGAAGATCTTCGAGGAGCGGTAGACCACCAGCTTGCCGGCGTCGCGCCAGGCAAAATCGTCGGGCGAGATGAGGGAACCGAGTTCGTGCATGCCGGCGCGCGACCATTCTCCCAATTCCAGCAGCTTGGCCGTGGTGCGGCGGTTCGCCGCGGCCGTGCACTGGCCGAGGAAGCTGGCCAGCCAGCGCCACTGGCGCAGGTCGGCTTCGGGCCTGAAACGCAGCGGTCCGTGTTCCTGGAACAGCCATTGGACCGCTTTCAGCGGCACGCCGGCGTCGGCCAGCGGGGACACGTAGCGGTAGCTCAGCTGGCCGCCATTGCCGTAGCTGGCGCCGCTGGCAAGCTCGGGAGCGCGCTCGACCAGGCTGACCTCGAAGCCGGCCTCGAGCAGCCACCAGGCCGAGGTCAGGCCGACGACTCCGCCACCGATGACGATGATTTGCTGCCTCTTTTGCTGCATCCCGATACACTTTTTATTTGCTGATATAAAGGAAGAGCTTAGGGGTTGACACCCCTTTCGTGCCAATGAAAGTGAAATGTCTCGCCATAACCGGCAGTCATGCACATTTCATGCACCATGGATAGATCTATCCAACAAAAGCGGATTTAGCCGACGATGGCATGGTTAAATGTGCTGGTAAGCAATTTTTCTTCGAAACTCGCGAGCGCCGAATAGCGCCCTTTCTGGCTGCCCGGATCGCGCGCGCTGCCGCCGACCAGGACGATCATCCCGTTGCGCCGCGTCGGGTCGAAGGCGAACACCGAGCGCAGCCCGTAGGCGTCGCCCAGGTGGCCGACGGCATCGAAGCCGCCCTCGACCAAGCGCATGCCCGGCTGGTCCGGGAACTGCGCATTGCCCAGGCCCCAGGCATTGAAGAAGCCGCCCAGGGTGTCGCCGTTGCCGCCCTGGCCATCGGCCGTCCACTGGCGCGCGAACATGCGCGCCAGCGTCTCCGCCTCCAGGATGCGTCGATGCTCGTGCACGCCGCCGTTCATCAGCATCAGCATGATCGTTCCCAGGCCGCGCGCCGAGATGCGCAGGCCGCCCGTTGGGCTGAAGGGCGTGGCGTTTTCGCCGATCACGTACTTTTCCAGGCCCGGCGGCGCGGCGGGCGCGCGGCCGGCGTAATCGTCGGCCTGGGCGATCCAGGGGCCGGCCGCGTCCCACACTTCGGTGTCGACCGTGCGCTTGCGGTACAGGGTGGCCAGGTTCGCCAGCGCCCGCGGCGGCAGTTCGGCAGGGTTGTAGCCGCCCTCGATGCCCAGCGGTCGCAGCAGCAGGCGCGTCATCAGGCGGTCGAAGCGTTCGCCCGTGAGCCGCTCCATCAGCGTGCCGATCAGGCCCCAGCCGAGGTTGCAGTAAGTGAAGTATTCGCCCGGCCCCGCTTTCGGCGACCACATCGCGCCGGCGCCGTGCAGCGGTCCGCCGGGCAGCAGGAAGTCGCGCAGCGCGGTGCCGGCCGGGAACGAGTAGCCGGCCTCGTCGCGCAGCGAGGAGCGGTGGGTCAGCAGCTGGCGCAGGGTGATGGCCTGCTTCGGGAAGTGCGGGTTACGCAAGGTAAGACCCAGGTAGGCGGAGACGTCGGCGTCGAGTTCGGCCTTGCCGTCTTCCACCAGGCGCATCAGGCCGAGCGTGGTCATCATCTTCGAGACCGAGGCGATGCGGTACAGGGTGTCGGGCGTGGCCGGCAGGTCTTGCTCCGGGCTGGCGCCGATCCGGCGCCGGCCGCAAGCGCCCTCGAAGGCGAGCTTGCCGCCGCGGATCGCCAGCACCGACACGCTGGCCAATTCGCAGGCCGGGTCCTGGGCGATCGCCGCCAGTTCGCGTTCCAGTTGCTTCTGCGCCGCCGGTCCCCCCGCCGGCGCCATGGCCCACAGCGGCTGGGCCGCTCCCAGCAATGCCAATCCGACTACCGTTCGCCTGCCCTGGTCCATGCCTGTGTTCTCCTGTATTGTCTGCGTCGAGCATAGGGAGTGCCCGCCGCCCCTGCCAATGAAATGCCGTGAACGCCACATAACTTTTTGATATGCTGCCGCGCACAAACTGCGCATGATAGAGCGTGCGCACGCAAATTTTCGCTTGCGAGCGCGGCACTGCCCTTACACTTGGCGCTTATGAACCAACCCATCACCGACTTCAAGGTCGACCTGAACGACAATTCTCCGCTCTACATGCAGCTGGCGCGCAAGCTGATGCAGGACGTGCGCGAGGGCCGCTACCAGGCCGACCAGGCTTTACCGTCCGAGCGCACCCTGTCCGAGCAGCTCGACGTCTCGCGCGTGACGGCGCGCAAGGCGATCGACCAGCTGGTCGAGCAGGGCCTGGTGGTGCGCCGGCGCGGCTCGGGCAACTACATCGCGCCGCGCATCGAGCAGCCGCTGTCGAACCTGTCGAGCTTTTCCGAGCAATTGCAGCAGCGCGGCTATACGCCGAATTCGCACTGGCTGAAACGCGAGGTGGTGGCGGCCGACGCCGACGAGCAGCTGGCGCTGGGCCTGTCGCCCGGGGCCCGGGTGGCGCGCCTCGAGCGCCTGCGCCTGGCCGACGAGGTGGTGATGGCCTACGAGACCAGCGTGATCCCGGCGAGCATCCTGCCGCAACCGCAGGAAGTATCGCATTCGCTGTACGCCCACCTCGAGCGCGGCGGCCAGGTGCCGGTGCGCGCCCTGCAGCACATCCGCGCCATGAACGCCCCGCAGGAACTGGCCGAGCGCCTCGGCGTGCCGGAAGGCCAGGCGGTGCTGTTCATCACCCGCGTCGGTTACCTGGAGTCGGGCGTGGCCGTCGAGCTGACCCATTCGTACTGCCGCAGCGATTATTACGATTTTGTCGCCGAACTACGCCGGGCGCCGGCGTAATGGACCGACCACGCGGCAGCGGAAGAGGCCGCATAAGCGTTGGGCATAACTTTTGGACATAACGACAGCCCTTCCTTTCATGGGATGCCCTGCGTAATTGGTATTACACTGGTTTTATCGATAATCCCGTTTGGACCGTTGCGATCATGCTGAAGACCGAAACCCCATCCCAGAACCATGCCGAGCTCGACCAGTATCCGACCACGGAGCTGGTGAACGCGCTGGTGGATGACCAGCTCAACGCGGTCAACGCGGTGCGCGCCGCCGCGCCGCGCCTGGCCGCCGCCGTGGCCGCCGCGCTGCCGCGGGTGGAAGCGGGCGGACGCCTGGTCTACGTCGGCGCCGGCACCTCGGGCCGCCTGGGCGTGCTCGACAGCGTGGAACTGTACCCCACCTTTTCCTGGCCGCACGGCCGCGCCGTCGCCCTGCTGGCCGGCGGCACCGACGCCATGTTCGTCGCGGTCGAGGGCGCCGAGGACGATGCGGTGCAGGGCGCGGCCGACCTGGATTCGGTGAACGTCACGGCCGATGACGTCGTCCTGCTGATCGCCGCCTCCGGCGGCACCCCCTACGTGCTGGGCGCGCTGCGCCGCGCGCGCGAACTGGGCGCGCTGACCATCGGCTTCGCCAACAATACCGACGCGCCGATCGCCAACGAGGCCGAGATCGGCATCACCCTCGACACCGGCCCGGAAGTCATCTCCGGCAGCACCCGCCTGAAAGCCGGCACCTCGCAAAAGATTGCCCTGAACAGTTTTTCCAGCGCCTTGATGGTGCGTTTGAACAAGGTTTACGGGAACCTGATGGTAGACTTGAAGGCTACCAACGCCAAGCTGGTACGCCGCGCCATCCGCCTGACCTCGTTCGCCACCGGCGCCAGCGAGGACGCCGCCCGCGCCGTGCTGGAACAGTGCGATTTCCACGTCAAGACCGCGATCGTGGCCTTGTCCAAACAAACGGATGTCGAGCAGGCACGCGCCCTGCTGGAAGCGGCGCGCGGCAGCGTGCGCCAGGCCCTGGTCGGATAAGCAAGCCGGCAGGGCCGGTTCCGGCCCAGGCGCGCAGCGGCTCTGTACTTCCATCACGAAAGAGTTATGCAAACTTCGCAAGCGAAAAGTCCGTGGCTGTGGGTGCCGTCGCTCTATTTTGCCCAGGCCATTCCCTACGTGGTGGCGATGCAGCTGTCGGTCATCATGTACAAGGACCTGGGGATCTCGAACACCGACATCGCCTTCTATACCAGCCTGCTCTACCTGCCCTGGGTGATCAAGCCCCTGTGGTCGCCGGTGGTCGACATGTTCGGCACCAAGCGCGGCTGGACCGTGGCGCTGCAACTGGTGGTCGCCGCTTCGCTGGTGGCGGTCGGCATGGTGCTGCATTTGCCGGTGTTCTTCAGCGTCAGCCTGGCCGTGATGTGGCTGATGGCCTTCAGTTCCGCCACCCACGACATTTCCGCCGACGGCTTTTATATGCTGGGCCTGCGCCAGAAGGAGCAAGCCGCCTTCGTCGGCGTGCGCAGCACCTTCTATCGCCTGGCGACCCTGGCCGGACAAGGTCCGCTGGTGGTGCTGGCCGGCTACCTGGCCGTCAGCCTGAACGACGCGCACCAGGCCTGGTCGGTCGTGTTCTTCGTGCTGGCCGGCATGTTCGCCCTGGCCTTCGCCTGGCACCAGCTGGTGCTGCCGCGTCCGCCGGAGGACCGCGCCGTGGCGCGCGGCGAAAACCCGCTGCGCGAATTCTTCGGCACCTTCGGCGCCTTCTTCCGCAAGCGCGACATCTGGCTGATCCTCGGTTTTATTCTGACCTTCCGCCTGGGCGAATCGCAGCTGCTGAAACTGGTCGCGCCCTTCCTGAAGGACCCGATCGAAAAAGGCGGCCTCGGCCTCTCCACGGCCCAGTACGGCATCGCCTACGGCACCATCGGCATCATTTTTCTCACCATCGGCGGCCTGGCCGGCGGCTACCTGATCTCGCGCCTGGGCCTGAAACGCTGCCTGTGGCTGATGGTGTTCGCGGTGCATTTGCCGGACCTGGTATTTGTTTATCTGTCCCAGGCCCAGCCGACCAATTTCTATCTGATCTCCGCTTTCCTGGCGATCGAGCAGTTCGGCTACGGCTTCGGCTTCACCGCCATGATGCTGTACATGATCATGGTCGCCGAGGGCGAACACAAGACGGCGCACTACGCGATCTGCACCGGTTTCATGGCGCTGGGCATGATGGTGCCGGGCATGTGGAGCGGCGCGCTGCAGGAATACCTGGGCTATAAAAACTTCTTTATCTGGACCTGCCTGGCGACGATTCCCGCTTTCATCATGGCGGCGCTGGTGAAGATCGATCCGGAGTTTGGGAAGAAGTAATAGCGCGGCGGTGCGAAGGCTGGTTGGACGCGTGGACGGGGAACCCGTCCACCCTACGGCCCACGCGTTCAACGAACCTATGCGTATCCAAAAATAAAACCAACGGAGACACACCACCAATGAGCGACCCCACCGGCCGCCTCAATTCGCTCGACGCCTTCCGCGGCTTCACCATCGCCGCCATGGTGCTGGTTAACAATCCCGGCGACTGGAGCAACCTGTATTCGCAACTGGCCCACGCCCTCTGGCATGGCTGGACCTTCACCGATGCGATCTTCCCCTTCTTCCTGTTCATCGGCGGCGTCTCGATGGCGCTTTCGCTCGGCCGCCTGGCGGCCGCGGGCGCCGACAAGCCGAAACTGCTGCTGAAGCTGGCCAAGCGCGCGATGCTGATCTTCCTGATCGGCTTCCTGCTGAACCTGATCCCCTATTTTAATTTCGACAAGGTGCGCATCCCCGGCGTGCTGCAGCGTATCGCCCTGTGCACCCTGCTGGCCGCGCCCATCGTCGTCTACTGCGGCTGGCGCATGCAGCTGGCGATCATCGGCTTGCTTCTCACCGTGTACAGCGCGTTGATGCTGTTCTATCCGGTGCCCGGCATCGGCGCCGGCGTGCTCGAGCCGGGCAAGGACTTCGGCGCCTGGATCGACCGCATGGTGCTCGACGGCCACATGTGGGTGCAATCGAAGACCTGGGATCCGGAAGGTCTGTTCAGCACCCTGCCCGCCCTGTGCAGCCAGCTGTTCGGCGTGCTGGCCGGGCGTTTCCTGCTCTCGAAGATCGACCGCACCGAGCAGGTCGTCTGGATGCTGCTGGCCGGCCTGCTGTGCCTCTGGCTCGGCGTGATCCTCGATACCGTCCTCATGCCGATCAACAAAAGCCTGTGGACGCCGTCCTATTGTTTCCTGATGACCGGCTGGGCTTTGCTACTATTCAGCGCCTTCTTCTGGCTGCTCGACGTGAATCCCTACCGCGCGGTGCGCGAGGCGGCGGCGCGCTGGACCCATCCGTTCAAGATCTACGGCATGAATGCGCTATTCATCTTCGCGTTCTCGGGCCTGGTGGCGAAAATGCTCGGCTTTATCAAGCTGGCCCAGCCCGACGGCGGCACGCTGTCGCTCGGGCGCAGCCTGTATGCGCCGCTCAGGGATTTGCCGATCGGGGCGGTGAACAGTTCGCTGCTGCATGCGCTGCTGTTCAACGCCTGCATGTTCGCGATCGCCTGGTTCATGTGGCGCCGGAAGTGGTTCGTCAAAGTATAAACATCGAAAAGCATAGGGGAGCGGTAGTGCAAGCTGATAAGAAACGACGCGCGTTCGCGCTGGCCGGTGTCGCCGGCGTACTGGCCATGAGTGGCTTCCTGGGCGCCTGCTCGACGCCCGGAACGCGCCACGCCGCCACGCCGGACGGCAGCATCATCGCTCCCGGCGACGTGCCGCCGGCGGCGCCGCGTGAATTCCGCGCCGCCTGGGTCTCGACGGTGGCCAACATCGACTGGCCGAGCAAGCAGAACCTGAGCGCGGCCCAGCAGCAGGCCGAGGCGATCGCCATCCTCGAGCGCGCCAAGGCGATGAACATGAACGCCATCATCCTGCAGGTGCGCCCCTCGGCCGACGCCATCTACGCCTCGAAGATCGAGCCGTGGTCGGAATACCTCACCGGCGCGCAAGGCCAGGCGCCGCAGCCCTGGTACGACCCATTGAAATTCTGGGTGACCGAGGCGCACGCGCGCGGGCTCGAGCTGCACGCCTGGTTCAACCCCTACCGCGCCCGCCACGACAATGCCCGTTCGCCGGCCGCGCCGAACCACATTACCCGCGCCAACCCAACGGCGGTGAAACGCTACGGCAAGTTCATGTGGATGGACCCGGCCGAGGAAACCGCATCGAAGCAGACCCTCGACGTGGTGCTCGACGTGGTGCGCCGCTACGACATCGACGGCGTGCACATCGACGATTACTTCTATCCTTACCCGATCGAGGCGACCCCGGCGGTGGCCGGCAACCAGGCCGCGCTCGACGGCAAGCCGGCGACCAAGGCCGAGCTCGACTTCCCGGACGGACCGGCCTGGGAGCGCTACCTCGCCCGCGGCGGCAAGCTCGACCGCGCCTCCTGGCGCCGCGACAACGTCAACCGCCTGATCGAGGACATGTACAAGGGCATCCACCGCGAGAAGAGCTGGGTCCGCTTCGGCATCAGCCCCTTCGGCCTGGGCCGTCCCGACCGCCGTCCGCCGGGCATTGCCGGCTTCTCGCAATACGACAAGCTGTATGCGGACGCCGAGCTGTGGCTGCAGAACGGCTGGCTGGACTACTTCACGCCCCAGCTGTATTGGGCGCGCAGCCAGACGGCGCAAGCCTACGACGTGCTGCTCGACTACTGGATCGGCCAGAACACCATGGGCCGCCACATCTGGCCGGGCCTGTACACCAGCCGCATCGGCGCCCCTAGCAAGGACTACCAGCCGCAGGAAATCCTGGACCAGATCGACGCGACCCGTGCGCGCCCGCAGGCCGGCGGTCACGTACACTTCAGCATGGCTGCGCTGATGCAGAACCGCAAGGGCATCACCGACCAGCTGCGCACCCAGCTCTACGCGACCCCGGCGCTGGTGCCGGCCACGCCCTGGCTGGGCAGCGACAAGCCGGGCCTGCCGCAGGTGCAGGCGACGCGCACGGCCCAAGGCGTGGCCCTGAAGCTGAAGGCCGGCAAAGCCAATGCACTGTTCACGGTGTGGGAGCGCCACGGCAAGGAGTGGAAGTTCCACGTGCTGCCGGCGTCGATGGCGGACTGGAAGCTGGCTGACGATGCGCGCCTCGGCGCCGCCGATGCGGTGTTCGTCGGGGCGGTCGACCGGCTCGGGAACGAGAGCGAGCGGGTGCAGGTGTATCGCAAGCAGTAGCGTTGATCATGCGGTGAGACCGCGTGGGTTCAAGAACCCACCCTACGAAAACCCGTTTGGTAGGGTGGGTTCTTGAACCCACGCGGTACGACACGCAGCACACCACGACAACTCCACCCTTGACCCGCCCAGCCACCCGCAAGACTACACTGCGCACCATGTCGAACCACCACCAAGCACCCGCCATCGGCCTCGGCATCGACGCCGGCGGCACCCAGACCCGCTGGGCCCTGGCCCAGGCCGACGGCACGCTGCTGGCCGAAGGCATCGTACCCGGCCTGTCGGCCCTGCAGATGGGCAGCAGCGACGGCCGCCAGGCCGTGCGCGCCACGTTCGAGGAACTGGCGCGCCAGGTGCTCGCTTGTGCCCGCCCGCAGCGCGTGCGCGCCGGCCTGACCGGCTTCGGCGGCGACGGCGAACAACTGCAGTCCTGGCTGGCCGAACTGCTCGGCGTCGCGCCGGGCGCCATCGTCCTCTGCAACGACATCGAGATCGCCTACCGCGCCAGCTTCGCGCCCGGCGAAGGCTACCTGGTGTATGCCGGCACCGGCTCGATCGGCGCCTTCATCGACACCCATGGCGAATTCCACCGCGCCGGCGGGCGCGGCGTCGTGCTCGACGATGGCGGCGGCGGCTTCTGGATCGCGCGCGAAGCGCTGCGCCACATCTGGCGCAACGAGGACGAATGCCCGGGCCGCTGGGAAAGCTCGCCCATGGCCCATGCCGTGTTCGACCACGTCGGCGGATCGGACTGGGCATACTCGCGCCAGTTCATCTACGGCCAGGAACGCGGCGAAATCGGCAAGCTGGCGCTGGCCGTTGCCGCCAGCGCCGAGCAAGACCCCGCGGCATCGGCGATCCTCGCCGATGCCGGTCGTGAGCTTGCGCGCCTGGCGCATGCCTTGATCGCGCGTTTCGGGCCGCGTCCGGTGGCGCTGGCCGGCCGCGCCGCCGAACTGCATCCGTCGATCGCCGCCACCATGCGCGCCACCCTGCCGCCCGGAGTCGCGCTGACCCAGACCACCACGCGCGCCCACCATGCCGCCGCCCGCCTGGCGGCGCGCGATGGCGCCGCCCAATGAACATTCACTTATCCGGACCTGCGATGAAAAAACTGTGTGCCACCCTCCTGATTGCCCTGCTCGCCGGTTGCGCCACCGGGCCGCGCATCGACAAGACCTACACGGCGAAAGGCCAGGCCAGCCGCGTGCGCTTCCTGGTGCTGCACTACACCGTGTCCGACAAGCCGGCCTCGCTGAAGATCCTGACCGAGAAGGAGGTCAGCTCGCACTACCTGGTCACCGACGACCCGAACCCGGTCGTCTATGGCCTGGTCGACGAGACCCGCAGCGCCTACCACGCCGGCATCTCGAGCTGGAAGGGTTATACCCAGCTGAACAACAGCTCGATCGGCATCGAGATCGTCAACGCCGGCTGGAAGGACACGCCGCAGGGCCGCGTCTTCGCGCCCTTCCCGCAGTCTCAGATCGACGTCCTGCTCCCGCTGGTGAAGGACATCGTTGCCCGCCACAAGATCGCGCCGGAGAACGTGGTCGCGCATAGCGACATCGCCCCGCTGCGCAAGCAGGACCCGGGTCCGCTGTTCCCCTGGTACCAGCTGGCCCAGGCCGGCCTGGTGGTGTGGCCGGACGCGAACCGCGTCGCCGCCGTGCGCCAGGTGTTCGACATCGCGGTGCCGGACGCGGCCTGGTTCCAGAAGAAGCTGGCCCAGCACGGCTTCGCGCTGGCCCAGAGCGGCGTGTTCGACGGGCCGACCCGCACCGTGATCGGCGCCTTCCAGATGAAATACCGCCCGGCCAACATCGCCGGCGAGCCGGATGCGGAAACCGCGGCCATGCTCGAAGTGCTGACCACCCCGGCCAACGCGCCGCTGCCGCCGGTGCCGGTGGCGCCGGCCGCGCCCGTGATCCCGGTGCCGGTGCCGGGCGTGCCGCCGGTAAACCCGACGCCGCCAGTGCCGCCGGTGACGCCACCGCCCGTGCCTGACGTTCCGCCGGCGCCGGCCATCCCGCCTTCGGCGCCGGCCCAGCCCGCGGTCCCGGTGCCGAGCGTGCCGCCGCTGCCGCCGCCGACCACCACCCCGGCCGCGCCAGCCGCCGTGCCGGCCGCGCCGGTTGCGGCAAGCCAACAGTGACGCCTCGCCATGCCTGGGTATTCCCTGTATCCTTCGAGCGGTCCGCGCCCGGCGCGGACGTCTCATTGAAGGATTGAAGCAATGCGCCTGCGTCATATCGAAGTTTTCCACGCCATCATGCAGGTCGGCACCATCAGCGGTGCCGCCCAAGTTCTCCACATCTCCCAGCCGGCAGTGACGAAAGTGCTGCAGCACGCCGAGCTTCAACTGGGCATGCCGCTGTTCGAGCGCGTGCGCGGCAAGCTGTATCCGAAGCCGGAAGCGCACCGCCTGTTCGCCGAAACCGAAAAGCTCAACCGCGACCTGCAGGGCATCCGCCGCCTGGCCGCCAGCCTCAAGGGCCGCGCCCACGAGACGGTGCGCCTGGTGTCGACCCCGACGCTGGCCATCAGCGTGCTGCCGCAGGCGATGACGCTGTGGCGGCGCGACTTCCCGGAAACGCGCTGCGAGCTGGCGACCTTCCACACCAGCGAGATCGTCAACGCGCTGCGCCTGGGCGAAGCCGATCTTGCCCTGTCGCTGCAGGACCCGCGCCACCCCGGCATCGTCGCCGAGCCGATCGCGCAGGGCATGATGACGGTGATGGCGCCAGCCGGCACCTGGACCGAGGCCGAGTGCGCCCAGCCGATCGGGCCGGAATGCCTGACGGGCGAACTGATCGGCCTGGCCGACAACGACCCGCTGGGCGAGATCGTGGTCGCCGCCTGCGAAGCGCAGGACGTGCAGCCGGTGTTCCGCACCGTGGTGCAGACCTACCAGATCGCGCGCTCGCTGGTGGAAGCCGGCGCCGGCACCGCCGTGCTCGACCCGTTCACGGCCGCCTCGGCCGCGCCCGAGAAGGTGCAGCGCCGCCAGTGGGCGCCCGCGATGCCGGTCCAGCTCTACCTGCTGACCGCCAGCCACGCGCCGCTGTCGCACGGCGCGCGCGAACTGGCCAACTGTATCGGCGCCACCGCCCGCGCCTGTCTCGAACGAGGATGTGCATGAGTATGGAAATAACAGGTGCGACGGTCGCCAGCGAGGAGATCGCGCGCAGTCCGGAGTTCCGCCACCTGTCGTCGATCGCGGGCATCCGCGTCGACCTGCGCTACGCCGGCGCCAACAACTTCGTCGGCCGCGACTTGTATTCGCCCTTCGATTGCGCCTGGCTGCACCGCGACGCCGCCGCCGCCCTGGAACAGGTGGTGGCCTATCTCGCCGAACGCGCGCCCGGCCACACGGCGCTGGTGCTCGACGCCCTGCGCCCGCAGCGCGTGCAGCAGCAGCTGTGGGACGCCCTGGCGGGCACCGGCCTGCAAATGTACCTGGCCGACCCGGCGCGCGGCTCGATCCACTCCTACGGCATGGCGCTCGACATCACCATCCTCGACCCCGCCGGCCGCGAGCTCGACATGGGCACCGGCTTCGACGACATGACGGATTTGTCGCACCCGGCGCTGGAAGAAGGGTTCCTGGTCGCCGGCAAGCTGACCGAACAGCAGGTCGCCAACCGCCAGCTGCTGCGCGACGCCATGTTCCAGGCCGGCTTCGTCGGCATCCGCACCGAGTGGTGGCATTTCGATTGCGGCGACCGCGACCTGGTGCGCGCGACCTTCCGGCGCGTGCTGTAAAGGTTCGCCGGCGGCGTTTGCTTCGCGTAGGGTGGGCACTTGTGCCCACGCGTTCAACAATTCTGCGCGTACCGCGATCTTGCGGGCGGCCGTTGAACGCGTGGGCGGCGCTTGCGCCGCGTTCCCGCACGCACCAGGGTGCAGCCGCCCACCCTACGGCGCTGCGCTCCGGCGCATGATGGGGTTCGTAGGGTGGGCACTTGTGCCCACGCGGTCTCACCGTATGCATGACGGCGAAGTTTCGTAGGGTGGACACCTGTGTCCACGCGGTCCCCCTTTGCATGACGGCGAATTCTCGCCATCGGCCACACCACGCCATCTCCATCCGGCGCTATCGTGCGCCCGCACACACTTGAGTTTTCTCAGCCTTCCTCCTCATCCCGCCCGGACAATCGATGAATACCCAGGGAAGATTTGACGCGCCTGCTTGACTGCCCAGGCCGCTTCTTCCCCGCGAAAACATCCCATCCCCAACGGACAGAGAGGTGCGTAATGAAAGCTTCGATGATCGCCGTCGCCGTGGCCGCCACGCTGGCGGGCTGCAGCACCGGCAGCGGCAACATGTTCGCGTCGCGCGACCGCACAGTCGAATACATCCGCGTCTTCGACCTGAAGACCGATGCCCAGGGCCAGCTGGTGGCGCGCGCCGCCAGCGAGGGCCTCAGCCGCAACGTCAAGAACGCCACGCTGGCCACGCCGGTGCCGGAGAACGCCGAGGTGCAGGACCAGCCGGGCCGCTTCAAGATGCCCGACCTGGCCGGCGCGCCGCCGGGCACGGTGCCGGCGCGCGGCCCGAGTTGCGAAGGCGCCAGCTGGACGGCCAAGGCCGCGCCCGACGTGCGCGGCGGGCAGGACATGAACATCGTCGCCTGCCTCTTCCCCTACAAGGGCGGCTACCACCTCGACATGTACGCGGCCTTCGTCAAGAAGGAAGGCGGCTGGATGGAATGGCCGCGGCGCGCGGCCAACTACGTGCTCGGCACGCCGGACAAGTATGCGGAGCGGACCATGCTCGACATCGTGCGCACGATCCGCGAAACCACGAATGCGCAGGTGGCGCTGGTCGAAGCGAAGCCCGAAGTGGCAGGGGCGCCCTGGCTGGAGCCGGTCGGCGTGGCGCCACGTGGCAGCCAGACGTCGAAACCTTGATGCCTGAAATATCCTTTCATGAGGCTGCCATTATTGAAAGAATATTTCACCTTGATGAACGTCCGGCCTGCACGTTCCTGCTGGGTGAGCAGGCCGTGGTGTCCGCCTAGCGTTGCGCAGGCGCCGGTGCGGCCGACATGCCTGCCGGCTCCGCCGCCGCCGCTCTTGCTGCTCCTGCTGTTGATGCTGCTGCCGCCGGCGCCGTAGCCGGCATGGTTGCCGGTGCGGTTGCCGATGCGGTTGTCATTACCGGCGCCAGGCCCGGAGATACGCCCGGCGCCGTCACCGTTGCCTGTACCGTGCCCGCGCCGGGCGCCGCGCCCGAGCGCGCCACCCAGTCGACCAGGGCGTCGGCGATGGCGCGTCCGCGGCCTTCGCCGGCGCGCTCGTCGTTCACCATGATCACCACCACGTTCTGCGCGCCGCTGGCGTCCGGCACATAGCCGGCCAGCGCCACCACGTTGCGCAGCGTGCCGGTCTTCAGGCGCGCGCGGCCGGCGGCGGCGGTGCCTTGCAGGCGGCGGCGCAGGGTGCCGTCCATGGCGGCGATCGGCATGCTGGCCTGGAATTCCGGCGCCCAGTTGCTGCGCAGCCCGGCCTTCAGCAAACCGCCCATCTGCAGCGGGCTGATGCGTTCGATGCGCGACAGGCCCGAGCCGTTCTCGATCACGAGGCCGCTGTCGTCGATGCCGTGCC
Source organism: Massilia sp. (assembly GCF_032106685.1). GTDB lineage: Bacteria > Pseudomonadota > Gammaproteobacteria > Burkholderiales > Burkholderiaceae_D > Telluria. The sequence goes on from NZ_DAMCPG010000001.1 coordinate 309,845, forward strand.
CGCGCATCCAGTTGCGCACCGCCCCGTCGGCGCGCGCATGGGTGGTCTGGCCGGGCATGGGCGGCAGCGGGCGGCTGCCCAGCACCGGGTCGGCTTCCAGCGCGCCCAGGCTCAGGAACAGGGTGCGCGCCAGCGCGTTGTCCGAGGGTTTATTGGTGTCGCGCACGATTTCCGGCAAGGCGCGCGCGGTGTGCGCGGCCAGCAGGCGCGCATCGAGCGGCGCGCTGCCCGCGACCGTCTTGCCGTCCAGCTTGCCGCCGAGCTGTTTCCACTTCAGGCGGAACAGGCCGTCGATGTAGTCGTCGCGGTCGACCACGTTGATGCTGTAGGTCTTGGTGCAATTCTTCGGGAAGGTGCCGTTCAGTACGACCTTGATGCGGCCGTCCTGCTGCTTGACCGCTTGCGGCAGCTTCCAGCCGTCTTCCCATTTCGCGCAGTCGGCCTCGACCAGTTTCATGGCGGACTCGATGCGCACGCCGGCCAGCGCCGGCTGCATGTCCAGTTCCAGGCGCTTGCCGTCCGAGCGCATGTCGACCTGCAGCATGTTCTTGTTGATCAGGAGCGCGTCGGGGATGACGTTGTAATATGCCTCGGGCGCCTCGTCGAAGGGCGGCAGGTCGAGGTCGCCGCGGGCCGGATTGAACACGGCGCGGTCGAGCACCAGGTTGCCGTCGATGCGCTTGATGCCGGACAGGCGCAGCGCGCGCAGCATCGCTTCCAGCGTCTCGCCCGACAGGTCGACGTCGGCGCCGCCCTTCAGCACCAGGTCGCCCTTGAGCACGCCGTCCTTCACGTCGCCATTGCTCAACAGTTCGGTGCGGCCGCGGAACACCGGGCCCAATTGCTCCAGGCCGACCAGGGTCGTCACCAGTTTCATCGTCGAGGCCGGCTGCATGGGGCGCTCGGCGTGGTGGGCCAGCAGCACCTGGTCGCCGCGCAGCACCAGCGCGCTCACCGATTCCGGCGCGATGCCGTGCTGGCCCAGCAACTGCAGCACCGGCGCCGGCAGGCCGCCCACCGCCTGCGCCACGGGGGCAGGCGGTTGCTGTGGCTGCTGCGGCGGCGTTTGCTGTTGCGGCAACCCGGCTGGCGCCTGCTGCAATGGGGCGCAGGCGGACAGGCTGGCGAGAACGGCGGCGGCAAGCGCGAGACGAGAAAACATGGCAATCCTTAACCGAAGAAGAGGTAAGCGACGAAAATGGCGGCGATGACGCCGGCCAGGTCGGCGATCAGGCCGTAGCCGATCGCGTAGCGGGTCTTGCGGATGCCGACCGAGCCGAAGTACAGGGCCACGATATAGAAGGTGGTGTCGGCCGCGCCCTGCAGGATGGACGCCAGGCGGCCGACGAAGGAGTCGACCCCGTAGGTGGTCATGGCGTCGATCATCATCGCGCGCGACCCGCTGCCCGACAGCGGCTTCATCAGCGCCGTCGGCAGGGCGCCGACGAAATCGGTGGGCAGGCCGAGCTGGGTGAAGACCCACGAGAAGGCGCTCACGATCATGCCCAGGATGCCGGAGTTGCGCACTACGCTGATCGCCACCAGCATGCCGACCAGGTAGGGAATGATTTTCAACGAGGTCTCGATGCCGCCTTTGGCGCCCTCGATGAAGGACTCGAACACGTTGACGCGCTTGACCAGCGCCGCGATCATGAAGGCGGCGATGATCGAGAACAGGATCAAATTGGCGGCGACCACCGAGACCTGCTCGATCTGGGCCTTGTCGAGGTAATTGGTAATGTAGAGCACGAGGCCGCCGATGACGGCGGAGAGGCCGCCGATCCAGCCGAACACGACCGGGTGCAGCAAGTTGATGCCCTGGCGCAGGCTGACCGCGACGATGCCCGTCAGGGTCGAGCAAAAGGTCGCGATCAGGGTCGGAATGAAGATGTCCGCCGGGTTGGCCGCGCCCAAAATCGCGCGCTGGGCCATGATCGCCAGCGGAATCACGGTCAGTCCCGAGGTCTGGATGACGAGGAACATGATCTGGGCGTTGCTGGCCTCGTCCTTGCGCGGGTTCAGGGTCTGCAAACTTTCCATCGCCTTCAGGCCGAAGGGCGTCGCCGCATTGTCCAGGCCGAGGATATTCGCCGAAAAATTCATCACCATGTGCCCGTTGGCCGGGTGGTCGCGCGGCACTTCCGGGAAGATGCGCGAAAAGAAGGGCGCAATGATGCGGGCGAACAGGTTGATGGCGCCGGCTTTTTCTCCGACGTTCATGATCCCCAGCCACAGCGTCATGACGCCGGCCAGCGGCAGGGCGATGTCCATCACCGCCATCTTGGCCGAGGAAAAGGTACCGTCGATGATGCGCTTGAAGATCTCGGCGTCGCCCATGAACAGCCACTGCGCGAGTGCCGCCACGAAGCCGACGAGGAAGAAACCGGTCCAGATGTAATTTAAAGCCATGTTCAGTCCGAAAGGGCGATTGATCGCCGCGGGTTCATCCGCCGTGGACAATGCGCCACGGCATGCCTGCACGATTGTGCAGCGGAGAGTATAGGCGCAGAGCAAGCTGCAAGGATGAAAGAATGCAGCCGCGTCATGCCCGGAAGTTATATGGACGCCCCCGCGCCCGCGCGTCAACGCCGACCATTGTTGGCAGCGGATCGTAGGGTGGGGTCCTTGATGCTGGGGGCATCAAGGACGTGCCCACGCGTGAACGATGAGCAGACGCAGCCTTTCAAACGCCAACATGACGCCGGCTTCACGCGTGGGCATGGGGCGCCCACCCTACATCATCGACGTTTGCCTCTTCGAAATGCCCCGCCTATGATACGCATGGCTCAACAGGACATGCACACATGAAATTTCGCTCCACTCTTTCAGCATTCGTGCTGGCATCCAGCGCTCTGGTCCTTCCCTCGGCTGCGCAAGCGCCGCAAGCCGAGACCGGCAAAAAAGTCCTGCGCCTGTTCCTGTCCACCAGCGAAACCGGCCTCGACCCGGCGGCGGCGTCCGACATCGCGACGCTCTCCCTGCTGGAAAACATTTTCGATCCCTTGCTGCGCTACGACTACCTGGCGCGTCCCGTGAAACTGCGCCCGAACACGGCCAGCGCGTTGCCGGAAGTGAGCGCGGATGGCCGCACCTACACCTTCCGCATCCGCCCTGGCATCCATTTCACCGACGATCCCGCGTTCAAGGGGCAAAAGCGCGAGATGACGGCCCAGGACTACGTCTACAGCATCAAGCGCCTGTACGACCCGACCCTGAAATCGCCCTGGTCCTACATGTTCGACGGCAAGATCGTCGGCGACGAGGCCTTGAAGCAGCGTTTCGATGTCGATACGTCAGTCGCCGGTTTGCGGGCGCTCGACCGTTACACCCTGCGCATCGTGCTGAAAGAGCCGGACAATAATTTTCTGTTCTACATGGCGACCCCGGCATCAAGCGTGGTGGCGCGCGAAGTGATCGAGGCCCATCCCGGCCAGGCCGGCAACCACCCGGTCGGCACCGGCCCCTTCATGATTGGCGAATGGAAGCGCAGCGACCGCATCGTGCTGCTGGCCAATCCCTATTCGACGGCGGTGTTCCAGGGCACGCCCGGCAATGATCCGGAAGACCAGGCAATCGCCGCCGCCCTGGCCGGCAAGCGCCTGCCGCGCGTGGACCGGGTCGAGGTGAAAATTGCCGAGGAATTCCAGGGCCGCATGCTGGGCTTCCTGAACGGCGAGTACGACTACCTCGAGCAGGTGCCGGAATCGATGACCGACATGGTGATCGAGGGCGGGCAACTGAAGCCGGACCTGAAGGCGCGCGGCATCCGCCTGTCGCGCTTCCCGGTGCTGCAGACCTATTACATGTGGATGAACATGGACGATCCGGTGCTGGGCGGCTACAGCCGCGACCGGATCGCCCTGCGCCGCGCGATTTCGCTGGCCTACGACAGCGCCGAGGACATTGCGCTGCTGAAGAAGGGATTTGCGATCAAGGCGGAATCGCCGCTGCCGCCGAACGTGCTCGGCTACGACCCGGACTACCGCAGCCCCGTGCCCTACGACCCGGCGCTGGCCAACGCCCTGCTCGACCGCCACGGCTACGGCAAGCGCGATGCCGCAGGTTTCCGCCTGGCGCCCGGCGGCAAGCCGCTGACGCTGACGATGCACAGCGAGGCGACGGTCAGCGGCCGCCTGCGTGACGAACTATGGCGCAAGTGCCTGAACGCGATCGGCCTGCGCGTGGTGTTCAAGTCGGACAAGAAGACCGAGATCATCAAGGCTTCGCGCCTCGGCAAGGTCACCATGTTCGAAAGCAACTGGATCGCCGACTTCCCCGACGGCGACAATTTTTATCAGCTCCTCTACGGCCCGAACGCGGGGCGCGCCAACTACGCGCGCTTCAACCTGCCGGCCTATAACGAACGCTACGAACAGGCGCGCCAGCTCACCGATGGGCCGCGGCGCCAGCAGCTCTATTTCGAGATGAACCAGCTGATCCACGCCTACAACCCCTGGGTGCCGCTGACCCATGTGCTCTCGGCCGATCTCCGTCATCCGTGGTTAAAAAACTACAAGCGTCACCCGGTGGAATTCACGTCCTGGCGTTATCTGGATGTCGATGTTGCGGAAAGGTCACGTTTATCCAAGGTGCATCGGAAGTAAGTATACGATTTCCGGTTATAAACATTCCCGGAAGTTATACTTCCCGCCGGTTATTTCATTGGATAGCGCCAAATGCTTGGGCTTACCCTCGAAATAAAAGCATAACGTAATGCCATGACATTACAAAAAGGCAACAACGATCTGCCCACCGGCCTGAATCGCCCAATACCTTAGGAGAGACGCGTGAAGTTAAAGAAGCTAGCCCAACTGATTGCCCTGATCGGCGTAGCAGGCCCGGCTGTTGCACAGGAAGTGCGGCAGGATGCCCCGATGGCCCGCGTCGAGGTCACCGGTAGTAGCATCAAACGCGTCGCCAAGGAAGGCGCGCTGCCGGTGCAGGTGATCACCGCCGACACCCTGCAAAAGCAGGGCATCACCTCGGCCGAACAGCTGATGGCCACGATTTCGGCGAACGGCACCGGCACCGACAACCCGACCTCGGGCAATAACGTGTTCGGCGCCGACGCCGACCGCGTCAGTGGCGGCGCTTCCTTCGCTTCGTTCCGCGGCCTGGGTCCGAACGCCACCCTGGTCCTGATCAACGGCCGCCGCGCGCCGACCCACGGCAAGAGCGGCAAGGCGGTCGACCTGAACTCGATCCCGATGGCGGCCATTGCCCGCATCGAGATCCTGAAGGATGGCGCCTCGGCGATCTACGGCACCGATGCGATCGGCGGCGTGATGAACATCATCCTGCGCTCGGACTACCAGGGCGCGGAAGTCTCGGCCTACACCAACGTCACCGAGGAAGGCGGCGGCAACATCCACCGCGGCTCGCTGGTCGCCGGTACCGGCGACCTGGAAGCGGACGGCTTCAACGTCATGACCACGCTGTCGTTCACCAAGAACGAGAAGCTGTCGTCGAAGCAGCGCGATTTCGCCAACGGCTTCCAGCCCTGGCGCGGCCTGTCGCCGGACACCACCGGCACCCCGTACGCGAACCAGCTGACCGGCGCCGGCACCGCGCTCGGCACCGGCTTCAAGCGGCCGAACGACCCGAACACCTACCTGCAGGCCAACCCGCTCAGCTTCGACGGCAAGTGCGACACGGTCGAGGGCATGTCGCAGTACCAGACCGCGCTGTGGAAGGACGTCACCTCGCCGCTGCGCTCGACCTATTCCTGCGCCTACGACTACGGTGGCGACTACATCATGCAGTCGCCGTCCGAGCAGGCGAACCTGCTGCTGCGCGGCACCTATAAACTGGCGCCGGACCACACGATGTTCGTCGAGGCGATCGGCTCGCGCTCGGAAGTCATTTCGATCCTGACCCCGGCCCAGATCTCGACCTCGCTCGCCAACAAGAACGCCTACCCGGTGGGCGGCCAGTACTACCAGGACCTGTCGGCCTACATCCCGACCTACAACCCGACCCTGCCGATCATCTACAAATGGCGCGCCAATCCGCTGGGTAACCGCACCCAGGAAAACACCACCAAGAGCGGCCGCCTGCTGGTCGGCTTCGAGGGCATGATCCAGAACTGGGACTACAAGCTGGGCCTGTCGAAGGCGCAGAGCACGACCCACATGGACCTGCTCGACGGCTATGCCAACACCCGTGCCTTCTACGACGTGCTGGGCAGCGGCATCGTCAACCCATGGTCGCTCGACGGCAGCCAGACCCAGGCGGCAATGGACGCGATCGAGGCGACGAAATACCGCGGCGCCTTCCAGACCGGCAAGACCACCATGACCCAGCTCGACGGCACCATCTCGGGCGAGCTGTTCGACCTGCCAGCCGGCAAGCTGGCGATGGCGGCCGGCTTCGACTTCCGCCGCGAAAGCTACATGTACAGCCAGGACGTGGCGGCCGAGCCGATCCTGCTGTCGCCGGGCAACGACAACCTGCCGAAGGCCACGCGCAACGTGAAGGCGCTGTTCGCGGAATTCATCGTTCCCGTCACCAAGGACCTGGAACTGCAGCTGGCCGTGCGCCGCGACGACTACAGCGTGATCGGCGCCACCACCAATCCGAAGATCGCCTTCCGCTACCAGCCGACGAGCTGGCTGCTGCTGCGCGGTTCGGCCAACAAGGGCTTCCTGGCGCCGAGCTTCACCCAGCTCTACACCGGCCTGCTGCGCCAGGAACTGGCGAGCGGCGTGACCGATACGGTCGGCTGCGCGGCCCACCCGGGCGATCCGCGCTTCTGCGCCCCGGAACGCTTCGACTATGTGTCGGGCGGTAACGAGGAACTGAAGCCCGAGACCTCCAAGCAAGGTACGCTGGGCATCGTCGTCGAACCGTTCAAGGGCTTCTCGGCATCGCTCGACTGGTGGGCCATCAACATCAAGGACCGTATCCTGAAGCGCAGCGCAACCGAAGTCCTGCGCAACCCGACGGTCTATGGCGCCAACATCTACCGTAACAGCGAGGGCCTGATCGAGTTCGTCGATGCGCGCTGGTTCAATGCATCGGGCGCCAAGACCCGCGGCATCGACCTCGGCCTGCGCGGCGACGGCAAGTTCGGCGACGGCTACAAGTGGAGCGCCACCCTGGACGGCACCTGGACCGGCAGCTACCAGTTCGCCGAAGTCGACGGCCAGCCGTACAAGGAATACGTCGGCGAATTCTTCACCCGCGACCTCTACCTGCGCTGGAAGCACTCGGCGACCCTGAGCGTGAGCCGTGGCGACTGGAATGTCCTGCTGAGCAACAACTTCGCCTCGGGCTACAAGGATCAATTGCCGAACGGCGGCAAGGGCGCGCTGCCGGCCGGCTTCGATCCGGACGTGTCGAGCTACACCCGCTTCGGCCTGTCGACCACCTACAGCGGCTTCAAGAACACGAAGCTGACCGTGGGCGTGCAGAACCTGTTCGACCGCGATCCGCCGTTCACCGCCCACAACGTCGACGACGTGGTCGGCGCCGGCTGGGATCCGCGCGTGGCCGATCCGCGTGGCCGTGCCTTCACCTTCAACGTCCAGTACAAGTTCTTCTGATTTGTACCTGGTTCAAGCGGCCCGCGCCCGGAAAGCCTCTGCTTTCCGAGCGCGGGTTTTTCATTTTATAAATGCGAACAGCATGTCGAGCAGCATGAAGATCAGCAGGCGCGCCTTTGCCGCCTGGCTCGCCGCCTGCGCGGTGCTGCCTGCCGCCGAGGCCGCGCCCCGCCCGCGTGTCCGCAAGCGTCCTTCCCCCCGTCCCATGAAACTGATCAAACCCCCGCGCCTGCGCCGCGGCGACACCGTCGGCCTGATCGCGCCGGGCGGCTACACCACCGAGAAATCGATCGCCAAGGCGCGCGCCAACATCGAAAGCCTGGGCCTGAAGGTGCGCGAAGGAACGTATTTGCGCGAAGTGAACGGGAACTACGCCGGCAGCGTGCAGCAGCGTTTATATGACCTGCACGCGATGTTCGCCGATCCGGAAGTGAACATGCTGTGGCCGATCCGCGGCGGCTCGGGCTGCATCTCGCTGCTGGCCCACCTCGACTACGACCTGATCCGCAAGAACCCGAAGATCCTGCTCGGTTACTCCGACATCACCGCCCTGCACCTGGCGATCCACAACAAAACCGGCCTGGTGACTTTCCACGGCCCGGTGGCCGCGTCGACGCTGGCGGATTACCCGCGCGAGCACATGCTGGCCGTGCTGATGGACCCGCAGCCGGAATACACGATCCCGATGGCGCTGGAAAACAGCCGCCGCGCCGTCGAGGAACCGCATTTCGCCATGCGCACCGTGCACGGCGGCAGCGCCACCGGGCCGCTCATGGGCGGCAACCTGAGCCTGGTGTCGGCGCTGGCCGGCACGCCGTATGCCGCCGACTTCCGCGGCGCCATCCTGTTCCTGGAAGAGGTGAACGAGGCGCCCTACCGCATCGACCGCTGGATGACCCAGCTCGACCTGTCCGTCGGGCTGGATAGAGCGGCGGCGCTGATGGTCGGCATCTGCGAGGGCTGCGGTCCCGAGCACGAGGACATCTCGCTCACGCTCGACCAGACCCTGGACATCCACCTGCAGCCGCTCTCGGTTCCGGCCGTGACCGGTTATTCGATCGGGCACATCCGCCACCAGTTCACGATCCCGATGGGGATCCGCGCAAGGCTCGATACCGAACGGCAGACGGTGACGCTGCTGGAACCGGCGGTCAGCTGAGGGCGCGGCCCGGCCCGCTCGGGCCTGGTGAAGGCGGATCGCTCAGGCCTGGAGGCGGCGCGTCATAAACACGTAGCCGTGCCGTTCGCCGTCGATCCGGAACAGGTCCGGTATCTCGCCGGTCTGCACGAAACCGCTGCGCTCGTAGAGCCGGCGCGCGGGCCCGTTGTCGGCCAGGACTTCGAGGTCGACCCAGGCCAGCCCCTGTGTCTGCGCCCACTCCAGGGCATGGGTCAGCAGGCTGGCGCCCAGGCCAAGGCGGCGCGCGTCGCGGTGCACGCCCATGCCGAGCAGGCAGCGGTGGCTGGCTGTGCGCTCGGGGCGGGCGCGCAAGTCGATGTGGCCGCGGATGGCGCCGTCTTCGTCCAGCGCGATCCAGCCGCGCCGCCAGCCGGGCGCGCCGACGGCGGTGCCCAGGCCGAGCGCGAAGCCGGCGCGCTTATCCACCGGGAAGAAGGACTCGGCGCGCGGCATCGGCTGGAACAGCGGGGCAGCGCCCTTGCCGTTGTCGCGCAGGTGGTCGTCGAGGTAGACGAACAGCGCCGGCAGGTCTTCCTGCGCGACCGCGTGGATTGCCGGCGCGCCCATCACAGCGCGCGCGCGATCAGGATCTTCTGGATGTCGCTGGTGCCCTCGTAGATCTGGCACACGCGCACGTCGCGGTAGATGCGCTCGATGGGGAAGTCGGCGACATAGCCGTAGCCGCCGAAGATCTGCATCGCATCGGACACCACGCGCTCGGCCATCTCGGAGGCGAACAGCTTGGCCATCGCGGCTTCCTTCAGGCAGGGCAGGCCCGCATCCTTCATCGATGCCGCGTGCAGGATCAGCTGGCGCGCCGCCTCGATCTTCATCGCCATTTCCGACAGCTTGAATTGCACCGACTGGTGTTCAAAAATGGGCTTGCCGAAGCTCTCGCGTTCCTTCGCATAGGCCAACGCCGCCTCGAAGGCCGCGCGCGCCATGCCGACCGATTGCGAGGCGATGCCGATGCGCCCGCCCTCCAGGCCCGACAGGGCGATCTTGTAGCCCATGCCCTCTTCGCCGATCAGGTTCGCGGCCGGGATACGGCAGTTGTCGAACACGATCTGGGCGGTGTCCGACGAATGCTGGCCCATCTTCTGTTCCAGGCCGGCGACGATGTAGCCCGGGGTATTCGTCGGCACCCAGAAGGCGCTGATCCCCTTCTTGCCGGCGGCCTTGCTTGTTACCGCCATCACGATGGCGACGTCGCCGTACTTGCCGCTGGTGATGAACTGTTTCGAACCGTTGATGACGTAGTCGTCGCCGTCGCGCGTGGCGGTGGTGCGCAGCGCCGAGGCGTCGCTGCCGGTGTGCGGCTCGGTCAGGGCGAAGGCGCCCAGCATGTCTCCCTGGGCCAGCGGACGCAGCCACTGTTCCTTCTGCGCGTCGTTCGCGTACATCATGGCGATCGAGCAGACCGGGCAGTTGTTGACCGAGATGATGGTCGAGGTGCCGCCGTCGCCGGCCGCGATCTCTTCCAGCACCAGCGCCAGCGACACGTAGTCGAGGCCCGCGCCGCCGTACTGCTCGGGCACGGCGACGCCGAAGGCGCCCAGTTGCGCCAGTTCCTTCAGTTCGGCTTTCGGGAAATAGTGTTCCTTGTCCCAGCGCGCCGCGTTCGGGGCCAGGCGCTCCTGCGCGTAGCTGCGCAGGGCGTCGCGGATCATCTGGTGTTCTTCGGTCAGGATCATGGTGTCTCGTGTGTAGTTGTTGTAGCGGCTTACCAGGGGATCGGATCGCCGTCGTAGTTCAGGAAGCTGCCGTTGGCGTCGACCTTGGCTTGCGCCAGGGTGGCGCGCAAGTCGCGCACGCTATGCTCGACGCTGATCGCCGCGCCGCTGCCGCCCATGTCGGTCTGCACCCAGCCGGGGTGGAAGGCGATGCAGGTCGCGCCTTGCGGGCCGTAGGTGAGCGCGGTGTCGGCGAGGACCGAATTCAGGGCCGCCTTGCTGGCGCGGTAGAGCGAGCCGCTGGCGCTGCTGCGCGCGCCGATCGAGCCCATGCGCGAGGACAGCACGCCCAGCTTGCCGCGGGTGGCGGCCACCAGCGGCGCGACGATCGGCAGCAGGCGCATCGCGGCCAGGACATTCGTGTGCATCACGGCGTCGAAGTCCTGCTGGGTCGGGAAGCCGTCGTGGCGCGGGCCGTAGACGCCGGCGACCAGCCAGGCGGTGTCGATCTTCTCGTCGTCGAGCTTCCAGCCGAGACCGGCGATGGCGTCGGCATCCGTGACGTCGAGCGCGTGCGGCTCGGCGCCCATTGCGGCCAGGTTGTCGAGGTCTTGCTGCTGGCGGGCGGTGGCGATCACGCGCCAGCCGTCCTGGCGGTATTGGCGCGCCAGTTCGTGGCCGATGCCGCGCGAGGCGCCGATGATCAAAGCGGTGGGCATGGTGGTGTCTCTCCGTGTGGTGTCTGGGGTGTTTATATGTACGACCGCGTGGGTTCAAGAACCCACCCTACGAAGACCCGCTTTTATAGGGCGGGTTCTTGAACCCACGCGGTACAACGTGTCCAAACAAACATCGTAACCGGAAACCGGAAACCTGAACGGTCCGGCTCCCGGTATGCACCATCACACCATCTCGATCGCCATCGCGGTTGCTTCGCCGCCGCCGATGCACAGCGAGGCCACGCCGCGCTTGCCGCCGGTCTTCTTCAGCGCGCCCAGCAGGGTGACGACGATGCGCGCGCCCGAGGCGCCGATCGGGTGGCCCAGGGCGCAGGCGCCGCCGTGGATGTTGACCTTCTCGTGCGGGATCTCGAGGTCGCGCATGGCGGCCATCGGCACGGCGGCAAACGCCTCGTTGATCTCGAACAGGTCGACCTCGTTCGGGGTCCAGCCGGTCTTCTTGAACAGCTTGCGCATCGCGCCGATCGGAGCGGTGGTGAACAGGTTCGGTTCCTGGGCGTGGGTGGCGTGGCCGATCACGCGCGCGATCGGGGTCAGGCCGAGTTCCTTGGCCTTCGATTCGCGCATCATGACCAGGGCGGCGGCGCCGTCGTTGATCGACGAGGACGAGGCGGCGGTGACGGTGCCTTCCTTCTTGAACGCGGGCTTGAGCGACGGGATCTTGTCGATCTTGGCCTTCAGCGGGCCTTCATCCTTTTCGACGACCAGTTCGCCGGTGCGGGTGGCCAGCGTCACCGGGGCGATTTCCCAGGAAAAGCTGCCGTCGTTGTTGGCGGCCTGGGCGCGCTTCACGGATGTGATGGCGAAGTTGTCCTGGTCTTCGCGGGTGAACTGGTAAGTCGCCACGCATTCCTCGGCGAAGGTGCCCATCGAGCGGCCTTCACCGGTCTTTTCGTTGCGCGAATAGGCGTCTTCCAGGCCGTCGAGCATCATGTGGTCGAACATGACGCCGTGGCCGATGCGGTAGCCGCCGCGCGCCTTCGGGATCAGGTAGGGCGCATTGGTCATCGACTCCATGCCGCCGGCGACGACGATGTCGGCGCTGCCCGCGACCAGCTGGTCGTGGGCGAAGATCGCCGCCTGCATCGCCGAGCCGCACATCTTCGACAGGGTCACGGCGCCGGTCGACAGCGGCAGGCCGGCCTTGATCAGCGCCTGGCGTGCAGGCGCCTGGCCCTGGCCCGCCATCAGGCAGTTACCGAAATAGACGTGTTCGACGGTTTGCGGATCGACGCCGGCGCGCTCGACCGCCGCCTTGATGGCCACCGCGCCGAGGTCGCTCGCCGTTTTCGAGGAAAAATCGCCCTGGAACGCGCCCATCGGGGTACGGGCGGCGCCAACGATAACGACTGGATCATTCATTGTGTAGGTTCTCCAAATAGGGTGGCGATGCATGCGGATGCGGCGCCGGTGGTGTGGTCTGGTTGTGGAAGCGGATGTGTTGCGGGTAAGGGAAGACGTCTTCCACTTCGCCTCCCATGATGCGGTCCTTGTGCGCCTGCCACCAGGCACGCGTCAACAGGTCCGCGTGGTGTTTCATGAAAACCTGGCGGATCTTCGGGTTCCCGAGCAGGAAACGGCCGAACTGTTCCGGAAACACGTCATGCTTGCCGATCGGGTACCAGGGCTCGGCCGCCATCTCGTCTTCCTCGTTGCGCGCTTGCGGAATATCGCGGAACTGGCAGTCGGTGAGGTATTCGATCTCGTCGTAGTCGTAGAACACGACGCGGCCGTGGCGGGTGACGCCGAAATTTTTATAAAGCATGTCGCCCGGGAAAATGTTCGCGGCGACCAGGTCGCGGATCGCATTGCCGTATTCGAACACGCCGTGTTCCAGCAGGCCCGCATCGCCAGCGCGCTCGGCGTTGGCGAGAAAGATATTCAGCGGCACCATGCGGCGCTCGATGTACAGGTGCTTGACGATGATGCGCTCGCCCTCGATCTCGACCTGCGACGGGCAGTGCTGGCGCAGCTCGGCCAGCAACTCTTCCGAAAATCGGGACAAGGGAAAGGCGACGTCCGAGTATTCCAGCGTGTCGGCCATGCGCCCGACGCGGTCGTGGTGCTTGACCAGCAGGTATTTTTCCTTGATCCGGTCGCGCGTGGTGTCCTTCGGCGGCGGATAGAAATCCTTGATCACCTTGAACACATACGGAAAGGACGGCAGCTCGAACACCAGCATCACCAGGCCGCGGATGCCGGGCGAAATCTGGAACTGGTCGGAGCTGTGCTTCAGGTGCTGCAGGTAATCGCGGTAGAACAGCGTCTTGCCCTGCTTTTGCAGGCCGAGCACGGTGTAGATCTCGCTGCGCGGTTTACGCGGCATCAGGCTGCGTAAAAATTGCACAGTGGCCGAGGGCACTTCCATGTCGACCAGGAAGTAGGCGCGCGTGAACGAGAACAGCAGGGTGATCTGTTCCGGGTCGGTGATCACCGTGTCCAGCACCAGCTGGCCGCGGCGGTTGTGCAGCACCGGGATCACGAACGGGTACTCGCGCGCGCCGTTGATGGCGCGGCCGACGATGTAGGCGCCCTTGTTGCGGAAGAACAGGTTCGACAGGACGTGGAACTGCAGGTTCGATTCGGGCTGGTCGAGGCCGAACTGTTCGACCATGCGCGCTTCGACCAGGCGCGTATCGCGGTCGAGCGCGGCGAAGGGACGTGCGAGCTGGAAATTCGAGACGATGCGGTTCAGCGCGAAACGCATGCCGTCGGCCGCCGGGTAGTAGACGCGGTAGGTCGGCAGCAGTTCCTCGCTCTCGATGTACTCGGTGGAGATCACCGGGCGCACGAAGATGTAGTCGTTGTGGTAATAGCTGCGGTGCAGAATGCGGCAGCTGACCGAGTTGAAGAAGGTCTCGGCCAGTTCCGGCCGCTTGTGTTCCGAGAGCAGGCCGATGTAGTGCAGCTTGGTTTCGCGCCATACGCGGTCGGTCAATTCCTCGCGCGCATAATGTTCTTCCAGGACCTGCACGGCTTCCTGGACGCGCTTGTCGTAGAAGTCGATGCGTTCGCGCGCGGCCTGCTGCGCGGTGGCCCAGTCGGCCGCCTCGAAATGGCGCTTGGCGTTCTTGCTGGCTTCGCGGAACAGGCGGTAATGCTTGTCGAAGCCGTCGAGGATGGTGCGCGCGATGTCGAATGCGATCTGGGAAGACAGCAGTCTGGGGAACGTCACTTCGGTCATCGTTCGTCTCGCGCGGGTGTCCGTTGAGCGGCCATTTTATTGCATTGCAACGTAGCGGTGTTGGCGTAGTATTGGGACGCGAAAATCATTGTTGCGTAACCGATGTCCGTGACCGCGACCGTAGGGTGGGCACCCCGTGCCCACGCGGAACGTCGCACGGTGTTGGCCGTGTTCGGACCGCGTGGCATTCATTTCGATACCGTGTACCAATTCAAATCACAACATCCAAACAAGGCCAACACAACGCGACCGTTCGCGTGGGCACAGGGTGCCCACCCTACGGGTTACGTACCGATCCTTACGCCGTCTCGCCAAACAGCTCGCGGCCGATCAGCATGCGGCGGATCTCGCTGGTGCCCGCGCCGATCTCGTAGAGCTTCGCATCGCGCCACAGGCGGCCGACCGGGTACTCGTTGATGTAGCCGTTGCCGCCCAGGGTCTGGATCGCTTCGCCGGCCATCCAGGTCGCCTTTTCGGCGCTGTACAGGATGGCGCCGGCGGCGTCCTTGCGCAGGGCGCGCACGGCGGCCGCGTTGTCGGCGCGGTCGCAGGCCTGGCCGACCGCGTACACGTATGCGCGGCAAGCCATCATGGTCGAGTACATGTCGGCAATTTTCCCCTGCATGAGCTGGAATTCGCCGATTGCCTGGCCGAACTGCTTGCGTTCGTGGATGTAGGGAACGACGACGTCCATGCAGGCCGACATGATGCCCAGCGGACCGCCCGACAGCACGGTGCGCTCGAAGTCCAGGCCCGACATCAGCACGTTGACGCCTTTGCCCACGCCGCCCAGCACGTTCTCGAGCGGCACTTCGCAATCTTCGAACACCAGTTCGCCGGTGTGCGAGCCGCGCATGCCCAGCTTGTCGAGCTTTTGCGCGATCGAGAAGCCCTTGAAGCCCTTCTCGATCAGGAAGGCGGTCATGCCGCGCGGACCAGCCTCGATGTCGGTCTTCGCGTAGACCACCAGGGTGTCGGCGTCCGGGCCGTTGGTGATCCACATCTTGGTGCCGTTCAGGACGTAGCGGTCGCCCTTCAGGTCGGCGCGCAGCTTCATGCTCACCACGTCGGAACCGGCGTTCGGCTCGGACATGGCCAGGGCGCCGACGTGCTCGCCCGAGATCAGCTTCGGCAGGTACTTGCGCTTCTGCTCTTCGTTGCCGTTGCGCTTGATCTGGTTGACGCACAGGTTCGAGTGGGCGCCGTAGGACAGGCCGACCGAGGCCGAGGCGCGCGAGATTTCTTCCATCGCCACGATGTGGGCCAGGTAGCCCATGTTGGCGCCGCCGTATTCCTCGCTGACGGTGATGCCGAGCAGGCCGAGTTCGCCCATCTTCTTCCACAGGTCCATCGGGAACTGGTCGGTGCGGTCGATCTCGGCCGCGCGCGGCGCGATCTCGGCCGCCGCAAATTGTTGCACTGCTTCGCGCAGCGCGGCGATGTCTTCGCCATGGTCAAAGGTCAAGCCTGGAAGATGCAGCATGTCGTCCTCTCGGTGAACGGGTTAGCGATGGAGCATTAGCGATTGAGCACTCGGCATGATACTCGCGTGTGACGTTAACGTAAACGTCAAGTAGCGGGCGGATGAGCGCCATCAGGCACTCGTGCGTGTCAGGCGGCCTTGCTGGCGCCAGGCGCCGGGTCGGGCGAGGCGTTTTCCGCCAGCAGGCGGCGGCATTCCTCCTCATGGGCGGAAATTTCCTCTAGCGCCATCTCGATGTCGGCCCGCTGCTGTTCCAGGGTTTCGCGCTGGTGGGCCAGCACGCCGAGGAAGCGGTTGATCTGGGCCACCGTGTCCCTGGGCGACTCGTACATGTCGACGATGCTCTTGATTTCAGACAGGGTCAGGCCGAGGCGCTTGCCGCGCAGCGTCAGCTTCAGGCGCGTGCGGTCGCGCGGGGTGTAGACGCGGCTGCGTCCGCCCACGCCTTCGCGTTTCGGGCTCAACAGGCCCTGGTCTTCATAGAAACGGATCGCGCGCGCGGTGATATCGAATTCGCGCGCCAGTTCGGCGATGGTGTAGGTGGTGGCCATGAAAAAACGGAGGTGAAAGTGCAGCTTGCGACAATCGCTTAGAATTGATCTTCGACGTTTTCCGTTTACGTCAACGTCAAGCACATTGTAGCGCGCCTGCTTATCTCCGAATACGAAAGATTTGAACCATGAATCCGCTCGAGTCCCAGCTGACCTATCCCTTCGCCGACGAACTGCCCGCGCCGGGAACGGTGAAGGAAGTGGCACCCGGCCTGGGCTGGCTGCGCATGCCGCTGCCGTTCGCGCTCGACCATATCAATCTGTGGGCGCTGAAGGACGAGCGCGAGGGCCGCGCCGGCTGGACCGTGATCGACTGCGGCGTGGCCACCGACACGACCCGCGCCGCCTGGGAACAGGTGTTCGATGGACCGCTGGCAAGCGAGCCGATCCTGCGCGTGATCGCCACCCACTGCCACCCGGACCACGTCGGCCTCTCGGGCTGGCTGTGCGAGCGTTTCGATGCGCCGTTCTGGCTCACCGCCGGCGAATTCGGTTTCGCGCGCATGATGGCGGCCGCCCTGCCCGGCGTCGACGGTCCGTCGGCGATCCCCCACTTCGAGCGCCACGGCCTGGTCGACCAGGGCATGCTGGAACAGATGCGCAGCCGCCGCAATTACTATCCCTCGCTGGTGCCGAGCGTGCCGGACGCCTATACCCGCCTCCAGGATGGCCAGCAGTTCGCGATCGGCGACCACCGCTGGCGCGTGATCACCGGCTTCGGCCATTCGCCGGAGCATGCGTCGCTGTATTCGGAGGCGCTGAACGTGCTGGTCTCGGGCGACATGGTGCTGCCGCGCATTTCGACGAACGTCTCGGTGTTCGCCGTCGAGCCGGAAGGCAACCCCTTGCAGCAATACCTCGACTCGCTCGGCAAGTTCGCCGGCCTGCCCGAGGACGTGCTGGTGCTGCCTTCCCACGGCAAGCCCTTCCGCGGCCTGCATACCCGTATCGCTCAGTTGCGCCAGCACCACGTGGCGCGCCTGGCCGAGGTGCTCGAGGCTTGCCAGGAGCCGCAAAGCGCGGTCGACATCGTGCCAATCATGTTCCGCCGGCAACTGGATGCCCACCAACTCAGTTTCGCGCTCGGCGAAGCACTCGCGCACCTGCACAAACTTTGGAATGATGGTATGTTAAAGCGAGTAACTGGCGTCGACGGGATCATCCGTTTCCAACTGATCTGACGGGCCAGAGCCGGATTTCTTTTGGGCTTCCCCAGCCCACCCGGCCCCGACTTGACGGCAATCGGCCGGACACGCGTGGCCCCCACGCGACAAACATTTGCATCAATGTATATGCAGGTTGAATAAGACGATTCTGTGTGGAAATTTTGTGGCATGATGTCACAAAGCAGAGTATCGTCAATTCTCACATCTTTGTTACTTTTCGATTCGTAAAATGTCACAACTGGTCTGTAAGGACAAGAGACTGACATTTATGGTCGAGCATGAAATAGTGCCATCATGAATTCCACGAATGAACGGGAGAGCTTTAGCGAGCGTCTCCAACAGGCGCTGAAGAACGCCCATTACTCACCGGACAGCCCGACCAGACTGGCACGCGAATTTAACATTCGCTTCGAAGGACGACCGATCACCGTGCACGCCGCCCGCAAATGGCTGGTGGGCGAAGCCATTCCCACGCAGGAAAAATTGCGAATGATTGCCCAATGGCTGGGTGTGCCCGCGGACTGGCTGCGCTTCGGCGGTCCGGAAAACCCGGGCGACAGCGGCGAAGGCGCCGGCGGCGCGCGCTTCGAGTCGGCCGACGTCAAGCTGATCGCCGACCTGCAGCGCCTGGACGAACACCATCGCCAGCTGGCGCGCGAATTCATCCGCATGCTGGTACGTATCAACCACCAATCCCCACCGAAGTAAGCCAAATCCTTCCCCACGCCTGCTTTTCCGCTTACAAATTTTCTTCCGAATAAGGCAGTTACAAACCGCTGCGACTGGCGCATAATCGAACTCGTCACAGCCGAGGATCGTGCCGCCTATGAAAAGCAACTACGTGAACACCGCCCAGCTGAAGGAATTGATGACGGCGCCGCCGATGAGCGCCGAACGTCACGCCGAGGTGATGCGCAAGCGCATCGCCCAGCGCAGGATGCTGGAGGAAGCCAGGGAGTTGAAGAAAGCTGGCGACAGCGTTTATACGAATAAACGCTGATCAGGACGCTGCGCCAAGCGCCTCCGCGGCGCCGCGCATGCCGGGCCAGCGTGCGGCCTGGGGATTCTCGATGCCGAGCAAGTCCAGCACCCGGTCCAGGGTGTGGTCGACCATCTCGTCGATGCTCGCCGGCCGGTGATAAAAGCTGGGCAAAGGTGGAAACACAATCGCACCCATCTCGGTCACGGCCGTCATATTGCGCAGGTGCGCCAGGTTGAACGGCGTTTCGCGCACCATCATGACCAGGCGCCGGCGTTCCTTCAGGATCACGTCGGCCGCGCGCGCGACCAGGTTGTCCGCCAGGCCATGGGCCACGGCGGCCAGGGTCTTCATCGAACAGGGAGCGATCACCATGCCGTCGGTCTGGAACGAACCGCTGGCGATCGAGGCGCCGATTTCGCGGTTCTTGTGCACGACGTGGGCGAGCGCCTCGACGTCGCGCCGCTGCATGCCGACTTCCTGGTGCAGGGTAAGGGAGGCGGCGTCGGACAGCACGAGGTGGGTCTCGACGCCGGGCACGGCGCCCAGCCGCCGCAGCAGCTGCACGCCGTAGATCGCGCCGGTCGCACCGGTGATGGCGACCACGATGCGGCGCGGCCGCGTTGGGGTCATGATGTACTTCTTTATTTACTTCTTGAACATCGCCTGCAGTTCACCGGATTCGAACATCTCGTTCATGATGTCCGAACCGCCGATGAACTCGCCGTTCACGTACAGCTGCGGAATGGTCGGCCAGTTCGAGAAGTCCTTGATGCCCTGGCGCACTTCCGGATCTTCCAGCACGTTGACGGTGGCGATGTTGTCGACACCGCAGGCTTTCAGGATCTGGATGGCGCGGCCCGAGAAGCCGCATTGCGGGAACTGCGCAGTGCCCTTCATGAACAGCACGACCGGGGTGTTGGTCACGGTGTCTTTGATCCAGGTTTGTACGTCGCTCATTTGATTTTGCCTTGGGGTAGAAATGGATTGGATGCCGTCATTCTATAAGAATTCGGCGGCGCCGGTACGGCCCGCAGCCGCCTTGGGCCACCGCCTGTTCCGGCAGGACGACAGGTCGGGTATGATCGCCCACATTTCAACCGTCGCTTCCTGCTCATGCAACAACAACGTCCCAATGCCGCCCCGTCGGCAGGCTTCAATTTCGTGCTGGCCGCGGTGCTCGGCTTCATCGGCGTCTTCGACCTCGTCCTTGGCCTGCGCGGCGAGGGCGCCGGCGTCGTCATCACCGGCCTGGCCCTGACGATCTACGCCGCCACCCTGCTGCGCGACGCCCTGCACATCAAGAAGACCGGCGCCCCGGCTTTGACGCGCAAGCGCATGAACACCATCGGCCTGGCCTGCCTGGCGCTGTATTTCTTCGGCATCATGGTCAAGCGCGTGCCGGAACTGGCGGCGTTTTTTAACTGATGCCTTGGTAGGGTGGACACCTGTGTCCACGCGGTACGCCGCCTGATCGGTCGAAACAACGCCGCAGGATCGTGGCTGGTGAATCCGCGTGGGCACAGGTGCCCACCCTACAACACCTTCCCCAGGGATGTAGGGTGGGTTGTTGAACCCACGCGGTACACCGCTTGAGGGGTCGAACATTGCGCCGCAAGGCCGCGAACGATGAATCAGGTGGGTCCAAGAACCCAACCTACAACATCTTGCCAAGGCAGACGGCATCTTCACGCCCCACATACCGGCCGTATTTCGGTATCACCCGATACCCTGCCACCGCCCGCTCGTTCACGCGCCGCGTCTCGAGGCGGCGCAGGCGATCACGAACCTGCTTGCCTGTTACTTGCGCAGCTTGGCAAAGGCTGCCGCCATCGCACCGCCGGCTGGTGCCGGCGCCGAACGCTCCTGGCGCTGGTGCTGGCCGAGGCGCTTGGCATCCTGGCGGTCGCCGCGCTGCTCCGGTTTCGAACCGGCGGCCGGCGCGGAGTCCGACAGACGCATGGTCAGCGCGATGCGCTTGCGTTTCACGTCCACTTCCAGCACCTTCACCTTCACCACCTGCCCGGCTTTCACCACCGTGTGCGGATCCTTCACAAAGGTATTCGACAGCGCCGAGATGTGGACCAAGCCGTCCTGGTGCACGCCGATGTCCACGAACGCGCCGAACGCCGCCACGTTGGTGACCACGCCTTCCAGGATCATGTCCGGACGCAGGTCGGAAATCTCCTCGACGCCTTCCTTGAAGGTGGCGGTCGTGAATTCCGGCCGCGGATCGCGCCCCGGCTTTTCCAGTTCCTTCAGGATGTCCGACACGGTCGGCACGCCAAATTTTTCATCGGCATACTTCGCCGGATTCAGGGTCTTGATCAGCGAAGCGTCGCCGATCACCGCCTTCATCTCGCGCTGGATGTCGGCCAGGATTTTTTCCACGACCGGATACGATTCCGGGTGCACCGCCGAAGCGTCGAGCGGATTGGCGCCGCCGATCACGCGCAAGAAACCCGCCGCCTGTTCAAACGTCTTCTCGCCCAGGCGCGGCACCTTTTTCAACGCCGCACGCGAGGCGAAAGCGCCCTGCATGTCGCGGTAGTTGACGATGCTCTGCGCCACACTCGACGACAGGCCCGAGACGCGCGCCAGCAGCGGCGCCGACGCCGTGTTCACGTCCACGCCGACCGCGTTCACGCAGTCCTCGACCACGGCATCGAGCGAGCGCGCGAGCTGGGTCTGCGACACGTCGTGCTGGTACTGGCCGACGCCGATCGACTTCGGATCGATTTTCACCAGTTCCGCCAGCGGGTCCTGCAGGCGGCGCGCGATCGACACCGCGCCGCGCAGCGACACGTCCAGCTCCGGCAGTTCGCGCGAGGCGAATTCCGACGCCGAATACACCGAGGCGCCCGCTTCCGAGACGACGATCTTGGTCAGCTTCAGCTCGGGGCGTTGCTTGATCAGGTCCTGGGCCAGCTTGTCGGTCTCGCGCGAGGCGGTGCCGTTGCCGATCGAGATCAGGGAGACGTTGTGCCTCGCCGCGAGCTGGCCCAGCACGTGCAGCGCGCCGTCCCAGTCGTTACGTGGCTGGTGCGGGTAGACGGTGGCGGTATCGACGACTTTACCGGTGGCGTCGACCACGGCGACCTTGACGCCGGTGCGCAGGCCCGGGTCCAGGCCCATGGTCGCGCGCTGGCCGGCCGGCGCCGCCAGCAGCAGCGATTTCAGGTTGCGCGCGAAGACCTGGATCGCGTCCAGCTCCGCCTTCTCGCGCAGCGCGCCCATCAGTTCGGTCTCGATGTACATGAAGCTCTTCACGCGCCAGGTCCAGCGCGCGGTGTCGAGCAGCCACTTGTCGGCCGGGCGGCCTTGCGCCTTGATGCCGAAGCGCGCCGCGATGCGCGACTCGCACGGGTTGTGCGGCGCGTCCCACTTCGGCTTCTCAGGCTCGGAGTCGAGGCGCAGGGTGACGTCGAGGATGCCTTCGCGGCGGCCGCGCATCAGGGCCAGCGCGCGGTGCGAGGGCACGGTGGCCAGCGGCTCCGAGTAATCGAAATAGTCGGCGAATTTTTCGCCTTCGTCCTGCTTGCCCTCGACCACCTTGGATTCGACTACGCCGTGTTCCTGCACGTATTCGCGCAGCGACTGCAGCAGGGTCGCGTCTTCGGCGAAGCGCTCCATCAGGATCTGGCGCGCGCCGTCCAGCGCCGCCTTGGTGTCGGGAACGCCCGGGTTGTTCACGCCGTCGGCATTCGTGAACGCGTCGCGCAGGTATTGGGCGGCGACTTCATCGGGAGTCAGTGACGGGTCGGCCAGCAGCGCGTCGGCCAGCGGCGCCAGGCCCGCTTCGACTGCGATCTGCGCCTTGGTGCGGCGCTTCTGTTTGTACGGAAGGTAGAGGTCTTCGAGGCGGGTCTTGTCTTCCGCCAGTGCGATCGCCTGCAACAGCTCCGGCGTCATCTTGTTCTGCTCGGTGATCGATTCGATGATCGCCGCGCGCCGGTCTTCCAGCTCGCGCAGGTAGCGCAGGCGTTCTTCCAGCAGGCGCAGCTGGGTATCGTCGAGGCCGCCGGTGGCTTCCTTGCGGTAGCGCGCGATGAAGGGGACGGTCGCGCCCTCGTCGAGCAGGGCGATGGCGGCGGCAACCTGGGCCGGCTTGGCGGCAAGTTCAGTGGCGAGGCGTTGTTCGATGGAGGGCAGCATGGGACAAAAATCCGTGAGTCAGGCGGGCAATGATACGCAAACCTTCGAAGAACACCAGTCTTGACAAAAACGCGTCCACAGCTGCCTGCCAGCACATGTGCTCATGTCACCGTGGGCGATAAATTCCAGCATGAGTGCGCGTAAGCGTTTCAAAAAAATGCTGAGTATAAGCCTGCCAGCTGATGTTATTCGCGTTCCATGCTCGCTGATTGCTATCCACAATTCATAGTGCATCAATTAACACCTGCGTTATGCGAAATGAGTACGCCAAGACCCTTTTTTGTAAAGGAGTAGCCGTTTTGCATAGTGACAATTGAATAGAATCCAACTGTCAGAGGCATATACAATAAGAAATATGCTTTTCGCTGCTCGTTGACATCCTCATTCCAGATAGGTTGAACACACTTACTATGATTCGAGCTATATCACGCCAGATACTTCCTATCGTTTTAGTGTTGCTCATTCCCTTGCAGGCTGTCGCTGCTCCAGAGGAGCCGACTCCGCCTCCGCGCAGTCGAGGGAGCCGATGGAGCGAACGTGGTATATGTAAACGGAAAGCGTCCATATAAGTATCGCCTATCTGGCCACTGTCCGCTTGGAGGATTTTGGAGCTAGGGTAAAATTTACTTTTTGGAAGTCCCCATGGATGTCTGCAGTTCAAGCCACAGTCGTGCCTGCGTTTCTCTTTGCAGGGCTTGGGACAATGTTAGTATTCTCGGGGTTACATGAAGCCCACCTGACACTATGGAGTCGTGGTGGCCATTAAGGCCGATTCATTATGTTTGAGCTGAACGCGATCACTGCAATTCCTGTTGGAATAATTACAGCTTTTATCTGGCTGGCTATTCTTATGAGAAGGTTATTGCATATTTCTATGTTTCGTAATTTGACTTCGAAGCGGAGAATTTTGCTGTCTACCTGTGCGTTTATAGTGGTTTTGCCTGCGGCGCTATTCGGATTCGTGGTCTCCCTGCCTATTTCGAATATGGTGGTTTCTCCGGGTGGCGCGAGCCATCTGGTTCTTGCTATAACGGTAGTTTTCTCGGTGGCTGTATTTGCGGTGGCAGTTCCCCTTGTGGTAACGCTTTTTATGGCTTTAGCCATGACGCACAAGTGGAAGAGACATCGGAAGTGAATAGCATTATTTTGCCTGGCGGATATGCTTCGGTCTCCAAGTCGAACACGGTAGTCGCCGCAGTGTGGCAAAATTCAACTTGCCAAAATGATGAAAATTTTAATCAAGCAAAAATATTGGTCTTGTCTTACGGCATTATCACTCATGTATTTTATTGGAATACTTGCGGTGGAAATCTCGCAATTCTTCTTGATACCTTTGCTCGCTCTCTTGCTGATCTCAGGTATCGGGTTGATGCGATTAAAATGTAATAATTGCGGGGCTGCGCTACTCTATCGTAAGAAGCAGACATTGGAGGTAATGATGTTTGTTTGGGGCTGGAAATTGCCAAAGAAATGTCCTAACTGCGATATGCCTGTTTAATTCAGACTAGCCAAGTCAAAGAACAGTAATAGGGAATTGATAAGGTGATCGTGATTGCCTTGAACGAGAACCTGCTTCAGGGAAGTCGTTTGAATTTCGGTAAATTTTACTTCTCTGGGTTTCACGGGTTTATGCAGCTGTTCTGGTCCTGATTTGCGTTTTTGCTGTCGGTGCCCTACTGGATGTTTGCTGAGACACTTTCAGCCTATCGAGCAGTTGGCTTCAACGATGGGAAGATTCGTCTACGTGAGCAACCCATTGCAGCAATCAGGCCAACCCGGCCCTTTGGCCAACTGCAAGGAACGCCACTCAGAAAGTCCTCCGGTTGCGTTCTTCAGTTCCAAGGCCGACGCGCTCTTTGTAGGCCTTGCTAACGACGGCACGGGTATGTTTTGGCTGTTGATGGCTTGTGTCGTCCCTGGAGCAGTAATCTGAGAAGAGCCGAACGGAGGCTTGTCATCGCATGGGTTGTCTTTCGTAATCAACTCTGGCTCATGCCTACCTGCACGCGATGCCTTCAGCTTCCTGAAGGTACGTACACAGGGTGCAAGCGAACGACGTTCTGGCGAAGCCGTTCGCCATGACCGTTTGATTGCCAATCAGCCAGCCGACGCACGCCGCTGCGTACCCGGCCGCACCTCGCTCCCTCATAACCGCCCTGGCTGACGGCATCGACACATCCCGTCCGGAGTCCCTTTGCGTACCTCCCACTCCGCCCTACCGGACTACCCATAGCGAAAGACCTCCGCCCGACGGCAGAGTGTTGGATTAACGATTCGGAAAATTTCATGCTGTAAAGATTTCTCGGCAACGTGCGATTCCGAACAAAACTGAAGCGTCCGTATGAGAGATAATGGCGTTTGTTGTTCTTTTTTTACAGACTCCAGAGACCCATGCACACAGTTGATTATCCACGCGAACACGCGAGCGACGCCCCGGCGCCGCGCGCGACGCCGGCACGCGCGCCCGCCCTGCCCGCACCGGTGGCGACCTGGCTGCAACGGGTCGAAGCGGCAGCCCATCCGCAACCGAAGCTGACGCTCGAAGCCGCCGATCCGAAGGCGGTCCAGTACAAGTTTGTCTATGTGATGGCCCCGACGAGCGGCGGCCGCCATGTCGCCGTCTGCCTGTGCAAGGCGCGCCTGCGCCCGAACGGCGACGTCGCCGCCGCCAGCCCGGTCAACGAAGTGTTTTCGCTGCTGTCCGCCCCGCCCGCCTACCTCGAAGGCGAGGACGAAGACCTGGTGCGCTTCTTCATCGCGATGCGCAGCGGTTCCTCGCAGAGCACCAGCGCCACCGAGCCGAAGGGGAAAGTCGGCGCGATCCTGCTCGAGATGCTGCTGGAACAGGGCAAGCTGCTGTGGGCGAACTCCTGGCAGGACATGGCGAACGGTCTCGTGTATCCGCTGCAGGCCGGCCCGACCCGCCAGGCGAACCTGGCCTGGCGCGACGAAGGACGCGCGGCCAAGCTCGGCTGGTCGGTGGAGCCGGCGAATGGCGCCAATCATCCTGGCGCGGACCTGATCGACTACATGCTGCCGACCGATCCGCCGTGGTACATCGACAACCTGTCCTGCGGTCCCCTGGCGCTGAACCGTGGCGGCGTGGATATTTCGCTGGCCGAGTTGCAGGCCCTGGTCGCCCAGGCGCCTATCTTGACCGGCAACGACAAGAAGCGCGTCTCGCAACTGCTGCTGGCCCATGGCCTGCAAGAACTGATGCCGCTGCCGCAGCCGCTGACCCAGCGCCTGCGCACCGACGTCAAGCCGCAACCTTTCCTGCTGCTCGATTCGGTGGCATTGGCCGACACCGGCACCCAGCGCTGGCACGATTTCGCCGTGCTCTCCTTTGATTACGACGGCCAGCGCGTGTCCTTCGATCCGGCCCAGCGCGTGGTGCGCCAGATCGGCGACGTCACCGAGATCATCGAGCGCGATGCCGACGCCGAAGCGGCGGCCCTGGATAAACTGGGCGAGCTCGGTTTCCGCAAGCCCGCCACCACCCCGCTGTCGGGCGTGGCCGGCGCGCTGCAACTGGAAAGCCAGGCGCACTGGCTGCGCTTTGCCGAGAACGACATCGACGCCCTGCTCGACGCCGGCTGGCACCT
Source organism: Massilia sp. (assembly GCF_032106685.1). Classification (GTDB taxonomy): domain Bacteria; phylum Pseudomonadota; class Gammaproteobacteria; order Burkholderiales; family Burkholderiaceae_D; genus Telluria. Next base: position 336,105 of record NZ_DAMCPG010000001.1, read on the forward strand.
GCAGAAGTCGACCAAGTACCGCTACGACGTGGTGCCGGTCGAGGACTGGTATGCCGAGATCGACGAGCCCGAGGAAGCAGGTAAAGCCTGGTTCGAGCTGGAGCTGGGCATCGTGGTCAACCGCAAGCGCGTGCCGCTCTTGCCGGTGCTGGTACAGCTGATCCGCAACGCGCCGCTTGAGTTCGATCCGGCCGTGCTGGCCGCCCACGGCGAGCTCGATCAGATGCTGGCGACCCTGCCGGAAGGCGTGCGCGTCGCCCTGCCCTGGAACCGGGTGAAACCGATCCTGGCCACGCTTGGCGAGCTCTACTTCAACGACAAGATCAAGAACCGCGTGCGCCTGTCGACGCTGGACGCGAGCCGCCTGGAAGAACTGGCGCGCGGCGTCGAGATGCGCTGGTTCGGCGGCGAGCAATTGCGCGAAACCGGCCGCAAGCTGAGCCAGTTCGGCGCCGTGAAGAAGGTGGCGGCGCCGAAAGGCCTGCAGGCGACCCTGCGCGACTACCAGCTCGACGGCCTGTCGTGGATGCAGTTCCTGCGCGAGTACGACCTGGGCGGCATCCTGGCCGACGACATGGGTCTCGGTAAGACCGTGCAGACGCTGGCCCATATCCTCACCGAGAAGGAAGCCGGCCGCCTGACCCGTCCGGCGTTGGTGATCGCGCCCACGAGCCTGATGACCAACTGGCAGGAAGAAGCCGCGCGCTTCGCCCCCGACCTGAAGGTGCTGCTCCTGCAAGGCAAGGAACGCATGGACATGTTCGACCAGATCGAGGGAGCCGACCTGGTGCTGACCACCTACGCCCTGCTGCCGCGCGACGAGGAAAAGCTGCGCGAGCACGAGTACCACCTGGTGATCCTGGACGAATCGCACTACATCAAGAACACCCGCTCGAAGGCGGCGCAGACGGCCGGCTCGCTCAACGCGCGCCACCGCCTGTGCCTGACCGGCACGCCGCTGGAAAACCACTTGGGCGAACTGTGGTCGCAGTTCCACTTCCTGCTGCCGGGCTTGCTGGGCGAGGAAAAAACTTTCAATACCCAGTTCCGCCACCCGATCGAGCGCCAGGACGACCCGGTGCGCCGCATGCTGCTGAACCGCCGCATCCGCCCCTTCCTGCTGCGTCGTACCAAAGACAATGTGGCGAAGGAACTGCCTGAGAAGACGGAAGTGGTGCGCCGCATCGAGATCAGCGGCCCGCAGCGCGACCTGTACGAGACCGTGCGCCTGGCGATGGACAAGAAGGTGCGCGAGGAGATCGACCGCAAGGGCGTGGCGCGCAGCCAGATCGTCATCCTCGAGGCACTGCTGAAGCTGCGCCAGGTCTGCTGCGACCCGCGCCTGGTGAAGTCGATGCCATCACGCAAGAACACGGCCGCCGTCTCCGCCAAGCTGACCGACCTGATGCAGATGGTCGAAGACCTGCTGCAGGAAGGGCGCAAGATCCTGGTGTTCTCGCAGTTCACCAGCATGCTCGGCCTGATCGAGGAAGAACTCGAGGCGCGCGGCATCCGCTACGCCATCCTTACCGGCGAAACGCGCGACCGCTCGGCGCAGGTCGCGGCCTTCCAGCAGGGCGCGGTGCCGATCTTCCTGATCAGCCTGAAGGCCGGCGGCGTCGGTCTCAATCTCACCGCGGCCGACACCGTGATCCACTACGACCCGTGGTGGAACCCGGCGGCCGAGGCCCAGGCGACCGACCGCGCCTGGCGCATCGGACAGGACAAGCCGGTGTTCGTGTACAAGCTGATCGCCAAGGGCACGCTGGAGGAAAAGATCCAGCAGCTGCAGCAGAAGAAGTCGGAACTGGCGCAGTCGATCCTGGCCGAGGGCGAGTCGCAGAAGATGGCGCTGACGCAGGAAGACCTGCAGGCGATCTTTGCGCCGCTGGACGAGCAGTAAGCGGCAACGCTGCTCAACGGAACGCCCGCCACGCCGCGGGCGTTTTTATTTTGTACCCCGCAATCTGATGAATGCCCTATGCAAAATGAATAGGATTCGGTCTTCTCGCCAGTTGATTTAACATTATTCACACATTTTTAGTAAATGGTCAATTTTAGATATTGAACAGCGTAACAACGCTTATCTATACAAAAAGGCGTTCCCGGCGATATACTCGCAGGCTGGGATGGCTCTGCCATTCCAGCCTGACACCTTATTATCTGGATGAGACGTGATGCACTGTAGCGCCAGCGTTGACGGTTCCGGCATAACCGCCCCGGGATTGGCCGAGCAGTTCCGTGTGATCGCCGAAATCGGCGGGGACATCGCGTTTAGTATCGATTGCGCCAGCGGCGCCCTGCTTTACGTCAGCCCTTCCATTGAACAACTGCTCGGCTATAGCCCCGCCGAGGTGGCTGCCCAGCTGGACCAGCGCGGCAGCGCCCTGGCTGCCCTGTGCGCCGGGATGCCGGAACGGGTGCGGCGCCTGCGCGCCGGCGACCGCAGCCGCCTGCGCCTGGTGCGCGAAACCGAACTGCCGGGCGCACATGGCTACCTGGTGCCGGTCGAAGTCATCTCCGCCCTGATCTGCGACGCCGCCGGCGAACCCGTGAACCTGGTCGGCCAGGTGCGCGATTTGTCGCCGCGGCGCCTGCGCGACGCCGAGCGCAAGCGCTTCGCGAGCATGTTGAATCACGAGTTCCGCACGCCGTTGTCGACCATCGACGGCGCCATTCAGCGCCTGGAGGCGACCTGCCCGGATGCCGACGAACCGACCCGCCAGCGCTACCGCAAGATCGCCCTCGCCACCGACCGCCTGATCGCCATGCTCGACGACTATCTGTCGCCGGAACGCATGGCCGAGATCGGCGGCGAGCGCAAGGCGAATTCGCTCGCCCCGCGCGTGCTGCTCGAGGAAGCGGCGGCCCAGGTGCGCGCCGCCGGGCGCCTCGCCAGCGTCGAAACCGGCGAACTGCCGGCCGCGCTGCGCTGCGAACCGGACGGCATGCGCCTGGCCCTGAAGATCCTGGTCGACAACGCGATCGCTTTTTCGCCCGCGAACACCGCCATCGTCCTGCGCGGCCGGCTGGCCGCCAGCGGCGTCGAATTGGCGGTGCGCGACCATGGCCCCGGCATCGCCGGCGACGAAGAGGCGCACATCTTCGACAAGTTCTACCGCGGCCGCAATGCGCAAGGCTTGCCGGGCAGCGGCCTGGGCCTGTACATGGCGCGTTCGATCGTCGAAGTCCACGGCGGCATCGTCAGCCTGGTCAAGCCGGCCGGCGGCGGCGCCGAATTCCGTATCTGGCTGCCGGTGGCGGGCGCGGGCAAAGCGCTTGCGCAGCTTGAACCCAGCAGTGATAATCCCTCGCACCTTCCGGGAATGGCCCCTGCCGGCACGACAGGCAGAAGTAAAACAAAGAACGTGGCCCACCCATGACGCAGATATTGATTGTTGAAGATAACGGCGACTACGCTGGCGACATGGCCGAGTTCCTGCGCGAACTCGACCATGAGGTCACCATCGCCACCTCCGCCAGCGAGATGTGGGCGGCGCTCACGCGTACCCCGGCCGCCGTGGTGGTGCTGGACCTGGGCTTGCCCGACGAAGACGGTTTCACCGTGATTCCGCGCATGCGCCAGCTCTACCCGGAAATCGGCCTGCTGGTGCTGACCGGGCGCGTCGCTTTCGATAACCGCATTCTCGGCCTGCAGCTGGGCGCCGATCACTATTTGACCAAGCCGATCAAGTTCCCCGAACTGGCAGCCCACATTGAGGCCCTGGGCCGGCGCGTGCGCCCGAGCGAACCGGCGCCGCTGCCGAGCAAATGGACCCTGCGCGTCAGCGCCCGCCAGCTCGAGCTCGGCGGCAAGGTGATCGATCTGACCGAAAAGGAATTCAATTTCCTGCACTTGTTGACCATCAACACCCGCCCGGTGCCGCGCGCGACCATCGTCGCCGGCATGGGGGGCGATGATCCGGACGCCAGCCGGCGCGTCGACATGCTGGTGTACCGCCTGCGCAAGAAGGCGCGGACGGCGCTGGGGCAGGATCTGCCGCTGCGCAGTGCGTATGGCGAAGGGTATAGCCTGTCGGCGGGCTTCACGCTGGCCTGACTTTTCCCTTTGGCGGCAATGTAACCGGCTTTTGTAGGGTGGGCTCTCGAGCCCACGCGGTGATGGTTGCCGGCTCCGAGCTCGGGCGCGATGGGCTTGCCGATAACGATCACCGCGTGGGCACAAGTGCCCACCCTACGAAAATCGGGACAGAGTTAAGCTGATTTTTGCGTCGTAATGTAATAATTGGGGACAGAGAGGGCGGCCGACGCTAGAATACGTCATCCCAACCGTTTTCCCGTCTCAAAGATGGCCCGCCAACCCCGCCTCATCCTCCCCAAGCAGCCCCACCACATCCTGCAGCGCGCCAACGATCCGCAACTGGTGTTCCGCGACGACGAGGACTATGCCCGTTTCCTCGGCTGGCTGAAGGAAGCCTCCCGGTTCTACAAGGTGGCGATCCACGCCTATGCCCTGCTGCCGACCCACCTGCACCTGCTGGCGACCCCGCCCGACGAGGACAGCCTGGCGGCGATGATGCAGAAGCTCGGCCGCTTCTACGTGCCCTGGTATAACGCGAAATACGGCCGCTCGGGCGGGTTGTTCGAAGGGCGCTTCCGCACAGCGGTGGTGGATACCGACCGGCACCTCCTGATGTGCAGCCGCTTCATCGAGCTGGCGCCCGTGCAGGCAGGGCAGGCCGCCGATCCGAAGGACTACGCCTGGTCGAGCTATGCCCACCACGCCGGCCTGCGTCCCGATCCGGTCATCACCGACCACGCCTTGTTCTGGGAACTGGGCAACACGCCTTTCCAGCGCGAGGCCGCCTACACCGACCTGGTCCAGCAAGGCATTGCCGCCGACGAGCTGGCGCTGATCGCCGCCGCCGTCCAGAAAGGCCAGCCGCTCGGCACCGAGGCCTTCAAGCGCGAGCTGGAGCGCAAGACGCAGCGCCGCATCCTGCCGGCCAAGCGCGGCCGCCCGTTCAAGAAGCCGCTCACCGACGCGGTGTGATCCCATCCGGCGCGGTGCCATGCCGCGCCTGCACGGCCGGGCAGTGGCTTGGCCTCGCCTTTTCGCTTTCAATACCGACCTGAGCTGTTCGCAATCTTCTGCCCTGCGTCCCCTCTTCATGCGAATAAATTTCGCCCGAATCCACCCTTTTCGATCTGGATCGATACTGTCCCCAATTAAAGCAGTCAGAGGTAAGTCACCTGTTAATTTGACTCCGACCCTAATTGTTCTGCTTGATGCGTCTGCTGCATTGCACTATTCTCGGCCTTCACCCCCTGAAAAAGCTGTGGAGAGCCCTTCATGATTGCCCAAGGTTTATACGATCCCGCCAATGAACACGATGCCTGCGGCGTCGGTTTCATCGCCCATATCAAGGGCAACAAAAGTCATTCCATCATCGACCAGGGGCTGATGATCCTGAAGAACCTGGACCACCGCGGCGCCGTCGGCGCCGATGCGCTGATGGGCGATGGCGCCGGTATCCTGATCCAGATTCCCGACCAGTATTTCCGCGACGAGATGGCGAAGCAGGGCGTCGAGTTGCCGCCGCCCGGCGAATACGGCGTCGGCATGGTGTTCCTGCCGAAGGAGCACGCCTCGCGCATCGCCTGCGAACAGGAAATCGAGCGCGCCGTGCGCATCGAAGGCCAGGTCGTGCTGGGCTGGCGCAACGTGCCGGTCGACGAGGCCATGCCGATGTCGCCGACCGTCAAGGCCAAGGAGCCGGTGATCCGCCAGATCTTCATTGGCCGCGGTCCGGACATCATGGTCACCGACGCGCTCGAGCGTAAGCTGTACGTGATCCGCAAGTCGTCCGGCCACGCAATCCAGGCCTTGAAACTCCTGCACGGCAAGGAATTTTTCGTGCCGTCGATGTCGGCGCGCACCATCGTCTATAAAGGCTTGCTGCTGGCCGACCAGGTCGGCGTCTACTTCAAGGACCTGCAAGACCCGCGCTGCGTCTCGGCCCTGGCCCTGGTGCACCAGCGCTTCTCGACGAACACTTTCCCGGAGTGGCCGCTGGCCCACCCGTACCGCCTGATCGCGCACAACGGCGAGATCAACACCGTCAAGGGCAACTTCAACTGGACCCGCGCCCGCGAAGGCGTGATGAAGTCGGCCGTGCTGGGCGACGACCTCAATAAACTGTTCCCGCTGATCTACGAGGGCCAGTCCGACACCGCCTGCTTCGACAACGCGCTCGAATTGCTGGTGATGGCCGGCTACCCGATCGCCCAGGCCATGATGATGATGATCCCCGAAGCCTGGGAAAACCACAGCGCCATGGACGACAACCGCAAGGCCTTCTACGAATACCACGCGGCGATGATGGAACCCTGGGACGGCCCGGCGGCGATGGCGTTCACCGACGGCCGCCACATCGGCGGCACCCTGGACCGCAACGGCCTGCGTCCGGCGCGCTACGTCGTCACCGAGGACGACCTGGTCGTCATGGCCTCGGAATCGGGCGTGCTGCCGATCCCGGAATCGCGCATCGTCAAGAAATGGCGTCTGCAACCGGGCAAGATGTTCCTGATCGACCTGGAAGCCGGGCGCATCATCGACGACAAGGAACTGAAGGACACCTATTCGAACGCCAAGCCCTATAAGGCCTGGATCAAGTCGGTGCGGATCAAGCTCAACGAAATCAAGCTGAGCGAATCGCAACTGGCGCAAAACCGCGTCAAGGACGTCCCGGCGCAGGGCGAAAAGGCGGCCGTCACGCTGCTCGACCGCCAGCAAGCCTTCGGTTACACCCAGGAAGACCTGAAATTCCTGATGGCGCCGATGGCCGTGCTGGCCGAAGAGGCGACCGGCTCCATGGGCAACGACTCGCCGCTGGCGGTGATGTCGAACAAGCTCAAACCTTTGTATAACTACTTTAAACAATTGTTTGCGCAGGTGACCAACCCGCCGATCGACCCGATCCGCGAAAGCATGGTGATGTCGCTGGTGTCCTTTATCGGCCCGAAGCCGAACCTGCTCGACACCAACAACGTCAACCCGCCGATGCGCCTGGAAGTGTCACAGCCGGTGCTGGGCTTCGACGACATGGCGCGCCTGCGCAGCATCAGCCTGCACACCGGCGGCAAGTTCAAGTCGTATGAGCTGAACATCTGCTATCCGGTCGCCTGGGGCAAGGAGGGCATCGAAGCCTCGCTGGCCTCGCTGTGCGCGGAAGCGGTGGACGCCGTGAAATCCGGCCACAACATCCTGATCGTCTCGGACCGCGCGGTATCAAGCGACATGGTCGCGATCCCGGCGCTGCTGGCCACGTCGACCATCCACCAGCACCTGGTGGGCCGCGGCCTGCGCGCCTCGACCGGCCTGGTGGTGGAAACCGGCTCGGCCCGCGAAACCCACCACTTCGCCCTGCTGGCCGGCTACGGCGCGGAAGCCGTGCACCCGTATCTCGCGCTGGAAACCCTGTCCGACCTGGCCCAGCACCTGCCGCACGAAATGGCGCCGGAAACGGCGATGGTCAACTACACCAAGGCGATCGGCAAGGGTTTACTAAAAGTGATGTCGAAGATGGGCATCTCGACCTACATGTCCTATTGCGGCGCCCAGATCTTCGAAGCGGTCGGCCTGAACAAGTCGCTGGTGGACAAATACTTCCGCGGCACTTCGTCGACCGTGGAAGGCATCGGCCTGTTCGAAGTGGCCGAAGAGGCGCTGCGCCTGCACAATCTCGCCTTCGGCAACGATCCGCTGCTGGCCAATGCCCTCGACACCGGCGGCGAATACGCCTTCCGCGTGCGCGGCGAGGACCACATGTGGACGCCGGACGCGATCGCCAAGCTGCAACACTCGACCCGCGCCAACAGCTTCAGCACGTATAAAGAATACGCGCAGCTGATCAACGAGCAGACCCGCCGTCACCTGACCCTGCGCGGCCTGTTCGAATTCAAGATCGATCCGAGCCGTGCAATCCCGATCGACGAGGTCGAGCCGGCCAAGGAGATCGTCAAGCGTTTCGCCACCGGCGCCATGTCGCTCGGTTCGATCTCGACCGAAGCCCATGCGACCCTGGCGATCGCCATGAACCGCATCGGCGGCAAGAGCAACACGGGGGAGGGCGGCGAAGACCCGCTGCGCTACATCAACGAATTCAAGGGCATCAAGATCAGCAAGGGCGAGACCCTGGCGTCGGTGCTCGGGTCCGACCGCGTCGCGGCCGACATCCCGCTCGAAGAGGGCGATTCGCTGCGCTCGAAGATCAAGCAGGTGGCCTCGGGACGCTTCGGCGTCACCGCCGAATACCTGAACGCGGCCGACCAGATCCAGATCAAGATGGCGCAGGGCGCCAAGCCGGGTGAGGGCGGTCAGCTGCCGGGTCACAAGGTGTCCGAGTACATCGCAAGCTTGCGCTTCTCGGTGCCGGGCGTGGGCCTGATTTCGCCGCCGCCGCACCACGACATCTATTCGATCGAAGACCTGGCGCAGCTGATCCACGACCTGAAAAATGCGAATCCGAACGCGTCGATCTCGGTGAAGCTGGTGTCGGAAGTCGGCATCGGCACCGTCGCCGCCGGCGTCTCGAAGGCCAAGGCCGACCACGTCGTCGTTGCCGGCCACGACGGCGGCACCGGCGCCTCGCCGCTGTCTTCGGTGAAGCACGCCGGCACGCCGTGGGAGTTGGGTCTCGCAGAGACCCAGCAGACCCTGGTCCTGAACGGCCTGCGCAGCCGCATCCGCGTCCAGGCCGACGGCCAGATGAAGACCGGCCGCGACGTCGTGATCGCCGCCATGCTGGGCGCCGACGAGATCGGTTTCGCGACGGCGCCGCTGGTGGTCGAAGGCTGCATCATGATGCGCAAGTGCCACCTGAACACCTGCCCAGTCGGCGTTGCCACGCAGGACCCGGTGCTGCGCGCCAAGTTCCAGGGCAAGCCGGAACACGTCGTCAACTACTTCTTCTTCGTCGCCGAAGAAGCGCGCCAATTGATGGCCCAGCTCGGCATCCGCAGCTACGACGAGCTGATCGGCCGCGCGGACCTGCTCGATAAATCGAAGGCGATCACGCACTGGAAAGCGCAGGGCCTGGATTTCTCGAACATTTTCTACCAGCCGCAGACGGACACGCCGCGCAAGCTGTTCCACACCGAAACGCAGGACCACGGCCTGGACCGCGCGCTCGACCACAAGCTGATCGCGCAGGCGCGCCCGGCCCTGGACCGCGGCGAACGCGTCTCCTTCATCACGCCGGTAAAAAACGTCAACCGCACGGTCGGCGCCATGCTGTCGGGCGAAGTCGCGAAGCGCTATGGTCACGCCGGGCTGCCGGACGACACCATCCACATCCAGCTGCAGGGCACGGCCGGCCAGTCGGCGGCGGCTTTCCTGGCGGCCGGCATCACGATCGACCTGGTGGGCGAGGGCAACGACTACGTCGGCAAGGGCCTGTCGGGCGGCCGCATCATCGTGCGCCCGAACACGGAATTCCGCGGCTGGGCGGTGGACAACATCATCGTCGGCAACACCGTGCTGTACGGCGCGATCGCCGGTGAAGCCTTCTTCAACGGCGTGACCGGTGAGCGGTTCGCGGTCCGTAATTCGGGCGCGACGGCCGTCGTCGAGGGCCTGGGCGACCACGGTTGCGAGTACATGACCGGCGGAACCGTCGTGGTGCTGGGCGAGACCGGCCGCAACTTCGCGGCGGGCATGTCGGGCGGCGTGGCCTATGTCTACGATCCGAAGAACGAATTCGAGGCACGCTGCAACACGACCATGGTCAACCTCGAGCGGGTGGTATCGACGAAAGAGCAGGGCGCCATCTCCGGCTGGCACAGCCAGACCCGGGGCGGCGAGCGCGAGTCGGATGAGGTCATCCTGCGCCGCCTGATCGAGCGTCACTTCAAGCACACGGGGTCCACCCGCGCGCGCAACCTGCTCGACGACTGGGCCAACAGCCGCGGCAAGTTCGTGAAGGTCTTCCCGACCGAATACAAGCGCGCGCTGGAAGAGATGCACAACAGCAGCATGGAAGAAGCCAACGACAAGATCGAACTCGCGGCGTAACTGCACCGCACGCGCATCTTTCGACCGATACGCGTGCGTGAACTCGTAGGGTGGACGGCTCCGCCGTCCACGCGTCCAGCTAACGCTGGCACACGTAGGGTGGGCGCCCCGTGCCCACGCGTACAGCTAACGTCTGCGAACCGCATAAAAAAGCGGAGCCGATCAGGCGCCAACAAAAGGAACAGCAACATGGGCAAAATCACCGGCTTCATGGAATTTCAACGGCAGGAAGAAGACCACCTGGAACCCGCCGCACGCGTCAAGAACTACAAGGAATTCGTCCTCACCTTGAGCGACAGCCAGGCCAAGGTGCAGGGCGCACGCTGCATGGACTGCGGCATTCCCTTCTGTAACACCGGCTGCCCGGTCAACAACCAGATCCCGGACTGGAACGACCTGGTCTACCACGGCAACTACCGCGGCGCGATCGACAACCTGCACTCGACGAATAACTTCCCCGAGGTCACCGGCCGCATCTGCCCGGCGCCTTGCGAAGCCTCGTGCACGCTGAACATCAACAACGACCCGGTCGGCATCAAGTCGATCGAGCGCAAGATCGCGGACACGGCCTGGGAACACGGCTGGGTCGTGCCGCAGCCGCCAGCGGTCAAGACCGGCAAGACCGTCGCCGTGGTCGGCTCCGGTCCCGCCGGCCTGGCCGCCGCCCAGCAGCTGGCGCGCGCCGGCCATGACGTGACGGTGTTCGAGAAGAGCGACCGCATCGGCGGCCTGCTGCGCTACGGCATCCCCGACTTCAAGATGGAGAAGGGCCTGATCGATCGTCGCATCGAGCAGATGCAGGCCGAGGGCGTGACCTTCCGCACCGGCGTGTTGATCGGCAAGGACTTCCCGACCACGGTCAGCAACATGGCGCGCGACACCATCTTCCCGGAAGACCTGGCCGCCCAGTTCGACGCCGTCGTCATGGCCGGCGGCGCCGAGCAGCCGCGCGACCTGCCGGTGCCGGGCCGCGATTTGAAGGGCGTGCATTTCGCCATGGATTTCCTGCCCCAGCAAAACCGCGTGAATGCCGGCGATAAACTGAAGGACCAGATCAAGGCGACCGGGAAGCACGTGGTCGTGATCGGCGGCGGCGACACCGGTTCCGACTGCGTCGGCACCTCGAACCGCCACGGCGCCGTCTCCGTCACCCAGTTCGAACTGATGCCGATGCCGCCTGAGGAAGAGAACAAGCCGCTGGTCTGGCCCTACTGGCCGACCAAGTTGCGCACCTCGTCCTCGCACGAAGAGGGCTGCCAGCGCGACTTCGCGGTGGCGACCAAGCGCTTCGAAGGCAAGAACGGCAAGCTGGAAAAACTGGTCGCCTGCCACGTCGAGTGGAAGGACGGCAAGATGAGCGAAGTGCCGGATTCGGAATTCGAGATCAAGGCCGACCTGGTGTTCCTGGCGATGGGCTTTGTGTCGCCAGTGCAACAGGTGCTCGACGCCTTCGGCGTGCAAAAGGATGCGCGCGGCAACGCCCGCGCCACCGTCGACGGAGAGAGCGCCTACCAGACCTCGGTGCCGAAGGTGTTCGTTGCCGGCGACATGCGCCGCGGCCAGTCGCTGGTCGTGTGGGCGATCCGCGAAGGACGCCAGTGCGCGCGCGCGGTGGACGAGTTCCTGATGGGCTCGTCGTTGCTGCCGCGCTGAACGCCGGCCGGAGAGAGCAAAAAGGGCGCACTGCGGTGCGCCCTTTTTTTGTCGTGAAAATCGATACCAGCGTTCTTTCGCATTGCAACGAAACGGGCGCCCGGCGACGGCGCCGGCCGACCAGGCCCGCGCCGGGAATTCCTGCCTCATGGATGCTAATGTTGATTCAAAGCAAAAAAGAGAAATGTTGCCATATATGCATATCTTAAGGAAAACAATTACTTACAACATTAAATAGATGACCCACGGGTTATTTGTGTTGTAATCATACGTCGTGGGGCCGGCCGAAACCGAGGTGCCTCAAGCAGCGGTTGCCGTTTCTGCACTACAATACGGGATTCCCCAAAACCGAATAACCCTCTGTGTCTAACCTAGTAGAAATACGCGATCTCGAGTTCGGCTACGGCGATCGGAAGATCCTGTCGAACCTGCGCATGGACTTCCCGCGCGGCAAGCTAATTGCCGTTATGGGCGGGTCCGGCTGCGGCAAGACCACGGTGCTGCGCCTGATCGGCGGACAGATTCGTCCGCAGCGCGGCGAAGTGCGGGTCGGCGGCGAGGTCGTGCATCGTTTGAATACCGAAGGCTTGTACCGCCTGCGCCGCCGCATGGGCATGCTGTTCCAGTTCGGCGCCCTGTTCAATGACCTGACCATCTTCGACAACGTCGCCTTTCCGCTGCGCGAGCATACCGAGCTGTCCGAAGAGATGATCCGCGATCTGGTGCTGATGAAGCTGAACGCCGTCGGACTGCGCAATGCCTCGAAGCTCAAGCCGCGCGAAATCTCGGGCGGCATGGCGCGCCGTGTCGCCGTCGCGCGCGCCATTGCGCTCGACCCGGAACTGATCATGTACGACGAGCCGTTCGCCGGCCTCGATCCGATCTCGATGGGCGTGACCGCCAACCTGATCCGCAACCTGAACGACGCCCTCGGCTCGACCTCGATCCTGGTCTCGCACGACGTCAAGGAAACCTTTGCCATCGCCGACTACGTGTATTTCATGTCCGCAGGCAAGATCGTTGCCGAAGGCACGCCGGAAGAGCTGCGCGTGTCGACCGACCCTTACGTGAAACAGTTCGTGAACGCCGAACCGGATGGTCCCGTGCCCTTCCATTATCCGGGCAAGTCGCTGGCCGAAGACCTAGGCCTGGAGGCGCCGCGATGATCCTGAATATCCTTGAAAAGGCCGGCGCCACCGTGCGCGAGTCGATCGAAAGCCTGGGCTTCGCCACGCGCGCCTTCTTCAACCTGCTCCGTTTTTCGCCGGGCGCTTTCCGCCGTCCGACCTTGATTTCCGAGCAGATCCATTTCATCGGCAATTACTCGCTCGTCATCACGATCGTGTCCGGCCTGTTCGTGGGCCTGGTGCTGGGGCTGCAGTTCTACGTCAACCTGATCCAGTTCGGCGCCGAGGAAAAGCTCGGCTCGCTGACGGCGCTGTCGCTGATCCGCGAACTCGGTCCGGTCGTGACGGCGCTGCTGTTCGCGGGCCGCGCCGGCACCTCGCTGACCGCCGAGATCGGCCTGATGAAGTCCAACGACGAGCTGTCGGCCATGGAAATGATGGCGGTCAATCCGGTGCAGCGCGTGCTGGCGCCCCGTTTCTGGGGCGGCGTGGTCGCCATGCCGGTGCTGGCCGCCGTGTTCTCGGCCGTCGGTATCATGGGCAGCTACCTGGTCGCCGTGAAACTGCTCAGCCTGGACGAAGGCGCGTTCTGGTCGCAAATGCAGGCCGGCGTCGACGTCCGCCGCGACGTGATCAGCAGCATCATCAAGAGTTTCGTGTTCGGTATCGCCGTGACCTTTACCGCCTTGTTCCAGGGGTACCACGTGAAGCCGACGCCGGCCGACGTGGCGCGCGCCACCACCCGTACCGTGGTGATCGCTTCGTTGCTGGTGCTGGGCCTGGACTTCGTCATGACCGCCCTGATGTTCACCCCCGAATAAACATTGTTTCGTTTGGCCGCGCACAGACGGCCTGAATACTAGGAATTACTATGCATCGCAAAATCATCGACGTCTGGGTCGGCCTGTTTGTCCTGTTGGGCGCCGCCGCCGTTTTGTTCCTGGCTCTCCAGGCGGGAAACATGAGCACGCTCTCGTTTTCCGACACCTACGCCGTCACAGGCAAGTTCGATAATATTGGGGGACTGAAGCCGCAGGCGCCAGTCAAGAGCGCCGGTGTCGTGGTCGGCCGTGTCGGCGACATCACGTTCGACGACAAGACCTACCAGGCCATGGTGCGTCTCGACCTGGACCAAAGCTATCACTTCCCGAAAGATTCGTCGCTCAAGATCCTGACTGCAGGTTTGCTGGGCGAGCAATACATTGGCATCGAACCCGGCGGCGACACCAACAACCTCGTCGACGGTGATCGAATCAACCGTACGCAATCGGCGACCGTGCTGGAAGACCTGATCAACCAGTTCATCTACAGCAAGGCTGCCGAAGGAAAGGATGGCAGCGAATAATGAAAAGCAAGAACATGACGACCCTGCCGCGCGCGCGTGGCCTGGCCCTGGCGATGGCCGCCTGCGCCGTGTTGTCCGGCTGCGCAGCACCCAGCAATCCGGAAGACCCGTTCGAGAAGTTCAACCGGGCCAGCTTCGCCTTCAACGATGCGGTCGACCGCGTCGCCCTGAAGCCGGCTGCGACCGCCTACAAGAAAGTCACGCCAGGCTTCGTGCAGACCGGCGTCGGTAATTTCTTCGGCAACCTGTCGGATGCCTGGAGTTCCGTGAATAACTTCCTGCAGGGCAAGGGTGAGGCGGGCATGACCGACTTCACCCGTTTCGCGCTGAACTCGACCTTCGGTATCGTCGGCCTGCTCGACATCGCGTCCGAAGCCGGCCTGCAGAAACACGACGAAGACCTGGGCCAGACCCTCGGTTACTGGGGCGTTCCTTCCGGCCCCTACTTGATGTTGCCGATTTTCGGCCCATCTACGGTACGTGACACTGCTGCGTTACCGGGCGACATGTGGGGCGACCCCTGGAGCCACAAGGAGCCGGTCAACTGGCGCAACATCGGTACCGGCGTGCGCGTCGTCGATACGCGCGCCGCGGTCCTCGACGCATCGAACCTGATGGAAGAAGCGGCACTGGACCGTTACGAATTCATTCGCGACGGTTTCCTGCAGCGCCGCCAGAGCCAGGTATTCGACGGCGAAAGCGAGCGCAAGCGTGACGATGCCCAGGACGAGCCGACCTCGAACACCCAGGTCGTGCCGGAACCGGCAGCACCGGAAAAGACGCAGCAGTAATTGGTAAAACAATAGTCCGGCACACGAAGTCCCGCTTGACGCGGCGCTTCAGCCGGAGACGCCAACGAACAGAAAAGAGAGCCCTATGAAACCCATTGCCCACCTCATCGCCACCGTTGCTTCCGTCGCTTTTGCCACCAGCGTGATCGCCGCACCGGCGCCGGCCAGCGCCGAAGCCCCCGACGTGCTGGTCAAGCGCATCAGCGCCGACGTCATCGACACCGTCAAGGCCGACAAGGACATCCAGTCCGGCAACCGCGCCAAGATCATGGATCTGGTCAACTCGAAAATCCTGCCGCACGTGGATGCCGAGAAGATGACCGCCCAGGCCGCCGGCCCGTTCTGGCGCCAGGCCACCCCGGAACAGCAAAAGCGCCTGTCGGAAGAATTCCGCACGCTGCTGGTGTACACCTATTCCGGCGCGCTGTCGCAGATCAAGAACGAGACCGTCGAGTTCAAGCCGATGCGTTCGAGCCCGCAAGATACCGACGTCGAAGTGCGTTCGCAGGTGAACGTCACCCGCGGCGAGCCGATCACCCTGAACTACCGCCTGTCCAAGGGCAACCAGGGCTGGAAGATCTACGACATCAACGTGCTGGGCGCCTGGCTGGTCGAGACCTACAAGGGCACCTTCAAGGCCGAGATCAACAAGTCCGGCATCGATGGCCTGATCAACCGCCTGGCCGAGCGTAACCGCCAGTTGGCCAGCAAGCCGCTGAAAGCGCCGAAATAATCGATGGCAGAAGCAAATCCCATGCTCTCGCTCGATGCCCTGACCTTCCAGAACGCCAACGCGGCGTTGGAGCAGGGCATTGCGGCGATCCAGGCCGGCGAGACCGTGTTCGACCTGGGCGGCGTGCGCGCCGTCGACTCTTCCGGCGTGGCCCTGCTGCTCGCCTGGCAGCGCCGCGCGCACGACGCCGGGCGCAGGCTCAGCTTCATCAACGTGCCGGCGAATGTCGATGCGCTGGTCAACCTGTACGGCCTGGACGGGCTGTTGGAGCGGTCGTAAACGGCAAACCTGTGTCGCGGACGATCGTAGGGTGGGCACGCCGTGCCCACGCATAAACGCTGCGTACACGCGGCATGTCAAATGAGCCGCCGCCGATAGCGCCTGGTCTTGCCTGATGCGTTATCGATTTTTCCCTGGAACTTGAACGGCTGCGCCGGCCTTGCCTGTATCGCCATCCCCGCCGATGACGCGACGTTCCGGTGGGCACGGCGTGCCCCACCCTACGCTTAGCGCCGCCAATGCGGATCGCCGTCCTTTCGATTCCATCCCCCAAGCTCTTGCATTGACGATTTCCCCTATAATGGGTCGTTTCCCCGCCCGGACCGCGCGCGCTCGCGTCGCGGCCAACTCCGAACAAGAATGACAGCGATCCAGATAGACAGCGTCGAGAAAAGCTACAAGGGCTTCAAGGCCCTGAAAGGCGTTTCCCTGAACATCGAACAGGGCGAGTTCTTCGGCCTGCTCGGCCCGAATGGCGCCGGCAAGACCACCCTGATCTCCACCATCGCCGGCCTGATCCGGCCGGACGTCGGCAGCGTGAAAATCCACGGCCACGACGTGGTGTCCGATTTCCGCGAGGCGCGCAAGAAACTCGGCGTGGTGCCGCAGGAACTCGTGTTCGATCCCTTCTTCACCGTGCGCGAAACCCTGCGCCTGCAGTCGGGCTACTTCGGCATCAAGAACAACGACAAGTGGATCGACGAGGTCATGGAAAACCTCGACCTGACCAATAAAGCCGACGTCAACATGCGCGCCCTGTCCGGCGGCATGAAGCGCCGCGTGCTGGTGGCCCAGGCCCTGGTGCACAAGCCGCCCGTCATCGTGCTCGACGAGCCGACCGCCGGCGTCGACGTCGAACTGCGCCAGACCCTGTGGAAATTCATCTCGCGCCTGAACCGCGAAGGCCACACCGTCGTGCTGACCACCCATTACCTGGAAGAAGCCGAGGCCATGTGCCAGCGCGTGGCGATGCTGAAACTGGGCGAAGTCGTGGCACTCGACACCATGCAGGGCCTGCTGCGCCGCGTCTCCGGCTCGCAATTGATCGTGCACCTGAAGCAGGGCGCGCTGCCGGAAGGCCTGCGCCACCTGGTGTCGCACGACGAACAAGGCAACGGCAAGGGCAACCGCTACAGCCTGCGCATCAATGCGCCGGGCGAGGTCGAATCCATCCTGGCGCGCCTGAGGGAAAGCGGCGCCGTGGTCGACGAGATGCAGTTGCAGCAAGCCGACCTGGAAGACATCTTCCTGCAAATCATGGGCGATGCCAAAGCCGGAAAGGGTGCACTGTGAATTTCGTTTCTGTCGGTTTCCGTACCCTGTTCTACAAGGAGATGCTGCGTTTCTGGAAGGTTGCCACGCAAACCATTGCGGCGCCGATCCTGACCGCCATGCTCTACCTGCTGATCTTCGGCCACGTGCTCGAGGGCCGGGTCGAGGTGTATCCGGGCGTGAGCTATACCGCCTTCCTGATCCCGGGCCTGGTGATGATGAGCGTGCTGCAGAACGCCTTCGCCAACGCGTCCTCGTCGCTGATCCAGTCGAAAATCACCGGCAACCTGGTGTTCATCCTGCTGCCGCCGCTGTCGCACTGGGAAATCCTGCTGGCCTACGTCTCGGCCTCGGTGGTGCGCGGCCTGGTGGTCGGCGCCGGCGTGTTCGCGATTACCGCCTGGTTCGCCCACCTGAGCTTTGCCGCGCCGCTGTGGATCATCGTGTTCGCGGTACTGGGCGCGGCCATCCTCGGCACCCTGGGCGTGATCGCCGGCATCTGGGCGGATAAATTCGACCAGCTGGCCGCGTTCCAGAATTTCCTGATCATGCCGGCCACCTTCCTGGCCGGTGTGTTCTATTCGATCCACTCGCTGCCGGCATTCTGGCAGGCGGTCTCGCATTTCAACCCGTTCTTTTATATGATTGACGGGTTCCGCCACGGCTTCTTCGGCCAGTCCGACATCTCGCCGTGGACCAGCCTCGCCATCGTGTCCGCGTTCTTCGCGGTGCTGGCGGCGGTGGCGATCAACCTGCTCCGGCACGGCTACAAGCTGCGCCACTGAAGCGCACCGAACGACAGTCTACATCGCGCAGTAACATTTATTCATTAGGAATTATCGTGTCGACCACCCCAGAACTGATCCACAGCTACATCGCCAATGGCCTGGAATGCACCCACCTGCAGGTGGAAGGCGACGGCCGCCATTTCTCGGCCCTGATCGTCTCGCCGGCCTTTGCCGGCAAGCGCCCGATCCAGCGCCACCAGCTGGTGTACGCCGCGCTGGGCGACCGCATGCGCGAAGAGATCCACGCGCTGTCGATGAAGACCCTCACCCCTGAAGAGTACCAAGGATAAGCATGGACAAGCTCCAGATTGTCGGCGGCAAGCGCCTGAACGGCGAGATCCCGGTGTCGGGCGCCAAGAACGCGGCGCTGCCGATCCTGTGCGCCGGCCTGCTGACCGCGGGCGACGTCGAACTGACCAACGTGCCGCGCCTGCACGACGTCAAGACCATCCTCAAGCTGCTCGCGCAGACCGGCCTGAAGGTGACGCAAGACGACGAGAACGTCACCCTGAACGGCGCCAACATCACCAGCCTGGAAGCGCCCTACGAGCTGGTGAAGACCATGCGCGCCTCGATCCTGGTGCTGGGCCCCCTGCTGGCGCGCTTCGGCGAAGCCAAGGTCTCGCTGCCGGGCGGCTGCGCGATCGGTTCGCGTCCCGTTGACCAGCACATCAAGGGCCTGCGCCAGATGGGCGCCGAGATCACGATCGAAGGCGGCTACATCTACGCCAAGGCGAAGAAGCTGAAGGGCGCGCGCATCCTGACCGACATGATCACCGTGACCGGCACCGAGAATTTGCTGATGGCCGCGACCCTGGCCGAAGGCGAGACGATCCTCGAGAACGCCGCGCGCGAGCCGGAAGTCACGGATCTCGCCAACCTGCTGGTCGCGATGGGCGCGAAGATCGAGGGCATCGGCACCGACCGCCTGGTGATCCAGGGCGTCGAGTCGCTGCACGGCGCCAAGCACGCCGTGATCTCGGACCGTATCGAAGCCGCGACTTTCCTGTGCGCCGTCGCGGCCACCGGCGGCGACATCGTGCTGACCCGCACCCGCACCGACATTTTCGACGTCGCGCTCGACAAGCTGCGCGAAGTCGGCCTGCAGATGGACATCGGGCACGACACCATCCGCGCGCGCATGGATGGCCGTCCGCAGCCGGTGTCCTTCCGCACCACCGAATACCCGGGCTTCCCGACCGACATGCAGGCCCAGTTCATGGCGGTGAATACCATCGCCGCCGGCCCGAGCCGCGTGACCGAGACCATCTTCGAGAACCGCTTCATGCACGTGCAGGAAATGAACCGCCTGGGCGCGCAGATCTCGACCGAAGGCAACACCGCCTTCATCAAGGGCGTCGAGCGCCTGGTCGGCGCGCCGGTGATGGCGACCGACCTGCGCGCCTCGGCCTCGCTGGTGATCGCCGGCATGGCGGCCGAAGGCACGACCATCGTCGACCGTATCTATCACCTCGACCGCGGCTACGACCGCATGGAAGTCAAATTGTCCGCGGTCGGCGCCGACATCGTGCGCATCAAGTAAGGGCCTTATGACCATCGCAACACAATCGCCCACGGAACCGGGCCTGATCCTGGCCCTGTCCAAGGGCCGCATCTTCGAGGACACGCTGCCGCTGCTGGAAGCCGCCGGCATCACCGTCACCGAGAATCCGGAAACCTCGCGCAAGCTCATCCTCGCAACCAACGACCCGCTGGTGCGCGTGCTGATCGTGCGCGCCACCGACGTGCCGACCTACGTGCAGTACGGCGCGGCCGACTTCGGCGTGGCCGGCAAGGACGTGCTGCTCGAGCATGGCGGCGAGGGCCTGTACCAGCCGGTCGACCTGAACATCGCCTGCTGCCGCATGTCGGTGGCGGTGAACGCCGGCTTCGACTACGAGACCGCCGTGCGCCAGGGCGCGCGCCTGCGCGTGGCGACCAAGTTCGTGCACACCGCGCGCGAGCACTTCGCCAGCAAGGGCGTGCACGTCGACCTGATCAAGCTGTACGGCTCGATGGAGCTGGCGCCCCTGGTCGGGCTGTCGGACGCCATCGTCGACGTGGTCTCGACCGGCGGCACCCTGCGCGCCAACAACCTGGTCGAAGTCGAGAAGATCATGGACATCTCCTCGCGTCTCGTCGTCAACCAGGCCGCCTTGAAACTCAAGCGCGAGCGCCTGCAACCCATCATCGAAGCGTTCGATCGCGCATCGCGCCGCAACGCACAGTAACCAAGGCAGAAACATCATGGCAGTTCAAATCCGCAAACTCGATTCCACCGACGCGAATTTCAAGCAGCAGCTGCATACGCTGCTGGCCTTCGAGGCCGCGACCGACGATGCGATCGAAACCGCGGTGGCGAAGATCCTCGCCGACGTCAAGGCGCGCGGCGATGCCGCCGTGCTGGAGTACACCAACCGCTTCGACCGCGTGAATGCGGCCGGCATCGCCGACTTCGACCTGGCCCAGGACGAATTGCAGGCCGCCCTGGCCGCGCTGCCGCAAGCGCAACGCGCCGCGTTGCAGGTCGCGGCCGAGCGCATCCGCGTGTTCCACGAGCGCCAGAAGCAAGAACTGAACGGCTTTACCTACACCGAGCCGGACGGCACCGTGCTGGGCCAGCGCGTGACGCCGCTGGACCGCGTCGGCATCTACGTCCCGGGCGGCAAGGCGGCCTATCCTTCGTCGGTGCTGATGAACGCCATTCCGGCCCAGGTGGCGGGCGTGAAGGACATCGTCATGGTGGTGCCGACCCCGGACGGCGTCAAGAACCAGATGGTGCTGGCCGCCGCCGCGATCGCCGGCGTGACGCGCGTGATCACCATCGGCGGCGCCCAGGCCGTCGGCGCGCTGGCCTACGGCACCGAGACGATTCCGGCGGTCGACAAGATCGTCGGCCCGGGCAATGCCTATGTCGCCGCCGCCAAGCGCCGCGTGTTCGGCACGGTCGGCATCGACATGATCGCCGGTCCGTCGGAAATCCTGGTGCTGTGCGACGGCACCACCGACCCGGACTGGGTCGCGATGGACCTGTTCTCGCAGGCCGAGCACGACGAGCTGGCCCAGGCCATCCTGCTGTGCCCGGACGCGGACTACATCGCGCAGGTGGAAGCGAGCATCCACAAGCTGCTGCCAACCATGCCGCGTGCGGAGACGATCACGACGTCGCTGAGCGACCGCGGCGCCCTGGTCAAGGTGCGCGACATGGCCGAGGCCTGCGCGATCGCCAACGACATCGCCGCCGAGCACCTCGAGATCTCGGCCGAGAACCCGCAGCAGTGGGCCGAGCAGATCCGCCACGCCGGCGCCATGTTCCTGGGCCGCTTCTCGTCGGAGTCGCTGGGCGATTATTGCTGCGGCCCGAACCACGTGCTGCCGACCTCGCGCACCGCGCGCTTCTCGTCGCCGCTGGGCGTGTACGACTTCCAGAAGCGTTCCTCGGTGATCCAGGTGAGCGAAGCGGGCGCCCAGACCCTCGGCCGCGTCGCGGCCGAACTGGCCTATGGCGAAGGCCTGCAGGCGCACGCGCGCAGCGCAGAACTGCGGATCAAGCAGCAGTCATGACAGGCTGGGTCAACCAGGTCTTCTGCGAGGATGCGCTGGAAGGGCTGGCGCGCATCCCCGACGGGGCCATTGACCTGCTCCTGACCGACCCGCCCTACAACCTCGGCAAGGACTACGGCAACGCCTCGGACCAGCAGAGCGTCGAGGCGTATTTGTCCTGGACCGAGCAGTGGATCGACGCGGCGCTGCCCAAGCTGAAACCCAACGGCAGCCTGTACATCTTTCTCACCTGGCGCTTCGCGCCCGAGATCTTCGTGATGCTGAAAAAGCGCATGACGATGATGAACGAGATCATCTGGGACCGTCGCGTGCCCTCGATGGGCGGCAGCGTGCGCAGCTTCTCGTCGGTGCACGACACCATCGGCTTCTTTGTCAACCGCAAGGATTACTATTTCGACCTCGATGCGGTGCGCGTCCCGTACGACGAGGCGACCAAGAAGGCGCGCACGCGCGCGATTTTTGTCGGCGCCAAGTGGCTCGAGGTCGGCTACAACCCGAAGGACCTGTGGAGCGTGTCGCGCCTGCACCGCGAACACCCGGAGCGCGCCGACCACCCAACGCAAAAGCCGCTCGAGATCATCGAGCGCATGATCAAGGCCTCCTGCCCGCCGGGCGGCGTGGTGCTCGACCCCTTCATGGGCAGCGGCACCACGGCGATCGCGGCCAAGCGTCTCGGTCGCCAATTTACCGGTTTCGAGCTGAACCCGGCGTATTGCGAGATCATCGAGGCGCGCCTGTCCGCCCCCGATCCCGCGCCCACCATCAAGAAACGCAAGAGCATCGCGCGCGCCGCCCGCGCCGCCACCGAGGAATGAGCATGAACATCGATAACCTGATTGCCAACGTCATCCGCGCCGACATCCGCGCCGACAGCGCCTACGTCGTGCCCGACGCGAGCGGCTACATCAAGCTCGACGCGATGGAAAACCCCTACGCGCTGCCGGAGGCCTTGCGCCAGGAGCTGGCCACGCGCCTGGCCGACGCGGTGCTGAACCGCTATCCGGTCGCGTCCTACGCCACGTTGAAGGACAAGGTGCGCGCCAAGCTCGGCATCCCCGAAGGCTATGGCGTCCTGCTGGGCAACGGCTCGGACGAGCTGATCCAGATCGTCACCACCACGGTGGCCAGCCAGGAACGGCGCGCCGTCGTGCTGGCGCCGGTGCCGGCCTTCGTCATGTACGCGCGCTCGGCCCAGTTCGCGGGCGCCGACTTCGTCGGCGTGCCCCTGAAGGCCGACTTCTCGCTCGACTTGCCGGCCATGCTGGCGGCAATCGAAGAGCACAAGCCGGCCGTGGTGTTCCTGGCCTACCCGAACAACCCGACCGGCAACCTGTTCGCCACCGACGAGGTCGAAGCCATCCTGCGCGCCCTGGGCGAGACCGGCATCGCCGTGCTGGACGAGGCCTATCAACCGTTCGCGCGCCGGACCTTCATGGACCGCCTCGGCGAGTTCGAAAACCTGGTCGTGATGCGTACCGTGTCGAAGCTGGGCCTGGCCGGCATCCGCCTCGGCTACATGACGGCCGCGCCGGAGCTCTTGGCCGAGTTCGAGAAGGTGCGCCCGCCCTACAACGTCAACGTGCTGACCCAGGTGGCGGCCGAGTTCGTGCTCGATCACGTCGAGGTGCTCGACGCCCAGGCTGCCTCGATCAACGCCGAGCGCGAGCGCCTGGCGGCCGAACTGGCGGCCCTGCCGGGAGTCGAAGTATTTCCGTCGGCGGCGAATTTCATCTCGCTGCGCGTGCCGGACGCGGCCGGTGTCTGCGCGAAACTGCTATCTGAGAAGGTGCTGATCAAAAATTTGAGTAAAATGCACCCATCGCTGGCCAATTGCATTCGTGTGACGGTCAGTACGCCGGAGGAAAACTCCGCATTCCTGAACGGACTGAAGGCCGCGCTCGCATCGCCGCAAGCTGCCGCCTGACCCCAACGAGCACCTTTTCATGACCCGCACCGCAGAAATCACCCGCAACACCAACGAGACGCAGATCCGCGTCGCGATCAACCTCGACGGTACCGGCCGCCAGAAGCTGAACACCGGCGTGCCCTTCCTCGACCACATGCTCGACCAGATCGCCCGCCATGGGATGATCGACCTGGAAGTCGAGGCTGTGGGTGACCTGCACATCGATGCCCACCATACGGTCGAGGACACCGGGATCACCCTCGGCATGGCGATCGCCAAGGCGGTCGGCGACAAGAAGGGCATGACCCGCTACGGCCACTCGTACGTGCCGCTGGACGAAGCGCTGTCGCGCGTGGTGATCGACTTTTCCGGCCGTCCCGGCCTGGAAATGCACATCCCCTGGACGCGCGCCATGATCGGCACCTTCGACGTCGACCTCACCGGCGAATTCTTCCGCGGCTTCGTCAACCACGCCGGCGTGACCTTGCACATCGACAACCTGCGCGGCGTGAACGCCCACCACCAGTGCGAAACCGTGTTCAAGGCTTTTGGGCGCGCGCTGCGCATGGCGACCCAGCTCGACGAGCGCGCCGCCGGCATCATTCCCTCGACCAAAGGCAGCCTGTAAGCCTATGACGAACAAGATCGTAGTGGTCGACGGCCTGGGCAACCTGCGCTCGGTGGCGCAGGCCCTGCGCGCCGCCGCGCCCGAAGCCGACATCCTGGTCTCGAACAAGGCCGCCGACATCGACGCGGCCGACCGCATCGTGCTGCCGGGCCAGGGCGCGATGCGCGACTGCATGGACAGCCTGCGCGCATCGGGCGCCGAGGACGCCCTGCGCCGCGCATTCGCAACCCGCCCGGTGATGGGCGTGTGCGTGGGCGAGCAGATGCTGTTCGACGCGAGTGAAGAGAACGGCGGCACGCCGGGCCTGGGCTTGTTGCCGGGCAAGGTGGTGCGGTTCCAGCTGGACGGCAAAACCCAGGCCGACGGCTCGCGCTTCAAGGTTCCGCAGATGGGCTGGAACCGCGTGCGCCAGACGCGCTCCCATCCGTTATGGGACGGCGTCGCCGACGGCAGCTATTTCTACTTCGTGCACAGCTATTACGTCGTGCCCGAGGTCGCCGCCGACACCATCGGCGAAACCGACTACGGCGGCTTCTACACCTGCGCCGTCGCACGCGACAATATCGTCGCCACCCAGTTCCACCCCGAGAAAAGCGCGGCCGCCGGCCTGCGCTTGTACCGCAATTTCATCCACTGGAATCCTTGAACCCTTCGTTCACTTACCGACCACGACCATGCTGCTGATCCCCGCCATCGACCTGAAAGACGGTCACTGCGTTCGCCTGAAACAGGGCGACATGGACCTCGCCACCGTCTTTTCCGAAGACCCCGCCGAAATGGCCCTGCATTGGCTGAATAAGGGCGCGCGCCGCCTGCACCTGGTCGACCTGAACGGCGCCTTCGCCGGCAAGCCGAAGAACGAGTCGGCCATCAAGTCGATCCTGCAAGTCGTCCAGGAATACGCGCAAGACAACGACATCGAGGAGATTCCGGTCCAGCTGGGCGGCGGCATCCGCGACCTCGACACCATCGAGCGCTACCTGGACGACGGCATCAGCTACATCATCGTCGGCACCGCCGCGGTGAAGAACCCGGGCTTCCTGCACGACGCCTGCGGCGCCTTCCCCGGCTCCATCATCGTCGGCCTCGACGCCAAGGACGGTAAAGTCGCGACCGACGGCTGGAGCAAGATGTCCGGCCACGAAGTCATCGACCTGGCCCGCAAATTCGAGGGCTATGGCGTCGAATCGATCATCTACACCGACATCGGCCGCGACGGCATGATGGGCGGCGTGAACATCGAGGCGACCGTGCGCCTGGCGCAAGCCGTCAAGATCCCGATCATCGCCTCCGGCGGCCTGCATAACCTGGCCGACGTCGAAGCGCTGTGCGCGGTGCAGGACGAGGGCATCGAAGGCGTCATCTGCGGCCGCTCGATCTACGAGGGCACGCTCGACCTGGAATCCGCGCAGGCCCGCGCGGACGAACTGACCGAAGGCGAACAGGCCTGAGGCATCACTCAGATTATTTATGCTGGCAAAACGCATCATCCCCTGCCTGGACGTGACTGGTGGCCGCGTCGTCAAGGGCGTCAACTTCACCGAGCTGCGCGACGCCGGCGACCCGGTCGAGATCGCGCGCCGCTATGACGGGCAGGGCGCCGACGAGATCACCTTCCTCGACATCACCGCGTCGAGCGACGGCCGCGACCTGATCCTGCCGATCATCGAGGCGGTCGCCTCCACCGTGTTCATTCCATTGACCGTCGGTGGCGGCGTGCGCAAGGTCGAGGACGTGCGGCGCCTGCTCAACGCCGGCGCCGACAAGGTCAGCATGAACACCTCGGCGGTGCAGAACCCGCAACTGGTGTTCGAGGCTTCGCAAAAGCACGGTGCGCAGTGCATCGTGGTGGCGATCGACGCCAAGCAGGTCGCGCCCGGCAAATGGGAAGTGTTCACCCACGGCGGGCGCAACGCCACCGGCATGGATGCCGTCGAGTGGGCGAAGAAGCTGCAGGAACTGGGCGCGGGCGAATTGCTGTTGACCAGCATGGACCGCGACGGCACCAAGTCCGGCTTCGACCTCGGCCTGACCCGTGCGGTGTCGGATGCCGTCGGTATTCCTGTGATCGCCTCGGGCGGCGTCGGCGGCCTGCAGGACCTGGCCGACGGCGTACTCGAAGGCCATGCCGACGCGGTACTGGCTGCCTCGATCTTCCACTACGGCCAGCACACGGTCGGCGAAGCCAAGCGCTACATGGCTGAACGCGGCATTCCGATGCGGATGGACTGACATGACGAACACGATCGTAACGACGCCGACCCCGAACGCGAAGTGGCTGAAAAAAGTGCGCTGGGACGAGAACGGCCTGGTGCCGGTGATTGCCCAGGAAGCGGCCACGGGCGACATTTTGATGTTCGCCTGGATGAACCGCGACGCGCTGGCGCGCACGGTGGAGCTGGGCGAAGCCGTCTACTGGAGCCGCTCGCGCAAGAAGCTCTGGCACAAGGGAGAAGAGTCCGGCCACACCCAGAAGGTGCTGGAAATCCGTCTCGACTGCGACGAGGACGTCGTGCTGCTGAAGATCGAGCAGGCCGGGGGCATCGCCTGCCATACCGGGCGCCATTCCTGCTTCTTCCAGAAGTTCGACGGCGAGGAGTGGCAGGCGGTCGACCCCGTGCTGCGCGATCCGGAAACGATTTACACGAATACGAAGAAAACCCATGAGTGACACCCTGGCCCGCCTGGCGGCCACCATCGAATCGCGCAAGCCGGACAACGGCGGCGACCCCGCGACTTCTTACGTGGCGAAGCTGTTCGCCAAGGGCGACGACGCCATTTTGAAAAAGATCGGCGAGGAAGCCACCGAGACCGTGATGGCCGCCAAGGACGCGCGCGTCTCGGGCGACAATGCCAAGCTGCTGTACGAAGTCGCCGACCTGTGGTTCCATTCGATGGTGCTGCTGGCAAAGTTCGACCTCACGCCGCAGCAGGTGGTCGACGAATTGGCGCGCCGCGAAGGCGTGTCTGGCCTGGAAGAAAAAGCCGCGCGCAAGGACGCGTAACACCGCGTCGTTCAACCGTTCTTGCGCGGTGCGTCATTGCGCCGTCATCGTTCTCGGTTACGATGGCTGGGATTGCCCGGCGCTGCCGTTGCGGCAAGCACACTGGAGACAACATGGATAACTGCATTTTCTGCAAGATCGTCGCCAAGCAGATTCCGGCGAACGTCGTCTACGAAGACGAGGCGTTGCTGGCATTCAAGGACATCAACCCGGCCGCGCCGGTGCACCTGCTGGTGATCCCGAAGGAACACATCGACACGTTGTCGGACGCGACCGAAGCGCATACTGCGCTGCTGGGCAAGATGCTGGCGCTGGCGCCGAAGCTGGCGGCCGAACACGGCGTCGGCGTGACCGTCGATGCGCAAGGCAAGCGCAGCGGCGGCTACAAGACCCTGATCAACAGCGGTCCGAACGGCGGCCAGGAGGTGTATCACTTGCACCTGCACATGTATGGCGGTCCGCGTCCCTGGCGTGGTCTTGGCACCTGACAATATTCCCGCAGGACGGTTACGCAGGCGCTGCTTGGCGTATACTGGCGCGTAAGTTTTGCGCATCAGTTTGCGCCAGCAGTTTGCATACAAGTTGCATTGATTTTGGGCACCCGTGCCCATGAAGGAGAAAATGATGGGTTCGATGAGCATTTGGCACTGGGTAATCGTGCTGGTCGTGGTGGTGCTGCTGTTCGGCACCAAGAAACTGGGTAACGTCGGTTCCGACATCGGCAAGGCCGTGAAGGGCTTCAAGGACGGCGTGCGCGGCGAGGAAGAAAAGTCGGCAAGCAACGCGGCCAATCCCGCAGCGCCGACCCAGCAAGTGGCGGACAAGTCGACGATCGACGTCGAAACCCGCGAAAAGCACCGTTCGTAATCCCGTCGTCGCGCCATGATCGACCTGGGACTGTCCAAGCTCGCCATCATCGGCGTGGTGGCGCTGATCGTGATCGGCCCCGAGAAGCTGCCGAAGGTGGCGCGCATGGCCGGCACCCTGTACGGCCGCGCCCAGCGCTACCTGCACGACGTCAAGTCCGAGGTCAGCCGCGAGATCCAGCTCGACGAGCTGCGCAACCTGCAGAAGGAAGTGGCCGACAGCGCCGCCGAATTCCAGTCCGACGTCGAGCATCATTTCTCGAGCGCCAGGCAGGAAGTGGAATCGGCCTGGCAGGGCGATATCCAGCCGACGCCGCCCGCGTCCACATTCAGCGCGACCGTCGAAGACGTCGAGCGCAAGGCGCGCGACTTCCGCCGCAAGAAGCTGGTGCGTTCGTCCGCCGTTCCCGCCTGGTACAAGCACCGCCACGGCGGCAAGACCCGGGTATTGTCGGGCGCCGCACGCGTGCGCAAGTTCCGGCCCGGCGTGAAATCCTCCAATAGTTCTTTTTTCTAGATGACGACCGAAGAAGCGCCAGTCGAAGAAACCTTCATCTCCCACCTCGTCGAACTGCGCGACCGCCTGGTCAAAGCCATCATCGGCGTGGCGGTGGTCTGTATCGCGCTGATGATCTGGCCGGGGCCGAAAGAGGTCTATGATTTCCTCGCTTTCCCGATGCTGCAGTCGCTGCCGACGGGTGCGAAGATGATCGCGACCGGCGTCGTCTCGCCCTTCCTGGTGCCGATGAAGGTCACGCTGATGGTGGCGCTGATCATCGCGCTGCCCTGGGTGTTCTACCAGATCTGGGCCTTCGTGGCTCCCGGCCTGTACGCGCACGAAAAGCGCCTGGTGCTGCCGCTGGTGATCTCGTCCTCGCTGCTGTTCATCGGCGGCGTCGCGTTCTGCTACTTCCTCGTGTTCGGCCGCGTGTTCCACTTCATCGCCGAGTTCGCACCATCCTCGATCGCGGTGATGCCGGACATCGAAAACTACCTCGACTTCGTGATGTCGATGTGCCTGGCCTTCGGCGCCACCTTCGAGGTGCCGGTGGTGGTCGTGATCCTGGTGCGCATGGGCATCGTCAGCATCGAGAAGCTGAAGTCGGTGCGCCCCTACATCATCGTCGGCGCCTTCGTCATCGCGGCCATCGTCACGCCGCCGGACGTGGTCAGCCAGCTGGCGCTGGCCATCCCGATGTGCCTGCTGTTCGAGCTGGGCCTGCTGGTGGCGCCGATGTTCGTACGCATGACGCAGGCGCCGGAAGAAACCGCTTAAGCGAACGTATCGAAAAAGAACCGGAGCCTGCTCCGGTTTTTTTATGCCTGCAAGGCGGCGACCTTATTTCGCCGCGCCACCCTTGAGCTTGCGGATGGCGTCCAGCACCTCGTGCTCGCGTCCAGCTGCGACCAGCTCGGCTGGCGTCTGCTTGCCGAAGGCTTCCAGTGGCGCGTTCATCCAGGCATTGGCCGCGTCGTCGTTGCCGACGACGGCCTTGATTTCGTGCATGACCGCGTAATACGCCTGGGCCTTGCGCGACTGGGCTGCGAAGCGCTCGCGCAGGGCGGTCATCGCGTCGGGGGTGAGTGGTCCTTCGGTGCTCATGGGGTGTCGTCGTCCGATGAAAATGCACATCATACCCGCCGCGCCGACAATGCTTGACCCTGGCGGGCCTGAAGACGACTTCTACCTGCCGCTCGGCGCGACCGCTCGCCGTGCCAGCCCGGCCTTGACATAAGCCAGCCAGCGGTCGCCCTCGTCGACGGCACCGTCCACGGCCTCGATTCTTTCGAAACTGCGCCAGGTCCACGGCGAATCGAGGAACACGAGGTAGCTGTGGCCCAGCGTGAAGGCTGGACGAATCGCGCAGTCGGCGCCATTCGTGGTCCGGCCGCCACCGCGCTGCCAAAATGCCGGCGCGGTGTGATGGTCGAAGCTCGCGCTCGCGCGTTCGCCGGCGTTCGCAGTACCGCCGGCCAGGAATGCCGGCGTGCCGGCCGCGCGGCCGCGCAGCGTGAACGTTCTCCGTTCCGGGCCTGCCAGGCGCTGCAGGACGACGAAGCGGTACTCGACCACATTGCCCTCGAGCGGCGTCGCTGCGACCACTTGGGCCAGGGAAACGTCGGACGCCAGCGCGATCTGTTCGTCCACGCCCATCAGCTGGTTGGCGGGAGGAACGCGGCAGGCCCAGGCGTCCTGGACCAGCAGGGCGGAGCAGAGCAGCGCCAGGCCGCGCAGCGAGGCGCTCATTCGGGCTCCGAAAACGTCGGCCCGCCGAGGTGGGTGATGTACAGACGGCGCTGGCTCATCGATATCAGGACCCGGTGGTTGCGCAGAAAGTCGAGCCCAAGCACCATCATTTCGCCCGACAGGGTCATGTCGAACAGGTAAAGCCGGGGATTGGGCACCTTGTACTTCCCGATCGACATCTCCGTGACCGGCGCGCGCCAGACTTTCATGGTCTTGTCGCGCCAGCTGATGACTTCGCCGCTTTGCGCCACCCCCGGCGAATCCGGTTTGATGCCGAGCCGCGCAGCGGTATGCAGGTCGAGGTAGGAATAGGGCGAGCTGGTGGCAATGATGGCGTTCACGTCGGTGCCGTTGATGCGCACCTTGAACCATGGCCGCCAATCCCGCAGCGACTGGTCGATCTCGACATCGACGACATGCGCCTGGGGATCCCAGGACGCAAGAAAAGCCTTGCGGCAGCCGCTGGGCCGGCTAAGGCGCATCTCCTTGTTGGCCAGCCAGAGCTCCATGTCCCTGCGGTTGAAGTAATTCATGCCGAGACTGCCGAGGATATCGCTATCCGAATCGATGACCGAAAAATAGCCTTTCGTGTCGATCCCGGCCGCCGAAAACTGCGACAGCTGGACGGCCATCATGTCGACCGTATAGGTCGTTTCCACCTTCCGGATCGCGATGCCGAGTTTTTCGAGCGGCGCGCGGTTCAGCAGGGTCACGCGGCTGTCGGTTTCGAGCAGCACATGGGCCGATTGGCCATCGACCGTCACCGGAATGAGCGGATAGCCCGCCGCGCCGGCCAGCGTCAGCGGAACGACGGTCTGCTCGCCCAGGTTGCAGGTTTGGGCATGCGCGCAGCCCGAGGAAAAAGCCAGGGCGAGCACCGCGCCCAGGATGGCGCGGGAAGAACGAAGGAGTCCGGATTGATTGGTCATGAAAAATGTATCGGTGCCGTGCAAGCCGGCGATTGCATGAGAAACACGGCCGTGCACGCGAAGCGGCGCCGCCGTGGCGGAGGTATATCTGGTGGAAGCATCAGGCCTTGCGGCGCCTGAAAAATTTGCCGAGTCCCACCATCAGCCCGAAGCCTGCAATCAGGATGACCTTGGCAAACTTGGCCAGGAAGGCCGCGATCACCGCGAACAGGCCCAGCTTCTTGGCCGCGACACCGGTTACCAGCGCCGCGATGCCGTACTCCGCCACCTTGTCGGTGCCGGCATCGAAGTCCGCATAGGTCTTGCCGGCATTGAAGCTGGTCTGCGCGAGCAGGGTCTGGACAAAGGGTTTATTCGCCGCCAGCGAATCGAAGCCGGATACCAGGTTCATCGACAAATAGCCTTCGCGGCCCAGCACGTAGGTGTTGTAGTTGGCGCCGTGTTCCGCCTTCGTCGTACCCTTGTCCTTGCTCTCGATCGCCCACACCAGGCGCTGCGATGCCTTGTCGTAGGTCGGCTTCTGGCTCCAGCCGACGATCTCCATTTCCGGCATGCCGCGGGCCTGGCGCTCCTTGTTGCCTTCCTCGGTGCCTTGCTTCAGGCTGGCGAGCAGTTCGTCGGCATTCCAGTCCGCGGCTTCGTCGTCCTTGATGTAGCCGGCGTCGATGTAGCGGGGCACCACGAAGCTGTCGCTGTCGGGCGGCAGGACGATGCCGAGCCGCGAAGGGTCTTCGCCATTGCCCATGGCCTTGAGCAGCTGGTCGGCCTGCGGCTGGGGAACGAAGGAATAGCCTGCGGGGAGTTTCAGGGTCGCCTGCTTGCCCAGGTCGATCTCGGCGGGCCCGGTCTTGACGACCGTGCGGACCGCCACCATCGCCGCGTTCATCTCGGCTTCCTGGTCGATCTTGCCGGACTGTGCATGGGCACCGGCGCAGGCGAACGACAAGACCAGCGCACTGGCGGTGCGCGCAAACGAATCCGCTTTCATGGCATTTCCCCGTGTGGTGGCGCGCAGGCGCGGTGCCGCCCGCCGCCTTTTTGTCGTTATTGTAGGGGACCCGATAGCGTCGAATACTCACCAATTGTTGTCGAATTTAAACTTTCAAGCGTTCCGCCGTATTTACCGCAGCGCCTGGTCGGCGCTCACGGCGCCAGCCAGGGGCCCGCGGCCGCCAGCATCGCCTCGACGCCCCGGCCCACCGTCGGCGTGAGGGCCGGCGCGAACTGGGGCGAATGGTTGGAAGGGATCTCGTTGACCTTGCCCTCTCGCTCGAGCCGGTCGTACAGCTTCGGATCGGTGCCACCCACTGCCCAATAGACGGAAGGAACATCCCATGCCCGTGCGAACCAGCTGAAATCCTCGCTGGCGGACGCGGGGACGATCTCGCCGACCTGGTCCGCACCGAAGCGGGCTTTCAATGCCGCCACGACCTTGGGCGTTGCTGTAGAGCGCCTAACAATGCCTCCATGGCGGCGCTGCATCGTCTTGCCGTACAAGCGTACTGTTTTCGACGATGCGCCTTGCGCTGGAGGTTTTTTAGGCGTTCCTGGCGCGACGGGAAGTCGCCAACTTATTGTAGCCAGCGAACAATTGCACACAAGTGGAGCGCAAGCATGCCGCTTGTGCGGCTTTGCACAGTTGTGAAGCGCTCCAGAGAGCGCCAGGACGCGGGCAGCGCCGTCAGGCGTTGTCCGTCAGGCTCGCGCGCAACTGGTCGAGCTGCTTCTTCAGGGCCGCGATATCCTGCAAACCGCAACCGCTGGCACATACCACCTGGGATGGAAACGCGGCGGCTTCCTTGCGCATTTCGCTGCCGCGTTCGGTCAGCGAGATGATGACCTGGCGTTCGTCGTTCGCCGCGCGCACCCGGTGCACCAGGTCGGCCTGTTCCATGCGTTTGAGCAGCGGGGTCAGGGTGGCCGAGTCGAGCAGGAGGCGCTCGCCGATACGCGAGACGGTCTGTTCGTCCTGTTCCCACAAGACCATCAGCACCAGGTATTGCGAATAGGTGATGTCCAGCTTCTTCAGCAGCTTGCGATACAGCTTGCTCATCGCCAGCGAGGTCGAATACAGGGCGAAGCACAACTGGTCGTCGAGCTGGGGGACGCCTTCCACGGGTTTGTCTTTGCGGTTCATGTCGCGAGTATAGGTAGCGTACTATCTAGTTGCAAGCTATTTGTAACGCTTGTCGTGCAACCGGAACGGAACCGGGCCGCGCATGGCACGGCCCGGTTCCACAGGTGGCGGTCTTGTTACTGGAGACGCAGTTTCAGTTCCTGCGCCGCCTGGCCGAGCGCGCTGCGCACCGCCGGCACGTCGCTCAGCGCATTGAGCAGGCCGAAGTCGTGGATCATACCGTTATAGCGTACCGATTTCACGTCGACGCCGGCAGCATCGAGCTTGCGGCCGTAGGCTTCGGCTTCGTCGCGCAACACGTCGAACTCGGCGGTCTGGATCAGCGCCGGCGGCAAGCCTCGCAGTTGCTCCAAGCTGGCCCGCAGCGGCGAAGCATGGATCTCGCGGCGGGCGGCGGCATCGCGGGTGTAGTTATCCCAGAACCACTTCATCATGTTGCGAGTCAGGAAGTGACCGTTCGCGAATTGCTGGTAGGACGGGCTGTCGAAGCGCGCATCGGTCACCGGCCACAACAGGACCTGGGAGCGCAGGGCAGGGGCTCCTTTCTCCTTGGCCATCAGGCTGACGACGGCCGCCATGTTGCCGCCCACGCTGTTGCCCGCCACGGCCAGACGCTTGCCGTCCACGCCGATCTGGACGCCGTTCTCGGCCACCCAGCGGGTGGCGGCATACGCTTCGTTGATGGCCACGCCGTAGCCGGCTTCCGGTGAAGGCGTGTAGTTGACGAACACGGCCACCGCGCCGGAACCGGCCACCAGGTCGCGCACCAGGCGTTCGTGGGTTGGATAGTCGCCCAGCACCCAGCCGCCGCCGTGGAAGAACATGAATGCCGGGAGAACCCCTTTGGCGCCGGCCGGACGCACGATGGTCAGCTTCACCGGCTTGCCGTCCAGGTCGACGGTCCTTTCGCTGACCTCGGCCGGGGCCAGCTTCGATTCGGCGCCAGCCTGCGCGCCGACCAGCACGGCGCGGGCTTCCTGCGGCGTCATCTGCTCGATCGGCTTGCCGCCTTCGATGGCTTTCAGGAAGCTGGCGGTCTGGCGTTCCACTCCGGGCAGGCTGGCGGCGCCGGCGCTTGCCGTTGCGGCGATCAGGGCGGCGGCGATCAGGGTCTTGGTGGCTTTCATGGTGCTCTCCTTAACGTGCGATTAGATAGTGTGCTACTTATTGGTTTTGATTGTGGAACCTGTCTGCGGCTTATTCGGCGCTGGCCGCTTCTTCGATCAGTCTGGCGACGGCAGCAGGGTGCGAGCTCATGACCACGTGGGAAGCACCGGGGATCTCGACGGTCTTGCGGGATTTGGCGCGTTCGGCCATGAAGCCCAGTGCCGCAGCCGGGATATTCCTGTCGCCGGTGCCGTAGATGAAGTAGGACGGCAGCCGTTTCCATGCCGGGGCGCCCGCTGCTTCGGTCAGGGCGGCCTCGGCGATTGGACGCTGGGCGACAGCCATCAGGTCGGCTTGCGCTTGCGGCAGGTCGGCGGCGAATTGTTGATGGAACTTGTCCTGGTCGATGTAGAAATCCTTGCCGCCGTCCGCCAGGAGCACCGGCTTGGCGAGCGCGCCGCCGAGGGTACTGCCCGGATAGCGGCCGGACAGTTCAAGGGCAGTCTCCCCCTGGTCCGGTGCGAAAGCTGCGACATAGACCAGGCTCCTGACGTTGGCCTGGCCCTGTGCTGCGGCCGAGATGACGGCGCCGCCGTAGGAGTGGCCGACCAGGACCACCGGACCGTCGACACTCTTGACGATGTTGGCCACCGAGACCGCATCACCCTTGACGCTGCGCAGCGGATTGGCGGCGCCGATGACCTTGTAACCGTCGGCACGCAGCTTGGCGGCCACGCCATTCCAGCTGGTCGCATCGGCGAACGCGCCGTGCACCAGGATGACGGTTGGCTTGACCTGCGCCGCAGGGGCAGCGATGGCTGGAACGGCGGCGCTGCCGAGGACCGAGAGGGCGAGGGCGATGTGCTTGATGGCTTTCATGGTGCTTCCTTTCGTTTAATGTGCTATTAAATAGTGTGCTACTTATTTGGCAAAAGCCGGCTGGACGAGCCGGTCCTGCATCTTCCGTTTCTACTACCGTGTTACCTGTGTTGCCGGAACGCGTACACGGGGCTTGATCGGTCTCGGGAGAGAGACTGGTTTGCCGCTGTGTTTGCGATCCATGTGAAGCAGTATAAGTAGCGCGCTATTTAATTGCAAGCGATTTATAGATTATTTTTTTACATTGTCGGCGCCGGGTCGCATCCGCCTGGCGCCCGCCGCCGGTGCCGCGGGAGAGACCGGGTGCCTGACGAGTCCTCCATCGAGGCGAAAAAAAACCGGGACACATGGTCCCGGTTCCCCGTGGTGCGCTGCGAAGACGATCAATCCCGCATCAACTCCGCGATCATCTTCACCGGCGCGTCGCCGTAGCTGAGGAACTGGTCGTGGAAGGCCTTCTGGTTGAAGCGCTCGCCCAGGGCCTGCTTGCGCTGCTCGCGCAGTTCCATGATCTCGGCGTAGCCGCTGAAGTAGCTGGTCAGCTGCACCGACGACAGCTGCACGCGGCGCCATTTCTCGACCGCTTCCTGGCGCGTCTGGAAGGCCTGGCGCACCAGCAAATCCATCGCCTCGTTTTGCTGCATGCCCAGCACGTGGACCGAGTAGTCGAGGATGGTGTTGGTGACGCTGCGCAGGTTCCACTTCGAGTACATCAGCCACATCTTGGCTTGAAAATGGCCTGATGAAGCGGTCCAGCCTGTGCTTGCTTCAACTGCCGTGTTACGAGTTGCTGCAGGATAGCGCTGCAGCCCTGGCGCCATCGGGAGCCGTGGTTGCGGCGCTGCGTTTGCCATCCATGTGACGCAGTATAGATAGCGCACTATTTAATTGAAAACGATTTTATTAACGATCTATGCGGCATTTACCCGTACATATGGCATGCCGGGCACCGGCCTCTGGCTTGCGCCGCGTATATGGTGTATTTTTTGGTAATGGAAAAAACCGAAAAAATCGCTTGGTCCGACTTCATGAAGGTAGAACTGCGTGTCGGGCGCATCCTCTCCGCCGAAGCCTTTCCCGAGGCGAGAAAGCCGGCCTATAAACTGCAGATCGATTTCGGCAGCGAGATTGGCATCCGCAAGTCAAGCGCCCAGATCACGGCGCTGTACGACCCGCAGGCGCTCGTCGGGAAGCAGGTCGTGGCGGTCGTGAATTTCCCCGAGAAGCAGATCGGCCCTTTCATGTCCGAATGCCTGGTGACGGGCTTCCACGACGCCTCGGGCAACGTCAGCCTGTGCGTGCCGGAGCATGAGGTGCCGCTCGGCACCCGGTTGCTGTGAGCGCGCCGCCTCGTGGGCGCCTCAAGCGTCCAGCTGCAAGGTATCGGCCAGCTGGCTGTAATACTGTGCGATGAATTTTTTCCCGTCGGCGGGAGAAAACAGATACAGGCGCATCAGCCCTTCGAACACGAGCGACAGGCGCTCGGCGACCGCGTCCGGGTCGAGGTCGGCAGTGAATCGGCCATTCTTGCGGGCGGCGCGTATTCCTTGATGCACGGCTTCGAGCAGGCCTGCTTCGGAACTGCGCAGCAGTTCGGCGACCTGCGGATTGCGTGCGCCCTCGCTGGCGATCTCGGCGCGCAGCACCGCGACCGCGTGTCCCTGCGGCGTAAGGAAAATGTCCGCCAACACCTCCTCGATGGCAGCCCGGCTGAAATCCGTATTCCAGAAACGTGCGATGAAATCGTAGTGGCGCCGTAGGTCGACTTCGATCAGGGTCACGATCAGCGCTTCCTTGCTCGGGAAGTACTGGTAGATGTTTGCCGTGCTGACGCCTGCGGCGGCGCTGATCTCCGCGATCGAGGCCGCGTGGAAGCCACGCTGGAGGAAACAGCTGCGGGCGCCATCGAGGATCTGCGCCATGCGTTCTTCACGCGCCTGTTCGTTCACGGGACGGCCGCGCGGGGCTTTGCTGGTGCTGGTTTTCATGCTCGGATTATAAGGGACAGGCGTTTCACGCAAAGCGGAAGCCTTGCCCGGTCCGGCAGGCCGCGCGCCGGTGGCGCGCGCTGCCGGTACCGGCTCAGGCTGCAGCCGGCGGCGCTTCGACCGAGGCGTAGACCTTGATCTCCTGGAACTGCTCGATGGCGCGCGGACCGCACAGGACGCCGATACCGCTTTGCTTGAAGCCGCTCTGCTCGAAGTGTTCCGACATGACCCCCCAGCAGTTCATCCAGATATGGCCGGCCTGGATCGCCTTGCCGACGCGGCGGCAGCGTGCCATGTCGCGGGAAAAGACCGACGCGGCAAGACCATATTCGGTGGCGTTCGCACGCGCGATGGCGTCGGCTTCGTCGTCGAAGATCTCGAAAGTCTGGACCGGGCCGAAGACCTCGTTCTGGACCACGTAGGCATCGAGGGACTCGACTTCGATCAGGCTGGGGCGGTAGAAGGCGCCCGCAGCCAGTGGACCTTCGGTGACGGGCCCGCCGCGCACGAGGATGCTGGCATAGGAAGCGGCCTCGGCCACCACGCTATCCACGCGCTGCACGCTTGCCTTGTCGATCAGCGGGCCGAGCTGGGCGTCGGGATCATCGCTGGCACCGAGCCGGACGTTGCGGTAGGCCTCCACCAGCGCCGCGCGCAGCCTGTCTGCGATGCCGCGCTGGACCAGCACGCGCGCGCCGGTGCAGCAGAACTGGCCGTTCATCGCGACCAGGGCGGCGACGATCTGCGGGACTACGGCCTCGAGATCGGCGTCGTCGAAGACCACCAGCGGTGCTTTGCCGCCCAGTTCAAGGTTGAGGCGTTTGAGCGTCCTGGCGCCGTTGGCGGCAATGAGCCGGCCCACCTTGGTACTGCCGGTGTAGCTGATCATGTTGACGTCGGTCGAATCGACCAGCATCGCGGCGCCGATGCTGCCGGTTTCGGTGATCACGTTCAGGACGCCGGGCGGCAGGGACCTTGTCGCGGCGACCGCTGCGGCGAACAGGGCATTGGTCAGCGCCGTCTGGTGCGGCAGCTTGAGGACCACCGTACATCCGGCGGCCAGCGCCGGCGCGACCGCGCGCACCGACAGGATGACCGGCGAATTCCAGGGCGAGATCACGCCAACCACGCCAAGCGCTTCGGGATCGGAGTGGAAGTGCAGGCCGGGGGCGGCTTCGAGCGCGCGACCGCCGGTCTGCAGCAGCGCGGTCGCGGCGCCATGGCGCAGCCAGTCCACCGTGACCTGCAGCTCCCATTGGGTCTGCGCCAGCAACTTGCCACCTTCGCGCGCCAGCATCAGCGCCATCTCGTCCGCCCGCTTCGCCACTTCGTCGGCCAGTTCGAACAAGGCGCGCGAGCGCCGGGAGCGGTCCCTGGACCAGCTGGTGGTATCGAAGGCGCTGCGCGCGGCCTGGATCGCCTGCCGCGCTTCTTCCGGGCCGATGTCCAGGTAGTTGCCGAGCGGCTGGCCGTTCGAGGGACTGACGGCCTGCCTGAGCGTGCCGCCATCGTTCCAGGCGCCGTTGATCCAGTTCCCCGCTGCTTTCGTCATCGTCGAGCGTTCCATCATACTTTCCTTTCAGA
Source organism: Massilia sp. (assembly GCF_032106685.1). Classification (GTDB taxonomy): domain Bacteria; phylum Pseudomonadota; class Gammaproteobacteria; order Burkholderiales; family Burkholderiaceae_D; genus Telluria. The sequence continues at coordinate 374,970 of NZ_DAMCPG010000001.1, forward strand.
GCAATCCGCTGGTTGATCGATGCAGACAGGTGCGGTGGCCGGTGGTCTGATCGTATTCCGGCGCCGGTGAACTACCGTCCTGCGTCGTTATTAATATAAGAGTAAACGATCACTTATATAATTACAAGGCCTTTTTCCAGGGGACTGAACCGTGCGCGTGCTGGAGATGACGCCGCCGGGCGGGAGGCGGGCACGAACATGCCCGGCGAGGAGGAGCGCCGTACCACGAAAAAAAACCGGGACACGTGGTCCCGGTTCTCGTGGTTCGCCGAAGGGTCAGTCGCGCATCAACTCCGCGATCATCTTCACCGGCGCGTTGCCGTAGCTGAGGAACTGGTCGTGGAAGGCCTTCTGGTTGAAGCGCTCGCCCAGGGCCTGCTTGCGCTGCTCGCGCAGTTCCATGATCTCGGCGTAGCCGCTGAAGTAGCTGGTCAGCTGCACCGACGACAGCTGCACGCGGCGCCATTTCTCGACCGCTTCCTGGCGCGTCTGGAAGGCCTGGCGCACCAGCAAATCCATCGCCTCGTTTTGCTGCATGCCCAGCACGTGGACCGAGTAGTCGAGGATGGTGTTGGTGACGCTGCGCAGGTTCCACTTCGAGTACATCAGCCACATCTCGGGCGCGTTGCCGCCGTAGCCGGATTCGAGCATCATACGCTCGCCGTACACGGCCCAGCCCTCGACCATGGCGCCGTTGCCGAACAGGGATTTCACCAGCGAGGGCGAGCGGTTCGCGTGCACCAGCTGGGCGTAGTGGCCGGGAATGGCTTCGTGGATGTTCAGGATCTGCAGGATCCACTCGTTGTACTCGCGCAGGCTGCTCTCGGCCTGCTCCGCCGACAGCCCATCGAGCGGCGTGACGTTGTAGTAGGTGCGATCCTTCGGGCGGTAGGGGCCGGGCGCGTCGATGCTGGCGCCGGCCACGCCGCGCTGGTACATCGGCGTCTCGCGCACTTCGAGCGGCTTGTTCGGGTCGAGCGTGAGCAGGTCGTGCTTGATGACCCAGTCCTGCAGCTCGGGGATCTGGCGCCGGATCTCGGGCAGGAAGTTCTCGCGCGCGACGTGGCGGGCGGACAGCTTATCGATCAGCATGCCGATCTTCTTGAAGCGGTCGGCCGGCTTGGTCACGTTCGCCATGTAGCGCGGCCACAGCTCGTCCGAGATCGCGTCCATGCGGCCCAGCAGTTCCTCGCGCGCGGCCAGGGCCTTGCGGTAGGTCTGCTCGGCGCTGCTGGCCGACTGGATCTCGAGCGCGAACTTCTGCTCGTACAGCGCCTTGCCGATCCGGAAGGGGCGCGCCTGGCCGTTCTGCGCCAGCGTCTTGTCCAGGTTGCTCAGGTAGTCGACGTAGCCCAGCACCGCGGTGCCGGCGTTGGCGATGCGCTGGGCGAAGATGGCTTTTTCCTGGACGTTGAGTATCGAGTCCTGCGCCGCCTGGCCGAGGTCGGCCAGCACCGCCAGCGTGCCCGGCGCCTGCGCGATCGCCAGCTGGGTGTGCTCGCGCGTCGGGTTCTTGATCGTGGCTTGCGCCGCCTGGTAGTAGGCCGGCACGTCTGCCAGGCGCCGCAGGATGGTGCGCAGGCGCTGGGGCTTGGCCGCGTACTCGGTGTTGAGGATCAGGTCGAGCGGCTGGGCCACGTTGTACAGCGACGGGTTCCACTCGAATTCGCGGAAGGTGCTCAAGCGCCAGACGTCGGTCTCGAGCTTGTTGATCAGGAGCGCGATGTCGGTGCGCTGGCGCGGCGACATCTGGCGCTGGTCGAGCTTGCGGAACTTCTCCAGCCATTCGTTGGCGAAGGCGAGCTTCCTGGCGCGGGTGGCGTCGTCGGGAATCGTCAGGTTGGCGGCGGCGTCGAACTTGCCGACTGCGATGCCGCCTTCCGGATCGATGCGCCACAGCGCGGTCAGGTATTGCATGCTGTAGGAGTCGGCGCGGCGGTCGAGGCGCTTTTCGGATGCGGCCTGGCGCGGCGCGGCGGCGGCGACGGCGGCGCCGGTGGCGGCGGCCGCAGCGACGGCCTTGCCCTTGCCTTTCGACTTGCCTTTGGCGGCGGGCGCCTTGGCCTTGGATGCTTTGGATTTGACTACCTTCGCCGCCTTCGGTTTGGCGGTCTTGGTCGGCTTGGCGCTGGCGGGCGCCAGCACGAGGCTGGCGACAATCGCTGCCAGCGCGAGTTTTGTTTTCATCATCGTCATCTGCCCTGTGGAGTGTAGATCGGGGCGCGGCCCCGGCGATATGCGGGCCAGCGCGCCAGAGTAGCACCATTCAGGCCGCTTGCGGGCGGCTGAAACAAACCGTCACGTTTCGTACGAACGGCCGCCGCGCTCCTCGTCCACCATCGGGTTCGCTTGCAAAAGCGGCAATGATCACACGGATCGCAGCCCGACGGCAAATGAAGGTTCAGCGCGCCAGGCCCTGCTGCAGCATCGCCAGCATGTCGCCCGGGGACATGCGCGCGGCCATGTCGCCGCCTTCGAGCAGGCTCTCGGCCAGATCGCGCTTGTGGTGGTGCAGTTCGACGATGCCTTCCTCGATCGTGTGGCGCGCCACCAGGCGGTAGATCGTCACCGGGCGCTGCTGGCCCATGCGGTGCGCCCGGTCCGAGGCCTGGTCCTCGACCGCCGGGTTCCACCACGGGTCCATGTGGATCACGTAGTCGGCCGCCGTCAGGTTGATGCCGACCCCGCCGGCCTTCAGGCTGATCAGGAACAGCTCTCCTTGTCCGGCCTGGAAGGCGTCGACCCGTTTTTTGCGCTCCTGCATCGGGGTCGACCCGTCCAGGTACTGGTACATGATGCCGCGCGCGTCGAGGTGCTTGCGGATCAGGGTCAAATGGTCGACGAACTGGCTGAACACCAGGACCTTGTGGCGGTTGTCCAGCAAATCGTCGATCAGGCGCGCGAAGGTGGCCAGCTTGCTGCTGGCGATGCCGATGCCCGGCGCGACCAGTTCCGGATTGCAGACCGCGAGCCGCAGCCGCATCATCTCGGCCAGGATCGCGATCGACTTCTGGCTCTCGGGCGCCTCCAGCGCGGCCAGCTTGTCGAGCGCTTCGCGCCGCAGCGATTCGTACAGCGCCGTCTCTTCCTGCGTCAGCTCGACCGGGATCACGATCTCGGTGCGCGGCGGCAGCTCGGTCAGCACCTGGCTCTTGGTGCGGCGCAGGATGAAGGGCTGCGTCAGGCGCCGCAGGCGCGAGCGCGCACCGGCTTCGGCGCGCTTGTCCTGGGCCTTTTCGATCGGGCCGGCAAAGCGCAGCTGGAACTGGTCGGCGGTCCCGAGCAGGCCCGGATTGATGAAGCGGAACAGGTTCCACAACTCGCCCAGATGGTTTTCCAGCGGGGTGCCGGTGGCGATCATGCGGAACGCGCCGCGCAGCGCCATCACCGCCTGCGAACGGCGCGTCGCCGCGTTCTTGAAGGCTTGCGCCTCGTCGAGCACGATCGTGTGCCAGGTCTTCTTCGCGAACAGCGGCGCTTCCAGCTGCAGCAGGCCGTAGCTGGCGACGACCACGTCGAACGGCCCGGCGCCATCGACCATGTCGGCGCGCTCGCCGGGGCCGAACAGTTTGACGTTCAGGGTCGGCGCGAAGCGCGCGGCCTCGGCGATCCAGTTGGTGCAGACCGAGGTCGGCGCGACCACCAGGGTCGGGCCGTTCGGCGCGCGCAGCAGGATCAACGCCAGCGCCTGCAGGGTTTTGCCGAGGCCCATGTCGTCGGCCAGGCAGGCGCCCACGCCCCAGTGCGCCAGGCGCGCCAGCCATTCGAAGCCTTCGCGCTGGTAGTCGCGCAGCTCGGCCTGCAGGGTGCTCGGCAGCTGCGGCGCGTACTCGGCATTCGCGGCCATCTTCTGCAGGTGCGCGCGCCAGGCCTTGTCGCTTTCCACGCCGCCGGCGTCCAGCGCCAGTTCCTCCAGCGCGAAGCTGGCCAGCGGATGTACGCGCAGCGCTTCCTCGTCGGCGTCGGTGTAGGCGGCCAGGTCGGTCAATCGGCGGTGCAGTTCGTTGGTCAGCGCCAGGAACTGGTTGTCGCCCAGGGCCACGAAGCGGCCTTCGCTGCCGCGCAGCTTTTCCAGCAGCGAGACCAGGTCGAGGACGCGGTTTTCGTCCACCACGACTTCACCGTTGGCGGCGAACCAGTCCTTGTCGCGCTTGATGGTCAGGCGCACGGATTTCGACGAGACCTTCTTGCTGACCCTGAACGGTTCTCCTTCCGGCCAGGCGATCACGACCTGGGAGGGGTCGAGTTCCTGCAGTTCGCTCACCAGTTCCAGGCAGGCCAGCGGCTGGCCGAGCAGCCATTCGTCGTGCTCTTCCTCGGCGCTTTCCAGCGCGCGGCAGTCCGCCAGCAACTGGCGCTGGCGCTCGCGCTCGGCGTTCAGGTCGCGCCTGGCTTCGGTGCGCACGCCGTTGACGTCGGCGATCACGCGCTCGGCGCCGCTGCCCGGCGCGTAATAGGCGCCGTTGTCCGGCAACGGGCGCACCAGGATGCGGATGCGCAGGCCCTGATGGTAGGGCAGCAGGTGCACGTGCAGGCGCGGGTCGGCGTCGATGCGTTCCAGGTCGGCGGCGCTGCTGCCGATGTCCGACTGCACCGTGACGATCGAGGAGATCGCGCCGATCGCCTGCAGCACCCGCACTTCGGCCTCCAAAGGCACCACCAGGCCGTCGCCGACGATGGCGCCGATGCGGTGGTGCTCGTCGCGGATGCGCACCACGCGCAGCCGGGTCGGCGATTCGCGCGTGACGACCACGTCGCCGTCGCCGAGCCGCACGGGGGGGCGCAGCGAGATCGTCACGTGCGCGCGGTCGGCCTTCACCAGCAGCTCCGGTTCGCCCGGCAGCAGTTCGACCCGGGTACCCGGGGCATCGAACCAGAACAGCAGCGGGTGGCCGACCAGCGCGGCCACCGCCTTGTCGAGGTCGAAATCGTAGCGCAGGCCGCTGCCGTAATGCTGGCGCTGGGCGCCGATGCTGGCCACCACCTGCAGATCCTGGGCCGTGACGAAGTCGAGCGAGCCAGCCTCGTCGAGCAGGCGTTTGAGGCCAACGGGGCGGCCGCGGCTCCAGCCGCCCTGCGCATCGCGCTTCTGCTCGCGCGGCTCGATTTCCTGGATGCCGCCCAGGTGCGCGTCGTAGCGCAGCAGCCAGACCAGGCGCGATTCCTTCACCACCTCGACGTTGACGGCAGGCTGCAGGTTGATCAGGGCGTTCAACTGGCGTTCCCAGGGCTGCTCGCGCTCGAACCAGAGCGTCATGTCGCTCAAGCGATGCTGCTGGCGCAGGGCGATGGCGCGCTGTTCGAAACCGACCCCGCCCAATTGTCCGAGCAGGCCGGCCAGCTGGGCGCTGAGGAAGTCGAAACCGGCGGCTTCCGACAGCGCCAGACTCTCCTCGAGCTGCGCGCGCCGGTTCGATAACTGCGGCATGCCCAGCCACCAGTGCAGCAGCGCCCGGAACATCACCGGCTGCAGCGCGCTTTCCCAGCTGCGCGAAGGCAGTACCTCGGCGTCGACGGTGCCGCCGCGGATCTGGCGCAGCATGCTCAATTGCTGGTAGACGGCGGTGTCGTGGCTTTGTACCGCGCGCGTTGCGCTGTCGAGGTAGCTCTCGACGGCTTTTTGATGTTTTGCGTCGCCGCGGCGCAGCAGCGCGGCCACGTACAGGTGCCCGCCGATGCCGGCAAAGATCGCCTTGCGCTTGCCGGTCTCGCGCCGCAGCAGTTTCAGGGCCGCATCGAAACCAGCGAGCGCCTCGTCGAGGTGATCGCGCAGCAGCAGGATCACGCTGCGATAGAACAGGGCGGCCGAGTCGTCCAGCTCCGCGAGCAAGGCGCCGGCGTCGTCCAGCCTGCCGCACAGGATCAGGTGTTCGGCCAGGGCGAGGCGCAGGGCCATCGACGCGCCGCCTGCGGCGACGTGGTCCTCCGCATAGGCGCGGATTGCGGGCGCGGCGGCGGGTTCGCGCTGGACATGGTTGATCAACACGGCCAGCACGTCGTCGCGCACGGCAGTGTTGATGCGTTCGATCATCTCCGGTTCGAAAGGGCGCGCGCAGATGTCCACCAGCGGATGCAGGTAGGCCGCCTCGTGGCAGCGTAGGCAGGCCGCCAGCAGCGGCGCCACTTCCTTCGGGCCGTCGCTGCCGACCAGGGCCATGCGCAGCAGCGCCACGCCCTGGCGGTAGCTGCGCAGCACCGGGTTGCCTTGCCAGTCGCGCCGCAGCGGCGTCAGGCCCTGGTAGATTTCCCGGGTTTCGGTGAACAGCCGGATGTACAGCAGGTAGTCGATCGCCGGCCACGCGGCCTCCGGCGTGATGACGGTGCCGCGCGACGCCAGTTCTCCGACCAGGCCGCGCTCGAGCAGCAGCGCCAGGTCGGCGGCCAGCTCGTCGTCCGAGTCGAAGTAGCCCAGCGCGTCGAGATGTTCGCGCAGGCGCGTGCGGCCCATCGGCTCGCCGACGAGCGCCAGCACGCCGAGCGTCATCTTTTGACGTTCGGTGCCGGCGGCAAAGATGTCGCGCACGTGGTCCCGCATTCGATCCTGCATTTGATCCCGCATTTGGTCCTTCACGCAGCCAGGTTCTCGATCTCCACCTCGGGCAGCGCGGGCGGCACCGGAATGCCGAACACGCGCAGGTAGAACACCAGTTCGGCTTCCAGGGTGCGCACCACGCTGTCGGCCTTGCGGAAGCCGTGGCCCTCTCCCTCGAGCGTGATGTAGGCGACCGGCACGCCGCGCGCGCGCAGCGCCTCGACCATCGCCTCCGACTGCTGGGGCGGCACCACCTTGTCGTCCAGGCCCTGGAAGAAGATCATCGGGCGCGTGAGCGAGGCGGTGTGGTGGATCGGCGAACGCTGGCGGTACACGGCCGCCGCCTGCGCCTTCGGTGCGATCAGGTATTCGTTGTAGTGCGATTCGAACTTGTGCGAGTCGGCGTCCAATCCCGCCAGGTCGGACACGCCGTAGTAGCTGGCGCCGGCCTTGAACACGTCGTGGAAGGCCAGCGCCGACAAGGTCGTCAGGCCGCCGGCGCTGCTGCCGCGGATCAGGAGGCGCTCGGGATCGGCCAGGCCCTGTTCAGCCAGGTGGCGCGCGCCGGCCACGCAGTCCTCGACGTCGATCACGCCCCACTGGCCGCGCAGCAGGTCGCGGTAGTGGCGCCCGAAACCGGTGCTGCCGCCGTAGTTCACGTCCAGCACGGCAAAGCCGCGGCTGGTCCAGAACTGGGTGGCCAGCTTGAGGGTGCTGGTCGCCATGCCGGTCGGGCCGCCGTGGCCGATCACGATCAGGGGCGGCAGTTCGCCATCGTCCGGCGCATAGTCCTTGTTGGTGGGCGCGTAGTGGAAGGCGTAGGCGGTGCGCCCGTTCGCGCTCGGGTAGCGGATGCTGCGCGGGACCGACAAGTAAGCCTCGTCGGGCAGGGTCTCGATCGAGCGCGCCAGCACCTCGCGCGCGCCGGTCTCGACGTCGACCAGGGCCAGTTCCAGCGCGATCGTCGGCGAACCGGCCAACAGCGCCACCTTGCCGGCGCTGACGCGCAGCTCGCGGATTTCCTGGTAGGGCGTGTCGATCGGCGTCAGGGTGCAGCCGCGCGTGGACAGGCGCGCCAGGCGGCTGACGCCTTCCTCGATATAGGTGCAGACGATCTCGTCGGCCGAGCGAAAGCCGTACATCGAACCGCCGAAGACCCAATGCGGGCCGCCGAATTCCGCCTCGCGCGGGCACAGCGCATGCACCACGCCGTGCTCGAAGCGGTACAGGTTCCACCAGCCGCTGCGGTCGGAGACGAAGTGCAGCAGGCCGTCGGGCGACCACTCCGGCTGGCAGATCGACTCATCCATGCCGCCCGCGACCATGCGGCCGTCGACCAGGCTGCCGTCGGCGGCGACATCGGCCACCCACAGCTCGGTGCCTTGCCAGGGCATGCGCGGATGGTCCCAGCACAGCCAGGCCAGGTGGCGTCCGTCCGGCGACAGGCGCGGCGCCGCATAGAAGTCGTTGCCGTCGACCAGGATCGTCTCGCTGCCGTCGAAGCCGACCGCGCAGATCGTATTGACCGGGTGCGCCTCGCCCGCCAGGTGGTCTTCGCGCACCGCGACCAGGCGCTGGCGCGCGCGGTCGGGCACGAAGTCGGCGTAGCGCACGGCTTCCTCCTTCGTCATCAGGACCGGCTCGGCGCCGTCCTCGACGCGGTACAGGCGGTTGTCGGCATGGTGCGAGAACCACACCGTGCCCCCGTCCACCGCATAGGCGCCGCCGCCGTACTCGTGCACGCGGTTGCGTACGTTGAAGGGGGCGGGCGTGAGCTCGGCCTGGCTGCCCGCGCGCCGGCGCAGCAGGGTGGTGCGGCCGGCTTCGCTCGCGCGGCCGGCCAGCCACAGCACGTCGTCGCCGTCGAGCGCGAGCTGCGACAGCGGCATGGCGCCGGCCGCAACCACGGCGGCGCTGATCGGGGAAGTCCAGGTGCCGCAGGGCGCGGCCTGTGGGCGGTGCGGGTCGGTCATGGTGGTGGCGTCGAAAAGGGGATGGAACCGCATTATAAGAGTGGACCCGTTTTTCGTCGGGTGGGCGCGCCCGCCACGCGAAACCCGGCGAGATGCTCAGTCACCTCCAAGGATGCGATAATACCCCTCTTCACGACGCCAAATATTGACAGCCATGCCACAATTTGCCCCGCTCAAGAACGATACCTTCCTGCGCGCCCTGCTGCGCCAGCCGACCGAGTACACGCCCGTGTGGCTGATGCGGCAGGCGGGGCGCTACCTGCCGGAATACCGCGCCACCCGCGCGCGCGCCGGCTCGTTCCTGGGACTGGCGAAAAGCCCGGACTACGCCACCGAAGTCACGCTGCAGCCGATCGACCGCTATCCGCTGGATGCCTCGATCCTGTTCTCGGACATCCTGACCGTGCCCGACGCGATGGGCCTGGGCCTGTATTTCGCCGATGGCGAAGGCCCGAAGTTCGAGCGTCCGCTGCGGACCGAAGCCGACGTGCTGGCCCTGCGCGTGCCGGAAATGGACGCGCTCGACTACGTGTTCAAGGCCGTCACGCAGATCCGCACGGCCCTCGATGGCCGCGTGCCGCTGATCGGCTTCTCGGGCAGCCCGTGGACGCTGGCCTGCTACATGGTCGAAGGCCAGGGCTCGCGCGAATTCCACACCATCAAGAAGATGCTGTACGCCCGTCCGGACCTGATGCACCGGATCCTGGAGATTAACGCCACGGCGGTCGCCCAGTACCTGAACGCCCAGATCGATGCCGGCGCCCAGGCCGTCATGATCTTCGACTCCTGGGGCGGCGCGCTGGCCGACGGCGCCTACCAGGAATTCTCGCTGAAGTACATGGAGCAGGTGCTCGGCCAGCTGCAGCGCGAGAAGGACGGCGTGCGCATTCCGGCGATCGTCTTCACCAAGGGCGGCGGCATCTGGCTCGACGAAATGGCGAACATCGGCGCCGACGCGCTGGGCCTGGACTGGACCGTCAACCTGGGCCGCGCCCGCGCCCTGGTCGGCGACCGTGTCGCGCTGCAGGGCAACCTGGACCCGGCCATCCTGTTCGCCTCGCCGGAGCAGATCCGCGCCGAAGTCGAACGTTCGCTCACCGCCTATGGCGCCCCGACCGCCGGTTCGGGCCACGTGTTCAACCTCGGCCACGGCATTTCGCAGTTCACGCCGCCGGAATCGGTGAGCGCGATGGTGGAAGCTGTCCACAGCTTCAGCCGCCGCCAGCGCGCCGGCTGACGAAGCCCTTGCCGGATGCCCGCGGCGCACGATCGTGCGCCGCAGCGCGTTTTGCCCTGCCGGCCGGCGCGCAGGCAGCGCGGCATACCACGGGGCAGCGCAGCAAAATCACACTTGTTCACATGTTTCAAAAATGCAAGCCGTCCGCCTGTGGACAATTGGATGAGTGAACAGAAACGGCAAGCTATTGAATATAAACGATTTTTCTGCGTTTATTTCTTGAGGTTGCTGTTCTGAAAACTAGTTTTCCCAGCAAAATCGCCGTTTTTCAGGCCCTTGTTCACAAAGTTATCAACAGCACGAACAACTCAGCAATAAAAACCCTCGTGTTTACCGGCACTTAGGAAAAGCTTCGCAGATAATTGTTTAAATCTTCATTACCTTGGTGCATGCAAAACAAGGAAAACGCGGGTTATACACAATCATTGCAGAGCGGGAATCAAGTTGCTGTGGACTACTTCGGCGTTTGTAAGTAATTGATTTTGTGCGTGTAATTTTTCTTGTATTTCCGCCAGTCTATGCTTGGTTTGACTTAACGTAAACTTCTCCACCGGTCAAGCGCTTCATTCTCCACAAAGTTTTCCACAGCTTTCCACACCCAGACGACGTGCCCTACTGCATCCTACAAATCGCCCTCGATACCCCGCTCAACAGCGTGTTCGACTACGGCTGGTCGTACGAGGACGGCGCCGCGCCGCAGGTTGGCCAACTGGCGCTGGTGAGCTTCGGTCGGCGCGAGGCGATGGGGATCATTGTCGCGATCAAGGACGAGACCGACGTCCCGCCGGACAAGCTGAAAAATGCGCTGGCGGTGCGCAGCCAGCTGGCGCCGCTGTCGCTGGAGTGGCTGGCGCTGGCCGGTTTCGCGGCCGACTATTACCAGCGTCCGCTGGGTGAAGTCGCCTTGCCCGGCCTGCCGAAGAACCTACGGGTGCCGAAGACGGTCGCGCTCGACCGCGCATTGAAAAAGCTGGCCAAGCTGGACGTGACGAACGACGCCACGCCGTCCGGCATGCCGCCGCTGAACCCGGCCCAGCGCGAGGCGGCCGACGCCATCGGCGGCGCGCGCGGTTTCACGCCGCTGCTGCTGTACGGCGTCACCGGCAGCGGCAAGACCGAGGTCTACCTGCAGGCCTGCGCCCAGGTGCTGGCGCGCGACCCGCAGGCGCAAATCCTGATCCTGGTCCCCGAGATCAACCTGACGCCGCAGCTGGAAGCGAACATCCGCGCGCGCTTCCCGGGCCTGATGCTGGCCACCCTGCACAGCAGCCTGTCGGAAGGCGAGCGCATGCTGCACTGGCTGTCCGCGCACGTGGGACAGGCCCGTATCGTCCTCGGCACGCGCCTGGCGATCCTGGCCTCGCTGCCGCACCTGAAGCTGATCGTCATCGACGAGGAGCACGACCCCTCGTACAAGCAGCAGGAAGGCCTGCGCTATTCGGCGCGCGACCTGGCCGTGTGGCGCGCCTGGCAGCTGGCGATTCCGATCGTGCTCGGCTCGGCCACGCCCTCGCTGGAGAGCTGGCACCACGCCCAGACCGGCCGCTACCGCAAGCTGGAGCTGCGCGAGCGCGCCGTGCGCGACGCCGTGCTGCCCACCGTGCGCCTGCTCGACATGGAACGCGACAAGCCGAAGGAGGGCCTGACTTCCGGCCTGCTGGCCGCGCTGCGTGGGCGCCTCGAACGCGGCGAACAGTCGCTGCTGTTCCTGAACCGGCGCGGCTATGCGCCCGTGATCACCTGCGAGTCCTGCGGCTGGATCAGCAACTGCACCCGCTGCACCTCCTTCATGGTGCTGCACAAGCCGGAACACCGGCTGCGCTGCCACCACTGCAGCCTGGAGCTGCGCATCCCCCGTCACTGCCCGACCTGCGGCAACATCGACCTGCAGCCTTTGGGCCGCGGCACCCAGCGCTTCGAGGAAGGGCTGGCGGCGATGTTCCCGCAGGCGCGCATCCTGCGCATCGACGCCGACTCGACCCGCAAGAAGGGCAGCGCCCAGGAAGCCTTCGACACCGTGCACCGCGGCGAGGTCGACATCCTGATCGGCACGCAGATGGTCGCCAAGGGCCACGACTTCAAGAAGCTGACCCTGGTCGGCATCCTGAACCCGGACACGGCCCTGTTCTCGCAGGACTACCGCGCCAGCGAGCGCCTGTTCGCCCAGCTGATGCAGGTGGCGGGCCGCGCCGGCCGCGCCGGCCTGGCTTCCGAGGTGCTGATCCAGACCCGCTACGCCCAGCATCCGCTGTACTCGGCGGTCGTGCGCCACGACTACGACCGCTACGCCGGCAGCCTGCTGGAAGAGCGCAGGCAGGCCGCGCTGCCGCCCTACATGTACCAGGCCCTGCTGCGCGCCGAGGCGCCGGAGCTGGCCAACGCCATCGCCTTCCTCGAGGAAGCGCGGGACATCCTGCCGACCGATGCCGTGACGCTGAACGACCCGATCCCGATGACCATGACCCGGGTCCACAACGTCGACCGCGCCCAGCTGCTGGTGGAGTCGAGCTCGCGCCCGGCGCTGCAGGCCTTCCTGAAGGAGTGGATGGCCCTGCTGCGCGCGATGAAGACGCGGGTACGCTGGTCGCTCGAGGTCGATCCGCTCGACATCTGAACCCGAAAAAGCGTATCGTCATGGCGGCACAGCAAACGAGGGACAAGATGAACAAACTGAATGTGGACGTGGCCGTCATCGGCACCGGCACCGCCGGCATGTCGGCCTACCGCGCCGCGCGTGCCGAGGGCGCACGCACCGTCGCCATCGAAAGCGGACCTTACGGCACCACCTGCGCGCGGGTCGGCTGCATGCCCAGCAAACTCCTGATCGCCGCCGCCGACGCGGCCCACATGCTGGACCTGGCGCCCGGCTTCGGCGTCCATCCGAGAGAAAAACGCATCGACGGGCGCGCGGTGATGGAGCGCGTGCGCCGCGAGCGCGACCGCTTCGTCGGCTTCGTGCTCGAGAGCGTCGAACATTTTCCGGCCCAGGACAAGATCCAGGGACACGCCCGCTTCACCGGGCCGCACACGCTGCGGGTGGACGAGCATACCGAGATCGAGGCGAAGACAATCGTCATCGCCACCGGCTCCACGCCGGTGGTGCTGCCGCAATTGAAGAACGTCGGCCCGAACATCGTCACCAGCGACGACGTGTTTTATTGGGACGATCTGCCGCGCTCGGTGGCGGTGATCGGCACCGGCGTCATCGGCCTCGAACTGGGACAGGCGTTGACGCGCCTGGGCGTGCGTACCGCGCTTTTCGCGCGCGGCGGCAGCGTCGCCCACCTGAGCGACCCCGAGGTACTGCACGCGGCCACGCGCACGCTGTCGCAGGAACTCGACCTGCGTTTCCAGACCGAGGTCGTGCGCGCAGAACAGCAGGGCGACGAGGTGCTGCTCACCACGCGCGACGCGCTCGGCAAGGAAACCAGCGAACGCTTCCAGTACGTCCTGCTCGCCACCGGCCGCACGCCGAACGTGCACGGCATGGGGCTGGAGGAAACCGGGATCGAACTGCAGGCGAACGGCGTCCCGGCTTTCGATAGCCGCACCATGCAGTGCGGGAATAGCCACATCTTCATCGCCGGCGACGCGAACAACGAGCTGCCGCTGCTGGCCGAGGCGGCCGACCATGGCAAAATCGCCGGCGAGAACGCGGGCCGCTTCCCCGACGTGCGCCCGGGCCTGCGCCGCACGCCGCTGGCGATCGCCTTCACCGAACCGAACATCGCTACCCTGGGCAAGAACTACAAGGCGTTGTGCGAGGGGGGACGGCCGAAGTTCGCCATCGGCAAGGTCTCGTTCGAGAACCAGGGCCGCAGCCGGGTCATGTTGCAGAACAAGGGCATGCTGCGCGTGTATGCGGAATACGGCACCTGCCGCTTCCTGGGCGCCGAGATGATCGCCCCGCGCGGCGAGAACATCGCCCACCTGCTGGCCTGGGCCGTGCAGGCCCGCCTGACCGTGCCGCAGATGCTCGAGATGCCCTTCTATCACCCCGTGATCGAGGAAGGCGTGCGCACCGCGCTGCGCGACCTGGCGGCGAACCTGGCGAAGGGGGCGAACCATACCGATCCCGCTGATTCAGAACCGGGAACGTAACTCGTAGGGTGGGCACGCCGTGCCCACGCGTTACGTGCGTGACCGTGGTCTGCTGCCGAAACCTGTCGCTCCGCGCCTCTGGCTTCGGTCACGCACCTGCGCTATTCCCACTCCACGCGTGCCGCGTGCGTCGTCCCACCCCAATCCGCCGGGTATATCCCCTCGCGCACATACCGATGAAACGTCGAAAACGGCCACGCCGCCGCGCTGTCGGCATGCCGATGTTTCACCGGATTGAAATGGATGTAGTCCGCATGCCGCTCGAAATCCCGTTCGTCGCGAATCATGTGTTCGTGGAAGCGGCGTTGCCAGATGATGGAATCGCGGTGCTTGACGCGTGAGGTACTCGGCCGCCAGCCGTCATCCATCTCATGTGCGCATGAACGCGATACAAGGCGTTTGATCAGTGCCCAGCGGGTCGAGTAATCGGTGTCACCGGTAGGCAAGGTCCAGATGCAATGCAGGTGATCCGGCATCAAGACCCAGGCATCGATGTCGAACGGGCGCCGTTGTCGCACCTCGATCAAGGCCGAGCGCAGGGCAGGGCGGATGGGGGAGTAGCAGAGGATGGGCCGGCGCCGGAACGAGACCAGGGTGAAGAATAGGTGTGGCCATCGCGGGCGCGGCGGTAGCGGGACATGGTGCCGCGGATTGTAGGGCAGGCATGGCGCAATCCGGGTGGCGTCGCGTGTGATCAATGACACACGTCAACGGTACGCCATCGCATCAGTTCGATCCCAGCAGTCGGCATGCAGCGTTTCGCGTGGGCACAGAGTGCCCACCGTACGGGATGCAGCACGATTACCCAGGCGTGGCCGGGTAATCGTGCATCGGCATCAGTTCAGACAACTCCCATCCAGCTTCCCCTGCGCCGCCAGCTGGCGCAGGATGCGGATCGTGTCGAGGTCCGCTTCCTGGTAGGCCGACTTCTTGAATTCGTCGTACATCGTGTTCGCTTCGTCGACGTGTTCGCCGGTGCCGTCGTCGTAGCGGAAGCGCACGAAGAGACGGGCTTCGTCCGGGGCCTCGATCGTCATGGTCAGGCTGGACGCCTGGATCTCGCCCTGGGCCGGCACCTCGTAGCGCACCTGCTGCAGCGGCGTGAGCACGACGGTGTCCTCGATTACCAGGTCGACGTAGCGCAGGCGGCGCGTGAAGCTGCCGCTGCTGCGCTCGCCGATCTGGCACTCGTCCAGGTGCGGCACGAACATTTTCGGCGATTCGGCACGGATGACCAGGCCGCGCCACAGCTGCTCGCGGGTGATCGTGTCGATCAGCGGGTTGAGCGGGTCGTTAATTTCGATCAGGTGTTCAAATTTCATCGTTTCTCGTGCTCGTATCGAAGGCGCAATGCGCCAAAGGGGCGATGGTAACCGATCGAGCGTCTAACAAAACCTCCATGGCTGCGTTGCATCGTCTTGCCGTACAAACGTACTGTCATCGATGCTGCGCCTTGCCATGAAGGCTTTGTTAAACGCTCTTGATTACCGCTCAATTGGACAGCAGGATCGCATTCTGCCTGCGTTGCAGGAAAGCGATCCCGATCAGGATGGCAAAGGAAATGGCCAGCAACACCAGGGCATATGCGTGCGCCGCGCCATAATTCAACTTCTGCGCTTCATCGTAGAGCGCGATCGAGGCGACCCGGGTCTGTCCCGGGATATTCCCACCGAGCATGAGCACGACGCCGAACTCGCCCATCGTGTGGGCAAAGCTGAGCGAGACCCCGGTCAGGATGCCGTGCTTCGACAGCGGCAGCACGATCGACCAGAAGACTTGCCGCTTGGTCAGGCCCAGGGCCAGCGCCGACTGCACCATCTCGCGTCCCACGCCGCGAAACGCCGCCTGGAAGGGCTGCACCGCGAAGGGCAGGCTGTAGACGACCGAGCCGGCCACCAATCCGGCGAAGGAAAACGGCAGCGAATGCCCGAACACCGTCATCCAGGCCGCGCCCAGCGGCTGCTGCGGCGCCATCAGCATCAGCAAATAAAAGCCGATCACGGTCGGCGGCAGCACGATCGGCAGGCTGACCAGGGTCTCGATGAAGATGACGCCGCGGCGCTTGCTGTTGTTGAGCCAGTTGGCGAGCGGAATGCCGATCACCAACAGCACCGCCGAGGTGACGAAGGCCAGGCGCAGGGTCAGGCCGATCGCGTCCCACAGCTCGGGCGGGAACTGCCAATCCGTCATTCGGCAGCGCCCGCCGGCAGGTTGAAACCGTTGCGTGCGAGGATGGCCCGCGCTTCGGGCGAGCCGAGGAAACGCAGGAAGCCGGCCGCGTGCGGGTTGGCCGCGCCGGCGCGGGTAACGATGGCGCCTTGCTCGATCGGCGCCAGCCCATCCTGGGGGATGAGGGCATAGCGGCCGGCGCCCTTCAGCCTGGTCGAGTGCAGGGTCGCAAACGAAATGATGCCGGCCTGGGCGTTGCCGCTCTGGACGAACTGCGCGGTCTGGGCGATGTTTTCGCCGATCACGATCTTGGCTTGCGCCGCCTGCCACAGGCCATCGCGCTCGAGCGCCGCCCTGGCCGCCTTGCCATAGGGCGCGGTGATCGGGTTGGCGATCGCGAAGCGGCGCACGCGCTTGTCGCCCAGCAGCGCGGCCAGGCCTTTGTTCGGGTCGAGCTGCGGGTCGAGCGTCCACAGGGCGATGCGGCCGACCGCGTAGGGAGCAAGGGTGGCGCCATCGGCCGCGCCAAGTTTCGCCAGCTGGCGCGGGTAGTCCATGTCGGCCGAGAGAAAGACCTCGAACGGCGCGCCGTTGCGAATTTGCGCAAAAAAGTTGCCAGATGCACCAAGCGAGACTTTCAGCTCGGCGTCGGGTGCGGTTTTCCGGTACGCGGCAGCGAGTTCATCGATACAATAGCCGAGATCGCTGGCAGCGGCGACCAGCAGCGGACGCGCCAGCGCCGGCATGGCAAGCATGCTCGCCAGCAACAGTACGAAGAATTTTTTCATGCCCAACATTGTAGCGCGCGGCCATCCCGGCTTCGCTACAATGCTCGGCTGTCCTCAAGAATATTTCCCATGTCTAATGCACCAAAGTTCGGCCTGAACGGGCCGCAAAGCGAAGCCGTGCTCTACCTCGACGGCCCCTGCCTGGTGCTGGCGGGCGCCGGCTCGGGCAAGACGCGGGTGATCACCCAGAAGATCGCGTACATGCTCGAAGACCGCGGCTACGATCCGCGCACGATCGCGGCGCTGACCTTCACCAACAAGGCCGCGCTCGAGATGCAGGAGCGCATCGGCAAGCTGCTGAAACAGCCGAAGCAGGC
The DNA here is from genome assembly GCF_032106685.1 of Massilia sp. Taxonomy (GTDB): domain Bacteria; phylum Pseudomonadota; class Gammaproteobacteria; order Burkholderiales; family Burkholderiaceae_D; genus Telluria. Next base: position 392,087 of record NZ_DAMCPG010000001.1, read on the forward strand.
CAAGCAGATCACGGTCTCGACCTTCCACTCGCTGGGCGTGAAAATCCTGCGCCAGGAGGCGGCCGGCGTCGGCCTGAAGGACAAATTCTCGATCATGGACAGCGACGACTGCTACACCATCGTCTCCAGCCTGGCCGTCACGACCGACAAGCAGGAAGTGCGGCGCATCCAGAACATGATCTCGCTGTGGAAGAACGGCCTGGTCGATCCCGACGACGCCATCAACCAGGCCAAGGACGAGGACGAGGCCCAGGCCGGCCGCATCTACCGCAGTTATGTCGCCACCCTGCAGGCCTACCAGGCGGTCGACTTCGACGACCTGATCCGCCTGCCGGTGGAGCTGTTCCGCAACAACGAGCCGATCCGCGACCGCTGGCAGCGCCGCCTGCGCTACCTGTTGATGGACGAGTACCAGGACACCAACACCTGCCAGTACGAACTGGTGAAATTGCTGGTGACGGGCCTCGGCAAGAAGCCGATGTTCACGGCCGTCGGCGACGACGACCAGGCGATCTATGCCTGGCGCGGCGCCTCGGTCGAAAACCTGAAAACCCTGCAGACCGACTTCCCGGACCTGCGCGTGATCAAGCTCGAGCAGAACTACCGCTCGACCACGCGCATCCTGCAGGCGGCCAACGCCGTCATCGGCAACAACCCGAAACTGTTCGAGAAGTCGCTGTGGTCCGAACACGGCCTGGGCGAGCCGATCAAGGTGCTCGGCATGCAGAGCGACGAGCAGGAAGCCGACCAGGTCGCGATCATGATCTCGGCCGACCATTTCCAGCGCAAGAACAAGTGGACCGACTACGCGATCCTGTACCGCGGCAACCACCAGGCGCGCGTGATCGAGCAGGCCCTGCGCAAGGAGCGCATCCCCTACACCATGTCGGGCGGGCAGAGCTTTTTTGACAAGGCCGAGATCAAGGACATCATCGCCTACCTGCGCCTGATCGCGAACCAGGACGACGACCCGGCCTTCATCCGCGCCGTGACGACCCCGAAACGCGGCGTCGGCATGGCGACGCTGGAGGTGCTCGGCGAATTCTCCAAGCAGTGGAACTGCTCGCTGTTCGAGGCCGCCGGCAAGGGCGGCATCGAAGCGAAACTGCAGGACCGTCAATTGCACCCGCTGCGCGACTTCTGCCGCTTCATCGACGAGCTGGAAAGCCGCGCCACGCGTCCCGGACCGTCCGGCAGCGGAGAAAATGCGGCCGAGGTGCTGGACGACATGATGAAGGAGATGAATTACGAGCACTACCTGTACGAGAACTTCGACGACCGCGCGGCGCAGGCCAAGTGGCAGAACGTCATGGAGTTCCTCAACTGGCTGAAGGAACGCGGCAAAGGCGGACGCGACGGCACTGGCGAAGAAAAGAACCTGCTGGAGCTGACGCAGATGGTGGCCTTGATGTCGATGCTGGAAGGCCAGGACGAAGAGCAGGACGCGGTGCGCATGTCGACCCTGCACGCCTCGAAGGGACTGGAGTATCCGCACGTGTTCCTGGTCGGCGTCGAGGAGGGCATCCTGCCGCACAAGGGCGACCCCGACGACCCGATCGAGAAGATCGCCGCGCGCATCCAGGAAGAGCGGAGATTGATGTACGTCGGCATCACGCGCGCCCAGCGCACGCTGCAGGTCACCTGGTGCAAGAAGAGGAAGCGCGCCGGCGAGCTGGTGCACTGCGACCCGTCGCGCTTCATCAAGGAGATGGCGCTGGACGAGGGCGATGCGCCGCCGAAGGAAAGCGAGGTGCTCAGCCCGAAGGAGCGCCTGGCGAATTTGAAGGCGCTGCTCAATACGCCGAAGCCGGATGCGGCCAAGCTGATGTCATAATGCCCGTTTAAACCAGGGAAGCACCGTGGACCACGAAGACCGTTTTGTCGACATCGAAATCAAGCTCGCGCAGCAGGAAGACCTGGTCGATTCCCTGAACGGGACCGTCTACCAGCAGGCACGCCGGATCGATCAACTGGAGGCCATAGTCACCAAGCTGGCCGAGCACGTGCGCACGCTGCAGGAAGCCGGGCAGAGCCCGATCAACGAGCGGCCGCCGCATTATTGAGCAGGGCCGTGGCGCACCGTTGCTTTGCGTAGGGTGGGCTCTCGAGCCCACGCGGCCGCACCTTGTGATCTATGTCGGCGTCCATCGCAAACGCAATGTGTGCGCATCCGCCGTACCGCGTGGGTTCAAGAACCCACCCTACAAGCCCCGGTTTTCACTGATCCACCCACCCAGCCGCTTGCCCAGGCACAGCAGCGTCAAGGTCGGCGGCAAGCCCCACGGCTCCGGAATGACCGAGGCGTCGCAGACGAACAGGCCCTTGGTTGCCGTCTGCAGGTCGGCATCCACTCCCTCCCCGATGCGCACGCTCCCGCCCGGATGCGCCGCAAAATGCCAGGACTGGAAGATGTGATGCGCGCCGGCCTGGCGCAGGATCGCCTGCGCCATCTCCACGCCGTGCCGCAGTTTTTGGCGGTCGCTCCCGGTCAGCCGCTTGTCGGCCCAGCGCGGCGTCACCTTGCCGCCGATCTCGTCGCGGATCTTGACCATCATCGACAAGGTGCGCTTGTGCGCAAACAGGCGATCAAAACGGCCGACCTGGGCCGCGAAGGCCGCGTACATCGGTTGCGGCAGGGTGAGATCGGCCAGCGCGACGCCTTCGTCAATCAGGCTCAAGCCGCCCGCCATCGGCACCTCGGCGCCGCCCTCGATGTCGTCCACGCTGCCCATCACGGCGATCACCGGATCGCTGAAGAAGGGCGCGTGCCGCGGCCCCAGGCCTGACGCGTGCAGCAGGCGCGGGCTGCCCAGGCCGCCGGCGGCGAGCACCACGATAGCCGCCGCAATCGTCAAGGTTTCGCCGCCGACCTGCACGGCGACGCCCGCGGCGTGGCCATCCTCCACCAGCACGCGCAGCACGCGGGCATGTTCGACCAGCTGGGCGCCATGGCGGCATGCCTCGTCCAGAAAATCGCGCGCCGTCCACTTGGCGCCGAACGGACAGCCGTAGACGCAACGCCAGCAGCCGCTGCGGCAGGCGGCGGGCCGGATCATCTTGTCGAGCTTGCGCCAGTCGAGCCCCATGGCCTGCGCGGCGGCCATCATGCGCGCGGCCATCGGGCCGATCAGCGTGTCGGGCAGGGGCGCCATCGGCAGCTCCGCGCGCAATGCGGCCAGGGCCGGCGCCAAGTCGATGCCGTGACGCTCGAACATGTCACGTGGCGGCGGTGCGGCGGTGGCGAAGTTGATCGCCGAGCTGCCGCCCGCCGTGATGCCGGCCACCAGCAGCGAGGCGTCGCGATGGACATAGGCGCCCTTGCCGGGGACGGCGGCCATTGCCGCCATCTGCGTCACCGTGCCTTGTAAAGGCTCGGCGCCGCCCTGTTCCAGCACCAGCACGCGCAGGCCGGCATGGGCCAGCGCGCGTGCGCTGCTGGCGCCGCCGGGACCGCTGCCGACGACGATGGCGTCATAGAAAGGTGAAAGGGGAAGCATGGACGGAAGCGCAGTCGGGGAGGCGCCGATGCTACCACGGCCCGCATGCCGCGCCGCCCGGCCGCGCGACGTCATGACAGCATGCATACACTTGTATATACATGTTTGTATGCTTTTGTTTCACAGTGACGACAGGGCAATAAACCCTGCTATGATCTGGCGCGCAGCTGTCGGCGGCGATCCCGCGGGCAGTCCCTTCGAGTTCGTGAGAGAGACCATGAAACGTCCACAAATGCTCATCATCGCGGCCAGCCTGGCGTTCGCCGGCACGGCCTTTGCTGCTCCCGCCGGCTCCGGCGCCACCCTGGATGCCTCCAATCCCTTCGCCAAGCCGAGCGCGCTGCCGTTCAACTACCCGGCCTTCGACAAGATCAAGGACGAGCACTTCCTGCCGGCCTACGCCGCCGGCATGCGCGAACAGCTGCGCGAAGTGGCGAGCATCGCCGACAACAAGGCGGCGCCGACTTTCGATAACACCATCGTCGCGCTGGAGCGCTCGGGCCAGATGCTCTCGCGCGTGGCCGCCGTGTTCTCGAACCTGCAGACCGCCAACACCAACGACCGCCTGGATGCGATCGACCGCGAGATGTCGCCCAAGCTGGCGGCGCACAGCGACGCCATCCACCTGAACCCGAAACTGTTCAAGCGCGTCGAGACCCTGTACAACAAGCGCGCGAGTCTGGGCCTGGATGCCGAATCGGCCTTCCTGCTCGATCGCTACTACAAGGAATTCGTGCGTGCCGGCGCCAAGCTGTCCGCCGCCGACAAGGAGAAGCTGAAGGCCTACAACGGCCAGATCGCTTCCCTGCAGTCCGAGTTCTCGCAGCGCGTGCTGAAGGAAGCGAATGCCTCGGCGCTGGTCGTCGACACCCGCGAGGAACTGGCCGGCCTGTCGGACGCCGAGATCAATGCCGCCGCCGCCGAAGCAAAGAAGCGCGGCCTGGACGGCAAGTACGTGATCGCCATCGTCAACACCACCATCCAGCCGCCGCTGGCGAGCTTGACGAATCGATCCGTGCGCGAGCGCCTGCAGGCCGCCTCGATGAACCGCGGCAGCCGCGGCGGCGAATTCGATTCGCGCGACCTGGTGCTGAAACTGGTGAAGCTGCGCGCCGAACGCGCCACCTTGCTGGGCTACCCGAACTACGCCGCCTATTCGCAGGAACTGGAAACCGCGAAGAACCCGGCCGCCGTCAACAAGCTGCTGGCCGAACTGGCCAAGCCGGCCGTCGACAACGCGAAAAAGGAAGCCGGCGAGATCCAGAAGATCATCGATGCCGAAAAAGGCAACTTCAAGGTCGCCGCCCACGACTGGGCCTTCTACACGGACAAGGTACGCGCCGCCCAGTACAACTTCGACGAGAACCAGCTGCGCCCGTATTTCGAGATGAACAACGTCCTGGTCAACGGCGTGTTCTTCGCCGCGACCAAGGAATACGGCATCACCTTCAAGGAACGCAAGGACCTGCCGGTCTACGATCCGGACGTGCGCACCTTCGACGTCATCGACGCCAACGGCAAGCCGCTCGCGATCTTCATCTTCGACCCCTACGCGCGCGCCAACAAGCAGGGCGGGGCCTGGATGAACGAGTACGTCTCGCAGTCCCACCTGCTGGGCAAGCACCCGGTCGTCGGCAACCACCTGAACATCCCGAAGCCGCCCGCTGGCGAGCCGACCCTGATGACCTACGACGAGGTGCGTACCGCCTTCCACGAGTTCGGCCATGCGCTGCACGGCATGTTCTCGGACGTGAAGTACCCGCACTTCTCGGGCACCAACGTGCCGCGCGACTTCGTCGAGTATCCGTCGCAGGTCAACGAGATGTGGGCGATCTGGCCGGAAGTGCTGGCCAACTACGCCAAGCACTACAAGACCGGCGCGCCGATGCCGAAGGAACTGCTGGAGAAGGTGGTCGCGTCCAAGAAGTTCAACCAGGGCTTCATGACGACCGAATACCTGGCCGCCTCGCTGCTCGACCAGAAATGGCACCAGCTGACCCCGGCCCAGGTGCCGACCGACGTCCTCGCCTTCGAAGCGAAGGCGCTGAAGGACGCCGGCGTCGACTTCGCGCCGGTGCCGCCGCGCTACCGCACGACCTATTTCTCGCACTCGATGAACGGCGGCTACTCGGCCGGCTACTACGCCTACCTGTGGAGCGAAAAGCTCGACGCCGACACCGTGCAGTGGTTCACCGAGAACGGCGGCCTGTCGCGCAAGAACGGCGACCACTTCCGCAAGACGCTGCTGTCGCGCGGCGGCACCGCCGAGGCGATGGACCTGTTCCGCAACTTCCGCGGCCGCGATCCGATCATCGAGCCCCTGCTCGAACGTCGTGGCCTGACGGCGCAGTAATTCCAGGCGCCCGCTTCGCGTGCATGCCGGCCGGGAGACAGGCCGGCATGCATCACCACATCATTCACCACCACCATAAACAGAGACACATGAATCGTCCCCGCATGCTCCTGATCGCCGCCAGCGTCGCCATGGCCAACCTCGCCTGGGCCGCACCGAGCGCCGCGCTCGACGCCGCCAACCCGTTCGCCAAGCCGAGCACCCTGCAATACGGCTACCCGGCCTTCGACAAGATCAAGAACGAACACTTCGCACCCGCATTCGCCGAAGGCATGCGCCAGCATGCCGCCGAAGTCGAAGCGATCGCCAACAACAAGGCCGCGCCTACTTTTGAGAACACCATCGTCGCGATGGAGCGCTCGGGCCAGCTGCTGACCCGCGTGCAGGCCGTGTTCCAGACCCTGATCGGCTCCTACACCAACGACCAGCTGCAGGCGCTGGACAAGGAGCTGGCGCCGAAGCTGGCCGCGCATGCCGACTCGATCCGCCTGAACCCGAAACTGTACGCCCGCATCAAGGCCCTGTACGACAAACGTGCCAGCCTCAAGCTCGACGCCGAATCGGCCTACCTGGTCGAGCGCTACCACAAGGACTTCGTGCGCGCCGGCGCCCAGCTGTCCGAAGCGGACAAGGCCAAGCTGAAGGCGATGAACAGCCAGCTGGCCGCCCTGCAGACCCAGTTCAGCCAGAACGTGCTGAAGGAAGTGAACGCCTCGGCCTTCGTGGTCGACACCCGCGAGGAACTGGCCGGCCTGCCTGAAAAGGCGATCGCCGCCGCCGCCGCCGAAGCCAAGAAGCGCGGCCTGGAAGGCAAGTTCGTGTTCCCGGTCGTGAACACGACCCAGCAGCCCTTGATGTCGACCCTGAGCAATCGCGGCACCCGCGAGAAACTGTTGACCCTGTCGATGGCGCGCGGTTCGCGCGGCGGCGAGTTCGACAACCGCGACGTCGTGCTGAAGCTGGCCAAGCTGCGCGCCGAACGCGCCGAGCTGCTCGGCTTCGAGAGCCACGCCGCCTATTCGCTGGAGGACCAGACCGCCAAGACCACCGGCGCCGTCAACAAGCTGCTGTCCGACCTGACCGTGCCGGCCGTGCGCAACGCCGGCAAGGAAGCGGCCGAGATCCAGCAGGTGATCGATGCCGAGAATGGCGGTTTCAAGGTCGCGGCCTCCGACTGGAACTACTACAGCGACAAGGTGCGCGCCGCCAAGTACGCCTTCGATGCGAACGAACTGAAGCCCTATTTCGAGTTCAACAACGTCCTGAACGGCGCCTTCTTCGCCGCCAACCAGCTGTGGGGCATCACCTTCAAGGAGCGCAAAGACCTGCCGGTCTACGACCCGGACGTGCGCGTGTACGACATCTTCGAAGAGAACGGCACCCACCTGGCGATTTTTGTCGTCGACCCGTATGCGCGCGCGAACAAGCGCGGCGGCGCCTGGATGAGCGCCCTGGTCACCCAGAGCAAGCTGCTGGGTAACAAGCCGGTCATCACCAACAACCTGAACCTGGTCAAGCCGGCCGCCGGCGAGCCGACCCTGCTGACCTGGGACGAAGTGCGCACCACCTTCCACGAATTCGGCCACGGCACCCATGGCTGGTTCTCGAACGTGAAGTACCCGCGCTTCTCGGGCACCAGCGTGCCGCGCGACTACGTCGAGCTGCCGTCGCAGGTCTACGAGATGTGGATGGCCTGGCCGGAAGTGCTGGCGAATTATGCCAAGCACTACCAGACCGGCGCGCCGATGCCGAAGGAACTGCTCGATAAACTGCGCGCGTCGCAGCGCTTCAACGAGGGCTACCGCACCACCGAATACCTGGCGGCCGCGGTGCTGGACCAGAAATGGCACCAGCTGGGCTCGAAGGCGATCCCGACCGACGTGAAGAGTTTCGAGGCGCAGGCGCTGAAGGAGGCCGGCCTGGACTTCGGCCCGGTCCCGCCGCGCTACAGCACGACCTACTTCTCGCACGCCTTCGCGGGCGGCTACTCGGCCGGCTACTACAGCTACCTGTGGGCCGAGCGCCTGGATGCCGACGCCGGCGAGTGGTTCAAGGAAAACGGCGGCCTGCTGCGCAAGAACGGCGAGCGCTTCCGCCAGATGGTGCTGTCGAAGGGCGGCACCATGGACGCGGTCGAGATGTACCGTTCCTTCCGCGGCCGCGATCCGGAAATCGGACCGCTGCTGGAGCGTCGTGGATTGACGGCGGAGTGATCGAACGTGGCGGGCTGGCGGTTGGGCCTCGGGTCCATCGTTTGTGCCGCCAACAATGATCACAGGTCACGCGTGGGCACGGAGTGCCCACCCTACGGGTGGCTTCGGTGACCGCCCGGGTTATTCGAGAAGAAAGTGTTTATGAATCGTCCCCAAATGTTGTTGATCGCCGCCAGCGTCGCCGTCGCGAACCTGGCCTATGCCGAACCGGCGTCGATGCTCGAAGCGTCGAACCCGTTCGCCAAGCCGAGCACCCTGCAGTTCCAGTACCCGCCGTTCGACAAGATCAAGAACGAGCACTTCGCGCCCGCGTTTGCCGAAGGCATGCGCCAGGAAGCGGCCGAGATCGAAGCGATCGCCAACAACAAGGCGGCGCCCACGTTCGAGAACACCATCGTCGCCATGGAGCGCTCGGGCCGCCTGCTCGACCGTGTCGGCGCGGCCTTCGGCACCCTGCAAGGCTCGTACACGAACGACACCCTGCAGGCGCTGGCCAAGGAACTGGCGCCGAAGCAGGCTGCCCACAACGATGCGATCCGCCTGAACCCGAAGCTGTACGCGCGCATCAAGGCGCTGTACGACAAGCGCGACAAGCTGAACCTGGACGCCGAGTCGAAATACCTGCTCGAGCGCTACCACACCGACTTCGTGCGCGCCGGCGCCCAGCTCTCAAGCGCCGACAAGGACAAGCTGAAGGCGATGAACGGCCAGCTGGCCGCGCTGTCGACCCAGTTCGCCCAGAACGTGCTGAAGGAAGCCAACGCCTCGGCGCTGGTGGTCGACACCCGCGCCGAACTGGCCGGCATGTCGGACAAGCAGATCGACGCCGCCGCGGCTGAAGCCAAGAAGCGCGGCCTGGACGGCAAGTTCGTGATCCCGGTCGTGAACACGACCCAGCAGGCCGGCCTGTCGGTACTGACCAACCGCGCCACCCGCGAAAAACTGCTGGCCGCATCGCTGGCGCGCGGCTCGCGCGGCGGCGAGTTCGACAACAAGAACATCGTGCTGCAGATCGCCAAGCTGCGCGCCGAACGCGCCGTGCTGCTGGGCTACCCGAACTACGCCGCCTACAACCTGGAAGACCAGACCGCGAAGACCACCGGCGCCGTCAACAAGCTGCTGGCCGAATTCGCCAAGCCGGCCGTGAACAACGCCAGGAAGGAAGCGGCCGAGATCCAGAAGGCGATCGATGCCGAGAAAGGCGGCTTCCAGGCCGCCGCCCACGACTGGGCCTTCTACAGCGACAAGGTGCGCCAGCAGCGCTACGCCTTCGACGCCGGCCAGCTGCGCCCCTACTTCGAGCTGAACCGCGTGCTGCAGGACGGCGTGTTCTTCGCCGCAAACAAAGAGTTCGGCCTGACCTTCAAGGAACGCAAGGACCTGCCGACCTATGTCGAGGACGTGCGCACCTTCGACGTGTTCGACGCCGACGGCAGCCAGCTGGCGATCTTCACCTTCGACCCGTACGCGCGCTCGAACAAGCGCGGCGGCGCCTGGGCCAATGCCCTGGTCGGCCAAGCTAAGCTCCTGGGCACGAAACCCGTCATCGCCAACAACCTGAACATCGCCAAGCCGGCCGCGGGCGAGCCGACCCTGCTCACCTACGACGAAGTGCGCACCACCTTCCACGAGTTCGGCCACGCGCTGCACAGCATGTTCTCGGAAGTGAAATACCCGCGCCTGGCGCGCGTGCCGCGCGACTACGTCGAGTTCCCGTCGCAGGTGAACGAGATGTGGATGGCCTGGCCGGAAGTGCTGGCGAATTACGCCAAGCACTACCAGACCGGCGAGCCGATGCCGAAGGAACTGCTGGATAAAGTGCAGGCGTCCGCCCAGTTCAACGAAGGCTTCCGCACCACCGAGTACCTGGCCGCGTCGCTGCTGGACCAGGCCTGGCACCAGCTGGCGCCGAACCAGATCCCGACCGACGTGCTGGCCTTCGAGGCTGAAGCGCTGAAGAAAGCGGGCGTGGACTTCGCGCTGGTGCCGCCGCGCTACCGCACTACCTACTTCTCGCACACCTTCTCGGGCGGCTATTCGGCCGGCTACTACGGCTACCTGTGGGCCGAGAAGCTGGACGCCGACACCGTCAACTGGTTCAAGGAGCATGGCGGCCTGACCCGCAAGAACGGCGACCACTTCCGCAAGACCCTGCTCTCGCGCGGCGGCACGCTCGACGCGATGCAGATGTACCGCAACTTCAGCGGGCGCGATGCGCAAGTGCAGCCGCTGCTGGAGCGCCGTGGTTTGACGGGCGAGTAAGTCAGTTGATACCGGCGCGGTCGCGAGCGATCGGCCGGTAGCGATCACCGCGTGGGCACGGGTGCCCACCCTACGAAAGGCGGCAAGCGTAGGGTGGGCACTTGTGCCCACGCGTTCTTTCGTGTCCATGCACACCACGATCCGGTGTATAAATCACCCGTTTTCCACCACGACGAACCACCCCAAGCGATGAGTGCTCAACCTCTGCACGGTATTACCTTAGAATCACTGTTAACCCGCCTGGTCGAGCACTATGGCTGGGACGGACTCGGCCGCCGGATCGACATCAACTGCTTTCAAAAAGATCCGAGCATCAAGTCGAGCCTGAAGTTCCTGCGCCGCACGCCCTGGGCGCGCGAGCAGGTCGAGAAGCTGTATCTCGAGACCCGCTTCCCCAACTAGAGCGAGAAAGACATGCTGAACGAGAACGAATCGAACGAATCGAACCTGAAGGCGCACCTCAAAACGCTGCACCGCAGCCTGTCCGAGACCGAGCAGGTCGACGAGGAACTGCAGATGCTGCTGCGCCAGCTCGACGGCGACATCAAGCAGGTGCTGGAACGCCGCGCCGACCAGGACCTGGACGCCAACACCTACGGCCTGGGTTCGCGCACCCAGGAACTGAGTGCCCGCTTCACCGCGCGCCATCCGAACGTGGCGACCACGCTGCGCGAACTCGGCAATATCCTGTCGAGCATGGGGATTTAAGCGGCATCTCAACCACAAGTCATTGATATTCAAGCCATTTTTAAGGCCGGGGAGCAGCCGGAAAAATGGTTTTCCGGTACAATGCCGGCCAATGAACTCCCCAACCAATCTCTTCGCGAGCGTGCCCAAGCGCTCCAGCCGCGCACCCGCCGCGCCTTTCCTCCCGATGACCCGCGCCGAAATGGACGCATTGGGCTGGGATTCGTGCGACATCATCCTCGTCACCGGCGACGCCTACATCGACCATCCGAGCTTCGGCATGGCGCTGGTCGGCCGCCTGCTCGAGGCGCAGGGCTACAAGGTCGGCATCATCAGCCAGCCGGACTGGACTTCCGTGGATCCCTTCCGCGCGCTCGGCAAGCCGAATCTGTATTGGGGCATCACCGCCGGCAACATGGACTCGATGGTCAACCGGTATACGGCTGACAGGAAAATCCGCTCGGACGACGCGTATACGCCTAACGCCGAGCCGAACAAGCGGCCGGACCGCGCGGTGACGGTGTATGCCCAGCGCGTGCGCGAAGCCTATCCCGGCGTGCCGGTCATCATCGGCTCGATCGAGGCCTCGCTGCGCCGCATCGCCCACTACGACTACTGGTCGGACAAGGTGCGCCGCTCGGTGCTGTTCGAGTCGAAGGCCGATCTGCTGATCTTCGGTAACGCCGAGCGCGCCCTGGTGGACCTGACGCGCCGCATCGCGGCCGGGGAGAACATCAAGAACATCCGCGACCTGCGCGGTACCGCCTTCCTGGTGCCGCAAGGCTGGCTGCCGGACGCGGAGTGGAGCGTGCACAATTCCACGCGCGTGGACGTGCCGGGTCGCATCGACAAGCAGCCGAATCCGTATGCGATGGCGCTGGAAGACCCGAAGGCCTGCGCGCTCGACAACGCCGCGCCGGAACCGGAAGTCAAGCCGGTCCTCATCATGACGCGCGAAGAGCGCCAGGCCGCCAAGCGCGAGCAAGCACGCAAGACCGTGGTGCGCCTGCCGTCCTTCGAAACCGTCAGCGAGGACCCGGTGATGTACGCGCACGCCTCGCGCGTCTTCCACCTGGAATCGAACCCGGGCAATGCGCGCGCCCTGGTGCAGGCGCACGGCGACCGCGACGTCTGGCTCAATGCGCCGCCGCTGCCGCTGGCCATGGACGAGATGGACAACGTCTACGACCTGCCGTATGCGCGCGCACCGCACCCGAGCTACGGCAAGGCCCACATCCCGGCCTGGGAAATGATCCGCTATTCGGTCAACATCATGCGCGGCTGCTTCGGTGGCTGCACCTTCTGCTCGATCACCGAGCACGAGGGCCGCATCATCCAGAGCCGCTCGGAGCCGTCGATCCTGCGCGAGATCGAGCTGATCCGCGACACGACGAAGAACTTTGCCGGCACGATCACCGACCTCGGCGGCCCGACCGCGAACATGTACCGCCTGGCCTGCAAGGACAAGAAGATCGAGGAATCCTGCCGCCGCCTGTCCTGCGTGTACCCGACCATCTGCAGCAACCTGGGTACCGACCACAGCAAGCTGATCTCGCTGTACCGCAAGGCGCGCGCCATCCCCGGCATCAAGAAGATCCTGATCGGCTCGGGCCTGCGCTACGACCTGGCCGTGCGCTCGCCGGAATACGTGAAGGAACTGGTCACCCACCACGTGGGCGGCCTGCTGAAAATCGCGCCGGAACACACCGAGCAGGGCACCCTGTCGAAGATGATGAAGCCGGGCATCGGCGCCTACGACGAATTCAAGCGCCTGTTCGACAAGTATTCGCTGGAAGCGGGCAAGAAGCAGTACCTGATCCCCTATTTCATCGCCGCCCACCCGGGCAGCACGGATGAGGACATGCTGAACCTGGCCCTGTGGCTGAAGAAGAACAACTTCAAGCTCGACCAGGTGCAGACCTTCACGCCGACGCCGATGGCGATGGCGACGACCATGTACCACAGCCGCAAGAATCCGCTGCACAAGGTGACGGACGATTCGGAAACCGTGGAGACCGCGCGCAGCGGCAAGATGCGCAAGGCCCATAAAGCTTTCCTGCGCTACCACCACCCGGAGAACTGGCCGATCCTGCGCGAAACCCTGACCAAGATAGGCCGCGGCGACCTGATCGGCAATGGCGAGCGCCACCTGGTGCCGGCCTGGCATCCGTCGGAAGAGGGCGGAGCGGGCGCGGTGCGCGAGACCGGCGCACGCCAGCAGCCCGCACGCCAGACCGGCGCGCGCCAGACCACGGCGCCGCAGGGCGAGCGCAAGCGCGGCAACGGCATGCCGCAGCCGCACCAGATCGCGGCCAATGCGCGGCGCCAGCCGGAACGTGCCCAGGCCGGCGGCCGTGGAGCGCCTGCCGCGCTGGAGAAGAACCGGCCTTCGATCCTGTCGACCATCAAGGCGAAACCGAAAGCCGGACGCAAATAAACGTTCTGGAACACGGTCAGGCCAGCCACGTCGCCATGCGTGCACTGGCCTTTTTCACGGTTGTTGTCCGTTGGCGACATGCATAGACATGTCTTGATCGTCAGTACGGGCTTGGGAGTCGAGGACATCGCCTAAATCTTTCAATTGTGCGTACGGAGCATACGAAAGTCTGTAATATAGTTCCTTTAGGAAATAGTTGTTGTGAATTTGATAGCGTTGCACCGGAAGCGTGCGGCGCGGCGGCAATGACGCTCCCGCAAGGAACGCGCAGTGATCGACATCCAAACTTTCATGCTGGCGCTCGGCATCGGCAACATTTCGTTTGCCTTGCTGATGGTCGCCTACATACGCGACACCGAACCCAGCCCCGGCCTGCGCATCTGGACCTGGGCGCGCCTGATCGCGGGCGCTACCCAATTGATGGCCTTTGCACGTCCGCAGTTGGGCGTGCCGGTCCTGGTCTTGCTCGAACCGGTCGGCTGGATAGCCGGCCTCGCGCTCGAGGTCGCGGCCTACTGCACCTTCTTCGGGTTCCGCAACTGGCAGCGCATCGTTTATCCGCTGGCCGGCCTGGCGCTGCTGGTGGCCTGCACCGCGCCATTGGCGGGCGCCAGTTACAGCGAGCTGATGCTCCTGATTTCCTTCCTGTTCGCCTTATGTGCGATCTCGACCGCCTATGTGCTGTTGCATCCGGCGCTGAAGAATCCGTCACTGCTGCAGCGTATCATCGGCGTCAACGATGCGGTATTCGGGCTGGCGATCGTCGTCTGGGCGGCAGGCGCCGTCGAGCGGGGCCAGCTCGACCTGTTCGAACTCGGGGCCACCCAGTTCACTGCCTACATCTCCGGCTACGCGCTAATGATCGTGAACGGCTTCGGCTTCCTGCTGATGTGCAAGCAGCGCAACGACGCCGCCATGAAGCGCCTGGCCAGCACCGACGACCTGACGGGCCTCCTGAACCGGCGCGAATTCCTCGCCCGCGCCGACGCGGCGCGCATGCTGGCGCTGCGCCAGCGCCAGCCGATCGCGCTCCTGATGCTCGACATCGACCACTTCAAGCAGCTCAACGACCGTTTCGGCCACGCCACCGGCGACGAGGCGCTGCTGCTGTTCGCCCGCACCACGGACGGCATCCTGCGCGAACACGATATCCTGGGACGCATGGGCGGCGAGGAGTTCGCGCTGGCGCTGCCCGGCACCGACCTGGCCGGCGCCATGCAGGCCGCCGAGCGCCTGCGCCAGGCGACGATGGAGATCCGCCTGCTCACCTGCGGCAACCACTACACGATGACGGTCAGTATCGGCCTTGTCGTGATCGAATCCAACGAAGACCTGCCGGCGGCGCTGGCGCGCGCCGACCGCGGGCTGTATGCGGCCAAGCGCAATGGACGTAACCGGATCGAAGAGGGTGGGGCGGTCAGGCGCGCGGCTTAGGGTGGGCAAACCATCCGGGCCAGCAGCCCGGATGTTTTGCCCACGCGGTGATTGTTGGCGGTACCAGCGCGGGCGCGACGATCTTGGCGCTATCGATCACCGCGTGGGCAGCGAAGCTGTCCAACCCTACGACGCGTAAACGAAAGAAGGGTCCGACGAATCGGACCCTTCTTTCTTGAAGCTGGCGGAGCGGACGGGGCTCGAACCCGCGACCCCCGGCGTGACAGGCCGGTATTCTAACCAACTGAACTACCGCTCCAGTTTTTTCGGTCTTGCGAAGACCACTACTAAGACAAGAAAAAAGGCCCGATTTATCGGACCCTTCTCTTTCATGCTGGCGGAGCGGACGGGGCTCGAACCCGCGACCCCCGGCGTGACAGGCCGGTATT
>NZ_DAMCPG010000002.1:0-247317 GCF_032106685.1 Massilia sp.
TGGATCGCCATCGCGGCGGCGCCGTGGAACTCTTCGCGCAGGGTTTCCATCGCGGTGTGGTTCTCGCCGACGAAGATCACGTCCTTGAAGAAGTCGCCGTGCAGCATCGGACCGATCGCCAGGTAGCCGATGATGACCGACGGGATCGCCAGCAGGACCAGCGGCAGGGTCACGACCCATGGCGACTCGTGCGGCTTGTCGCCCGGCTGCAGGCCATGGTGGTGGCCGTGGTCGTCGTGCGCGTCTTCCTCGTTGTGCGCATCCGAGTCGTGGCCGTGGCTATGCGGCTGCGGCTTGTTCCAGCGCGATTCGCCATGGAACACCAGGAAGTACATGCGGAACGAGTAGAAGGCGGTGATGAACACGCCGGCCAGCACCGCGAAGTTCGCGAAGCCTGCGCCCGGGATGTTGGTCGCGTGCACGGCCTCGATGATCGAGTCCTTCGAGTAGAAGCCCGAGAAGAACGGGGTACCGATCAGGGCCAGCGAACCCAGCAGCGAGGTGATCCAGGTGATCGGCATGTACTTGCGCAGGCCGCCCATGTTGCGCATGTCCTGGTCGTGGTGCATGCCGATGATGACCGAACCGGCGCCGAGGAACAGCAGCGCCTTGAAGAAGGCGTGGGTCATCAGGTGGAACACGGCCACCGAGTAGGCCGACGCGCCCAGGGCGACGGTCATGTAGCCCAGCTGCGACAGGGTCGAGTAAGCGACGACGCGCTTGATGTCGTTCTGGATGATGCCCAGGAAGCCCATGAACAGCGCGGTGATCGAACCGATCACGATGATGAACGACAGCGCGCCGTCCGACAGCTCGAACAGCGGCGACATGCGCGACACCATGAAGATGCCGGCGGTAACCATGGTCGCGGCGTGGATCAGTGCCGAGATCGGGGTCGGGCCTTCCATCGAGTCAGGCAGCCAGACGTGCAGCGGGAACTGCGCCGACTTGCCCATCGCGCCGATGAACAGGCAGATGCAGGCGGCGGTCAGGAGCGGCCAGCCGATGCCCGGCACGGTCATGCCGGCCAGCTTGTCCGCTTGCGCGAAGACGTCGGTGTACTGCATCGAGCCCGACGCGGCCAGCAGCAGGCCGATGCCGAGGATGAAGCCGAAGTCGCCGACGCGGTTGACCAGGAAGGCCTTCATGTTGGCGAAGATCGCGGTCGGACGGGTGTACCAGAAGCCGATCAGGAGGTACGAGACCAGGCCTACCGCTTCCCAGCCGAAGAACAGCTGGAGGAAGTTGTTGGACATGACCAGCATCAGCATCGCGAAGGTGAACAGCGAGATGTACGAGAAGAAGCGGTTGTAGCCTTCGTCCTCGGCCATGTAGCCGATCGTGTAGATGTGGACCATCAGCGACACCGAGGTCACCACGCACATCATCATTGCCGACAGCGCGTCGATCTGGAAGCCGACGGCCAGTTTCACCGAGCCGACGGTCATCCAGGTGTAGATGTCCTGGTTGAAGCTGGCGCCGTCGAGGACGGCCATCAGGGTCATCACCGAGATGACCAGCGCTACAGCCACGCCCAGGATGGTTGCGGTGTGGGAGACCTTGCGGCCGACCACGTTACCAAGGAACTTGGTGCCGAGCAGGCCGGCAATCGCCGAGCCTGCGAGCGGCGCCAAGGGCACCGCCAGTAACATTGAGGAAGAGAGTTGCCCCGCCATGTTGAACCTTAATCGTTATTGTTTATCCGAACCCATCAGCCCTTGAGGCTGTCGAGGTCTTCCACATTGATCGTGTCCAGGTTACGGAACAGGACCACCAGGATCGCCAGGCCGATCGCCGATTCGGCGGCCGCGACGGTCAGGATGAAGAACACGAAGATCTGCCCCGCCGCATCCCCCAGGTAATGCGAGAAGGCGATGAAGTTCAGGTTCACTGCCAGCAGCATCAGTTCGATGGCCATCAGCAGGATGATGATGTTCTTCCGGTTCAGGAAAATACCGATGATCGAGATCGCGAAAAGGATCGCGCCCAGGACCAGGTAGTGTGCAAGCGATAAAGTCACGAGTTCTGCTCCTTGTTCTGCGCTGCGGCGGCAGCGGCGGCGGCCACGGCGGCTTCGTCGATGGCGCGCTGGTTCACGGCATCCATCTTGACGACGCGCAGGCGGTCGTTGCGCTTGACGCGGACGGCGGCGCCCGGGTCGATGGCCTTGCTGTCCTTGCGCTTGCGCAGGGTCAGCGCCACGGCGGCGATGATCGCCACCAGCAGGATCACGGCCGCGATCTCGAAGCCGTAGATGTAGCGGGTGTAGATCAGGCGGCCCAGCTCGCGGGTGCCGCCGATGTTCATGGCGGCCGCCTCGGGGCTCTGGGCGAAGCCGCTGTAGCCGTTCCACAGCACGGCGGCCATTTCCAGCACGATGACGGCGCCGATGATCAGGGCCATCGGCAGGTAGCCGAGGAAGCCTTCGCGCATGCGGTCGATGTTAATGTCGAGCATCATGACGACGAACAGGAACAGCACCATGACGGCGCCGACGTAGACCAGGACCAGCACGATGGCCAGGAACTCGGCCTTCAGCAGCATCCAGATACCGGCCGCGTTGAAGAACGCGAGCACCAGGAACAGCGCCGCGTGCACGGGGTTCTTGGCGGTGATGACGCGCAGCGCGGACAGCACCATGATGGCCGCGAACACGTAGAACAAAACAGTTGTAAATTCCATGACTAACCGGGCCTCTTCTTGTTATCGGTACTTGGCGTCGGCCGCGCGGGCGGCGGCGATGTCGGCCTCGTAGCGGTCGCCCACGGCCAGCAGCATCTCTTTGGTGTAATAGAGATCGCCGCGCTTCTCGCCGTGGTATTCCAGCACGTGGGTTTCCACGATCGAGTCGACCGGGCAGGACTCTTCGCAGAAGCCGCAGAAGATGCACTTGGTCAGGTCGATGTCGTAGCGCGTGGTTCGGCGGGTGCCGTCCTCGCGCTGCGCCGACTCGATCGTGATCGCCATGGCCGGGCACACCGCTTCGCACAGCTTGCAGGCGATGCAGCGCTCTTCCCCGTTCGGGTAGCGGCGCAGCGCGTGCAGGCCGCGGAAGCGGTTCGACATCGGCGTCTTCTCTTCCGGGTACTGCACGGTGATCTTGCGCGACAGGGCATATTTGCCGGTCAGCGCCAGACCCTTGAACAGCTCGGTCAGCATCAGGCTGCCGAAGATTTCTTTAATACGGTTCATTTGAATGCGCTTCCTTACTTCCAAATATTCCAGGACGTCTGCATGATGGTCGCAACCAGCACCAGCCAGACCAGGGTCACCGGGATGAACACTTTCCAGCCCAGGCGCATGATCTGGTCATAGCGGTAGCGCGGGAAGGTGCCGCGGACCCAGACCATCGCCGAGACCATCAGGAACATCTTCACGAACAGCCAGAAGAAGCCGCCGAAGGCGCCGCCGAATTCCAGGAAGGCGAACGGTGCGTACCAGCCGCCCAGGAACATGATCGATGCCAGGGTGCCGATCAGGATCATGTTGGCGTATTCGGCCAGCATGAACATGGCGTAGGACATGCCCGAGTATTCCACCATGTGGCCGGCGACGATCTCCGACTCGCCTTCCACCACGTCGAACGGGTGACGGTTGCACTCCGCCAGGCCCGAGATGAAGTAGATGAAGAACAGCGGCAGCAGCGGCAGCCAGTTCCACGACAGGAAGTTCAGGCCCATGTCGGCGAACATGCCGCGGTCCTGGCCCAGCACGATGTCCGAGAAGTTCAGCGAACCCGAGACCATCAGCACCACGACCAGCACGAAGCCCATCGGGATTTCATAGGAAATCATCTGTGCCGAGGCGCGCATGGCGCCCATGAAGGCGTACTTCGAGTTCGAGGCCCAGCCGGCGATGATGATGCCGTACACCTCGATCGAGGTGATCGCCAGCAGCAGCAGGACGCCGGCGTTGACGTTGGCCAGCGCCGCTTCCGGACCGAAAGGCACGACCGACCAGGCGGCCAGGGCCGGCATGATGGTCATGATCGGGCCCAGGATGAACAGCTTGGTGGTGGCGCGGGTCGGGATCACGATCTCCTTGACCAGCAGCTTGACCGCGTCGGCGATCGGCTGCAGCAGGCCGCCCGGACCGACGCGGTTCGGGCCGAGGCGGATGTGGATCCAGCCGATCAGCTTGCGTTCCCACAGGGTGGCGTAGGCGACCAGGCCCATCAGCGGCAGCAGCACGCACAGGATCTTGACCACGGTCCAGACCAGGGTCCATGCGGTCGGTCCCAGCAGCGCGTCGCCGCTGGCATAGATGTTATCGATAAAACCGGGCGTTGCCATTACTTGCCCTCCCCTGCTTTTTCAATGTTGATGGTGCCGAACATTGCGCCCAGCGTCGCGGTTGCCGGATGAGCGGCGGCCACGCGCACGACGTTCGCCGGCAGGCGTGCATCGACGTCGGCGACCAGCACGGCCGACCCAATGCCCTGGGTGACCTTGACCGCGTCGCCGGCCTTCACGCCCAGCTTCTCGGCCAGTGCCGCCGGCAGGCGCACCAGCGGCGCGTTGGCGTCGGCCGTGCGCAGCAGCGGCTCGGAGCGGCGCGCGATGGCGTCGGCGAAGTAGATCGGCACGTCGGCGATGCGCTGCAGCGAACCGGCCTCTTCCGAACGCGTGGCGGCGCTCGGCGCCAGCTTGGCCACGTTGTTCAGCTTGGCGGCGTGGTCGAACACGCCCTTGCCCAGCGCTTCGTCGCGGATCGATTCCGAGTTCTCGTAGTCGAAGCCCGACACGCCCAGCAGGTTGCCCAGCACGCGCAGCACCTTCCAGGCCGGACGGGTCTCGCCCAGCGGACGCACGGTGCCGTTGAAGCTCTGTGCGCGGCCTTCGCAGTTGACGAAGGTGCCGGCGGTCTCGCTGAACGGCGAGATCGGCAGCAGCACGTCGGCGTAGTCCAGGCCGTGCTTGAACGGCGACATGGCGACGACCATCTCGGCGCCGTTCAGGGCGGCGCGGGCTTGCTGCGGGTTGGCGGCGTCCAGTTCCGGCTCGGCGTTAAGCAGCACATAAGCTTTCTTCGGTACGCTGAACAGGTCGGCAGCCTTGGCCGAGACGGCGTTCACCAGGTAGCCGCCGACGGTGTTGGCCGCTTCGACGAAGTAGCCGAACCTGGCGCCGGTGGCGTTGGCGATCCATTGGGCGGCAGCGTGGATCTTCGATGCGTCCGGATGGTGGGTGACCGAGTTACCCAGCAGGATCGCGCCCGGCAGCTCGGCGCCGACCGCGACCAGCGAAGCGGCGATGGCTTTCGCGGCGTCGCCGGCCTGGACGTTCTCGAAGCCGGCCGGGGCCGCGGTTTCCTTGGCGGCGGCGACGGCCGAGACGATTTCCGACAGCGCGGCCAGCCAGTCGCCCGGCGCGGCGATCATCTTGTTCGCGGTCGGGATCAGGTTGTCCTCGTCGGTCGCGTGCAAGATCGACAGCTTGGCGCCGGCCTTCACCGCGGTACGCAGGCGGGTGGCGACCAGCGGGTGGTCCTTGCGCAGGAAGGAACCGATGACGAAGGCGCGCTTCAGGTTCGACAGCTCGGCGATCGGCATGCCCAGCCACGGGGTGACGGCGCCGTCCAGGGCGAAGTCGGCCTGGCGCAGGCGGAAGTCGACGTTCTCGACGCCGAAGCCGCGCATGGCCTTTTGCAGCAGGTACAGTTCCTCGACGGTCGAGTGGGCGGTGCCGACGGCGGCGATGCTGTCCGCGCCGTGCTCGTGACGGATGTTACGCAGGCCGTGGGCCACGTATTCCAGCGCGGTCTGCCAATCGGTCTCGATCCACTCGCCGCCCTGCTTGATCATCGGGTTGATCAGGCGGTCGGCGTTGTCGAGGGCTTCGTACGAGAAGCGGTCCTTGTCCGACAGCCAGCATTCGTTGATGGCTTCGTTTTCCAGCGGCAGCACGCGCATGACCTTGCCGCCCTTGACCTGGACGATCAGGTTGGTGCCCAGCGAGTCGTGCGGCGAGACCGAGCGGCGGCGCTGCAGTTCCCACGGACGCGCCGAGTAGCGGAACGGCTTGCTGGTCAGCGCGCCGACCGGGCACAGGTCGATCATGTTGCCCGACACTTCCGAGTCGACGGTCTTGCCCACGAACGTGGTGATTTCCGAGTGCTCGCCGCGGCCCAGCATGCCGAATTCCATGACGCCGGCCACTTCCTGGCCGAAGCGTACGCAACGGGTGCACTGGATGCAGCGGCTCATCTCTTCCATCGAGATCAGCGGGCCGGCTTCCTTCGGGGTCACCACGCGCTTTTCTTCCTGGTAGCGCGAGTTGCCCTTGCCGTAACCGACGGCCAGGTCCTGCAGCTGGCATTCGCCGCCCTGGTCGCAGATCGGGCAGTCGAGCGGGTGGTTAATCAAGAGGAACTCCATGACCGACTTCTGCGCGTGCACGGCCTTGTCGCTGTGGGTGCGCACGATCATGCCCGGCGAAACCGGGGTGGCGCAGGCCGGCAGCGGTTTCGGGGCCTTCTCGACCTCGACCAGGCACATGCGGCAGTTCGCTGCGATCGACAGTTTCTTGTGATAGCAGAAGTGCGGGATATAGGTCCCGAGTTTGTTTGCGGCGTCCATCACCATGGAACCTGGTGCGACTTCGACTTTCTTGCCGTCTAATTCAATTTCAACCATTTGTCGTTACCTGACCTGGCTTAAAGGTAAGTGGGCACGAGGCAGTGCTTGTGCTCGATGTGATATTCGAATTCCTCGCGGAAGTTCTTGATCATGGCGCGAACCGGCATCGCGGCAGCATCGCCCAGCGCGCAGATGGTGCGGCCCTGGATGTTGTCGGCGACCGAGTTCAAGAGGTCCATGTCTTCCGGACGGCCCTGGCCGTGTTCGATACGGTGCACCATGCGGTACATCCAGCCGGTGCCTTCGCGGCACGGC
Source organism: Massilia sp. (assembly GCF_032106685.1). Taxonomy (GTDB): domain Bacteria; phylum Pseudomonadota; class Gammaproteobacteria; order Burkholderiales; family Burkholderiaceae_D; genus Telluria. Next base: position 6,893 of record NZ_DAMCPG010000002.1, read on the forward strand.
GTGCACTGGCCGCAGGATTCTTCGTAGTAGAAGTAGGACAGGCGCAGCAGCGACTTGACCATGCAGCGCGTCTCGTCCATGACGATGACGGCGCCCGAACCGAGCATCGAACCGGCTTTCGCGATCGAGTCGTAGTCCAGGTCGGTGTCCATCATGACGTCGCCGCGGACCACCGGCGCGGACGAACCGCCCGGGATCACGGCCTTGATCTTCTTGCCGCCGCGCATGCCGCCGGCCAGCTCCATCAGCTTGGCGAACGGGGTGCCCAGCGGGACCTCGTAGTTGCCCGGACGCTCGACGTCGCCCGAGATCGAGAAGATCTTGGTGCCGCCGTTGTTCGGCTTGCCCAGGCCCATGTAGTTCTCGGCGCCGATGTTCAGGATGAACGGGACGGCCGCGAAGGTCTCGGTGTTGTTGATCGTGGTCGGCTTGCCGTACAGGCCGAACGAGGCCGGGAACGGCGGCTTGAAGCGCGGCTGGCCCTTCTTGCCCTCCAGCGACTCCAGCAGCGCGGTTTCTTCGCCGCAGATGTAGGCGCCGTAGCCGTGGTGGGCGTGCAGCTGGAAGCTGAACTCCGAACCCATGATGTTATCGCCCAGGAAGCCGGCGGCGCGCGCCTCTTCCAGCGCCTCTTCGAAGCGCAGGTATTCCTGGAAGATCTCGCCGTGGATGTAGTTGTAGCCCACGGTGATGCCCATCGCGTAGGCGCCGATGGCCATGCCTTCGATCAGCGCGTGCGGGTTGTAGCGGATGATGTCGCGGTCCTTGAACGTGCCCGGCTCGCCTTCGTCGGTGTTGCAGACGAGGTATTTCTGGCCCGGGTACTGGCGCGGCATGAAGCTCCACTTCAGGCCGGTCGGGAAACCGGCGCCGCCGCGGCCGCGCAGGCCCGAGGTCTTCAGGTCGGCGATGATCTGTTCCGGCGCAATCTTGCCTTCCAGAATACGACGCAGGGCCGAGTAGCCGCCGCGCTTGACGTAGTCTTCCAGGTGCCAGTTCTCGCCGTTCAGGTCCTTCAGGATCAGCGGATTGATGTGACGGTCGTGCAGGCTGGTCATTTCTTCAGTTCCTCAACGAGGGCGTCGATCTTGTCGTTGCTCATGAACGAGCACATGCGGTGGTTATTCACCAGCATGACCGGTGCGTCGCCGCACGCGCCCATGCACTCGCCTTCGAGGACGGTGAATTGGCCGTCTTCGGTGGTGCCGCGGAATTCGACGCCGAGCTTGTCTTTCAGGTGCTTGGCGGCGCGCTCGCCGCCGGACAGCGCGCACGGCAGGTTGGTGCACACGGTGATCTTGTGCTTGCCCACCGGACGGGTGTTGTACATGTTGTAGAAGGTCGCCACTTCCTGCACGGCGATGGCCGGCATGCCGATGTAGTCGGCGATTTCCTGCATGGTTTCGGGCGACAGCCAGCCCAGTTCGACCTGGGCGTGGGCCAGCGAGGCCATCACGGCGCTCTGGCGCTGGTCGGCCGGGTACTTGGCCAGCTCGCGGTCGATTTTTTTATAGCACTGCTCAGATAACAACATAATCTTTTCTGCCTTTCGGACTTATCGGTCAATGGAGCCGAAAACGATGTCTTGCGTACCGATGATCGTGACGGCGTCGGCGATCATGTGGCCGCGGGCCATCTCGTCCAGGCTCTGCAGGTGGGCATAGTCGGGCGTGCGGATCTTCAGGCGGTACGGCTTGTTGGCGCCGTCGGACACGATGTAGATGCCGAATTCGCCCTTCGGGTGCTCGACCGCGGCGTAGGCTTCGCCTTCCGGCACGTGGAAGCCTTCGGTGAACAGCTTGAAGTGGTGGATCAGCGATTCCATGTTCGACTTCATGTCTTCGCGCTTTGGCGGGACGACCTTGTAGTTGTCGACCATGACCGGACCCTGGTTCACGCGCAGCCAGGCGATGCACTGCTTGATGATGCGGTTCGACTGGCGCATCTCTTCCACGCGGACCAGGTAGCGGTCGTAGGAGTCGCCGTTGGTGCCGACCGGGATGTCGAAGTCGAGCTTGTCGTAGACGGCGTAGGGCTGGGTCTTGCGCAGGTCCCAGGCGATGCCCGAGCCGCGCAGCATGGCGCCGGTAAAGCCCATGGCCTTCGCCGCTTCCGGCGTGACCACGCCGATGCCGACCGTACGCTGCTTCCAGATGCGGTTGTCGGTCAGCAGGGTTTCGTACTCGTCGACGTAGCCGTCGAAGCGCTCCGTGAATGCCTCGATGAAGTCGAGCACCGAACCCTGGCGGTCTTCGTTCAGCTTGGCGATCGCCTGCTTCGAGCGGATGATCGATTCCTTGTGCTGCGGCATGGTGTCCGGCAGGTCGCGGTAGACGCCGCCCGGACGGTAGTAGGCCGCGTGCATGCGCGCGCCCGAGACCGCCTCGTAGACGTCGAACAGGTCTTCGCGGTCGCGGAAGGCGTACAGGAAGGGGCCCATGGCGCCGATGTCGAGCGCGTGCGCGCCGAGCCACATCAGGTGGTTCAGGAGGCGCGTGATCTCGTCGAACATGACGCGGATGTACTGGGCGCGGATCGGCGCCTCGATGCCGAGCAGCTTCTCGATGGCCAGCACGTAGCCGTGCTCGTTGCACATCATCGACACGTAGTCGAGGCGGTCCATGTAGGGAACCGACTGCAGGTAGGTGCGGGTTTCCGCCAGCTTCTCGGTGCCGCGGTGCAGCAGGCCGATGTGCGGGTCGGCGCGCTGGATCACTTCGCCGTCCAGTTCCAGCACGAGACGCAGCACGCCGTGCGCTGCCGGGTGCTGCGGACCAAAGTTCAGGGTGTAATTCTTAAGCTCAGCCATTATTTCATCCCGTAGGTTTCTTCGCGGATCACGCGCGGAATGTTTTCACGCGGCTCGATCGTCACGGGTTGGTAGATCACGCGCTTCTGTTCGGGGTCGTAGCGCATTTCGACGTAGCCCGAGATCGGGAAGTCCTTGCGGAACGGGTGGCCGATGAAGCCATAGTCGGTCAGGATGCGGCGCAGGTCGCCGTGACCGTCGAACAGGATGCCGTACAGGTCGAAGGCTTCGCGCTCGTACCAGTTGGCGCCGCGCCAGATGCCTGTTACCGATTCGACCAGGGGCATCTCATCGTCCGGGCAGAACACGCGCACGCGCACGCGCCAGTTGTGTTCGATCGACAGCAGGTGCGAAACGACCGCGAAACGCAGGCCGTCCCAGGTGCCTTCGCCGTACTGGGAATAGTCGACGCCGCACAGGTCGATCAGTTCTTCGAACTTCAGCGACGGGTCGTCGCGCAGGATCTGCATCGAGCGCAGGTAATCGGCGGCCTTGACCACCACGGTCACTTCGCCGAGCGCCGTCGAAATGGCGGCGCCCTCGCCCAGTGCTTTTTCGAGGGCGAGTTGGAGGACTTCGAGTTTTGTCGTCATGGTGAATCCGGCAGTGTTAACGCGCGATCGTGTTGGTGCGCTTGATCTTGTTCTGCAGCTGCATGATGCCGTACAGCAGGGCTTCAGCCGTCGGCGGGCAACCCGGGACATAGACGTCGACCGGCACGATACGGTCGCAGCCGCGCACCACCGAGTACGAGTAGTGGTAGTAGCCGCCGCCGTTGGCGCAGGAACCCATCGAGATCACCCAGCGCGGCTCGGCCATCTGGTCGTACACCTTGCGCAGCGCCGGCGCCATCTTGTTGCACAGCGTGCCGGCGACGATCATCACGTCGGACTGACGCGGCGAGGGGCGGAACACAATACCGAAACGGTCGAGGTCATAGCGGGCCGCGCCCACATGCATCATCTCGACCGCGCAGCAGGCCAGGCCAAACGTCATCGGGAACATCGATCCCGTGCGCGCCCAGTTGATCAGCTTATCGGCTGTGGTGGTAATGAAACCTTCGTTTAATACGCCTTCAATAGCCATGGCTTATTCCCAATCAAGGGCACCTTTCTTCCAGATGTACCAGAAACCGACGACGAATTCGGCGATGAACACCATCATCGTGATGAACCCGGTCCAGCCCAGTTCGCGCATCGAGACGCCCCATGGGAAGAAGAATGCCGTTTCCAGATCAAACAAAATAAACAGGATCGCCACCAGGTAGTAGCGAACGTCGAACTTCATGCGGGCATCTTCGAAGGCTTCGAAGCCGCATTCGTAAGGAGAGAGCTTGGCAGCGTCGGGACGGTTCGGACCGAGGAGGTAGCCGAGCACCTGGGGTGCGACGCCGACACCGACGCCGATCAGGATGAAGAGAAGGACGGGGAAGTAATTTTCGAGGTTCACGATGAAGCCTATTTGAACGATCGGTTAATGAAACCACTGCATTGCCTGCAGCGCCGTATCGCGCAATCCTGGCCGTAAAGTACCCACATCGATACTTCGCCCTGCTACCAGGACCGTACGACTGATCCTCGTAAAAAAGCCAGCGCAGGCTGGAGAGCGGTTGCTCATCGCCCTTGCTGGCTTTTTTGTATCTTGGTGCCGACGGCGAGACTCGAACTCGCACAGCTTGCGCCACTACCCCCTCAAGATAGCGTGTCTACCAATTTCACCACGTCGGCTGGAGACCAGTATTATACCCTGCCTTAACACCTTCTTTCAATGCACAAATTGAGGTGGCGCAAGGAAAAAACCGGTTTTTCTCAAACTTTTTTGCATTGCATGAAGCCAAACACAAATTGCCAGTTCGAGAATCCCGTTGGACCGCAATTTTCGGCGCCGCCGGGGGTACTGCAAGGCCGCAAGGGCCTTCACTTCATGGGCAGGAGCCGCTGCCGGCCCTGCCCCGCGGCCAACCCTGGCCAACCGCGTCGCGCGCACCAGCCGGCGCGCGCATAAGCATACTACGATTACTTCTGGCCTGCCGGAGCCGGAGCTGCCGGGACGTCGGCGGCCGGAGCGGCCGGCACGTCGGCGGCCGGCGCCGTTGCAGGAGCCGCCGGGGCGGCCGGCACGCCAGCCGGTGCGCCAGGAACGTCGTTCACCGGTGCGGCCGGGGTGGTGGCGTTCGGCACGGCCGAGCCGGCGTTGTTGTTCATGCGCTCCATCACGCCGCCGCTGGTGGCGACGGTGCGGGTGTTGCCCATGTAGGCCAGGGCCAGGGTCGACGCGAAGAAGATCGCAGCGGCCACGGCCGTCGACTTCGACAGGAAGTTCGACGAACCGCTGGCGCCGAACAGGCTGCCCGACGCACCCGAGCCGAAAGCGGCGCCCATGTCGGCGCCCTTACCGTGCTGCAGCAGTACCAGGCCGATGATGGCCAGGGCCGAGATGACCTGCACGACAATAACAAGATTGAACAACACGTTCATTACAGTTCCATTCCAAGTTTAACTACGTTGCAAATTCTTTTAGGCCGCGGCGCCGATGATCGCCAGGAAGTCGGCCGCCTTCAGTGCGGCGCCGCCGATCAGGCCGCCGTCGATGTCGCCCTGGGCCATCAGCTCGGCCGCGTTGTCCGGCTTCATGCTGCCGCCGTACAGGATGGCGACGCGCTCGCCGGCCGCGGCGCTGCGCTCGCGCAGCTGGCTGCGCAGCTGGGCATGCACTTCCTGCGCCATCGCCGGGGTGGCGGTCTTGCCGGTGCCGATCGCCCATACCGGCTCGTAGGCGACCACGATACGCGCGGCGGCGTCGACGTCAAGCAGCTCCAGCACGGCCGACAATTGTCGACCAACTACAACATTTGTTTGACCCGCTTCGCGCTGCTCGAGGGTTTCACCCACGCAGACGATCGGCGTCAGGCCCGCGTTCAGCGCGGCCAGGGTTTTCTGCGCCACGACCTGGTCGGTCTCGCCATGGTAGGCGCGCCGCTCCGAGTGGCCGACGATCACGTAGCTGCAGCCGAAGTCAAGCAGCATCGAGGCCGCCACTTCGCCCGTGTAGGCGCCGCTGGCGTGGACCGATACGTCCTGCGCGCCCCAGGCCAGCCTGCCGCCCGCCAGGGTGTCCGCGCATTGCTGCAGATAAGGAGCCGGCACGCACACGGCGCACGTGGCGTTTGCGTTGTCCAGTCCGGCGACAATTCCAGCGAGCAGCGACGCGTTGGCCGCGCGGCTGCCGTTCATCTTCCAGTTACCTACGACGAGTTTGGGACGCATAAAACCCCACAGTCAAATAACCCGCTATTCTAGCCCCCGTTCAGGGGGCGGTCAAACAATGGCTGAGCGGGTGTGTTAAAAGGCCGTCAATGAAACCGGTATGGTTCAGTGACGAAGACCGGTGCGCGATTGCGGCGCTGTTCGTCGAACGCGTGGACGGCATAGCCGTCCACCCTACGCTGGCTCGCGGAACGCCGGCTCGATTCGGAGGGCCGTAGGGTGGACGGGTTTCCCGTCCACGCGTCCAACCTGCATTTGCTCATCCGCAGCGCCAAACGACACCGCGGTCAAACCACCTGCAACACGATCTTCCCCACGTGCGTGCTCGACTCCATCAGCGCATGCGCCTCGGCCGCCTGCTCGAGCGGGAAGGTCTTGTAGATCACCGGCTTGATCTTCCCCTGCGCAAACAGCGGCCACACCTGCTCGCGCAGCTTCTGCGCGATCGCGCCCTTGAAGGCCACCGGGCGCGGGCGCAGGGTCGAGCCGCTGATGCTCAGGCGCCGGCGCAGCACCTGCCCCAGGTCGACGTTCGCCTTGGCGCCGCCGAGCAGCGCGATCAGGGCGATGCGGCCGTCGTCGGCCAGGCAGTCGATCTCGCGCGCCACGTAGTCGCCGGCGACCATGTCGAGGACGACGTCGACGCCCTTCCCGGCCGTCAGCTCTTTTACCACCGCCACGAAATCCTCGGTCCGGTAATTGATCCCGCGCTCGGCGCCGAGTTCCTCGCAGGCCCGGCATTTCTCGTCGTTGCCTGCCGTGGCGAACACCCGGTGCCCGCGGGCCGTGGCCAGCTGGATCGCGGTGACGCCGATGCCCGAGGTGCCGCCCTGCACCAGCAGGGTTTCGCCGTCCGACAAACCGGCGCGGTCGAACACGTTGGTCCAGACCGTGAAGAAGGTTTCCGGCAGCGAGGCCGCCTCGACGGCGCTCAAGCCTGCCGGCACCGGCAGGCACTGCGCCAGCGGCGCCGCGCAGTATTCGGCATAGCCGCCGCCCTGCACCAGGGCGCAGACCATGTCGCCTTTCTTGAAGCCGCTGTCGCCGAGCTCACCGTCGACGATCTCGCCCGCCACTTCCAGCCCCGGCAGGTCGGAGGCCCCCGGCGGCACCGGATAGTGGCCCATGCGCTGCAGCACGTCGGGCCGGTTGATGCCGGCCGCGTGCACGCGGATCAGCACCTCGCCCGCCTTCAGTTCCGGCAGCGGCCGCTCGCACGGCCGCAGCACCTCCGGCTTGCCCGGTTGCGTAATTTCGATTGCGCGCATTTCCGCCTCCTCTTGAGAAAAGGACAATTGTACGGCAAGCCCGCATTCGGCGTTCCCATCCTCATCTGTTGCTCAGCGGCGAATGTATCTCCGTTTTTTGTGCTCAAACGCAAACAAATTCTTTAATGCATGAGCTTTTTGGGGAACTTTAGAGCTAGCACAACGAACTCATCCGTAGCCACCTTGCCGCCCCCATGCGCGCCGCATAGATTGGAAGACGCGTGCTGAAGCATTCAAGCCGTTTCCACCAATAAGCAAAGGAACGATCATGCAACTGATTCCGTCCTCCCTGTCCGATTGGCTGCGACGTGCCGCGGCCACCTTTTCCGACGCACTCCCCGTCGATCGCCCGCGCCGCGGCATGCTGCTGGCCGGCGCGCTGCTCGCCACCGCCCTGGCACTGCCCGGCCCGCCGGCCGGCGCCCAGGACTGGACCACCGAGCGCTGGACCGGCACCTGGGGCACCGGCCCGGCCGGCCCGCCGGCAGCCGGCACCGCCCAGGTCTTCACCGACCAGACCCTGCGCCTGATCGTCCGCACCAGCATCGGCGGCAACCGCGTGCGCATCCGCGTCTCGAACGAGTTCGGCAGCACCCCGCTGCGGATCGGCGCCGCCCGCATCGGCGTGCGCGCCTCGGGCTCCGACATCGCGCCCGGCACCGACCGCGTGCTCACCTTCAGCGGCCGCACCGCGATCGTGATCCCGCCCGGCGCGCCGGTGCTGTCCGACCCGGTCGAGCTGAACGTGCCGGCGCTGGGCGACCTCGCCGTCAGCCTCTACCTGCCGGGCACGGTGGAAGCGGCCACGATCCACAACACCGGCCTGCAGACCAACTACGTCTCGCTGCCGGGCGACTTCACGGCCGCCGCCACCCTGCCGGTGCAGCGCACCATCACGGCCTGGCCCTTCCTGACCGAGGTCGACGTCGACAGCGCCGGCCCGGCCATCGTCACCCTGGGGGACTCGATCACCGACGGCACCCGCAGCACGGTCGACACCAACAACCGCTGGCCCGACTGGCTGGCGCGGCGCCTGCAGACCGTGCGCGATCCGGTGCTGGGCCTGAACGGCCGCCTGGGCGTGGTCAACCGCGGCATCAGCGGCAACCGCCTGCTGGCCGACGCGACGAACCCGCTGGCCGGGCGCAGCATCCTGGAGCGTTTCGACCGCGACGTGCTCGCGACCGCCGGCGTCACGTACATGACCCTGCTCATCGGGATCAACGACATCGGCAACAGCTCGCCGGCCAACCCGGTGACGGCCGAGGACCTGATCGCCGGCTACCGCCAGGTGATCGCGCGCGCCCACGCGAAAGGCATCGCCGTGTTCGGCGCCACGCTCACGCCCTTCGAAGGCGCGGGCTACTACTCGCCCGAGAAGGAAGTCGTGCGCCAGGCAGTGAACAGCTGGATCCGCTCGACCGACGAGTTCGACGGCGTGATCGACTTCGACCTCGCCACCCGCGACCCGGCCCATCCGAGCCGCTTCCTGCCGGCCTTCGACAGCGGCGACCACCTGCACCCGAGCGACCTGGGTTACCAGGCGATGGGCAATGCCGTGCCGCTGACGCTGTTCCGCGCGCTGGGAGCGGCGACTGCGGCGCCGCTGAAATTGGAAAAGGTGAAGTGAGACTGGTTGTATCAGTCCTGCGGCTGCACCGGTGGCCTGGCTGGCGGTGTGGCCGCGGCAGGGGCGCCGGCAGCCACCACCTCGATGGACTGCCCCGGCCCCGCCAGTTCGTGGAAGATGTCGTCGAGGTAGATGGCCAGTTCGTCCTCCGCGAGCTCGGCCGGGATCACGAGTTCGTCTTCGGGCACGCGCGTGCCCGAGGTGAGCCGGTAGGCCATCCAGCGGCCCTGCTCGCGCCGTACCTCCAAGCGGAAGCGGCCGTAGATATTGAATCGCATGTCCCGCCCCTATCGCTCAGTTGCTCCCCGTCTTCGATTGCGTCGGCAAGCTTGTGCCCACCTTCCAGGTCCGCGACAAGGCCTGGGCCTCCTCGATCTGCTCCTGGGTCATGGTCCTGGCGATCGCCGCGCGCTGGTTGACGGCATTCTGGTGGCCGCTGGCGGCCGCCAGGTTGTACAGCATGTAGGCGATCACCGGGTCGGCCGGCACGCCGGCGACGTGGTAGCGGTACATCAGCCCGAGCGCGTGCTGGGCTTCGCCATGGCCCTGCTCGGCCGCCTTGCGGAACCAGGTGACGGCGTGCTTCTGGTCCTGCGGCACGGCGTTGCCGGTGTAGTACATGGCGCCGACCACGTATTGGGCGTCGGCCTTGCCCTGCTGGGCCGCCTTCAGGTGCCAGCCGAAGGCCTGCTTGTAGTCGCGGGCGACGCCGCGGCCCATGTAGTACATCAAGCCCAGCAGGTGCTGGGCGTCGGGATTGCCGGCGCGCGCCAGCGGCGCGATCTCCTTCATCGCCAGCGCATAGTTGCGCGCGTTGTAGGCGCTTGCTCCCTCGGGAAAACCCGCATGCGCCGGGCCGAGCAGGCCGAGCGCAAGCAGGATCGCTACGGTATATTTTTTCATTGTCTCGTGCGTGGTACCGGTCTCTTGGAGCGCCTGACAAAACCTCCATGGCTGCGTTGCATCGTCTCGCCGTACGCTCGTACTGTCTTCGACGACGCGCCTTGCCCTGAAGGTTTTGTCAGGCGCTCGTAGCCCACCCTTGTTCCGTTGCGGCGCGTCGCTGGCGCCACCATCATTATTTCCAGCTCACCTTGCCCAGCCCGTCGACACTGACCTTGCGGTTGAGCGGCTTGCCGTAGACTGTGACCGAGCCCATGCCCGACAGGTTCAGGTTCGCATTCTGCTGCGCCGTCACGGTCGCGTTGCCCAGGCCCGACAGCTCCAGCGTCACGCTCTCGGCGGTGAACTGCTGGGCATCGAGCCCGCCCAGTCCGGCCAGCTCGGCCTTGAGCCACTTGCTGCGCCCGGCCAGGGTCACGTAGCCGGCGCCCTGCAGGTCGAGCTCGATGCCCTCGCTCTGCATGCCGGCCAGCTTCATGCTGCCGACGCCGCCCAGGCTGGCGCTGATCAGGCGGTAATTGGCGTTCACGGTCATCGAGCCGGCGCCGTCCAGCGACAGCTCCAGCTCGTCGCCGGAGAAGCCCGTGATCTCGGTCGTGCCGACGCTTTCCGAACTCACCTCGCGCAGCTGCGGCAGCACCAGTTCGGCGCGCAGCGCGCTGGAGCGCTGCAGGCGCACGCCGCGCACTTCGGTGCCGATGTGGAGCGTGTCGCCGCTTTGCATCGTGGTCAGTTTCTCCAACCAGCGCGGGTCGCCGCGCAGCACCAGCACCGCCGGGCTGCCCTGGCGGATGCGCAGGTCGACCAGGCCGTCGAGCTTGACGCGCACCACGCGGGCGTCGATGGCGCGGGTTTCGTCCGCCGTCTCGGGCGCGGCCGCCGCCAGGCGCACCAGTGCCAGCAGGCCGAACAGCGCGAGGGCGAACTTGAAAAACTTGTGCATGAACATACTCCGTATCCGTTTCCAGTGTCTTCTTGTGTTGCCGCCTCGTCAATACAATGACATGCAGCCGCAACACTACCAGCAAGCCCCGCCTTGCTCCAGTAAAAATTTGTACTCAAGCAATCTGGCACGACTGACAATGACCGCACTATAGCGCCCGCTGCCGCCGGTTCGGCATGGAATGCGACAGACCGCAGAATGCGCCGACAGGCCGCAGGATGGGCGCTGTTTTACGCCCACATGCATATGCAAAAAATTACTTTTTGGCATGTCTTTGCGTTAAGATGGATTGCTCCGCGTCCCAGGGCGCGGCCGCTTTTTTGTTCCAGCCATTTATTGAGGTCATCAATGCGCATGCGCCAACTTCCCGTCCTGCTGGCCGGGCTCGGCTTGTCGATGTCCGCCCTCGCGGCGACGTCCGACAAGTGGGACCTGCCGGTCCATGTGAAAAAACTCGACAACGGCATGACCGTGGTCGTCTCCGAAGACCACAGCTCGCCCACCGTCGGCGTCTCGGTCGTCTACCACGTCGGCATGCGCCTCGAGCCGCGCAACCGCACCGGCTTCGCGCACCTGTTCGAACACCTGATGTTCCAGGGCACGCCGAACGCGCCGAAGGGCGTGTTCGATAAAACCATCACCGCCGGCGGCGGCCGCAACAACGGCTCGACCCGGCCCGACTTCACCAACTACATCGAGACCGCGCCGGTGTCGGCCCTGGAGCCGATCCTGTGGCTGGAAGCGGACCGCATGAAGACCCTCGACTTCAACGAGAAGACGCTGAAGAACCAGCAGGACGTGGTCAAGGAAGAGATCCGTGTGAACGTGAAGAACCAGCCCTACGGCGGCTTCATGTGGATCGACATCAGCCAGCACGCCTTCCAGAAGTGGGAAAACAACCACGACGGCTACGGCAGCTTCGAGGACCTCGAAGGCGCCAGCCTGGACGACGTGCGCGCCTTCCACCGCGACTATTACGGCCCGAACAACGCGGTGCTGGCGATCTCGGGCGACGTGACCCCGGCCCAGGGCTTCGCGCTGGCGCAGAAGTACTTCGGTTCCATCGCGGCGCGCCCGACGCCGAAGAGCGGCGACTTCTCCGAGCCGATGAACAACACCGAGAAGCGCATCGAGCAGACCGACGCGCTGGCCCAGGTGCCGGCGATCGCGGCGGCCTGGAAGATCCCGGAACGCGGCAGCCGCGACCAGGCGCCGATGGCCGTGCTGGCCGAACTGCTGGCCGGCGGCGACGCCTCGCGCCTGTACCAGGGCCTGGTCAAGGGCCGCGAGATCGCGCTGAACGTCGATTCGCTGTTCGGCCTGGTCGACCCGTGGACCTACGACGGCCCGACCTTGCTGACCGTGTTCGCGCTCTACAAGCCGACCAGCAACGCCGACGCCGTGCTGGCCGCGATCGACGAGGAAGTCGCGAAAGTCGTCACCGACGGCGTCGACGAGGCGACGCTCAAGCGCGTCAAGACCCGCATGCTGGCCGACTGGAACAACTCGCTCGAGTCCTTCATCAATCGCGCCGACACCCTGGCCAAGCTGCAGACCCTGTGGGGCGATGCCAACGTCGTCAACAAGATCCCCGGCTGGATCGAGGGCGTAACGTCCGCCGACCTGCAGCGCGTCGCCGCCACCTACCTGGTGAAGAACAACCGCACCGTCATTGACCGCAAGCCCGTCGCGAAAGCGGCAGTGGCTGCAGCCCCGGCCGCACCGGCTGCGGGCGATAAAAAATAAGGAGCGCATCGATGAAAAAACTGATGCTCGCATTCGCCGTCGCGATGGCATTCGCCCCTGTAGCCTTTGCCGCCGATGCCACCGCTTCCGCGAAATCGCTGCCGATGCCGGCCTACGGCAAGGACAAGCCGATCCCGACGCCGCAAATCGTCAAGAAGACCCTGGCCAACGGCATGACCGTCTGGGTCGTGCCGCGCCAGGGCCTGCCGCGCGTCGACTTCGTGCTGGCCATGCGCGGCGCCGGCTATGCCGCCGACGACAAGGCCCACCCGGGCTTCGCCAGCATCCTGGCCGGCATGCTCAACGAAGGCAGCGCGAAACGCGATTCGCGCGCGATCGCCGAAGCGGCCCAGGGCATGGGCGGCTCGGTGGCCGCGGGCCCGGCGGCCGACGGCATCGTGGTTTCGGCCAACGCCCTGGCCTCGCACGCCGGCGAGATGATGTCGCTGCTGGCGGAAGTCACGCGCGCACCGTCCTTCCCGGCCAAGGAAGTCGAACTGGCCAAGGCCAATGCGCTGCAGGCGCTGCGCGTGTCCGAGACCACGCCGCGCTTCCGCGCCGAGCGCGCCATCAACGCGGCCGTCTACGGCGATCACCCCTACGGCCACACCGACCCGACCGCGGAAGCGATCAACTCGGTCAGCCAGGAGCTGCTGCGCGCCGAACACGCGAAGCGCTTCCGCCCCGACCGCGCGCTGCTGGTCGTCACGGGGCGTATCAGCGATGCCGAGGCGATGAAGCTGGCCCAGGCGGCCTTCGGCGACTGGAAGGCGCAAGGTCCGGCCCTGGCCGACGTCGCCCCGGTCCCGGCCAGCGCCAAGCCGGCCCGCATCCTGCTGCCGCGCGCCGGCAGCGTGCAGTCGACCATCCGCATCGGCGGCCCGGGGATTGCCGCCAGCGCCGCCGACCAGGTGCCGCTGCGCCTGGCCAGCACCATCCTCGGCGGCGGCTTCTCGAGCCGCGTGAACATCAATTTGCGCGAGGAAAAGGGCTATACCTACGGCGCCTCGGCCGGCGCGCGCATGAGCCGCGCGGGCGGCGCCATCGTCGGCGGCGCCGACGTGCGCAACGAAGTCACCGGCGCGGCCCTGGACGAGTACTTCAAGGAGTACAAGCGCATCGGCTCCGAGCCGGTGCCGGCCGACGAGATGTCGATGAACAAGCGCTACGTCGCCGGCGGCTACCTGATCGGCAACCAGCTGCAGCGCTCGGTCGCCACCACCCTGGCCCAGAACTGGCTGGTCGGCCTGCCGCCGGAATTCCTCGGCCAGTACGTCCCGCTGATCCAGAAGGTCACCCCGCAACAGGTGCGCGAGGTCTCGGCGAAGTACTTCGCGCCGGAGAAGCAGTCGATCGTCGTGGTCGGCGACCCGGCCGCGGTGGGCGAGCAGCTCAAGCAGTTCGGCGAGTTCACCGTCACCGACAAGTAAGGAGCCAATACGGACGATTTCGTCCGGTTCGAACGCCCGCCTCGTGCGGGCGTTTTTCATGTGGCGTTCGGGTTATGCCGGGACACGAAAGACCGCGTGGGCACAGGTGCCCACGCGGTGTGGTACCGGCGCCTACCCGCGACTCATGACAGTCGTTGCGGTGCGCTTAGCCGCGCAGCGCCTTCTCCAGGTCTTCCAGCTCGGCCGGCTTGACCAGGTGGGCGTCGAAGCCGGCTTCCTGGGCCTTGCGGCGGTCTTCCGGCGAACCGTAGCCGGTGTGGGCGACCAGGCGGATGTGCTTCAGTTCGGGATGCGCCTTGAGCATGCGCGCCAGCTCGTAGCCGTCGGCGCCCGGCAGGCCGATGTCGAGCACGATCACCTGTGGCCGGTGCTGCAGCGCCAGCGGCACGATCTGGGTGGCGTCGTGCGTGGTCCAGGCCTCGTGGCCCATCTCGGCCAGCAGGAAGCCCATCATCTCCATGGCGTCGATGTTGTCGTCCACCAGCAGCACGCGCAGGCCGCCGGCGATGCCCGTGCTTTCCTCGGGGGCGGAGGCGCTCTCTTCCGCCCCGGTCACGCGCAGCACCGGCAGCTCGACCGTGAAAGTGCTCCCCATGCCGATGCCGGGGCTTTCGGCGTGCAGCTGGCCGCCGTGCATCTCGAGCAGGCGCGATACCAGCGACAGGCCGATGCCCAGGCCTTCCGGCGCGCGGTCGGGCGGCACGGCGGCCTGGGCGAACATGCCGAAGATGCGCGGCAGGTTGTCCTCGGCGATGCCGATGCCGTTGTCGATCACGGCGATGCGCACGGTCTCGCCGTCGAGCGTGACAGCCAGGCGGATGCGGCCGCCCTTGGGCGTGAACTTGGCGGCGTTGTGCAGCAGGTTGCCCATCGACTGGGCCAGGCGCACCGGGTCGCCCGCGACCCAGACCTGGCGCTCGGGCTGGCTGATCTCGAGGTGGTGTTCGCGCGCGGCGATCAGCGGGCCGGCGGTCTCGATCGCCTGGGCGATCACGGCGCCGAGGTTGACCTCCTCGCGGCGCAGCACGATCTTGCCTTCCGAGATACGGGCGACGTCGAGCAGGTCGTCGACCAGGTGCGCGAGATGGTCGACCTGGCGCAGGATGACTTCGCGCGCGCGGTTCTGGCGCTCGGCCGCGTTGGCGCCGGTCACGCCGAGCAGGGCCGCGGCGTTGCGGATCGGGCTCAGGGGATTGCGCAGCTCGTGGGCCAGCGTGGCCAGGAACTGGTTCTTGTTGGCGTCGGCCGCGCGCAGCAGCGCTTCCATCTCCTTGCGCGCGCTGATGTCGCTGGTGACGCGCGCCACGCGGTAGACCTCGCCGCGCGCGTTGCGCACCGCGAACAGGCGGTCGCGCACCCAGCGCGTGGCGCCGTCGGCCAGCACCACGCGGAACTCGTCTTCGTAATGCGGCTCGGTCGCCAGCGCCGCCCAGCGGCCCTGCAGGCGGGCGCGGTCGTCCGGATGCACGCCGTCGAGCCAGCTCAGGTGGTTGCGGCGCAGCGACTCCGTGCTGCGGCCCCAGATCTTGGCGTAGGCCGGGCTGACATAGGCCAGCACGCCGTCGGGCGCCGAGAACATCCAGAACACGTCCTCGATGTTGTCGGTCAGCTGGCGAAATCGCTCCTCGCTCTCGCGCAGGTCGTCCTGGGTCTGGCGCATGCGCAGCAACGCGTTGACGTTGGCGACCAGCTCGTCGGCCTCGATCGGCGCGGCCAGGTAGTTGTCGGCGCCGCCCTCCAGGCCGCGGATCTTGTCGGCGCGGCCGGTCAGCGCGGCCGAAGTCTGCAGCACCAGCACGCAGTTGGTGTCCGGATCGGACTTGATGCGGCGGCATACCTCGATGCCGTTGATGTCGGGCAGCTTGACGTCGAGCAGCACCAGCGCCGGGTCTTCTTCGCGCACCATCGCCAGGGCATCGGTGCCGTTGGCCGCTTCCATCACCCGGAAACCGGCGCTCTGCAGGATGCGGGTCTTGGCGTAGCGGGCGCCGTCGTTGTCGTCAACGTTGAGGATGAGGGTCTGGTTCGCGGTCATGATTCGGTATGGTCGGCGCTGTCGGACTGCGGAAATGGATACTGGCGCGGCAGCGTCAGCGAAAAGGTCGAGCCGATCCCGAGCCGGCTGGTGACGTCGACCCGCCCGCCGAGGAAGTCGGCCAGGCGCCGGCACAGCGGCAGGCCGAGGCCGGTGCCCTTGCTGCGCCGCTGCAGCGGATGCTCGACCTGGGTGAACTCTTCGAAGATCAGTTGCAGGTGGTCGGGCGCGATGCCGATGCCGGTGTCGGTCACGGCAAAGGTGATGGTATCGGTATCGGCGTCGTAGCTGGCGCTCACGCGCACCGAACCCTGCTCGGTGAACTTGAGCGCGTTCGAGATGAAGTTGCGCAGGATCTGGGAGATCTTGCCCTCGTCCGAATCGAAAGGCGCCTCGATGCCGCCGTTGTCGAACACCAGTTCCACGCGGTCGGAGGTCACCAGCGGACGCAGCATGCCCTTGAGGGCGCGGAACAGGTTTTCCACCACCACCGGCGCCAGGTGGGTCTCGACCTTGCCGGCCTCGATCTTGGCCAGGTCGAGCAGGTCGTTCACCAGTTCCGACAGGTTGCTGGCGGCGGTTTCGATGAAGCGCACCTGGCGCTCCTGCTCCGGCGTCAGGTCGCCGTCCATGCGGTCGAGCAGCAGCTTGGCCAGGGCGCGAATCGAGGACAGCGGCGTGCGCAGTTCGTGGCTGGTGTTCGACAGGAAGCGCGACTTCATCTCGTCGGCGAGGCGCAGGCGCTCGGCCTTGTCCTCGATCTCGGCGTACAGCGCGACGATGCCGCGGTTGGTGTCCTCGAGCTCGCGGGTGAGCGAGAGCAGGTCTTCCTGGCGTTCGCGCAGTTCGGCCAGGGTTTCGACCAGTTCGCGGTTCTGCTGCTGCACTTCCTGGTAGGTGTTCTGGGCCGGCATGGCCGCCAGTTCGGCGCCGATCTGGGCCAGGCGCGAGGCGCCCAGCGGCGGCTGCGGCGGCAGGGCCTTGCGCATCACGACCGTCATGCCCTGCGGGCCGTCGGCGATCTCGCAGCCGTCCATCAGGCGGTGCGCGGTGACGATCGCCGGGTCGGCCTCGGCGTTGGCCTGGCCGGGGCTGCCGGCGGCGACGCTGACCTCGAGATGCTGGCGTCCGCGCAGGTCGGCCAGCGCGAACACGGCGCGTCCGCCGGCCCCGGCGGCGGCGCGCGCCACTTCCGACACCGCGGTGGCGATGCGCACCTGGTCCTGCTTCGAAAAGCCGAGCAGGCTCGACACCTGGCGCGCGCGCTGGCGCACCAGCACCACGTCCTGGTCCGATTCCAGCGCGACGTTGAGGATGCGCCCGTTCATGCGCGCCCCGCTCTTCTGCGCACCACCAGCACCATCGCGTCGTCGCGGCGCCGGATGTAGTCGCGCATCAGCACCGCCGCGATCAACGCCGGGCTGTGCGCCAGCAGGCCGGGGTACCGGTCCAGGTCCCACTGGGTCTGGATGCCGTCCGAGTGCATGATGCACAGCGCCCCCGGCGGGCAAGGCACGGAAAACTCCTGCACCTTGCGCATGTTGTGGCCGACGATGCCGTTGTGCGACACCAGCGCGCGGCGCCCGTCGCCGTCGATCACGCAGGCATTGATGTTGCCGATGCCGGCAAAGCGCAGCACGCCCGCATCGAAGTCGATGCGGGCGGCGGCCAGCGCCGCCCCGCGCGTGATGCGCAGCGACTGGTGGGCGGCGTCGACCAGGCGCGCCGGTTCCGAATCGGGCAGGCGCTGCAGCGCCTGGATGGCGGCATTCGCGGCGGCCGCCGCTTCCGGTCCGTGGCCGAGGCCATCGGCCGCCAGCAGCGTGGCGCCCGCGCCGTCGCAGGCGACGCCCCAGCCGTCGCCGCAGGCATCCTCGCCCGCCAGCGGCACCGTCAGCGCCCCCACCTCGACCCGGCACAGGGCCGGCGCCGGGGCGTCCCGCCACAGGCGCATGAAGAACAGCGCGCCTTTGTCGGGACGCGACCAGACGTCGAACTCGTCGGCCAGGCGCCTCAGGGCGCCCAGGCCGGTGCCCGCGGTGCCGGCGGTGGACATGCCGTCGCGCAGGCAGGCGTCGAGGTCATGGATGCCGGGGCCGTCGTCGACCGCCAGCACGTCGATGCCGGGCACGCCTTCGGACTGCGACACGTTCACGTAGATGGTGCCCTCGCCCGCATGCTTGAGCAGGTTGGTGCCGGCCTCGGTGACGATCAGCGCCAGCTGGCCGGCGCGCGTCTCGTCGAAGCCGAGCTCGGTGGCGAGGTGCTGCCCGGCGCGGCGCGCGGCCGCGATGTCGCTGGCGTGGGTGATCGCGAACGCCAGCTGGGTATCGAGGGAACTGATCAGCGTTTCCATTTCACCGCCAGCACCGCGGTGCCTTCGCCAGGCCGGGTATCGATGTCGAACTCGTCGACCAGGCGCTTCGAGCCGCCCAGTCCCAGTCCGAGGCCGCCGCCGGTCGTGTAGCCGTCGCGCAGCGCCAGCTCGAGGTCGGCAATGCCGGGCCCGTTGTCGACGAACAGCAGGCCGATGCCGTTGCGGAAGCCATCGACCAGCTTGTCGAGATGGACTTCGCCGCCGCCGCCATACTTGATGGTGTTGCGTCCGAGTTCGCTCGCGGCGGTGACGAGCTTGGTCTGGTCGACCAGCGACAGGCCGATCGCCACCGCCCGCTCGCGCACGTGCTTGCGCAGGCCGACCACGTCCTCGTCGCCGCGCAGCGGAAAGGTCGTGCGGTCGGTGCGCAGCTGGCGGTTGCGGTCCAGTAGCTCCGTATCGAATTCAACTGCGGTTGCAGCGTTCATCTATTCAGGTTCTTTCCGAGCAGGGCCATGCCCTTTTCGACGTTCAGCGCGGTCTTCACGCCATGCAGGGTCAGGCCCAGCTCGACCAGGGTGATGGCGACGGCAGGCTGCATGCCGACCACCACGGTCTGGGCGTCGAGCACGCGCGCCATTGCCGCGGTGTTGCTGATCATACGCCCGATGAAGGAATCGACCAGGTCGAGCGCCGAGATGTCGATCAGGACGCCTTTGGCGCCGTCGCTGACGATGCGCTCGGTCAGGTCGTCCTGCAGCGTCATGGCAAGGCGGTCGTGCATGTCGACCTGGATGGTGACCAGGAGCAGGTCGCCCATCCGGAGAATAGGAATACGTTCCATCGGTTCAGGCCTTCTGGGTGACCAGGGTGGTGCCGGTGCGCTCGAGCGCGACGACGAAGGCGTCGGCCAGGGTCGCCTTGGTGATCACGTCCTCCAGGTTCACGCCCAGGTGCACGATGGTCTGGGCGATCTGCGGGCGGATGCCGCTGATGATGCAGTCGGCGCCCATCAGGCGCGCGGCGGCGATGGTCTTCATCAGGTGCTGGGCGACCAGAGTGTCGACGGTCGGCACGCCGGTGATGTCGATGATGGCGATGACGGCGCCGGTGTCGACGATCTTCTGCAGGATGTTCTCCATCACCACCTGGGTGCGGGCCGAATCCAGGGTGCCGATCAGCGGCAACGCCAGGATGCCGTTCCACAGCTTCACGACCGGGGTCGACAGTTCCAGCAGCTCCTGCTGCTGGCGCACGATGATCTGGTCCTTGGCTTTCTGGAACACTTCGATGGTGTACAGGCCGAGCTTGTCGAGCAGCGTGCTGATCGACCAGGAGGCGGCGGCCAGGATCTCCGGCTCGCCGGCAAAGGCAGCGGTCAGTTGCGAGAACACCGGCTGCTTCAGCGAAAACACGAAGGTCGCGGTCTCGCTCGGGGTCGAGCCGGTCTTGGCGCGGGTGGACGAGATCTCGGCCAGCAGGTCGCGCACCTCGTCCCAGGAACGATGGTCGATGTTTTCCAGCTCGCCGCCACGGGTGGCGGTCGCGAATGCGCCCAGGAACTGCTGGCAGTGGTCACGCAGTTGCTGCTTCGAGCTGGCAGTGCCGCGCACGATCAGGGCCTCGAGCTGGGCGATCCATTGCGAGCCGATCTCGGCTTCGTGTTCCTGGATGAGCTGGCTGATGCGGGCGGCGTTGTCCTTCGTGGTCATCTCTTCGTATCCTCGGTCGGTTTTGGATGTTTCAGGTTGTGGGCGAGACGCTGGCGCAACACCCCCAGATTGGAAAAATGACCAACTATAACATCTATTAACCATTCGCTACGACACGGTAGGGTCGAGTATGCATACTAATCGTGGCGTGGAGCAGGACGTCGATGTAACAAAAAACCGCCAGGCTCACGCACTGCCGGTTTTGTCGCCCAGCGCCCGGCTCAAGCGCTGCCCTCCACAGCGATCACGGGGCCGCAGCACCGTAGGGTGGACTCCCGAGTCCACGCGGTCGTACACATGCATACCCACAACATTGCGCGCGAGCCCTGCCAACTCGTCATGCACGGCGCTTCGGCCAATGTCGCCGCGAATCAAGCGGTGCACCGCGTGGACTCGGGAGTCCACCCTACAAACCCCAATAAAAAAACCGCCAGGCTCACGCACCGGCGGTTTTCGTTCCAAGCGGCGAACCGCTTAAGGCAAGACTTACTGCGCAGCAGCTTCCACCGGATCCGCAGCCTTCATCGACAGCTTCAGGCGGCCGCGCTCGTCGGTCTCGAGGACCTTCACGCGCACTTGCTGGCCTTCCTTCAGGTAGTCGGCCACGGCGTTGACGCGCTCGTTGGCGATCTGCGAGATGTGCAGCAGGCCGTCCTTGCCCGGCATCACTTGAACAATCGCGCCGAAGTCCAGCAGCTTGAGCACGGTGCCGTCGTAGGTCTTGCCCACTTCGACCGAGGCGGTCAGCTCTTCGATGCGGCGCTTGGCTTCCTGGCCGGCGGCGGCGTCGACCGAGGCGATGGTGACCACGCCTTCGTCGGTGATGTCGATCTGGGTGCCGGTCTCTTCGGTCAGCGCGCGGATGACGGCGCCGCCCTTGCCGATCACGTCACGGATCTTTTCCGGGTTGATCTTGATGGTGATCAGGCGCGGTGCGAAGTCCGACAGTTCGGTCTTCGTGGTCGGCATCGCTTTCTGCATCTCGGCCAGGATGTGCTGGCGGCCGTCCTTGGCTTGCGCCAGCGCGACCTGCATGATTTCCTTGGTGATGCCCTGGATCTTGATGTCCATCTGCAGCGCGGTGATGCCCTGCGCGGTGCCGGCGACCTTGAAGTCCATGTCGCCCAGGTGGTCTTCGTCACCCAGGATGTCGGTCAGGACGGCGAACTTGCCGCCTTCCTTGATCAGGCCCATGGCGATGCCGGCGACGTGCGCCTTCATCGGCACGCCCGCGTCCATCAGCGCCAGGCAGCCGCCGCAGACCGATGCCATCGACGAGGAACCGTTCGATTCGGTGATTTCCGACACCAGGCGCACCGAGTACGAGAACTCTTCCGGCGACGGCAGCGCGGCGACCAGCGCGCGCTTGGCCAGGCGGCCGTGGCCGATTTCGCGGCGCTTCGGCGTGCCCACGCGGCCGGTTTCGCCGGTGGCGAACGGAGGCATGTTGTAGTGCATCATGAAGTCGTCGGTGTACTCGCCCATCAGCGCGTCGATCTTCTGGCTGTCGCGCGCGGTGCCGAGGGTGGCGATGACCAGCGCCTGGGTTTCGCCGCGGGTGAACAGGGCCGAGCCGTGGGTACGCGGCAGGACGCTGGTGCGGATCGCGATCGGACGCACGGTGCGGGTATCGCGGCCGTCGATGCGCGGCTCGCCTTCCAGGATCTGCGAACGCACGACCTTGGCTTCCATGTCGAACAGGATGTTGCCGACTTCGGCGGCATCGGCTTCGACACCCTGGGCGGCCAGGTCGGCCATGACTTCGCCAGAGAGCGACTTCAGCTTTTGCTGGCGCAGGGTCTTTTCGCGGGTCTGGTAGGCGTCGCGGATCTTCGCGTCGGCCAGCTGGGCCACTTGTGCGATCAGGGTTTCGTTCTTGGCCGGGGCGGTCCACTCGACTTCCGGCTTGCCACCTTCTTCGACCAGCGCGTGGATGGCGTCGATGACGGCCTTCATCTGCTCGTGGCCGTAGACGACCGCGCCCAGCATGATTTCTTCCGACAGTTGCTGGGCTTCGGATTCGACCATCAGCACGGCGGTTTCGGTACCGGCCACGACCAGGTCCATCTGCGAGGTCTTCAGCTGCGTAGTGGTCGGGTTCAGGATGTACTGGCCATTGGCGTAGCCGACGCGGGCGGCGCCGATCGGGCCGCTGAACGGGATGCCGGACACGGCCAGGGCAGCCGAGGCGCCGATCATCGACGGGATGTCCGGGTCGATTTCAGGGTTGACCGACAGCACGTGGATGATGACCTGGACTTCGTTCAGGTAGCCTTCCGGGAACAGCGGGCGGATCGGACGGTCGATCAGGCGCGAGGTCAGGGTCTCTTTTTCGGATGGACGGCCTTCGCGCTTGAAGAAACCGCCCGGGATTTTACCGGCAGCGTACGTTTTCTCGATGTAGTCGACGGTCAGGGGGAAGAAGTCCTGGCCCGGCTTCGCGTCTTTTTTTGCGACCACGGTAGCCAGCACGACGGTGTCTTCGACCGACACCATGACGGCGCCGGATGCCTGACGAGCGATCTCACCAGTCTCCAGGGTGACCGTGTGTTGGCCGTACTGGAAGGTTTTCGTAACTTTGTTAAACATGGGTAATCCCTTTCTATTTGCCGACAGATTTTCAGGAGCTGTCGTTCACCTCACCGCGGACGGCCTCGGAAACAGGCTGGTCGCCTCGCCGCCTTTACTGCAAAACAACTGAAACAACAAAACGCTTAAAACAAAAAATGCCCGCGTCAGTGGAGACTGGCGCAGGCATTTCCTTGCTAAACCGTCTGACGCAAAAATTACTTACGCAGGCCGAGTTTGGCGATCAGGTCACGGTAACGGTTCAGGTCTTTAGCCTTCAGGTAAGCCAGCAGGCTCTTACGACGGTTGACCATCATGATCAGGCCGCGGCGCGAGTGGTGGTCTTTCTGGTGGGCCTTGAAGTGGCCGTTCAGTTCGTTGATGCGTGCGGTCAGCAGTGCAACCTGGACTTCCGGCGAGCCGGTGTCGTTCTGGCCACGTGCGTTGTCCGCGATGATCGCGGCTTTGTTGATGTTTTCTACGGACATGATGTTACCTTTCACATGCGGTGCAAGAGTCGGAACCCAGCGCACCGTGATTAAGTGTTCAAAAAAACTGCCCTTGCGGACAGACCCGCCAGTATATGCGAAAACGATTGGCGTCACCAGCATTTGCTGCGCCAAAGCTGGGGCATCATAGGGTTTTTCACGCCTGTCGCGAGGTGCATGATGCACAAAATGATAAGAATTGCAACGATTTGGACCGCAATCGTGCTCGCCGGCTGCGCCGGCCCGGCCTTCATGCGCGGCGCACCCGCCATCGGGGACCCGGTGGAATCGGTCACCGCCAGGCTCGGCCAGCCGACCAATGTCTACCCCCTGCCCGATGGCGGCCAGGCGCTCGAGTACGCGACCGGGCCGATGGGCCAGTTCACCTGGATGGCGCGCATCGGGCCGGACGGACGGCTGGTTTCGTACGAGCAGGTGCTGACCGGCGAGAAGTTCGCCACCATCCGGATCGACCAGGCCACCAAGGCGGACGTGCTGCGCACCATCGGCCGGCCGGCCGAAACCTCGCGCATCGCCATGCACGACTACGAGGTCTGGTCCTATCGCTACAAGGAATCGGGCGTGTGGAACTCGCTGATGCACGTGCATTTCGACGCCAACGGCGTCGTGCGCATGATGCAGAACGGGCCCGATCCCATGTTCGAGGTGCGCGACCGCTTTCCCTGGTAGATGAAGGAGACTGCGGCGCGCCGTGCACGCGCCGCCTGCGGACGCGGATTAGCGCCGCTCGTCGAGCGGACCGTCGTCGGTCGGGATGATCGACACCTTCTTGCCCTTGGCGCGCTGCCAGACGAACACCGCATAGCCGGACAGGCCGTAGATCACGAAGATCGGCCACAGCACCTTCGGCGGGTCGATCGCCACCAGGGCGAAGCCGAGCGCGATCAGGAACACGACGATGAAGGGCACCGACTTGCGGAAATTGACGTCCTTGAAGCTGTAGAAAGGCACGTTCGAGACCATGGTCAGGCCCGCGAACACGGCGATGCACCAGCTCACCCAGTCGACCTTGCGCGCGCTGATGTTGATGTCCGGATCGGTCATCATCATGATGAAGCCGACCACCAGCGCCGCGGCCGCCGGGCTCGGCAAGCCCTGGAAGAAGCGCTTGTCGACCACTTCGATGTTGGTGTTGAAGCGGGCCAGGCGCAGAGCCGCGCCGGCGCAGTAGACAAAGGCCGCGATCCAGCCGAGCTTGCCGAGGCCGCGCAGCGACCATTCGTAGATGACCAGGGCCGGCGCGGCGCCGAAGGAGACCATGTCCGACAGCGAGTCGTACTGGGCGCCGAACTCGGACTGGGTATTCGTCAGGCGCGCCACGCGCCCGTCCAGGCCGTCGAGCACCATGGCGACGAACACCGCCCAGCAGGCGTAGTCGAAACGCTGGTTCATCGCCATCACGATCGCATAGAAACCGCAAAACAGGGCCCCGGTGGTGAAGGCGTTCGGCAGCAGGTAGATGCCGCGGCCGCGCTGCCCCTGTTTATCCTCGGCCCGGCGGCCGAAGCGCCTGAGGCGGGAGAATCGTGGCGCGCGTGGCGCCCCTCCGTTTTTTTTGCGTCGTGGGAAGGCTGGCATAGTGATCCGTATTCAAGTGCGCGCAAACAAAGCGCCGTTCCCCGCATTATAGAGGCGAGGACGGCATGTTAGCGAACGGATACGAATGGAGCCGCCCTGGCGGCCCCGAAACTTTCTTACTTGAACTTCACCTTGCCAACCAGACGCATCTGCAGGGTGGTCTCGCCCGGCTCGAAGCTCGGCTCGGGCATCTCGTCGGCCATGTCCTGCTTGGCGCGCGACATCATCATCGCCGCCGGGCGCGCCTGCTCCTGCGCGTAGTTGCCGGAACCCTCGAGGTCGACCGTATCGATCACGGCGTCGGACGGCTGGCGGCCCATGGCGCGGGCGATCGAGACGATGCGTTCGTTCAGGTTGCGGTAGGTCGCAGTGATGCGCTGGTCGTCCAGGCGCTTTTCCAGTTCCGGGCTCAGGCCGAAATTCACGCCATTGATCTGCAGGACCTTCTGGGCCGCGGCGGCAGTCTTCGGCAGCGCATCCAGGTTCTTGGTCTTGACTTCCAGGTACTGGCCGACGCGCCAGGCGATCGGCACCGGCTTGGTGGCGGTGCGGCTGGCCGGCTGCGGCATCGGCGGCACTTCCGGATACACGGGATAGGTGTAGTAGCCCATGGTCTTGAGCTCGGCCTGCGGATCGGCGCGGCGCACGATCTCGGTGCCTTCCTTCATCTTGCGGTTGACGCGCGCGGCGGCGGCGGCCTTGTCCTTGTCGTGTTCCTCGACGGCGAAGGTCATGACGGCCTGGTCGTTGGCATGCTTGACTTCGCCATAGGCGGGGACGACGACAAGGGTGCCGCTGGTGGCGGGCGCGGCGGTGGCCGGCATCGGGGCCTGGGCCTGGGCGTGCGCCTGGAACGCCAGCACCAGGGCAGCGGCGACGAGGGATTTCGAAAGACTCATTGTTGTTCTCCAATATGTATAACAAATGCGAGGGTCAGTTATACGATACAGGGGCGATGAGTTCTATCGTGATTTTGTAATGGAAAGTTGCAACTGAACTAAACGGTAACAGCTGTCTCGAATTGTCGCGTCGTCGTGGGAGACGGAAAGCCGGAAAGGAAGTGGTGCGGGCGGGGATCAGTTTGACGCGCCTGCGCTCGCACGTGTCCCGTAAAGCAAACAAGCGGCAGCGCCAGCACAGCGCTTGCCGCCCATCCGGAAGCAAATACGGAACCCCGGCTCCTCGCCTGTTACCTGAACCTGAGCTTCCCGACCAGGCGCATCTGCAGCGTGGTCTCGCCCGGCTCGAAGCTGGGCTCAGGCACGTCCATGTCTTCGGGCCGGATGCGCGAACCCGTGACCTCGACCCTTTGCAGTGGGGCGTAGTTACCCGAGCCTTCGAAATCGACGG
Source organism: Massilia sp. (assembly GCF_032106685.1). Classification (GTDB taxonomy): domain Bacteria; phylum Pseudomonadota; class Gammaproteobacteria; order Burkholderiales; family Burkholderiaceae_D; genus Telluria. The sequence continues at coordinate 32,978 of NZ_DAMCPG010000002.1, forward strand.
TGTCGATCACCGCCTCGCCCGGCTCGCGCCCCATGGCGCGGGCGATCGAGACGATGCGCTCGTTCAGGTTGCGGTAGGTCTCCGCGATCCGCTGATCGTCCAGGCGTTTCAGGAGCGCCGGGCTCAGGCCGAAGTGGAGGCCGTCGACCTCCATCACCTTCTGTCCCGCCGCGACCGTCTTCGGCAAGTCGGCCAGGTTCATCGTTTTCAGCTCGAGCGTCTGACTGACGCGCCAGCCGATCGGCGCCTCGGGCGCCTGCCTGCGGCTCGCAGGACGCGGCGTATCCGGCCGTTCCGGGTAGATCGCGTAGGTCGTATAGGCCTTAGTCTTGAGTTCGGCCTTCGGATCGGCCAGGCGCACGATTCCCATCCCCTCCTTCATCTTGCGGTTCACGCGGGCGGCGGCGGCCCTTTTGTCCTTGTCGTGCTCCTCGACGACGAAGATGACCGTTACCTGGTCGTTGAGAGCGCGTACTTCACCAGTGGCCGGCACGACGATCAGGGTGCCGGAAGTCGACGGGGCGGTCTGGGCGCCAACAGGGACATGCGTAGCCAGCACTAGGGCGGCAAGCGGAAAGAGGCTAGGACGGAACATCGGTTCTCCTTTTATTAGTCATGCGAATGCGCATGATCGATAGCTTACCGATATTGCAACTTTTTTTGTGATTCTTTCCAGAAATTTATCGAGCGGGATATGGGAGAAATCGCAGGTGATATCGTAGGGTGGGCACGCCGTGCCCACGCGTTACGGACGCGTGCGTTCACCGATGGCGGCGAATCGTCGCTCGCGAACCTCGCACAGGCCACGAACGTGATGCCGCGTTTTGCATCCGGGGCATGCCGTGCGAGCGACATCGCGCCGCCGCAGGTGCGAGGAGACGCCCGTCACGCGTGGGCACGGGGCGCCCACCCTACGGGTCTTCAAGGTCGAGCGAGCATGGTGCCCGCTCGACATGTCAAGCAAGCGAATCAGTTCTTCGACTGGTCCACCAGCTTGTTCTTGGCGATCCACGGCATCATCGCGCGCAGCTTGGCGCCGACTTCCTCGATCTGGTGCTCCGAGGTCAGGCGGCGGCGCGAGATCAGGGTCGGGGCGCCGGCCTTGTTCTCGAGGATGAAGCTCTTCGCGTATTCGCCGGTCTGGATATCCTTCAGGCACTGCTTCATCGCCTCTTTCGTCGCCGAGGTGACGACTTTCGGGCCGGTCACGTACTCGCCGTATTCCGCGTTGTTCGAGATCGAGTAGTTCATGTTGGCGATGCCGCCTTCGTAGATCAGGTCGACGATCAGCTTCAGTTCGTGCAGGCACTCGAAGTAGGCCATTTCCGGCGCGTAGCCGGCTTCCACCAGGGTCTCGAAGCCGGCCTTGATCAGCTCGACGGTGCCGCCGCACAGCACGGCCTGCTCGCCGAACAGGTCGGTCTCGGTCTCTTCGCGGAAATTGGTCTCGATGATGCCGGCGCGGCCGCCGCCATTCGCCATCGCATAGGACAGCGCGATGTCGCGCGCCGCGCCCGACTTGTCCTGGTAGACCGCGACCAGGTGCGGCACGCCGCCGCCCTGGCGGTAGGTGCCGCGCACGGTGTGGCCCGGGGCCTTCGGCGCGACCATGATGACGTCGAGGTCGGCGCGCGGCACGACCTGGCCGTAGTGGACGTTGAAACCGTGGGCGAAGGCGAGCACCGCGCCCTGCTTCGCGTTCGGCTCGACGTTTTCCTTGTAGACCTGGGCGATGTTCTCGTCCGGCAGCAGGATCATGATCACGTCGGCGTTCTTGACCGCCTCGTCGACCTCGGCCACCTTCAGGCCGGCCTGCTCGACCTTGCTCCAGGATGCGCCGCCGCGGCGCAGGCCGACGGTGACGTTGACGCCCGATTCGGACAGGTTCTGGGCGTGGGCGTGGCCTTGCGAGCCATAGCCGATGATGGCGACGTTCTTGCCTTTGATGAGGGAGAGGTCGCAGTCTTTATCGTAGAAAACTTTCATGGTGTTGTCCTGTATTTTTAAGTAATTTGCTGGTGCCAGGTTAATGGCTGTTCATTTGTCAGGCAGGCGGCTGTTCAAGCGTTACGCGTGGGCACGGAGTGCCCACCCTACGTGTCGCCGAATCCGGACGCGGCGGCGATGCGCTTATACCTTCAGGATGCGTTCGCCGCGGCCGATGCCGGAGCCGCCGGTGCGGACGGTCTCGAGGATGGACGTGCGGTCGATGGCGTCGATGAAGGCGTCGAGCTTGCTCTTGGCGCCGGTCAGTTCGATCGTGTAGGTCTTCTCCGTCACGTCGATGATGCGGCCGCGGAAGATGTCGGCGGTGCGCTTGATCTCCTCGCGCTCCTTGCCGACGGCCCTAACCTTGATCAGCATGAGCTCGCGCTCGATGTGCTGGCCTTCGCTCAGGTCGACCACCTTGACCACCTCGATCAGGCGGTTCAGGTGCTTGGTGATCTGCTCGATGATGTCGTCCGACCCCGTGGTGACGATGGTCATGCGCGAAAGCGTCGCGTCTTCGGTCGGCGCCACGGTCAGGGTCTCGATGTTGTAGCCGCGCGCCGAGAACAGACCGACGACGCGCGAGAGTGCGCCTGCTTCGTTCTCGAGCAGGACCGAGATGATGTGTCTCATTTAGAGGTCCTCCGATCCGAGCAGCATTTCGGACAAGCCCTTGCCCGCCTTGACCATCGGCCAGACGTTCTCGGCCTGGTCGGTGATGAAGTTCATGAACACCAGGCGATCCTTCATGCCGAAGGCCTCGACCAGCGCGCCCTCGACGTCGCCCGGCTTCTCGATGCGCATGCCGACGTGGCCATAGGCCTCGGCCAGCTTCTCGAAGTCCGGCAGCGAATCCATGTAGGACTCGGAGTAGCGCGAGCCGTAGTCGATCTGCTGCCACTGGCGCACCATGCCCAGGAAGCGGTTGTTGAGCAGGATGATCTTCGGCGTCAGGCGGTACTGCTTGCAGGTGGCAAGCTCCTGGATGCACATCTGGATCGAACCTTCGCCGGTCACGCAGGCGACCGTCGCGTCCGGATTGGCCATCTGCACGCCCATCGCGTAGGGCAGGCCCACGCCCATCGTGCCCAGGCCGCCGGAATTGATCCAGCGGCGCGGCTTGTCGAAGGGGTAGTACTGGGCGGCCCACATCTGGTGCTGGCCGACGTCGGAGGTGACGAAGGCATCGCCTTTCGTCACCTTCCACAGCTTCTCGATGACCGACTGCGGCTTGATGACGAGATCGGAATCCTCGTACTTCAGGCAGTCGCGCCCGCGCCATTCGTCGATCTGTTTCCACCAGCCGCGCAGGGCGTCGGGATTCGAGCGGATACTGCCGGCGGCATCGAGCTGGGCCAGGAATTCGGTCAGCACGTCCTTCACGTTGCCGACGATGGGGATGTCGACCTTCACCCGTTTCGAAATCGAGGACGGGTCGATGTCGATGTGGATGATCTTGCGCGGGTGGCTGGCGAAGTGCTTGGGGTTGCCGATCACACGGTCGTCGAAGCGGGCGCCGATGGCGATCAGGACGTCGCAGTGCTGCATCGCCATGTTCGCTTCGTAGGTGCCGTGCATGCCGGGCATGCCGACGAAATGCTCGCTGCTGGCGCGCGAGCCGCCCAGGCCCATCAGCGTGTTGGTGATCGGCGCGCCGAGCCGGTCGGCCAGGCGGTTCAGTTCGGGCGAGGCATTCGCCAGGATCACGCCGCCGCCCGCGTAGATCATCGGGCGTTCGGCGCCGGCCAGCAGCTGGACCGCCTTGCGGATCTGGCCGGCATGGCCCTTGTCGACCGGCTTGTACGAGCGCATCTCGATCTCGCGCGGGTATTCGAACGCGCACTTGTTGACCGTGATGTCCTTCGGGATATCGACCAGCACGGGACCGGGGCGGCCAGTGCGGGCGATGTAGAAGGCTTTCTTGATCGTGCTGGCCAGTTCGCGCACGTCCTTGACCAGGAAGTTATGCTTGACCACCGGACGCGTGATGCCGACCGTGTCGCATTCCTGGAAGGCGTCCTGCCCGATCGCATGGCTCGGCACCTGGCCGGAGATGACGACCATCGGGATCGAATCCATGTAGGCGGTCGAGAGGCCGGTGACGGCATTGGTCACGCCCGGACCCGAGGTGACGATGGCGACGCCGACGGTGTTGGAGCTGCGCGAATAGGCGTCGGCCGCATGCACGGCTGCCTGTTCGTGGCGGACCAGGACGTGCTGGAACTTGTCCTGGTTGAAGATGGCGTCGTAGATATACAGGACTGCGCCGCCGGGATAACCGAAGACGTGTTTGACACCCTCCTCGGCAAGACAACGGACGACGATTTCAGCACCCGTCAATGTGGGGGCTGAGGCTTCGTTATTCATGAATCGTTCCTTTCAAGACCCATAGGGAGATTGATCGGATGCTCGTTCCTAACGAAATGCGGTTTGCCCCACAGCGCTCCAGCTTCCCTTCTTTCTGCGCGCACGACGTTCTATCCGGGCATCGGCAGATACCCTTCATGACGGCGCTAAACGCAACTCGTTTGGCTGAGTGTCTGTAGCGGCTCGACGCATCTCTCGCGCTTGTGGCGCGGGTTGGAGCAAACTGCCTACAAATGAAAGCGTGTCAACCCAGGAAGGCCTTGTGTGCCGGCCTGGCTGACCATGAAGCTTCGGGGGTGCAAAGCGTAAGGAACACCTTACTGCGTTGCACCATTTTGGTCAAGATAAAAAGAAAGGAATGATTCAAGGGGTGCGGGAGGTGCTCTGGCGGGCTCGGCGGTGCACCGGCGTGGTGCGGTGCGGGGGCGTATTGGCATGTACGCGCGTGACGAATGGTGGGTTCGAGAACCCACCCTACGGAGTTTTCGATATGCGACCGCTGTACCGCGTGGACTCGGGAGTCCACCCTCCAAAGTCCACCTCACGCGTCGTAGGGTGGGTTCTCGAACCCACCGTTGCGTGCCGCACGCCTAGCGCTGCATCCCCCACCGCCGCACGGTCACCCGCTCCAGCGTCTGGAACACGAGATGCTCGACCGCCAGCCCGATCAGGATCACCGCCGCCAGCCCCGCGAACACCTTGTCGGTGAACAGCTCGTTGCGGCTCTGGAAGATGAACCAGCCGAGCCCGCCCTGCCCCGAGGTCGTGCCGAACACCAGCTCGGCCGCGATCAGGGTGCGCCAGGCGAAAGCCCAGGCGATCTTCAGGCCCGACAGGATGGCCGGCAGCGCCGCCGGGACCAGGACCTGCAGCACCAGGCGCAGGCCTTTCAAGCCGTAGTTGCGCCCGGTCATGCGCAGGGTCTCGGGCACGGCGCGAAAACCCGCGCAGGCGTTCAGCGTCAGGGGCCACATCACCGAATGCATCAGCACCATGACCAGGCTGCCCTTGCCCAGGCCGAACCACAGCAGGGCCAGCGGCAGCAAGGCGATCGCCGGCAGCGGATTGAACATCGAAGTCAGGGTGTCGATCAGTTCGCGCCCGAGCCGGTTCGAGACCGCCAGCCAGGTCAGCAGGAAGGCGCCGAGAATGCCGGCCAGGTAGCCCTGGGTCAGCACGGCGAACGAGACGGCCACGTAGCCGAACAGCTCGCCCGTGACAATCCCATCGAGCAGCGCCCCGCCCGTCGCCAGCGCCGTCGGCAGCAGCAGGTCGTTGTCGTACCAGCGCGCCAGCGCTTCCCAGAGCAGGGCCAGCACCAGCAGCAGGGCCGCCTTGCGCAACCAGGCGAACTCGCCGAAGGCAAACCCGCGCGGACCGGCCTTGGCCTGCGTCGATGCGCCCAACGGGGCAGCGCCCGGGCTGGGCGCGGCCAGGGCGAGTTCGTACTCGGGACGGATGGGTGGTTCGCGAAATGCTGTCATGGATGGGCGGCGTAGCCGGGAACGGTGGAAGGAATGCTCGGCGCGGCAAGGGCGGCTTCGCCGAACAGCAGCCGGTGGATGCGTTCGTTCGCGGCCTGGAATTCAGGGCTGCCGGCGCTGCCCAGGTCGAACTGGTGGCTGTTGAGTTCCGCGCGCACGCGGCCCGGATGCGGGCTGAGCAGCAGGATGCGGTTGCCGACCACCAGCGCTTCCTCGATCGAATGGGTCACGAACAGCATGGTGAAGCCGATCTCTTCCCACAGCGCCTGCAGTTCTTCCTGCATCTTGCGCCGGGTGAGCGCGTCGAGCGCGGCGAAGGGTTCGTCCATCAGCAGGATCTCGGGCTGCATGGCCAGCGCCCTTGCGATCGCCACGCGCGCCTTCATGCCGCCCGAGAGCGCGTGCGGATAGGCGTCGCCGAAGCGCGCCAGCCCGACCTTGCCGAGCCAGTGGCGGGCGCGTTCGCGGGCGTCCTTTTTCCCGACGCCGCCGGCCAGCATCGGGAACATCACGTTCGCCTCCACCGTCTTCCACGGCGGTAGCTGGTCGAACTCCTGGAACACGACGATGCGGTCCAGCCCCGGCCCGGTCACCGGCTTGCCGCCCAGGCGCAGGCTGCCCGCGCGCGGGGCGACGAAACCGGCCACCGCCTTCAACAGGGTCGACTTGCCGCAGCCCGAAGGCCCGAGCAGCACGAAGCGGTCGCCGCGGTGCACCTCGAAGCTGACGTCATCGAGGGCGCGCACCAGGCCGCGCTCGGTGGCGTAGTCGATGACGAGGTGCTCGGCGCGCAGCAATGCGCCATGCGAAGGCGGCCCGTTCGGCACGACCTGCAGGATGGGTGTCTTCATGTCAGCTCCCCGAAGCGAGCGCAGGGTGCGCGAAGAAGTAATCGCGCCAGCTCGCCGGCTTGTTGCGGATCGCGCCGACCTGGTGCAGGAACTGCGCCAGGCCCAGGGTGTTCTGCGGCGCCACCTTGAACTGCACCTTCGGATCCTTCAGCACCTTCACCAGCAGCGCGCGATCGATGCTGTTCCTGTTCACGCGCAGGTAGGCGTCGGCGGCGGCCTCCGGGTTGCTGGAGGCGAGCTGCGCGGCCTCGACCAGGGCGTCGAGGAAGGCGCGGTAGGTCTTCGGATTCTCCTTGACCCACTTCTCGGTGGCGTACAGCACGGTGGCCGAGCTCGGACCGCCCAGCACCTCGTAGGAATCGAGCACGACCTTCGCGTTCGGGTTGCCGGCCAGTTCCTGGTCCTGGAAAGGCGGATTGCCGAAGTGGGCGTTGATCTCGGTCTTGCCGGCGATGACGGCGGCGGTGGCGTCCGGGTGCGGCACGGCCTGGGTCAGCGGGTCGAGCTTGCGGAACTGGCCCGCGCCCCACTGCTTCGCGGCGGCCATCTGCAGGATGCGCGCCTGCACCGAGACCGTCACCGCCGGCAGCGCGATGCGGTCCTTCGGACCGAAATCGGCGATCGACCTGACCGCGGGATTGGTGCTGACCAGGTAATACGGGAAGTTGCCGAGCGAGGCCACGGCGCGCACGTTCTGCTTGCCGGCGGTGCGGTCCCAGACGGTGAACAGCGGCCCCAGGCCGGCGCCGACCACGTCGACCGAATTCGACAGCAGCGCGTCGTTGGTGGCCGCGCCGCCCGAGAGCCTGATCCAGTCGACGTCGATGTCGATGCCCTGCTTCCTGCCGTGCTTCTCGATGAGTTTCTGGTCCTGGGCGACGTTCAGCAGCAGGTAGACCACGCCGAACTGCCCGGCGATGCGGATCTTGCCTTCGGCATGGGCCGGCACGGCGGCGGCCAGGGCGAGCGCGGCCAGGCCGGCGCCGATTTTACGAAAACGGAACATGGGTTCTCCTGGTTCGGAACGCTCGGGTTAAAACGGGACGTCGCCCGCGATCGTCGTGCGGTACAGCTTGCGGCGCTGGCCGGGCGGGCAACCGGCCGCCAGGTGCAGCAGCGAGCGGTTATCCCAGAACACCATGTCGTGCGGGCGCCATTGGTGGCGGTAGATGAATTCCGGCTTCACGCTGTGCGCGAACAGCGCGGCCAGCAGTGCGCGGCTACGGTCCTCCGGAATGCCGACGATGCGCGTCGTGAAGTGTTCGCTGACAAACAGCGCGCGGCGCCCGGTTTCCGGATGGGTGCGCACCACCGGGTGGCGCACCGGCACCACCTCGTCGATCTGGGCCTGGGTCAGCGCGGGCCGCCAGGGATTGAGCTTGCGCAGGTCGTCGTAGCGCGCCAGGTAGCTGTGCTCGGCCTGGGCGTGCTCGACTTCGCGCCTGAGCCAGCCCGGGAGCGTGTCCCAGGCCAGGTGCTGGTTGGCGAACAGCGTGTCGCCGCCGTCGCTCGGGAGCTCCTGGGCGTGCAGCATCGAGCCCAGGCTCGGCACGGCCTTGTACGACAGGTCGGAATGCCACAGGTGGCCGGCGTCGCCCAGGCCGATCGGCGCGCCGTTCTCGCGGATGTTCGAGATCACCAGCACCTCCGGATGGCCAGCCAGCTGGAACTGGCGCAGCACGTGGATCTGCAGTTCGCCGAAGCGGCGGCTGAACTCGACCTGCTGGGCCGGCGTGATGCGGGTGTCGCGGAAGACCAGCACGTGGTGGTCGAGATGGGCGCGGTGCACGCGCGCCAGGTCGGCGGTGGACAGGGGGCGCGCGAGGTCGAGGCCGAGGACTTCGGCGCCGAGCGGCGCGTTCAGGGGCCGGATGTCGAAATCCTGGCGGGAGGCGGTGTCGAGTGGCATGGCGGTCTGGATGAGTGATCTTGCGATTGAGCTTAGCCACGGTCTCGCGGGGCGACAACGAATCATTTCGCGTATCCTCATGCAGTTTTTGAATGCCGCCTCGACCATCCCGGCGGCGTAACTGAGCAATTCCGGTGCATGGCCGGTGGTTTTTTGCTAGGATTCGTCAGTTTTCCAATAAGCACGGGCAACGTACCCGGAGCGCATCACCCCCTTCTCATCCGCATGGCGACAGACAAAGAACTCAACGACTTCCTCGAGAATGTCGAACGGCGCGCGTTCAAGCAGGCCGTGTATGCGGTGCGCAAGGACGAGGCGGCGCTCGACATCGTGCAGGATGCGATGATCAAGCTCGCCGAAAAATACGGCGACAAGCCGGTCGCCGAACTGCCGATGCTGTTCCAGCGCATCCTGCAGAACACCATCCTCGATTATTTCCGCCGCGAGAAGGTCCGCAATACCTGGGTCAGCCTGTTCTCGGGCTTCGGCCGGAAGGACGACGAGGATGACGACTTTGATATACTCGCCTCGTATGAGGCGGAGGAAGGTTCGGCGGCGGCGGAGTCGAGCCTGGACCAGGTCGAACGGGCCCAGACTTTGCGCCTGATCGAAGCGGAAATACAAAAACTCCCGGCGCGTCAACGCGAAGCCTTCCTTATGCGTTACTGGCAGGATATGGACGTGGCCGAAACGGCTGAAGCGATGGGCTGTTCCGAGGGCAGCGTCAAAACGCATTGTTCGCGCGCGACGCACGCGCTTGCCGATGCCCTGCGGGCCAAGGGAATTAAATTATGAATACCGACGACATCAACCTGGCGTACAAGGTGCGCCACGCCCTGAACGAGAACCTCGACGCGCTGCCCGCTTCCACCACCGAGCGCCTGGCCGCCGCGCGCGCCCTGGCGCTGTCGCGCAAGAAGGCCGATGCGCCGGCCGTCGCGCCGGCGAAGCGGGACTGGCGCCGCAGCTGGTTCGATGTCGACACCCTGTTCTCCGGCGCCGGCCTGGGACGTCTCGCCGTCGCGGTACCGATGCTGGCGCTGGTCATCGGCCTGGGCGGCGTCTACCAGTACCAACAACAGCAGCAGATCGCCGAACTGGCCGAGCTCGACGCCGCCGTCCTGGCCGACGAGCTGCCGCTGACCGCCTATCTCGACCAAGGTTTCAACGCCTACCTGGAGTCGCAACAGCGCCACCAATGACGAAACGCGATTCCAAACCCCGCCGCGCCTGGCTCGCAGTCGCGGCGGTGGTGGTGGCCGGACTGGCGGCCTGGGCCATTTCTCAGCATTGGGGCATCGGCGATCCGGATTCCGGACTCGCCCCCGCCGTCGCGACCTCCGCACAAGCCGGCGCCGCGGGCGCCAGGAACCTCGACAAGCCGCTCTGGCGCGATCTCACGCACGCCCAGCAGCTCGCACTCGCGCCGCTGCAGCCCGAGTGGGACGCGATGGATGGCGTGCGCAAGCGCAAATGGCTCGAGATGTCGCGCCGCTTCGCCTCGATGAATCCGGAAGAGCAACGGCGCGTGCACGACCGCATGCGCCAGTGGATCCGCCTGACGCCGGAAGAACGCAGTCTCGCGCGCGAGAACTACAGCAAGGTGCGCAAGCTGGCGCCGGGCGAGAAGGCCGCCACCTGGGAAAGCTACAAGCAGTTGCCGGACGCGCAGAAGCGGCGCCTGGAGCAGGCCGCCAGGCGCAAGAGCCAGGCCCCGGCGGCGGTACCCTCGGAGCCGACGATCGTGGCCCCCACGCCCTGCCCGGCCGGCACCACGCGCCGCGGCGCCTCCTGCATCTCGCTGCATCCGCCGGGCGCGCTGCCGAACACGCCGGCGATCACCCAGCCGGCCCCGGCTCCGGCCGCACCCGGGATGCCGCCCGGCGCTGCTCCCGGCGCCGCCCCGGCCGCGCCGGCTTCCGCGGCGCCGGTCGCGCCGGTCGAACCCGCCCCGACGGCGCCCGCCACCGGCGCCCAACCCACGGCCACGCCAGGGATATCGAATGCAAACGGCTGACTCTTCCACGGCATCTCCCGCAGCAGCTCCCGCCGCGCCTGCCTCGATCGGCACGCCGACCGTCAAGCGCCGCCTGATCGCGATGGTCTACGAGGCCTTCCTCCTCACCGCCGTCGAGGCGCTGGCCGTCTTCATGTTCATTTTCGCCACCGGCAACCGCCAGGAAGCCCCCTACCGCGCCGGCCTGATGATTTTCCTGTTCCTGGTGACGGCCGCCTATTTCATCCACGCCTGGAGCGGCAGCGGTTTCACCCTGGCGATGAAGACCTGGCGCATCAAGGTGGTCAAGGTCGGCTGCGCCAAGGTGCCTTTCAGGAATGCCGCGATCCGCTACCTGCTGGCCTGGGGCTGGTTCGCTCCCGCCCTCGCGGTCGGCGCCCTGCTCGACCTGCACCATCTGAAGGAATGGGCGATCACCCTGGCGATCGGCCTGGCGGCCTGGGCGCTGACGGCTTTCCTCGACAAGGACCGGCAGTTCCTGCACGACCGGATCGCGGGGACGCGCTTGATTGCGTTGCCGAAGAAATAAACTCGTTCAAGCCAGGGCGAAGTAAGCGACCAGGAGCACGATGCTCGCCATCGCGCACAGGACGCCCGCCAGCGAGGTTTCGTAGCGGCGCCTGAGCACCCGGCTCCAGGACCGCAGTGCGATGCGCTCGTACCAGTTGGCCTGCCATTGGGTCAGCGCATACAACTGCAGCGCGATCGCGCCCGCCAGCAGGGCGCCGGGCTCGCGCTGGAAGGCGAGGACGACCGCCGCCACCAGCAGGCAAAACGACGCAGCTTTGCATTGCGTTTTCATTCTCGGTTCCGCTCGCTTCAAATGCCACGCCGACCGCTCAGGTTGAAACAGACCACCCTTCGCGCAGCCGAGCCAGGCATCAATGTCGACAGGAAGAACAGGCTCTACAGCATTGATCGACGTTAATTCATCCGCTGACACGCGTCCATTTCTTTTGCGCTAGGCACTGAGCCAGATCAAAGTGCGAGCCGGGATTTCTGGAGAAGCCGATAGGAAACCGTAGGGTGCGCTCCCGAGCCCACGCGTTCGGCCGGTGGATACGCTGACGACCCGCGCGAGCCGGCCGCGATCGCGCGGCCGCACCGTCGTCCTCCACGACGCAGCATCCTCGCCAAGCCTCATCCCTTGTAACACTTCGCGCGGATGGATGCCTGCGAGCCAGCCGGCGCATCCGCAGGCACGCCGGTCGCGCCCGGCTCCGCGCCCGCCGAGCGCAGCCGGTACCAGGCCAGGCCGAGCAGTTCGTACATCGCATAGCGTGCGCGGCGCACGCCTTCCGGACTGGGCACCCAGGCGCCGGCACCTTGCGACTGCCGGCCGAAGAACATGGTCGGCGCGGCGACCACGTCCATGCCCGCGCGCTCGAAGGCGGCGCAGGAGCGCGGCATGTGCATCGCGTCGGTCACGAGCAGGATGCGCTTGATGCCGTCGGCGCGCAGCATGGCGGCGCTGTAGGCCGCGTTTTCGCCGGTGTCGCGCGAGCGCGGCTCGATCCATCTCACAGGCACGCCGAAGTCCTCGCGCAGCGCGGCGGCCATGGCATGGGCTTTCGAATAGGCGCGGTCATCCGGCGCGGGGTCGATGCCGCTGGCGCCGTTGCCGCCGCTGACCAGGATCGGCAGGCCGGTGCGCCGCTGCAGGTGGGCCGCATAGCGCACCCGTCCGAGGGCGACGTAGTCGGGAATGTCGAGGCCGCCGTATTCGGGGGCGTGGCGTAGCCGCCCCGAGGCGAGCACCACGATCGCCTCGGCGCCGGCCTGTTCGGGCGCAGCGAGCGGCGTGGTCATCGCTTCCAGCGGCGCGACGAAGAAGCGCGCGCCCGCGGTGCTGGAGACGAGGAACAGCGCCGCCAGGCCGGTGCCGGCGACGATGCGGCCCAGCCGCGGCCAGCGGCGCCAGAGCAGCAGGCCGGCGACGATCACCAGGAACAGATTGGCGGGCGGAAGGATCAGGTCACGCGGGACCAGGTTGACCAGATCGAGGACGGGTTGCAGGCTCATGCGGTGCGAAATTGAATGAACGACAAGGATTATCGCTCAAGTCGGCCTGCCGCCAGCACATCGGTGGACGGGGGCGGCATGGCGCCGCCCCACTTTCCATTGCGCCGGAACGGGCTCAGAATCGTTCGTACTCGGCCAGGTAGCGCCACTGCCCCTCGAGCAGCCCGGCCATCGGGATGCGGCCCACGCGCAACCGCTTCAGGTCGGTCAGCGTCAGCCCGACTTCGGCGCACATGTGCTCGATCTGGCCGGGCTTGACGCCCTTGGCGGCGAAGCGCAGCCGCCCTTCGCTCTGCCAGCTGACCTTCATCGGCGCGAGCGGCCGGCCGTCGAAGCGCAGGCCGTGGTTCAGCAGGGCCAGGCCGCCATCATGGATGCCGCCGTCAACCTCGGCCACGTATTCGTACTCGACCCGGCTCGCGTCGTCGACCAGCTTGCGCGCCACGCGGAAGTCCTGGGTATAGACGACCAGGCCGGTCGCGTCGGTTTCCAGCGGCGTGCACAGGGTCAGGCGCGCCAGGTGGCGCTTGAGGAAGCGCGGCGCACCGTGGGTGGCAACCAGCGATTCCGCCGTGACGCAGTCGAGCGCGTTCGCGCCGCGCACGCCGACGCCGGCGTTCATGCCGGACGGCTTGTGCAGCAGGATGGTGACGGGCGCCGGCTCCTCGGCCTTCGCCCCCGGCAGCAGGACGACCTGCTGGGCCGGTGTCACGCGCGTGGCCGGATCCTCGGCCACGACGCCATCGACGCCGACCCAGCCGCCGGCGATGTAGCGTTCGGCCTCCGCGCGCGAGCACGACACCAGTTCGGCCACGCGCTTGGCCAGGCGGATTGCTTCGTCGGTCATCAGGCGCGCCAGTCTTTGAAGAAGGATTTGAAGGCGGCAACCGTGCGCTCGACGTCGGCAACCGACACGTCGAGGTGGGTCACCAGGCGCATGCGCGCACCGACGGTGGCGCGGATGCCCTGCTCCGCCAGCGCCTTGCGCAGCGGCTCGCAGGCCGCGGCCGGCACGTCGAGCCAGAAGATGTTGGTCTGCGGCTCCGACACGCAGAGCGCGTCGATCTCGCCCAGGCCGCGCGCCAGCGTGGCGGCGTTCTCGTGGTCTTCGGCGAGGCGCTGCACGTTGTGTTCGAGCGCGTAGTGCGCGGCGGCCGCGATCACGCCGGCCTGGCGCATGCCGCCGCCCAGCATCTTGCGCCAGCGCTTGCCCTGCTCGATGAAGCTTTTTGGTCCGAGCAGCACCGAGCCGACCGGCGCGCCCAGGCCCTTGGACAGGCAGACCGACACCGTGTCGAAGCCCTTCACCACCTCGCGCAGGGTGACGCCCTGCTTGACGGCGGCGTTGCAGACGCGCGCGCCGTCGAGGTGGGTGGCGAGGCCTTTCGCATGCGCCAGCGCGGTGGCGGCCGCCACGTAGTCCTGCCCCAGCACGCGGCCGCCGATGGTGTTTTCCAGCGCCAGCAGGCGGGTGCGCGCGAAGTGCATGTCGTCGGGCTTGATGTAGGCCTCGATGTCGGAAAGCAGAATCGAGCCGTCCGGCTGGTTGGCGATCGGCTGCGGCTGGATCGAGCCCAGCACCGCGGCGCCGCCGCCTTCGTACTTGTAGGTGTGCGCTTCCTGGCCGACCAGGTACTCGTCGCCGCGGCCGCAATGGGTCATCAGCGCGATCAGGTTGGTCTGGGTGCCGCTCGGCGCGAACAGGCCGGCTTCGTAGCCGAACAAATCAGCGGCGTAGTCCTGCAGGCGGTTGACGGTCGGGTCGTCGCCATAGACGTCGTCGCCGACCTCGGCGGCAGCCATCGCGGCGCGCATGGCCTGCGAGGGTTGGGTGACGGTGTCGCTGCGCAGGTCGATCCAGTGTTGTTCGCTCATGGGTCTCAGTCTTGGGTTGATACGGCTTCGGAACCTGCCTCGGCGGACTCCGCTTGCGAGGTGTAGAAACGCTGGCCCATCTCTTCGAGTCCCAGCGTGGCCAGCACTTCCTGCAAACGCTCGGACGGACGGCGGCGCGGCAGGTTCTTGTAGGTGGCGACGATCAGCTCGTTCTTCATCGAGTGCTCCCAGCCCACCAGTTCGGTCACGGTGACCTGGTAGCCGTGCGCTTCCAGCTGCAGGCAGCGCAGCACGTTCGTGACCTGGCTCCCGAATTCCCGGGTGTGGATCGGGTGGCGCCAGATTTCGGTGAGCGGGCTTTTCAGGTCCCGGCCCTTGTTCTTGCGCAGCACCGACGCGACCTCGGCCTGGCAGCACGGCACCAGCACCATGTGCTTGGCCTTCTTCTTCAGCGCGAAGTCGATGGCGTCGTCGGTCGCCGTGTTGCAGGCGTGGAGCGCGGTGACGATGTCGACCGTCGGCGGCAGCTTATCCGAGGTGGTCGACTCGGCCACCGACAGCGGCAGGAAGGACATGTTGGTAAAACCGAGGCGCGCCGCCAGTTCGGCCGACTTGGCGACCAGCTCTTCGCGCGTCTCGATGCCGTAGATGTGCGAGGCGTCGTCCAGGCCCTTGAAGAACAGGTCGTACAGGATGAAGCCGAGGTAGGACTTGCCTGCGCCATGGTCGACCAGCGAGACGCCGTTCTTCTCCGAGCGTACGTCATTGAGCAGCGGCTCGATGAAGTTGTACAGGTGGTAGACCTGCTTCAGCTTGCGGCGGCTATCCTGGTTCAGCTTGCCGTCGCGCGTGAGGATGTGCAGTTCCTTGAGCAGCTCGATCGACTGGCCGGGACGGACTTCCGCGGGCAGCTCGGGCGCTGCCGGCGCTTTTTGATTGGTTTGCTTAGCGTGCTTCATCGATCCATGCCGCCTGAATGGCTTCCAGTACGCGCTCGCCGCCGCGGGTGCGGTCGTCGTCGAAGCCGTCGAGGCCGACGACCCAGTTGTGCAGGTCGACGAAACGCACGGCCGTCGGGTCAACGTCCGGGTATTTTTCGTAGAGCGCTTCGGCGATTGCCGATACGTCGGTCCACTTCATGGCGGTCCTGTCAGTGGCTCTTCTCAGCCGCGTGGTTGATGGTGTACTTCGGGATCTCGACGACCAGGTCTTCCTCGGCGACGATCGCCTGGCAGGACAGGCGCGAGTTCGGCTCCAGGCCCCAGGCCTTGTCGAGCATGTCTTCTTCTTTTTCTTCCGGCTCGTTCAGCGAGTCGAAGCCTTCGCGCACGATTACGTGGCAGGTGGTGCAGGCGCAGACGCGGTCGCAGGCGTGTTCGATCTCGATGTCGTTCTCGAGCAGCACGTCGCAGACGGACTTGCCGCTTGGCGCTTCCAGGACGGCGCCGTCGGGGCAGAACGTCGGGTGGGGCAGGATGACGATTTGTGGCACTTGGGTTACCTCGTAAATTGTTTATATCGTTCTGGCGACGGGCGCAGGGTGGGCGCCCCGTGCCCACGCGTAAACCGTGAACATTGTTGACTTGATTTTCGTGCCAACATGACGCAACGGTCACGCGTGGGCACGGGGCGCCCACCCTACGAAACTTGTCAGACCTCGTCCAGCGACTTGCCGGCCAGGGCGCTGCGCACGCTCTTGTCCATGCGCCGCGCGGCGAAATCCTCGGTGCCGTGGGCCAGCGCCTGCACCGCGTCGTGCAGCGCGTTCTGGCGCGCGCCCGGTTCGAGCGCGGCGTCGTTCGACGCTTGAATCGCGTCGCGCACGCCCTGCACCAGCTTCGCCACCGCTGCCTGCTCGTCCGCATCCAGCAGCTCGGCATCGGTATCGAGCGCCGACTGCGTGGCCAGCAGGATGCGCTCGGCCTCGACCTGCTCTTCGCGCAGCGCGCGCATCTGCATGTCGACCTGGGCCGAGCTGTACGAGTCCTGCAGCATGCGCGCGACCTCGTCGTCGCCCAGGCCGTAGGAAGGCTTGACCGTGATCGAGGCTTCCACGCCCGAGCGCGTCTCGCGCGCCGAGACCGACAGCAGCCCGTCCGCATCGACCTGGTACGTGACGCGGATGCGCGCCGCGCCGGCCGCCATCGGCGGGATGCCGCGCAGCTCGAAACGCGCCAGCGAACGGCAGTCCGCGACCAGCTCGCGTTCGCCCTGCACCACGTGCACCGCCAGGGCCGTTTGACCGTCCTTGAAGGTGGTGAATTCCTGGGCGCGGGCGCAAGGGATGGTCGAGTTGCGCGGGATGATCTTCTCGACCAGGCCGCCCATGGTCTCGATGCCCAGCGACAGCGGGGTCACGTCGAGCAGCAGCCAGTCGTCGCCTTCGGCGCGGTTGCCGGCCAGGAGGTTGGCCTGGATCGCGGCGCCCAGGGCGACCACCTTGTCCGGGTCGATGTTGGCGTGCGGGATGGTGTGGAAGAAGTCCCCGACCGCGCGGCGCACGGTCGGCATGCGCGTGGCGCCGCCGACCATCACCACGCCGTCGACGTCCTCGACCGCGACGTTGGCGTCGCGCATGGCCTTGCGGATCGCGTTCATGGTCTTCGCGACCAGGTGCTTGGTGATCTCGGCGAAGGTGGCGGCAGTGATCGTCACATGGACCAGTTCGCCCGACTTCAGGATGGCGTCGATGGTGGTCTCGTCGTTGGTCGACAGCAGTTCCTTGGCCTGGCGCGCCTTGACCATCAGGGTCGCGGTGTCCTCGTCGGACAGCGGCGCCAGCTTGGCCTGCTCGTTGATCCAGCAGAACAGGCGGTGGTCGAAGTCGTCGCCGCCCAGGGCCGAGTCGCCGCCGGTGGCCAGCACTTCGAAGACGCCCTTGGACAGCTTCAGGATCGAGATGTCGAAGGTGCCGCCGCCCAGGTCGTAGATCGCATAGACGCCTTCCTTGGCGTGATCGAGCCCGTAGGCGATCGCGGCGGCGGTCGGCTCCGACAGCAGGCGCAGCACGTTCAGGCCGGCCAACTGGGCCGCGTCCTTGGTCGCCTGGCGCTGGGCGTCGTCGAAGTAGGCGGGCACGGTGATGACGGCGCCGACCAGTTCGTCGCCGAGCGAATCTTCGGCGCGCTGGCGCAGCGTGGCCAGGATCTGGGCCGAGGTCTCGACCGGGCTCTTCACGCCGGCGACCGTATTGATCTGGACCATGCCGGGAGCATCCACGAAATCGTACGGCAGGTTCTCGGCGTGGGCGATGTCCTTCAGCCCGCGGCCCATGAAGCGCTTGACCGAGACGACGGTGTTCTTCGGATCGGTGGTCTGGTGGGCGCGCGCCTTGTGGCCGATGTGGGCATGGCCGTTCGGCAGGTAACGCACGATGGACGGCAGCAGCGCGCGGCCCTCTTCGTCGCTGAGCACTTCGGGGCTGCCGCTACGCACGGTCGCCACGAGCGAGTTGGTGGTGCCCAGGTCGATGCCCACCGCCAGCCGGTGCTGGTGCGGTGCGGTCGACATGCCGGGTTCGGAAATCTGCAAAAGTGCCATTGTGTGTTACCTGGTTGTTGTTCTTGGGGTGCCGGTCCAGCCAGCGGCATTGGCGCTTGACCCGTAGGGTGGACGGCTTCGCCGTCCACGCGTTCAACGGACGGAGGCGTTATCGTAGGGTGGGCGCCCCGTGCCCACCGGAACGATGAGCCAACGCGACGCTGGCATCTGGTGGGCATGGGGGCGCCCACCCTACGCCTTCATACGCTGGTTGAACGCGTGGACGGGAGACCCGTCCACCCTACGTCCTTCCGGCTTACCGCTGCGCCGCCCTAGCTCTCCAGCGCCTCGAACGCATACTGTACCTCGTCGCCGAATTTATCGAGGAACATCAGCGCGCGCACGCTTTCGGCCGCCTTCTGGTAGTTCCCCGCGTCGAGCTCCTGGCCGACCTGGGCCAGCATGGTCTTGCGCTCGCCGCGCACCTGGGCGTCGAGCTCGTCCAGCGCCTCGGCGTCCTTGGCGGCGCGGGCGTCGCCCAGCGCTTCGCGCCATTCCATCTGCTGCATCAGGAAGGCCATCGGCATCGCCGTGTTCGATTCGGTCTGCAGGTCGACGCCGTTCAGTTCGCACAGGTACTGGGCGCGCTTCTGCGGATTACGCAGCGTCTGGTAAGCCTCGTTGGCGCGGGTCGCCCACTGCATCGCGACGCGCTGCTCGGCGCCGGTGGCGTTCACGAAGCGGTCCGGATGGACGCGGCCCTGGACCTCGCGGTAGGCCGCGTCCAGGGCGTCCATGTCGACCTCGAAGCGGGCCGGCAGCCCGAAGAGCTCAAAGTGGTTCTGCAAGGTTCAGCTCCGACTGCGCGCTTAAATACGGAAGCTTTCGCCGCAACCGCAATTGTCCTTGACGTTCGGGTTGTTGAAGCGGAAGCCCTCGTTCAGGCCCTCGCGGGCGAAATCGAGCTCGGTGCCGTCGATGTAGGGCAGGCTCTTCGGGTCGACGAAGACCTTCACGCCGTGCGACTCGAAGACGTTGTCCTCGTCCGCCATTTCGTCGACGTACTCGAGCTTGTAGGCCAGGCCGGAGCAGCCGGTCGTGCGCACACCGAAGCGCAGGCCGATCCCCTTGCCCCGGCGCTCGAGGTAGCGGTTCACGTGCTTCGCAGCTTTTTCGGTGAGTGTGATTGCCATGTGGTTCCTCCAGCTTGGGTTCTACTTATGCGGTCGGGTGCTTGGTCTTGTAGTCCGCGACGGCGGCCTTGATCGCGTCTTCGGCCAGGATCGAGCAGTGGATCTTCACCGGCGGCAGCGCCAGTTCTTCCGCGATCTGGGTGTTCTTGATGGCCAGCGCCTGGTCCAGGGTCTTGCCCTTGACCCATTCGGTCACCAGCGAGCTCGACGCGATCGCCGAACCGCAGCCGTAGGTCTTGAACTTCGCGTCCTCGATCAGGCCCTGCTCGTTGACCTTGATCTGCAGCTTCATCACGTCGCCGCAGGCCGGGGCGCCGACCATGCCGGTGCCGACCGACTCGTCGTCCTTGCCGAAGGCGCCGACGTTGCGCGGGTTTTCGTAGTGGTCCAGTACTTTATCGGAATATGCCATGTTGATGCTCCTTGAATTCGGTAATTAGTGGGCTGCCCATTGGATCGAGTTGAGGTCGATCCCTTCCTTGAACATGTCCCACAGCGGCGACAGTTCGCGCAGTTTGCCGACCTTGGCCTTCAGCAGGTTGACGGCGAAATCGATGTCTTCCTCGGTCGTGAAGCGGCCGATGGTGAAGCGGATCGAGCTGTGCGCCAGTTCGTCGCTGCGGCCCAGGGCGCGCAGCACGTAGGACGGCTCCAGCGAGGCCGAGGTGCAGGCCGAGCCCGAAGACACGGCGATGTCCTTGATCGCCATGATCAGCGACTCGCCCTCGACGTAGTTGAACGAGACGTTCAGGTTGTGCGGCACGCGGTGTTCCATGTCGCCGTTGACGTAGACCTCTTCGATCTCCATCAGGCCCTTCGCCAGGCGGTCGCGCAGCGCCTTCACGCGTTCCAGCTCGCTGTTCATTTCTTCCTTGGCGATGCGGAAGGCTTCGCCCATGCCCACGATCTGGTGGGTCGGCAGCGTGCCCGAACGCAGGCCGCGCTCGTGGCCGCCGCCGTGCATCTGCGCTTCCAGGCGCACGCGCGGCTTGCGGCGCACGTACAGGGCGCCCACGCCTTTCGGGCCATAGGTCTTGTGCGCGGTGAAGGTCATCAGGTCGCACTTGGTCTTTTCCAGGTCGATCTCGACCTTGCCGGTCGCCTGCGCGGCGTCGCAATGGAAGATGATGCCCTTCGAGCGGCAAAGTTCGCCGATGGCGTCGATCGGCTGGATCACGCCGATCTCGTTATTCACCAGCATCACCGAGACCAGGATGGTGTCCGGACGGATCGCCGCTTCCAGCTGGGCGATGGTAATCAGGCCATTGTCCTGCGGCTCGAGGTAGGTCGCCTCGAAACCCTGGCGCTCGAGTTCGCGCACGGTGTCCAGCACCGCCTTGTGCTCGGTCTTGACGGTGATGATGTGCTTGCCCTTCGTTTTATAGAAGTTGGCGGCGCCCTTCAGGGCCAGGTTGTTCGACTCGGTCGCGCCCGAGGTCCAGATGATCTCGCGCGGATCGGCGCCGACCAGGGCCGCCACGTGGGCGCGCGCTTCCTCGACCGCCGCTTCCGCGCTCCAGCCGTACATATGGCTGCGCGAAGCCGGATTACCGAACTGCTCGCGCAGGTAAGGAATCATCTTGTCGGCAACGCGAGGATCGATCGGGGTGGTTGCCGAGTAATCCATGTAGATCGGGAAATGCGGCGCAGTCACGAAGCTCTGCTCGATTTTTTTGTCCAAAGGCGCGTTCATCTGTTCACTCCAGTTTGCTTTGCTTCAGTTTTGTCCAACGGTGGCAGCGGCGGTGCGGTGCACCACCACGACGTTTTGTTCTTTCTGCTTTTGCTGGTCGACCAGGTCTTGCAGGGAAACCGAGTCCAGGTAGTCGACCATCTTGGCGTTGAGCGTGGTCCACAGCTCATGGGTCATGCAACGGGTGCCGCTGGCGGCGTCGGCGCCATGGCAGTTTTCCTTGCCGCCGCACTGGGTCGCATCGAGCGGCTCGTCGACCGCGATGATGATGTCGGCCACCGTCACTTTTTCGGCCGGGCGAGCCAGGCTGTAACCGCCGCCCGGGCCGCGGATCGACTCGACGATCTCGTGGCGGCGCAGCTTGCCGAACAGCTGCTCCAGATAGGACAGCGAAATGGCCTGGCGCTGGCTGATGCCCGACAGCGTGACGGGACCATTGCCTTGACGCATGGCAAGATCGATCATCGCGGTAACAGCAAAACGGCCTTTGGTGGTCAGACGCATCACAACCCCGGTTAATGTTAAAATATTGCTCTTGTTCACTAATCACATCGCCTGCGCATCTTGTGGATGCCGACGGTTAAAAACCGGATTAGTTGAACGATTTAGTCAAGTATAGCAAATTCCGGGGGGCTTGTCTCGGAGGCCCCCAAAACCGGTCGGGTGGTTTCGGCAGTGTTACCAGTGGATGCCGGAGCGTTCACGACGGAGCATCAGGCAACGATCAACGCGTGGACGGCGAAGCCGTCCACCCTACGTTTATCCGCACCCGTAGGGTGGGCAGCTCCACCGCAGCGAGCGGCTCATCCGCATCGCCCGCGCTGCCCACGCGGTGATCGCAACTCTGCGAACAGCCGCGCCCGCACCGCCACCCGCCTCAGCGCTTGTGCAACAGCTTCATCGGCCCGAACAATTCCTGCATCCCCTGGTGCCCGATGAAGCTCAGGTTATACGGATGCTCCGCCACCGCCTGCGGAAATTTCGCCGTCTCCGGCAACTTGCGCAACTCCTCCGCGATCTTCCCCCACAGCACCAGCGTCGGCGGCACGGGCCGCTCGGCCAGCACCGCCAGCACCACCTGCAGGAAAGGCAGCCAGGCGCGCGCATCGATCGCCGGCTTGACGTGCGAACGGAATACCAGCGACGCATTCAACAACAGGAAGCCCTCGTCTTCGAGGTTGCACTGCAACTCGGTCAGGGTGCGGATCGCCCCGTTCGCGAGCGCCTCGGCGGCCACCGGCGCCATCGCCGCGCCGCCCGTTGCCTCAAGCTGCAATTGCCCGTCCGCCACCAGCAGCATCTTCATGAAGTTGCGCAGCGACGTCGCGCGGTTGACCGGTTTCGACAGCCCGCTCTCGCTCCACAGCTCGCCCACGGCGCCATCCATGAAACACACGCCGGTCGCGCTCTCGGCGCGCGGGTAAGGCCCCTCGCCCACCAGCACGTAGCGCACCCGGGCCAAAGGCTGGGCGAAGGCCGCGAACAGGCGGTTTTCCGTCGGCAGATAGGTGTCGACCGCCAGCGCCGGCAGGTAGCCGGGGTTGGCGCGCGCGACCGCTTCCAGGCCGCGCAGCAGGTGCGGCCGCCAGGAGGGATCGGCGAGGTCCAAAGCGGCGAGGATGGCGGCGGGAATGGTCGTGTCGGTCATGGCGTGGCGGCGAGAAAAGAAGCGGATTGTAGCGCAGGCAAGGATGGGACGAGGCCGCGCAGGACGGACGATTCCGCGCTTCAATCTGGCGTGCCCCTTGCGCGATTCGCGGCATGATCCATGCCTTGCGCGGAGCTTCCGCCCACCCTCGACAAGGAGTTCACCCATGCAAACGATCCAGGATGTGATGACGCGCGACGTGGAAACCATTTCGCCCCAGGAAACGGTGCAGCGCGCCGCGCAGATGATGGATGAGCTGAACGTGGGCGCGATTCCCGTGCTCGACGGCGGCAGGCTGGTCGGCATGATCACCGACCGCGACATCGCGGTGCGGTCGGTGGCGGCCGGCCAGGCGCCGGGTTCCACCCGCGTCGGCGACGTGATGAGCACCGACGTGCGCACCTGCACCACGCGCCAGACCGTCGACGACGTGCTGGGCCAGATGGGCGACGTGCAGATCCGCCGCGTGCCGGTGATCGACGAGGACTCGCGGCAGGTCGTCGGCATCGTCTCGCTGGGCGACATGGCGACCAGGCATTCGGCCCAGATCGACCGGACGCTGGACGAGATCTCGACGCCGTCGGAGCCGGATCGGTCGACCCGGCATTGAGGAACTTGCGGGAACGGTGCGTGGGCAGCGTGCCGGTGGGTAGCGGCGCGAGGCGTGGCTGCGCGGGTGCCGGCGGTCGCCGCGTGGGCAGCGCATGCCTGGCGGATGATCGGCCGTTCCGGGTGGAGCTGCCCACCCTACGGAAGCGTTACGGACGGATGTTCTTGCATCCGCCCCTGATGCTTATTCCGCGTCGGGCTGCTTCGACGGGTGGGCGGCGGCGAAGGCCGGCAGTTCGGCGCAGTGGGCGTCGATGCGCGCGATGTTCGGGTAGGCCTTGACGTCGATCCCGAAGCGCTGGGCGTTGAACACCTGGGGCACCAGGAAGCAGTCGGCCATGGTCGGCGAGCCGCCGTGGCAGAACGGGCCGGCCGCCGGGTCGCGCGCGAGGTGAGCTTCCAGGCCAGCGAGGCCTTCGCGGATCCAGTGCTGGATCCATTCGGTCTTGGCTTCCTCGCTCAGCTTCAGTTCGTGCACCAGGTGGCGCAGCACGCGCAGGTTGTTCAGCGGGTGGATGTCGCAGGCGATGATCTGGGCCAGCTCGCGCACGCGGGCGCGGCCCGGGGCGTCGTGCGGCATCAGGGGCACGGCCGGGAAGCGCTCGTCGAGGTATTCGATGATCGCCATCGACTGGGTCAGGGTGATGCGCTCGTCCTGGAAGGCCGGCACCAGGCCGCTCGGGTTGATCTTGCGGTATTCCTCCTGGCGCTGCTGGCCGCCGTCCTTGAGCAGGTGCACCGGCACCGCGTCGTAGGTCAGGCCCTTGAGGTTCAGGGCGATCCGCACCCGGTAGGCTGCCGAGCTGCGGAAATAGGTGTAGAGCTTCATTCCTTCCTCCCGTGGTAATGCGCGACTTCGTGATCGATGGCGCCGAAAATGCTCGCGCCGGTAACGTCCAGCATCTCGATGCGCACGCTGTCGCCGAAGCGCAGGAACGGCGTCTTCGGCGCACCGTGTTCGATGGTTTCGTACATCCGCACCTCGGCCAGGCAGCAGTAGCCGACGCCGCCGTTGGCGATGCTCGATCCGTGCAGGCTGCCCTGCTTGTTCGAGACCGTGCCCGAACCGACGATGCTGCCCGCGCCCAGCTCGCGCGTTTTTGCCGCGTGGGCAACCAGCTGGGCGAAGCTGAAGGTCATGTCTTCGCCGGCGTTCGGCTTGCCGAACAGCTGGTCGTTCAGGGTGACCAGCAGCGGCAGGTGCAGCTTGCTGTCATGCCAGGCGTCGCCCAGCTCGTCCGGCGTGACCGCCACCGGCGAGAAGGCGCTGGCCGGCTTCGACTGGTAGAAGCCGAAGCCCTTGGCCAGTTCGTTCGGAATCAGGTTGCGCAGCGAGACGTCGTTGACCAGCATGACCAGGCGGATCGCGCTCGCGGCCTGTTCGAGGCTGGCGCCCATCGGCACGTCGCCGGTCACGACCGCCACTTCCGCTTCCAGGTCCACGCCCCAGTCTTCCGACATGACGGCGATCGAGTCGCAGGGACCGATGAAGCGGTCCGAGCCGCCCTGGTACATCAGCGGGTCGGTGTAGAACGAGGCCGGCACCTCGGCGTTGCGCGCCTTGCGCACCAGCTCGACGTGGTTGATGTAGGCCGAGCCGTCGCACCACTGGTAGGCGCGCGGCAGCGGCGAATGGCATTCGGATTCGATGAAGGACTCGGCCCGGTCGGCGGTCCCGGCGTTGAGCTGGTCGTAGACGGCCTGCAGGCGCGGCGCGACCTGGTCCCAGTCGTCGAGCGCGCACTGCAGGGTGCGCGCGATCGTCGGGACCGGCTGGCAGGTAACGAGGTCGCGGCTGACGACGACCAGGGTGCCGTCGCGGCCGCCGCTCTTGAGGGTGGCGAGTTTCATGGCGTTTTCCTTTGTTGTTGCGTTGTTGCGTTGTTGCCGCCATTAAAGATGAAAACGGACTATCATACAATCAATATTTTCCGACTCATTTATCGGATTATCTTATGAATCCTACCCTGCGCCAGATGCGTGCCTTCGTGGCGGTCGCCAAGACCGGTAACTTTACGCTGGCGGCGCAAAGCCTGCACGTCACGCAGTCGGCCCTGTCCGGTTTGATCAAGGAACTCGAGCAGACCCTGGGGGCGCGCGTGGTCGACCGTTCGACCCGCAGGATCACCCTGACCGACATCGGCCGCGAACTGTATCCGCTATTTAGCCAGATGATCGACGATCTCGACGGTGC
This sequence comes from Massilia sp., assembly GCF_032106685.1. GTDB lineage: Bacteria > Pseudomonadota > Gammaproteobacteria > Burkholderiales > Burkholderiaceae_D > Telluria. The sequence goes on from NZ_DAMCPG010000002.1 coordinate 58,270, forward strand.
GCTGGCGAACGTCGCGGACCACACGCAGCTCCGAAAAGGCATTGTTCGCATTGCCGCGCCGCAACTGATGTGCTGCACACTGCTGCCGGAAGCGATTGCAAGCTACCGCGCCGGCCTGCCGGACATCGAGGTGCGCCTGGCCGACAGCGAGGTCGACAGCGTGATCGCGCGCGTGCTGTCGGGAGAGTCGGACATCGGCATCGGTCCCGAACGCGAGCCGACGCCGCAACTGGAAGCGCGGGAATTGTTCGAGATGCCCTTCGCGCTGGTATTCCCACCCGGCCATGCGCTGGAGGCAGCCGAACGTGTCACCTGGCAGGACGTCACGCGTTTCCCCTTCATCGCCCTGCAGGGCCAGTTCACCGAACGCCTGCTGGCCGACATGCACGCACTGCTGCGCGAACTGCCCCTGAAGCCGGCGAACGAGGTGAACTTCATGACCACGGCGCTGGCGATGGTCAGCGCTGGCCTCGGCGTCACGGTCTGCCTGCCCTACGCCGAACCGCTGGCGCGGCTCTACCGGCTGCACATGCGTCCGCTCGAAGAGCCCAGGCTCACGCGCCGCTTCTTCGTCTACACGCGCGCCGGGCGTTCGCTGTCGCCGGCGGCGGAAAGCTTCATCGACTTCCTGTTTCCCTATGTTGCGTCAAAACGTCGGCGCGTGGACGGCGCTTGAACCCTTGCCTGCCGCCATCAGGCAGCTGCGCTAGAATCGAGCGATCGCTTTCTCCCCTTCCCTGCACCGCATCATGTCCCACAACACCATCGCCATCAACCAGCGCATGGACAGGTTCAACGGCCACGCCAGTGTCTGGCTGTTCGGCTACGGCTCGCTGATCTACAAGGCCGACTTCCCCTTCCTCGAACGCCGACCGGCGCACATCACCGGCTGGAGCCGCCGCTTCTGGCAAGGCTCGCACGACCACCGCGGCACGGAAACCGCGCCGGGGCGGGTGGTCACCCTGGTGCCCGAGCCGGGCGCGGTCTGCCACGGCATGGCCTACCTCGTCACGCCCGAGGAATTCGCCCACCTCGACCACCGCGAAAAGAACGGCTACCTGCGCCTGGCGACCGAGATCGGCTTCGAGGACGGCAGCAGCGCCGAGGGCCTGGTCTACATCGCAACGCATGAGAACGCGGCCTTCCTCGGCCCGGCCAGCGAGCGCGCCATCGCCCGCCAGATCGCCGAGTCGCGCGGACCGAGCGGCCCGAACAGCGAATACTTGCTGGAACTGGCCAGGGCCCTGCGCGAACTGGGCAAGGATGATCCGCACGTGTTCGAGATCGAGCGCCACCTGGTGGAGCTGGCGGAGCACTGAGCTGTGGCTGCGAGACGCCTGCGCATCGGGTCGCGCTGGCGGAAGGCGCGCCGCCGATCAGCGTTCCCGGACGGCGCGCCGCCGATCCAGCCGCACCGCACAGCGGCCTCGCTCTTGCGACGTTCCACGGGTTTGGTACGCAGCGCTTCTTCCACGTAGTCACTTCTGTGCGGTCAGCGCCTTGACGGCCTTCTCGAGCGCGCGGATCTTCTCGCGCATCGTGGTCAGGTTGCGTGCAAGCACGGCGTTGCGTTCCCATTCCGCGTTCCTGGAAGCAGGCACATAGCCGGTATAGCGCCCGGGCTCCCTGATCGAGTTCGGCACCATGGTCGCACCGGTGATGTGGACGTTGTCGACGATCTCGATGTGGCCGTTGATCATGGCCGCGCCACCGAAGGTGCAATGCTTGCCGATGTTGGCGCTGCCGGCCACGCCGACGCAGCCGGCCATGGCCGTGTGGGCGCCGATGTGGCAGTTGTGGCCGATCTGGATCTGGTTGTCGAGCTTGACGCCGTCCTCGATCACGGTGTCGTCCAGCGCGCCGCGGTCGACCGTGGTGTTGCAGCCGATGTCGACGTCGTCGCCCATGACCACGCGCCCGGTCTGGGGAATCTTGATGTAGGCGCCGCCGTCGACCGCGAAACCGAAGCCGTCGCCGCCGATCACGGCGCCGGAGTGGACGATCCCGCGCGCGCCCATGATGCAGCGCGCATGGAAGGTGACGTTGGGGAAGAGCCGCGTGCCCTCGCCCAGCACCGCCTCGCGCCCGACATAGCAGCCGGGACCGATCACCACGCCGGCCTTGATGACGGCCCCCGCCTCGACCGTGACGTAGGCGCCGACATGGGCCGTCGGGTCGACCTGCGCGGTCTCGTGCACCAGGGCCGTCGGATGCACGCCCGGGGCCGGAGGCGCTTCGCGCCTGGACACGAAGAATTGCGCCGCGCGCGCGAACCAGGCATAGGGATTCGGCGTGACGATGCGCGCGCCCTCGTAGGCGGCCGCGACTTCCGGTGCATCGGCGGGCGACAGCACCAGCGCCGCCGCGTGGCTCTGCGCGGCCAGGGTGCGCAGCTTGCTGTTGCTGAGAAAACTGACGTCGGAAGCGCCGGCACGGTCCAGGGGTGCGATGGCCGTGACTTCGATGCCGGCGTCGCCATCCAGTTGGCCGCCGAAACGCTCGACCAGCTCGGCTAGTCGGATTCCCATGCTCTCCCCTCTCATCGCGGCTCTCCTCGCAAGGCACTGTCGGTATGTCCATTTGGACAGGGAGGCCTGGAGAGCGGTTCCAGCAACGGCAAGGTACGCTAACCTGGATCAAGGGTGGAGCACTACAAATTCAGAACAGGTCCAACTGGGCGCTCGCCTTGCCCTTCTGCTTGCCGTTCGACGCAGGCACCACCAGCGGCCGTCGGAACTGCGCCGTGTCGAGCCGCTCGAAGCGCCCGCGCAATGCGCCCAGGCCGAGCCGTTCGACGGTCTTGTCGAAGCGCTGGCGGATCAGGTCGGCCCAGACGCCCTCGCCGTGCATGCGGCGCCCGAAGTCGCTGTCGTAATCCTTGCCGCCGCGCAGGTCGCGCACGCGGTTCATCACGCGCTGGGCGCGCTCGGGGAAGTGCGCCTCCAGCCACTCCTGGAACAGCGGGTTTACTTCCCAAGGCAGGCGCAGCACCACGTAATGGGCGCTGACCGCGCCGGCGTCGCGCGCCGCCTCAAGGATCCTCTCGATTTCCGGTTCGGTAACGAAAGGGATGATCGGCGCCACGCTGACGCTGACCGGGATGCCGGCGTCGGTCAGGGTGCGGATGGTGCGCAGGCGCCGCGCCGGCGTGGGTGCGCGCGGCTCGAGGGTGCGCGAGATTTCCGAGTCGAGCGTGGTGAGGGTAATCGCCGCGCAGGCCTGGGCGTTCGCCGCCATCGGCGCCAGCAGGTCGATGTCGCGCTCGATCAGCGAGGACTTGGTGACCAGCCCGACCGGGTGCCGGCATTCGTGCAGCACTTCGAGCACTTCGCGCGTGATGCGGCGCTCGCGCTCGCAGGGCTGATAGGCGTCTGTGTTGACGCCGATGGCGATGTGCTCGGGCTTGTAGGACGGGCTGGCCAGTTCGCGGCGCAGCAGCTCGGCCGCGTTCACCTTGGCGAAGATGCGGCTTTCGAAGTCCAGCCCCGGCGAGAGCCCAAGGTAGCTGTGGGATGGCCGCGCGAAACAGTAGATGCAGCCGTGCTCGCAGCCGCGGTAGGGATTGAGCGAGACGTTGAAGGGGATGTCCGGCGAGCTGTTGCGCGAGAGGATGGATTTCGCCACCTCGTCGGTGACGACGGTCTTGAAAGGCGCCGCCGCCTCGCCGCTTTCGGCAACGGCCCAGCCGTCGTCGAAGCGCTCGCGGCCGTTGACTTCGTAGCGGCCCTGGATGTTGGAAACAGCACCGCGCCCCTTGGTGGCGGCGAGCGCAGGCGCGAGCACGATCTGCTCGGCGCTGTATTCCCGGTCAATTGTTCGTTCGCGATCAGCCATGCGGCACCTGTACTGTATATTTATACAGTATGGTACGCCGCTATGCGCTGCAATTCAAGCGCGGCACGAAAGCGGCCTGTTGTTCGACGAAACCGTCGAAGGCCGCGAACAAGGGGGCGAAAGGCGCGCCATCGCCAACAAGCTGGCCCAGGGCGTGGGCGCTGGCCTCCAGGGTGGACAACTGGTCGGGCGCATGCGCCTTTCGGATGCGGTAGTGCGAGGCCGGCATGTCGCGCAGCGCCAGGCGCGGCAGCTGCCGCAAGGCCGGGTTCAGGTACAGCATCTTGCGGCTTTTACGCCACGTCGCGTCGAGCACGACCAGGCGGACGCTTTCCGGCATGGGCAGGGACGCCGGCGCCGGAGCATCGGGCGTGTCCGGATAGAGCAGCACGGGGACGCGCCCGTCCGCATGCAGCAGCGCGTCGAGGCGTGCCGGCTCGAACGCCTCCCCCACTTCCAGCACGCTGCCGGCCACGCTCAGGTGCAGCAGGCGCGCGCTGTTCTTGGCGTTGGCCACTTCGAGCGGGTGCTGCAGGATCAGCAAGCCGGCCGGCGACGCCACCGGGCGCACCCAGCGGCAGATGCAGGCCGATTGCGCGCGCAGGCAGGCGGCGCAGGTGGCGCGGCGGGAACTTGGGGGCTGGCTCATCGGCGTACGGGCAAAAGGCGCCGATTGTAGCAGCCCGGACTAACTCGCCCTGGCTAGGAAGCCTGGCCCGCCTGCTTGCGCAGCGCCGCCAGCGCCCCGCTCCAGGCCACCACCTGGTCGAGCATGGCGTCGACCGACTTGGCCTGGTGGGCGGCCGGCTTGAAGGTGGCGAAATTCTCGAAGTCGGTAAACAGCGACAGCATCACCTGGGCGCGCACGTCGGCCACCATCAATTCGCCCATCACCAGGCGCAGGCTCTCGATGGCGCGGGCGCCGCCGGCGCTGCCGTAGCCGACGAAGCCCGCGGCCTTGTTGTTCCATTCCTTGTACAGGAAGTCGATCGCGTTCTTCAGCGCGCCCGAGGTGCCGTGGTTGTACTCGGGCGTGACGAAGACGAAGCCGTCGAACCCGGCGATCTTCGCCGCCCAGGCGAGGGTGTGCGGCTGCGAGTACTGGCCCATCGAAGGCGGCACCGGCTCGTCGAGCAGGGGCAGCTTGAAATCCTCGATGTCGACCAGCTCGTAGTGCGCATCGCTGCGCTTGTCCGCCGTCTCCATCACCCAGCGCGCCACGTCCAGCGCCTTGCGCCCGGGACGGGTGCTGCCAACGATAACCGCCACCTTGATCATGATCGCCTCCTCGCGTGTGCGGGAACAGTCCCGCGCCCATTCTAGTGAGTCGCCCGCTACGGGTGCGCCGCGTTGCGGAACCGCAAAAAAGCCGGTCAGCGGCGGCCGGTGAGGCGTCCCAGCAGGCCGATCACTTGTTCGAGGTCGTAGGGCTTGGCGAGGATATTCACGCCGGGGATCGAGACGCGGCGATCGGTATAGCCTGTGGCGAGCACGACCGGCAGGGCGGGCCAGCGTTCGCGCACGAGCGCCGCCAGGTCGATGCCGCTGACGCTGCCTGGCATGACGATGTCGGAAAACACGATGTCCACGGCCGCGCCGCGCTCGAGCAGCGCCCGGGCTTCCTCGCCGTTGACGGCGATGCGCACGTCGAAGCCGGCGGCGCGCAAGGCTTCGCCCACCGCCTCGCGTACCAGCGCATCGTCCTCGACGAAGAGGACGGTGGCGCCGGCGCTGGGCGCGGCGGCGTCCGGCAAGCCGGCCGGCGCGGTTCCCGGCGCGGGTTCCGACGCGGTTTCCGACGCGGTTTCCGGCGCGCCGGCCGGTGGCGTATCCGGTGGCGTATCCGCCGCCGGGCCGTGTGCGCGCGGCAGGTAGATGTGCACGCGGGTTCCCTTGCCGGGCGTGCTGTGCAGGGTCAGCGTGCCCTGGGCCTGGTTGGCGAAGGCATAGGCCTGGGCCAATCCCAGGCCGGTGCCCTGCCCCGTCGGCTTGGTGGTGAAGAAGGGATCGAGGGCGCGCGCCAGGATTTCCGGCGTCATGCCCACGCCCTCGTCGGACACCGTCAGGTGCAGATAGTCGCCCTGCGCCAGGCCCGGCGGCGCCGCATGCGCGGCCTTGCGCGCCGCGATGCGCAGCTTGCCTCCGGCCGGCATGGCGTCGCGCGCGTTGATCGCGAGGTTCAGCAGCGCCAGGTCGAACTGCAGCGGCTCGACCGTGACCGGCCACAGGCCGGGCTCGAAAGCGGTCTCGATCGCCACCTTGTCGCCGACCGCGCCGCGGATCAGGGTCAGGGCGCTGGCAAGCTGGGCGTTGGCGTCGACCGTCACCAGCCGGCCCTCCTGCACCCGGCCGAAAGAGCCGAGCTGGCCGGTGAGCGTGGTGGCGCGCGCGACCGTGCGCTTGCAGGTCTCGATCAGGCGCTGCAGGTTCGGCTCCCTGGCCTGCATCGCCGCCAGTTGCAGCGCCGTGGTCAGGGTCTGCAGCAGGTTGTTGAACTCGTGCGCGATGCCCGCCGTCAGCCGGCCCAGCGACTCGAGCTTCTGGCCGCGCAGCAGCGCGCCCTGCGCCTGTTCGGTCGCCAGGATCGCTTCGTTGACGCGATGCTCGAGCTCGCGCTTCGAGCGGCGGATCTGCTTGCTGGCCTCGACCATGCGCCAGGCAACGGTATCGACTTCCTCCAGCCCGTGCGGGCGATACGGGATCTCCTCGCCGTCGGCCAGGCGGTCGGCGCAACGGCCCAGGTATTCGATCGGCGCCACCGCGCGGCGGGCGAACCAGCGCCCGGCCGCCACCGCCAGCACCAGCAGCAGCGCCATCATCGCCGCCAGCAGCGCCGCGGCTTCCAGCGGCACGCGCCGGACCTCGGTGCTCGGAATGCTGAGCAGGACCTTCCATTGCGAGTTCGGCACGATGCTCGCGAGCGAGCGCACGGGCACGCCGTCCAGGGTCTTGCTATCGAAGAAGATCTCGTGCGTCATGGCGGCCAGGCGGCGCCGGGTCTGCTCGCGCAGCAGGGTGCCGACGTAATGCCCGGGGTCGCGCGAGCGCGCCGCGATGCGGCCGTTGCGGTCGGTGACGTTGACGCTCCAGGCGGCCGGGAACTGCTGGCGCTGCACCAGGCGCTGCAGGATGCCGACGTGCATGCCCAGCACGAGGTGGTAGCGGGTCTTGCCCTCGACCACGACCGGCACCTGCATCATGAAGTCGTAGCGCTGCAGCCGCGGCGCGAGGAACACGTCCGAGATCAGGGTCTGGTCCGTGCCCAGGCGCTGCATCAGCGCCGGCAAATTCGAGGGGTCGCGCCCGCTCAGGGGCGTTCCGAACGGACGATTCGTGTTGAGCAAGGCCTTGCCGTCCAGGTCGTACAGGATCGCCACCGCGTCGGCGCCCTCGGCCGCGCGGCGCGCGTGCTCGTAGAACTCGGCACGGTCGCCGCCGGCCAGCGCGGGCGAGGCCGCCAGCGTGCGCAGGATGCCTTCATGGTGGCGCATCTCGTTGTCGATCAGCAGGGCAAACGCGCGGCCGGTCTCGGCAATGTTGCGCTCCTGGTCCTTTTGTTGTTCCGCGTAGACATAGGCAACCGCGAGGGCGGCGCCGATGAACGAAGGCACCAGGAGAGTAACGACAAGGATCAGCAGCCGGTTCCGGAAACGCATTGTGGTCGGGTCCTCCTGGGACGGCATGCAGCATCGAACGACGATGAAACCGCCGGGCGCCTGCCCGGCAACGAGAAGCCAGTCGCGCGCCGGCTCACGAGGCGATTATACAAGAGGCAACCTTATTCTCCTGTTCATGCTTTTCCTTGCTCTTTGCGCAAGCTTGTAAACGTTCGCTATTGATGTATGTAAGCATCTTTGCCACACACGAAAATTTAGCTCTGGAATTGCCCAATCGGATATTGCCCTAGGCCATCAGCCTGCCTAGAATCAATTTATTCCGCCAAGCAATCTGTCGCACCGGCAGACACTTTCCAGAGTCGCCCATGTTCCAAGTTCGCCCAGCAGCAGTCCGCCGCATCGCCACCGCCCTCCTCGCCAGCCTCGCCATGTTGCCCGGCCTGGCGATCGAACAGGAGCTCCAGCTCGACTACCGCATGAACGAACGGGTCGTTCAGGTGCCGGCCGGCCGCGACGGCCGCGCCATGCTCGAGACGACCGTGTTCCGTCCGAACGGCCCCGGCCCCTTCCCCCTGCTCGTCATCAACCACGGCAAGGACCCGGGCAGCCCGAGCGCCCAGCCGCGCGACCGCTTCTACTACATGGCCGCCGCTTTCGTGAAGCGCGGCTATGCCGTGATGGTGCCGATGCGCCAGGGCTTCGCCAACTCGACCGGCCACTACCGCGACCGCGGCTGCGACATGACCGCCAACGGCTACCTGCAGGCCGAGGACATCCGTTCGGCGCTCGCGTACGCCCGCACCCAGAGCTGGGTCGACGCCGACCACGTGATCGTCGCCGGCCAGTCCTACGGCGGCCTGGCCACGATGGCGCTCGGCACCGAGCAGCTGCGCGGCGTGCGCGGCCTGATCAACTTCGCCGGCGGCCTGCGCGACGACAGCGCCGGCTGCGGCTGGCGCTCGGCCCTGGTCTCGGCCTTCGCCGAGTATGGCGCGAACAACAAGATCCCGAGCCTGTGGATGTACGGCGAGAACGACTCCCTGTTCGGCCCGGACCTGGCGAACCGCATGCACGAAGCCTTCCAGCAGGCCGGCGGCAAGGCGCGCCTGGTCGAGTTCCCCTCGTTCAAGCGCGACGCCCACGGCATGCTGGCCAGCCGCGACGGCGAAAAGATCTGGCTGGCCGATACCATGCGCTTCCTGCAGCAGATCGGCATGCCGACCGAAGTCGTCTACAACGTGCCGCCGCCGCCGACCCCGGCGCGCACCAATTACGCCCAACTCGACGACGTCGAGGCCGTGCCCTTCCTGTCGGAGAACGGACGCCGCGCCTACGCCGACTACCTGACCAAGATGACGCCGCGCGCCTTCGCCGTGTCGCCGAGCGGCGCCTGGACCTGGGCCGAGGAAGGCGAGGCGCCGGAAGCGCGCGCCCTGGCGACCTGCTCGGCCAAGAGCAGCGAGCCCTGCAAGCTGTATTCGGTGGACGACTACGTGGTGTGGAACGGCGAACGCGTCGACGCCGCCGAGAAGGCAACGATGACGGCCTCGATCGCCGCCCCGGCCGACCCGAACGCGCCGGGCGCGGTCGGCAGCACGGTGCCGGCGGCCCAACCGGCAGCCCAGGCCGCGGTGGCGCCGGCGGAATAATTCGCGGTTTATTTCCTTCCGGTGTAGTACAGTCAAGCCGACGGCGCACCCTTGTGGTGCGCCGGATTCGTTTACACGCCGCACCCACGACCTGGCGCAAACCCGTCCCGCGGCCGAGCCCGGAAAATGGCGCAAACCACCCTTCGGAGCCATTCATGCGGTGCTTCACCCGGATCCTCTTCGCCATGCTGGCGCTGGCCCTGCTGCCGGCCGGCCCGGCGCGCGCCGCCAACAACGATCCGGTGGTGCTGGTGCACGGCTTCCTCGGCTTCGGCCCCGAAGCGTTTCCCACCAGCGGCTACCTGTACTGGGGCGGTTATCACGACATCGCCGGCCACCTGCGGCTCTACAAGGGTCCGCGCACCGTGTTCACTGCCACCGTCGGCGCGATCAGTTCGAACTGGGACCGCGCCGCCGAACTCTATGCGCAAATCAAGGGCGGCTGCGTCGACTATGGCCTGAACCATTCGCGCACCCCGCTGCCGGGGCAGGAACAGAAGCCCTTCGGGAAATGCTGGGCGGCCGATCCCGCCAACAACCCGCAGGGCTACCCGCTGGCGCTGTATCCGGCCTGGGACGCCGGACACCCGATCCACTTCATCGGCCACAGCCAGGGCGGCACCACGATCCGCGCCCTGGTCGAACTGCTCGAACACGGCGCGCCCGGCGAGGGCGACGGCGAGCTCTACCAGGGCGGCAGGATCGGCTGGGTGCGCAGCGTGACCACGCTCTCGGCGCCGCACAACGGCACCACGCTGCGCGACGCCGTGCTCGACATCCTGCCCCAGCTGCGCTCGCCGCTGCGCGACCTGATCGAGGCCGACTTCCAGCGCTGGGAATTGGCGCCCGACGGCGCGCGCGACTTCAACCTGTGGGCGCGCACCTCGCCCCACGTGTACTACTTTTCGATCGGCACGCTGGCGACCGAGGCCGGCGCCTGGTGCTGCAACGGCACCGACCGCGCGATCGCCCCAATCCAGAGCGCGAACCACCAGTATCCGCGCGTCGACATGATCCCCTACTTCAAGACCTACGCCGGCGAATGGATCGTGCCGTCGGTGCACCAGCACGGCATGGGCGGCTACACGCAAAGCGCGCCGGGGCGGGTGCGCATCGACAGCGAATGGTTCGCCAACGACGGCGTCGTGAACACGGCCAGCATGCGCGCGCCCGCCGGCCACCCGGTGCGCGACTTCGACGGCACGCCGCTGCGCGGGACCTGGAATTTCCTCGGGAATTACCGCGGGTACGACCACTTCGATATCCTGAACTGGCCGAACAAGGGGCCGTCGGCGGATCCGATCTACGAACGGATCAGCGATATCATTTTTGGGTTGTGATTGCTCGGCGCTTCGCAGCGCAAGCGTGGGCTCGGATCAACCGCCGTACCGCGTGGACACAGGTGTCCACCCTACGAAAAGCCGGGCCTGCGAACTTCACGGTGGCTGTTGCCATTGTAGGGTGGACACCCGTGTCCACGCGGTCGAACGCTTGAACAAACGCACCGCGTCGCGCAGCGGACGACTACGACCGCTGCGCAGACGCCTCATGCCGCCGAGCGCAGCGCGCGCGCCAGGTCGGACAGGCGATAGGGTTTGTTGACGAAGGCGAAGTCGTTCAGGTTGGCGTGCTCGAGCTTCAGGGCCGGCAGCGGATAACCCGAGGCCAGGATGATCTTCACGTCGGGATAATGCTCGCGCGTATGGGCCGCCAATTCGACCCCGTTCATCCCGTGCGGCATGATGACGTCGGTGAACAGGATGTCGATGTCGCGGCTTTGCAGGAGGGCCAGCGCTTCCTGGCCGCTGGAAGCGGTCAGGACCTGGTAGCCCATGCTGATGTAGAGCGCCGAGGCGACGTCCATCAGGTCCGGCTCGTCCTCGACGATCAGCACCGTCTCCGTGATCTCCTGCTGGGCCGGCAGGTCCTGGCCGGGCGCGGCCGGCAGGTAGATCGCGATCGCGGTGCCTTCGCCCGGCGCGGTGCGGATCTTCACCTCGCCGCCGGATTGCTTGATGAAGCCGTAGACCTGGGACAGCCCGAGGCCCGTGCCCTTGCCCACTTCCTTGGTGGTGTAGAAGGGCTCGAAGGCGCGCTCCGCGGTCTCGGGCGACATGCCGGTGCCGGTGTCGGTCACCGTCACCTTGACGTAGCGCCCCGGCGCCAGGCCGTTGACTTCGCGCTCGGCCAGCTCCACGTTTTCGGTCGCGATGCACAGGCGCCCGCCCTCGGGCATCGCGTCGCGCGCATTCACCACCAGGTTCAGCAGCGCCGACTCGAAGCGCGCGCTGTCGATGACGGTGGCGCGGATCTCGGGCGCGAGATGCACCTCGAAGTCGATCGCGGCGTTCACCGCGCGCCGCAGCACCGACTCGAAGCCGGAGACCAGGCGGTTGACGCTGTGGGTTTCCGGCTGCAGGGGCTGCTGGCGCGCGAAGGCGAGCAGCTGCTGGGTGAGCGTGGCGCCGCGGTCGATCGCGCGGCGCATGCTGTCGAGGGTCTTGGCGTCGCCGCCGCTGCCGCGCAGGGTCAGCACCTCGAGGCCGCTGGCCAGCACCGACAGCAGGTTGTTGAAATCGTGGGCGATGCCGCCGGTGAGCTGGCCGATCGATTCCATCTTCTGCGCCTGGAACAGCGCCGCGTTGGCCTCGGCCAGGGCGTCGGCCGCCGCCTTCTTCTCGGTCAGGTCGCGCGTGACCTTGGCAAAGCCGATCAGCTCGCCCTCCTCGTCGTGGATGGCGTCGATGATGACGTGGGCCCAGAAGCGCGTGCCGTCCTTGCGCATGCGCCAGCCTTCGGCCTCGTAGCGCCCGTCCTTGACCGCCGTGCCGAGCGCGCGCGCCGGCAGGCCGCTTTCGCGGTCCTCGGGCGTGTAGAAGCTGGAAAAGTGCCGGCCGACGATCTCCTGTTCGGAGTAGCCCTTGATCCGTTCGGCGCCGCTGTTCCAGTTGCTGACCACGCCTTCCGGCGAGAGCATGAAGATCGCATAGTCGGACACGCCCTGCACCAGTAGGCGGAAGCGCTCCTCGCTGGCGCGCAGCGCGTCCTGGGCTTTCTTGCGTTCCGTAATGTCGCGCGTGATCTTGGCGTAGCCGAGCAGGTTGCCGTGCTCGTCGTGGATCGGGTCGATGATGACGCTGGCCCAGAAACGCGTGCCGTCCTGGCGCACGCGCCAGCCTTCGGCTTCGTACTTGCCTTCCGCCAGCGCGGTGGCCAGGGCACGCGCCGGCAGGCCGCTGGCGCGGTCCTCGGGCGTGTAGAAACGCGAGAAGTGTTCCCCCAGGATCTCGGGCGCCTCGTACCCCTTGAAGCGGCGCGCGCCGCTGTTCCAGCTGCTGACGTGGCCTTCCGGATCGAGCATGTAGATCGCATAGTCCCGGATACCGGAAATCAGGTATTGGAAGCGCTGCTCTTCGGTCAGGTCCTGCTTGACGTGAATTCTCTTGTTCATGGGCGGTGGGCGGCGCCTGCAATGATCGGAAACACTTAATCATAAACCGAATATTGTTCTTCCTGCCACACGCGCGGACGATCCATGCCTGGGAGGCGCTGCAAAGCGTCAAGCACGATTCGACTGGAAAAGATAACTATCCGTTCCATTGTCGCGTTAGCGCGTATGGATAGGCCATTGCCTTACATACAGGCTTGCCTTTCACGCTAGAATAGCGGTTTCGTCACCCGCCGTGCCCAGCTCGCGCATCATGCTTAACGCCCAATCCGCACCGCTCGACCTGTCCAGCTGCGACAAGGAACCCATCCGCACACCCGGCAGCATCCAGCCCCATGGGTTCCTGCTGACATTGTCGCCGCAACTGGCCGTCCTGCAGGCGAGCGCCAACCTGTCGCGCTGGCTTGGCGTCGATGCCGGCGCCGTCAGTGAGCGCCCGCTGGCCGAAGTCATCGGCGAGGCCGCCGCCTCCCGCCTGGCGCCATCGCTCGACGGCGCCAGGCTCGGCAACCGCCCCTTCTATCTCGGCACCATCACGACCGGCAACGGCAATCACTTCGACGTGCTGGCCCACGCCTGGGACAGCGTCATCATCGTCGAGTTCGAAGCCGTCGAACGCGACGCGCCGGCCGGTTTCCGCGAATTGTATCCCCTGCTCGGCGACTTCCTCCTGAACGTCAACGAAGCGGCATCGGTCGAGACGCTGGCCGCGCTGGCCGCGCACCACGTTCGCATGGTGACCGGTTACGGACGCGTGATGGTCTACCATTTCGACCGCGACGGCCACGGCCACGTGATGGCCGAATCGAAGGAAGACGACTACGACTCCTACATGGGGCAGCGCTTCCCGGCCTCGGATGTGCCGTCCCAGGCGCGCGACCTGTACACGCTGCAGCACATCCGCCTGATCCACAACGCCAACTACGTGCCGGCCGCGATCGTGCCGCCGCTCAATCCGGTCACCGGCAAGCCGAACGACCTGTCGTTCGCCGCCCTGCGCAGCGTCTCGCCGGTGCACCTGCAGTACATGCGCAACATGGGCACGCTGGCTTCGATGTCGGTGTCGCTGGTGGTGAAGGGCAAGCTGTGGGGACTGATTTCCTGCCACAACGCCGAGCCGGCCCCGCTGGAATTCGAGAAGCGCACCGCCTGCGAGCAGCTGGGCCAGGTCCTGTCGCTGTGCATCGAGTCGCGCGAGGACGCCGCCGAACTGCAGTTCCGCCTCGAAGTGCGGCGCATGATGGTGGCCATGCTGGGCAACCTGACCAAGGGCGCCGACATCATCGACAACATGCGCGTCGTGTTCCCGGAACTGCTGCGCTTCGCGCGCGCCGGCGGCGTCGCCATCGTTGCCGACGAGCGCGTGCTGACCTACGGCGACACGCCGGACGAGCAAGCCATCACCGGCATCGTCGCCTGGCTCGAACAGCAGGGCCACGGCGACGAGGTCTTCCACACCGACGCGCTGTCGGTGCACTATCGCGGCGGCGCCGCGCTCACGCGCAATGCCAGCGGCCTGCTGGCGATGCCGATCTCGCGCGTGCACAAGCATTACCTGCTGTGGTTCCGCCCCGAACTGGTGCATACCATCGAATGGGCCGGCAACCCGCGCGAGAAGGACGCCGCGCCGGAGGCGCCGACCCAGCTGAGCCCGCGCACCAGCTTTGCCGCCTGGCGCGAGGAAATCCACGGCATCAGCCTGCCCTGGCACGTGGCCGAGATCGAACTGACCGGCGAATTCCGCAGCGCCCTGCTCGGCATCGCACTCGAGCGCGCCGAGCAGATGGCCGAACTGGCCGAGGAACTGGGCCGCGCCAACAAGGAGCTAGAAGCCTTCTCGTACTCGGTCTCGCACGACCTGCGCGCGCCGCTGCGCCACATCGTCGGCTTTTCCGACCTGCTGCTCGAATCGAGCGGCAGCGAGGACGGCAAGCTGCGCCAGCGCTTCCTCACCAACATCAAGGAATCGGCGCGCCTGGCCGGCAAGCTGGTCGACGACCTGCTGAGCTTTTCGCAGATGGGCCGCGCCGCCCTGCGCCCGGTCGAGGTCGACATGTCGCACCTGGTCGACTCCTGCATCGACAAGATGGCCATGGACCTGCAGGGACGTCACATCGAATGGGACATCGCGCCGCTGCCGCGCGTTGTGGCCGACCCGACCTTCCTGCACCTGGCGGTGTCCAACCTGCTCTCGAACGCGGTCAAGTTCACCAGCCAGCGCGACCCGGCCGTGATCCGCGTCTGGGCCGAGCAGGATGCAAGCGACACCGTATTCCACGTCGCCGACAACGGCGCCGGCTTCAACATGGATTACGTGCACAAGCTGTTCGGCGTATTCCAGCGCCTGCACCGCATGGAAGACTTCCAGGGCACCGGCATCGGCCTGGCCAACGTGCGCCGCATCGTCGAGCGCCACGGCGGACGCGCCTGGGCCGAATCGACCCAGGGCCAGGGCGCCACCTTCTCGTTCAGCATCCCGCGCAAACTCGCATTACCTTAAGAGCCACACACCATCATGCTAAAACCGATCCTGCTGGTCGAAGACAATCCCCACGACCTCGAACTGACCCTGGTGGCACTGGCGAAAAGCCAGCTCGCCAACGAGGTCGTGGTCGTGCGCGATGGCGCCGAGGCGCTCGACTACCTGATGCGCCGCGGCGAGTTCGCGGAGCGTGTCAAAGGCAATCCCGCCGTCACCCTGCTCGACCTGAAGCTGCCGAAGATCGACGGCCTGGAAGTGCTCGACAAGATCAGGAGCACCCCCTTTCTGAAAAGCATGCCGGTGGTGATGCTGACCTCCTCGAAGGAAGAGCAGGACCTGGTGCGCAGCTACGAACTGGGCGTGAACGCCTACGTCGTCAAGCCGGTCGACTTCAAGGAATTCGTGCGCGCGATCGCCGATCTCGGGATCTTCTGGGCGGTGCTGAACGAACCGCCGCCGGGCTCGCAGCGCTACGTGCGGCCGAGCTGAGCTTCGGACACCCCAGGGTGTAACTGACCGAACGCCGAGGAGCGGGAACACAATTGTTGCCGCGACGCGTAGGGTGGGCGCCCCGTACCCACGCGTGAACTGCATTCAATCAGATAGACCCTAAGCCCGCGCCGGCGAATGGCCGGTGGCCTTCGGCGCCTTGCGGTTGCGCCGCAGCAGGTGACGGATGCGCGCGCTCAGCGCATCCGGATGATAGGGTTTCTGCAACAGGTGCACCGTCGGGTTGAGCTTCCCTTCGTGCGCCAGCACGCCTTCCGCATACCCCGACGTGTACAGGATCTGTGCCTGCGGCAGGCACCGGCGCAGCACTTCGCCCAGCTGCAGGCTGCTCACCGGCCCCGGCATGATCACGTCGGTGAACACCAGGTCGATGTGGCGTCCGCTCTCGATCATCTCCACCGCGCTGGCGGCGTCCGGCGCTTCCAGCACCTCGTAGCCGAGCGCCGACAGGATTGCGCAGGTCGAGGTGCGCACATCGGCCTCGTCCTCCACCACCAGGATGGTCTCCAGGCCGCCGCACAGCGGCGTGTCCACGGCCGGTTCCGGCGCCGCCGCCTCGACCTGGCTGCGCGGGAGGTAGATGCACACGCTGGTGCCCATGCCGGCCTGGCTGCGCAGCAGGATCTCGCCGCCGGACTGCTTGACGAAGCCGTAGGCCATCGACAGGCCGAGCCCGGTCCCCTGCCCGACCGGCTTGGTCGTGAAGAAGGGTTCGAAAGCGCGCTGCAGCACTTCGGGCGGCATGCCCTTGCCGGTGTCGGCGATCTCGATCATCACGTAGTCGCCGGGCGGCACCTCGGCCGGCGCGTCGGCGGCGTCGACGTTGGCGGCGCGGATGGTGAGCGTGCCGCTGCCGTCCATCGCGTCGCGCGCGTTGATGGCCAGGTTCAGCAGCACGTTGTTGAGCTGGTTGGGGTCGGCCAGGGTACTGCCCAGCGACGGATCGATCTCGGTGACGATGCGCGCACTCGGGCCGAGCACGCGGCGCATCATGTCGTCCATCTCGCGCAGCAGGTGGCCCGGATTGAGCACCACCGCCTGCAGCGGCTGGCGCCGCGCAAAGGCCAGCAGGTGCGAGGACAGCTTGGCGCCGCGCTCGACGCCGGCCAGCGCCATCTCGACGCGGGCGCGGGCGGCGTCGTTCAGGCCGCCCACCAGCTTGAGCAGTTGCAGGTTGCCGCCGATGATCTGCAGGACGTTGTTGAAGTCGTGGGCGACGCCGCCGGTGAGCTGGCCGATCGCTTCCATCTTCTGGGCCTGGTGCAGGGCCGACTGGCTGGCGGCCAGCTCTTCCTGGCTGCGGCGCAGCGAGACGAAGGCCTGGTCGCGCTCGCGCCGCGCGATGCAGGCGGCGCTGTGGTACTGCACGCGCGCAACCAGCTCGCGCGGGTCGGGCCACTTGACCATGTAGTCGTTGGCGCCGGAGGCAAACGCGCGCGCCTTGATCTCCGGATCGTCTTCGGAAGACAGCAGGATGACGGGAATGTGTTCGGTGTCGCGGTTGGCGCGCAGCAGGCGCGTCACCTCGAAGCCGTCGAGGTCGGGCATGCGCAGGTCGACCAGCACCACGGTGGCGCCGATCTCGAGCGCCAGTTCCGCCGCGCGCTTCGGGCTGGACTCGTAGCGCAGGACGTGCTTCACGCAGGTGCGCAGTCCATGCTCGATGATCTGCTGGGAGAAAGGCTCGTCGTCGATCAAGAGGATGGAACAGCGGCTGGTTTCGTCTTCGATCATCGCACTACACCTTATCTGCTGTCAGGAACCCCGTTCTTATAATTGCTTATTGGGAAGCATTAATTCTACACCAATGTGCAACAACGAGCTCATCAAATTTGACAATTGTGCGGGAGGGCTACTTGTGCCTCCCAGCGGCGCCATCATATGGGTTGGATGAAGTTTTCGAGCGGCGAGGAATGCATGAGTGATCCGGTATGCCCCCTGTGCGGACGCGAACTCGGCACGGTCAATATCGACCGCCACCACCTCGTGCCGAAGACCTTCAAGGGCAAGGAACAGTTCCCTATCCATAAGATCTGCCATCGCAAGATCCACTCCGCCTTGACCGAGCGCGAACTGCTGCGCACGTATCACACCTGGGAAGCGCTGCGCAGCCACGAAGAGATCCGCGCCTTCATCGACTGGGTGGCGAAAAAGCCGCCTGAGTTCTATACCCGCACTTTTACTACGAACGCGAAGAAACGCAAGTAAAAAGTTTTTGCGCGTTGTCGACTTGACAAATTTGACGAATTTGTTTCATGCTGGACATTCCTACCAATACAGGACTGCCCATGGATTTCGCCGAATACCTGCAACACGACGCCACCGCGCTGGCCCGGCGCGTCGCCCGCGGCGACGTGGCGGCATCCGAACTGCTGGCCCTCGCGCTGGAGCGCAACGCCGCCGTCCACGGCCGCATCAACGCCGTCTGCCTCCTGCTGGAATCCCAGGCGCGCGCCCGGCTTGACCGCGCCATCGGCGGCGCGCTCGCCGGCGTGCCCTTCCTGATCAAGGACGGCGTGCAGGACTATGCCGGCGTGCCGACCAGCTTCGGCAGCCGCGCCATGCTCGGCTACGTGCCGGCCGAACACGCGGCCGTGGTGCGGCGCTACCTGGACGCCGGCCTGGTCGTGTTCGGCAAGACCAACCTGCCCGAGTTCGCCCTGAAGGCCGTCACCGACCCGCGGCTGTACGGCCGCAGCAGCAATCCCTGGGACCTGGGCCGCACCCCGGGCGGCTCCAGCGGCGGCGCGGCTGCCGCGGTGGCGGCCGGCATCGTTCCCATGGCGGCCGGCAACGACGGCGGCGGCTCGCTCCGCATCCCGGCCGCCTGCTGCGGCCTGTTCGCGCTGCGCCCCTCGCGCGGGCGCGTATCGTCAGGCCCGGCGATCGGCGAAGTCTGGTTCGGCGCTTCCAGCGAAGGCGTGCTTTCGCGCAGCGTGCGCGATTCGGCGCTGGCGCTCGACATCCTGCAGGGCGCGGAACCGGGCGACCCGTTCGACATCGCGCCGCCGCCCGGCTCCTACGCCGACCTGATGCGGCGCGATCCCGGCAAGCTGCGCATCGGCTTTTCCACCGCCTCGCCGATCGGCACCGAGGTCCATCCGGAAGCGGTGGCCGCGGTGCACCGCACGGCGCGGCTGCTGCGCGGGCTCGGGCACGAGGTCGAGGAAGCCGCGCCGCAGGTCGACGGCATGGCGCTGGCCGAGAGCTTCCTGCACATCTATTTCGGCCAGGTGCCGGCGATGGTCGCGCGCGGCCGGGCGCTCGGCGCCAGGACAGGCGACGTCGAGCTGATGAGCCGCCTGCTGGCGACGCTGGGCGGCGCCGTGTCGGGCGCGCGCCTGACGGCCCAGCTGGCGAAGTGGAACGAATTCGGACGCGGCCTGGCGCGCTTCCACGCGCGCTACGACATGCTGCTCACGCCGACGCTGGCCGCCCCGCCGCTGCGCCATGGCGAAGGCGATCCGCCGGCCGCCGAGCAGTTCGTGCTCGACCTGCTGCAGCGCAGCGGCCTGCTGGGCCTCCTGGCCCGGCTCGGGCTGTTGGAAGGCACGGTGAACCGCATCGCCCGCGACAGCCTGCGCTTCGTGCCCTTCACCCAACTGGCCAACCTGACCGGCACGCCGGCGATGTCGGTGCCGCTGCACTGGACCGCGGACGGCCTGCCGCTGGGGGTGCAGTTCGTCGGCAGGTTCGGGGCCGAGGACCGGCTGTTGCAGCTGGCGCACCAGCTGGAACAGGCAGCGCCGTGGTTCGACAAATTGTCGCCGCTGGCGCGGGAAGGATTGGAGCAGGCCGGAAAGGCTCTCGCGACCACCGACGTGTAAACATCCGGTTTTCGTAGGGTGGACACCTGTGTCCACGCGGTACGGCGGTGGCAATCCAATTGCGCTGCCGTCCTTCCCTGGCTCACTCAATCGCGACCGCTTGTCGGATGAGCCGGCAATGTTCAACTGGTGAGACCGCGTGGGCGCAGGTGCCTACCCTACAAAAGCGTCACATCAGGGGTCGTAGGGTGGGTTCTCGAACCCACGCCGTACCACGCGTGAATATCGAAACGCATGACTATGAAAAAGGCCGATGATCATCGCGCCATTGCGAGATCATCGGCCTTCTTGTTTCGGGCGCCGTACGGCGTGGGTTCAAGGACCCACCCTACGAACCGATCAGCGCCGCGATCGCATCTCCCACTTCCACCGTCGTCGCCGCCCCGCCCAGGTCCCCGGTGCGCGGCCCGGTGCGCAGCACCTCTTCGATCGCGCCGACGATGGCGTCGTGCGCTTCGCGCAGCCCGGCCGGGGCATCCGGCGCCTCGGCCAGGAAGCCCAGCATCATCGCGCCCGACCAGATCATCGCGATCGGGTTGGCGATACCCTTCCCCGCGATGTCCGGCGCCGAGCCGTGCACCGGTTCGAACAGCGAAGGGAAGCTGCGCTCCGGATTCAGGTTGCCCGATGGCGCCAGACCGATCGTGCCGGTGCAGGCCGGTCCCAGGTCCGACAGGATGTCGCCGAACAGGTTGGAGGCCACCACCACGTCGAAGCGCTGCGGCTGCAGCACGAAGCGCGCCGTGAGGATGTCGATGTGCTGCTTGTCGACCGTGACTTCCGGATAGCCGGCGCCGACGGCGTCGGCGCGGCCGTCCCACCAGGGCATGCTGATCGCGATGCCGTTCGACTTGGTCGCCACCGTCAGGTGCTTGCGCTCGCGCGAGCGCGCCAGCTCGAAGGCGTACTTCAGCACGCGGTCGGCGCCATGGCGGCTGAACACCGATTCCTGGATCACCACTTCGCGCTCGGTGCCGGGGAACATGATGCCGCCCAGGTTCGTGTACTCGCCCTCGGTGTTCTCGCGCACCACGTAGAAATCGATGTCGCCCGGCTTGCGGTTGGCCAGCGGGCAAGGCACGCCCTCGAACAGGCGCACCGGGCGCAGGTTGATGTACTGGTCGAACTCGCGCCGGAATTTCAGCAGCGAACCCCAGAGCGAGATGTGGTCCGGCACCGTGGCCGGCCAGCCGACCGCGCCGAAATAAATCGCGTCCATGCCCGCCAGCTGCTGCTTCCAGTCGGGCGGCATCATCTCGCCGGTCTTCAGATAATAGTCGCAGCTGGCCCATTCGAACCGGGTGAACTCGAGCGCGAGACCGAAGCGCTTCGCGGCCGTCTCGAGGACTTTCAGGCCTTCCGGCAGGACTTCCTTGCCGATACCGTCGCCGGCGATCGCGGCGATCTTGAAACTGCGTGTCATGTGGTGCTTTCCTTCGGTAGAAAGGATGATCGTAGCAGTCTTTGCCGCATGACGCCGGGCGAGGCGGCCCGGACGCGTACAGCTTTGCCGACCGGACACGTAAACGAAAAAGGCCGCATCTTGCGATGCGGCCTCCTCATATTCTGGCTCCCCGACCTGGACTCGAACCAGGGACCTGCGGATTAACAGTCCGTCGCTCTACCGACTGAGCTATCAGGGAATTGAGGCAATATTATAGCCGGCCGTTTCCGTTTTAGCCAGTATCTCGCGAAAAATCCCGTCCCGCACCCGCCGCGCCCCCGCTTTGCTATAGTCTCGCCACCCTGGCCGCACGGCTTCAACACACTTCAATCACGACCATGACTACTCCCCGCATACTCGGCACTCCCCTCTCCGCTTCCGCCACCCGCGTGATGCTGCTCGGCTCCGGCGAACTCGGCAAGGAGGTCATCATCGCGCTGCAGCGCCTCGGCGTCGAAGTGGTGGCGGTCGACCGCTATCCGAACGCGCCCGGCCACCAGGTCGCGCACCGCGCCCACGTGATCGACATGACCGACGGCAAAGCCCTGGCCGCGCTGATCGAGCAGGAACAGCCCGACCTCGTCATTCCCGAGATCGAGGCGATCGCCACCGACAAGCTGGCCGAGCTGGAAGCGGCGGGCAGCATCACCTGCATCCCGACCGCGCGCGCGGCCCAGCTGACCATGAACCGCGAAGGCATCCGCCGCCTGGCGGCCGAGGAACTCGGCCTGCCGACCTCGCCCTACCGCTTCGCCAGCAGCCTGGCCGAACTGGAACAGGCCTGCGCGGCGGTGGGTTTCCCCTGCGTCGTCAAGCCGGTGATGTCCTCGTCCGGCAAGGGCCAGTCGAAGCTCGACGGCGCCGCCGACGTGCGCGCCGCCTGGGAGTACGCGGCCGCCGGCGGCCGCGTCGACAGCGGCCGCGTGATCGCGGAAGGCTTCATCGACTTCGACTACGAGATCACCCTGCTCACCGTGCGCTCCCTCGGCGCGGATGGCCAGGTCGAGACGGTTTTTTGCGATCCGATCGGCCACAAACAGGTGCAGGGCGACTACGTCGAATCCTGGCAGCCGCATCCGATGAGCGCGCTCGCCCTCGAACGTTCGCGCGAGATCGCGCAAAAGGTGACGGGCAATCTCGGCGGCCTGGGCGTGTTCGGCGTCGAGCTGTTCGTGAAGGGCGACATGGTCTGGTTCTCGGAAGTGAGCCCGCGCCCGCACGATACCGGCATGGTGACCATGATCACGCAGCCGCAGAGCGAATTCGAGCTGCACGCCAAGGCCGTGCTCGGCCTGCCGGTGAGCACCGCGCTGCGCACGCCGGGGGCGTCGGCCGTGATCTACGGCCAGCTCGACGAAGCCGGCATCGCCTTCGAAGGCGTGGCCGAGGCGCTGCGCGTGCCGGGCGCGGACATCCGCCTGTTCGGCAAGCCCGAGTCCTTCGCGCGCCGCCGCATGGGTGTCGCCTTGGCCGGTGCGGATGACGTCGAGACCGCGCGTGAACGGGCGCGCGCGGCGGCGGGCAAGGTCAGGCCGGTAAGCGGAGCGCGTTAAGCCCGCAACTGGCTTCGTTCCACACGAGGCGCCGCAAGGCGCCTTTTTTTACGTCCGGCCACCAGATGACGAGAAGTCTGGTTGACTTTCATGCGCCACGTATTGATAATCGTTCTCATTATCATTCGCATTGATCAATAACAAGATGAAAAACCGTTCACACGGCGCCTTGCGCCCCCTCGCCCTTTCCGTCGCCATCGCCTGCTCCGGCATGGCCGGCGCCGAGGAACAGCAACCAGCGTCCGACACCATCCAGCAGGTGAAGGTGAGCGGCACCGGCTACCGCACCACCGGCACCAAGTCCGACCTGAAGCCGATGGATGCGCCGATGAGCTACGAGGTCTACGACGCCGAGCTGCTGGCCGCGCGCCAGGCCGACAGCGTCAACGAGGCGCTGCGCTACGTGCCCGGCGTGACGGCCGAGAGCCGCGCGACGGTGAGCATCTTCGACCAGTACACGATCCGCGGCTTCGAAAGCTACCGCAACTACTACGACGGCCTGCCGCTGCAGTACAACGGCCTGTGGAACCTGGTGCCGCAGGTCGACGCCTGGGCCACCGACAGCATCGAGATCCTGAAGGGCCCGACCTCGGTGCTGTACGGCTCGGCGCCGCCGGGCGGCATGGTAAACCAGACCGCCAAGCAGCCGCGCTCGAAGCAGGAAACCGAGGTCCGCGCGCGCATCGGCAGCAACGACCTGCGCGAACTGGCGATCGACAGCACCGGCGCCCTGAGCCCCGACGTCGACTACCGCATCCTTGCGCTGGCGCGCGAGCGCGACGGCCAGCAGGCCACCACGCGCGAGGAGCGCCGCCTGGTCGCGCCTTCGCTGACCTGGCGCATCGGCGCCGACACGCGCCTGAACCTGAACCTGTATCACCAGCGCGATCCGGCGCTGGTGCCCTCGACCCCGCTGCCTGCGCTCGGCACGCTCTACGCCGCGCCCTACGGCAAGCTCGATGCCGATGCCTTTGCCGGCGACGCCAACTGGTCCGGCATGGAACGCGAAGTGACGATGGGCGGCTGGAAGTTCGAGCACCGCTTCAACGATGCCGTGAAGTTCCTGCAGAACTTCCGCTACACGAAAGCCGACGGCTTCCAGCGCAACAGCTACAACAGCGGCCTCGCAGCCGACGAGCGCACCCTGGCGCGTTCGGCCTACTTCACCGACGAACGCCAGGACGGCTACGTGGTCGACAACCAGCTCGCCTTCAAGGCGCGCACGGGCGAGATCAAGCACAGCATCCTCGCCGGCCTGGAATACCAGAAGATGGACTCGGATGTGGAGTACGGCGACACCCTCGGCACCGGCACGCCCTCGATCGACCTCGGCAACCCGAACCACCGCCTGTTCGACGCCGCCACCCTGCCCTTCGACTATTACACCGAGCGCCACCGCATCGATCAATCGCAGCTCGGCCTCTACCTGCAGGACGAACTGGCCTGGGGCCCGCTGACCATCATCGCCGGCCTGCGCCGCGACCACTACAAGAGCACCGACGCCAACGGCGCCAGCTACGCCGGCTCACCGTCCACCAGCACGACCCGCATCGACCAGCGCAAGACCAGCGGCCGCCTCGCCGCGATCTACAAGCTGGACAACGGCTTGGCCCCTTACATCAACTGGTCGAGCTCATTCGAGCCGACGCCGGGCGTCGATTCGCTGACGGGCGAGGCCTTCAAGCCCACCACGGCGAAGCAGCTCGAGACCGGGGTGAAATACGTCTCGCCGGACAAGCTGACCCAGGTGACGGCGGCATGGTTCGACATCCGCAAGCAGAACATGGTCGTCAATACGCCGACCTTCAACCGCTACACCCAGACCGGCGAGGTGCAGTCGAAGGGCGTGGAGCTGTCCTGGCGCCAGGGCGTGCTGGAGAACCTCGACTTCATGCTGGCGCTGACGCGCTTCGACATGGACGTCACCGAGAACGAACTCGACACCTCGCTGGTCGGCACCACGCCGGTGTGGGTGGCCGAGAAGCAGGCGGCCCTCTGGGTGAACTGGTACGCCACGCCCAGGCTCGACCTGTCGGCGGGCCTGCGCTACATCGGCAAGAGCCAGATGGATGCGGCAAATACCGCCACCGTGCCGTCCACCACCCTGGTCGACGCCGCGGCGATGTACCGCATCGACGACACCTGGCGCCTGGGCCTGACGGTGAGCAACCTCGGCGACAAGCGCTACGTCGGCGCCTGCCACGACAGCAACAACTGCTGGATGGGCGCCGAGCGCAGCGTCGAGCTGAGCCTGCATGCCAGTTTCTGACGCACTCACCCTTCCGGAGCCGCCATGAGTTTCCGCGCCTGGTATGCCGTCCACAAATGGACCAGCCTGGTCTCCACCCTGTTCCTGCTGATGCTGTGCGTGACCGGCCTGCCGCTGATCTTTTCGCACGAAATCAACCATGCGCTCGGCAACAGCGTCGACGCGCCGCGCCTGGCGTCCGGTCATGATGCGCGCGACGACGTCGACGCCATCGTCGCCGACGCCCAGCGCCGCCGGCCGCAGGACGTGCCGCAGTTCCTGGTCGCCGAAGCCGACGAGCCCGAACTGCTCTACGTGCGCATGGCCGACCGCGTCGATTCCCCTAGCCTGACCGCCTTCTACACCTACGACGCGCGCACCGGCCGTTTTCTCAGCGAATACCCGCTCGGCAAGGGCTTCATGGACGTGATGCTGCGCCTGCATACCGACATGTACGCCGACCTGCCCGGCACCCTCTTCCTGGGCTTCATGGGCCTGCTGCTGGCGGCCTCGATCGTCTCGGGCATCTACGTCTACGGGCCCTACATGAAGAAGCTGCCCTTCGGCACCGTACGGCGCGAACGCGCGGCGCGCCTGAAATGGCTGGACACCCACAACCTGCTGGGCATCGTCACCCTGGTGTGGCTGCTGGTGGTGGGCGTGACCGGCACCATCAACGCGCTGAACCGCCCGATCTTCGGCCAGTGGCAGGCGACCGAGCTGCAGGCGCTGGCCGCGTCCTACAAGCACCTGCCGCCGGCGACGGGACCGGTCTCGGCCGGCGCGGCGCTGGCGGCGGCGCAGGCGGCGCAACCTGCGATGTCGCTCAGCTTCATGGCCTGGCCGGGCAACGACTTCGCCACGCCGCGCCATTTCATGGCCTTCATGCAGGGCAATACCGACGTGACTTCGAAGCTGCTGAAGATCGTGATGGTCGACGCCGCAAGCGCCGAGGTGGTGGCGACCGGCGACATGCCCTGGTATGTGTCGACCCTGATGCTGTCGCAGCCGCTGCACTTCGGCGACTACGGCGGCCTGGCGCTCAAGCTGCTGTGGACCGCGCTCGACCTGCTGAGCATCTGGGTGCTGTGGAGCGGACTGGTGCTGTGGTGGAAGCGGCGCCATGTGACGGCCGAGCAGAAGCTGGCCGGTCTGCGCGACAGGCAGCTGGCGGCGTCGGCGAACTGAAACAGGTCCTGGCCCGCCGGGCCCACGCGCCGGTCTCCTGGGCATGTACACGCCAGCCGATCCTTCGTTTAAAATATACGGCGTATAAATAAATGAGGGAGGTGGTTGAGATGATTACCGGACATGTTTTCATTGCCATCAGCCTGGATGGCTATATCGCACGTCCCGACGGCGGCATCGACTGGCTGCTCTCCCGCGACGACCCCGCGGAAGACCATGGTTACGACGACTTCATCGCCGACAAGGACATGATCGTGATGGGCAGGGGCAGCTACGAACAGGTGGCCACCTTCGAGACCTGGCCTTACGACCGCCCGGTGCTGGTGCTGTCGACGCGCCTTGCCGGCACGCCGGTGCCCGCCAGGCTGCAAGGCAAGGTGCGCTTCGCCGATCTCGCCCCAGCCGAAGCGATGCGAGCCATGGAGCGCGAAGGTGTGCGCCGCGCGTACGTGGACGGCGGCCGCGTCGTGCAATCCTTCCTGCGCGCCGGACTGATCGAGGACATGGTCATCACCACGGTGCCCGTGCTGATCGGCGCCGGCCGCCCGCTGTTCGGAGAACTGCCGGGCGACAGGAGCTTGTCGCTCGTTTCCAGCCGCAGCTTTCCCTCCGGCCTCGTGCAAACGACCTATCGCCTGCAGGCATGAACAAGCCGCGTGGGCGCCCGGCGCGCGGCAAGGGCATCACGCGCGAACAGGTCCTGGACGCCGCCCTGCGCCTGCTGGAGGCAGGCGGCGCGGGCTTTTCGATGCGCGCACTGGCCGCCCGGCTGGAGGTGACGCCGATGAGCCTTTACCATCACGTCGGCGACCATGCCGCCCTGTTGCGCGCGATAGCGGACCGGGTCTACGCCGGCGTGCTGGCGGCCGGGGAGGACGCGGACGATCCGCTTGCGGGCATCCGCGAGCTTCTGCTTCGGTATCACGGCCTGGTCGCGGATTATCCGCAACTGACCCTGGCCATCTTCGCCGAACCGGCCGCGTTCGCCGGCACGACGCGCGCGATCACGGACCGCCTGCGCTCCCTGCTGGAGCGGCTCACCGTCGATCCCCTGCTATGGCTGGAAACCCTGGTCGACCATGCGCACGGCAATGCCCTGGCCTTCCAGGCCGCACGGGGTGACCGGGCGCTGGCCGGCACGATGCGGGAACGGTATCGCCAGGCGCTGGATCGCCTGCTGGAGAGCCTGCCGGAGAGCACGCCGAGGGCCGCTAGTCCTCGATACTTGGTCTGATTGCCGGGAAAGCGCTTGTTCGTCAGGTTGGGGGCGTCCTCGAAACTGCCCGTTGGCTCGACGAGATAGATATGGCCGCGCCCTGCGATTCCCGCCATGCCATTCCTGCGTGCTCATCCACGCCTCGTCGATTCTGGACGAATGCAGAGTGCAGTCGGGCCCGGTACGCTCGGCGCGGCTCCAAAACAAAAAAGCCACGTTGATGAACGTGGCTTTTTCGCGGCTTTTACTACTTCTGAATTCTGGCTCCCCGACCTGGACTCGAACCAGGGACCTGCGGATTAACAGTCCGTCGCTCTACCGACTGAGCTATCAGGGAATTGATGAAGCGAATTATAACTGCTCGGCAGCATTACGCAAAGGGCTGCACGAGAATTCATGTAGGCAACGCGGTGGACCTACTCGGTAGCTGCTAGTGCGTAACGCGTGGGCACGGGGTGCCCACCCTACGGTCGCGACCGCTGGCCTGGTTCATTGCAAACCGGACGCGCAAAACAAAAAAGGAGCGCCGATTTCTCGACACTCCTTTTTAAATTCTGGCTCCCCGACCTGGACTCGAACCAGGGACCTGCGGATTAACAGTCCGTCGCTCTACCGACTGAGCTATCAGGGAATTGTCTTGCTCTTCGCTTGAACTTGCGTTCAAGTTCGAAGAGCCAAGATTTTAGAGGACTTTGGCGATCGCGTCAACGACGAGATCGATGTTTTTCGAGTTCAGCGCGGCAACGCAGATGCGGCCGGTGTCGACCGCGTAGATCGACTGCTCGCGCAGCTTGCCGACCTGCTCCTTCGTCAGGCCCGAATACGAGAACATGCCGACCTGTTCACGAACGAAGGCGAAGTCGCGGCCCGGGGCTTTCTCGGCGAGTTTCTGCACCAGCGCCTCGCGCATTTCCTTGATGCGCACGCGCATGCCGGCCAGCTCGTCTTCCCACATCTGGCGCAGTTCCGGGGTCGACAGGACGGTCGCGACCACCTTGCCGCCGTGGATAGGCGGGTTCGAGTAGTTGGTGCGCACCACGCGCTTCAGCTGCGACAGCAGGCGCGCCGCTTCCTCGGCGTTCGAGGCCACCACCGACAGCGCACCGACGCGCTCGCCATACAGCGAGAAGGATTTCGAGAACGAATTCGAGACCAGCAGCGGGCCGCCGGCGTCGACGAAGCGGCGCACCACGGCGCCGTCTTCCGCGATGCCCGAGCCGAAGCCCTGGTAGGCCATGTCGAGGAAGGGAACCAGGCCATTCTGCTGCACGGCGGCGATCACCTGGCCCCACTGCTCTTGCGTGAGGTCGGCGCCGGTCGGGTTGTGGCAGCAGGCGTGCAGCACCACGATCGAACCCTGCGGCATCTTGTTCAGCGAGGCCAGCATGCCCTCGAAGTTCACGCCGTGGGTGGCCGGATCGTAATAGGTGTAGTTGTTGACGATGAAACCGGCGCTCTCGAACAGGGCGCGGTGGTTTTCCCAGCTCGGGTCGCTGATGAAGACTTCCGACTCGGGCGAGAAACGCTTGAGGAAATCGGCGCCGAGTTTCAGCGCGCCGGTGCCGCCCAGGGCCTGCACGGTGATCGCGCGCTTCTCTTGAATTACGGCGCTGCCGGCCCCAAATACGAGTTCCTGCACAGCCTTGTCGTACGCTGCCAGGCCGTCGATCGGCAGGTAGGTGCGCGGCGCCGGCTGCTCCATCAGCTTCGCTTCCGCTTTCTGCACGCATTGCAGCAGCGGCACCTTGCCATTGTCGTCATAGTAGACACCGACGCCCAGGTTGATCTTGGCCGGATTGGTGTCGGCGTTGAATGCTTCGGTGATGCCCAGGATAGGGTCGCGCGGGGCCATGTCGATGGCGCCGAAGAGGCTGGCGGAGGCTGAAGAAGTCATCGTGATAAACTGAATTGTCGGTGGGTTCGCAGCAGTTGAAGAGTCAGCGGTGCAGCAACGAAAATCATGTTGCAGTGCCGCAGGCGGAACCCCATTTTAGCAAAGGTCTGACAGCATGGCTGATGTATCTCTCGCAACCGGTCCGGAACCGACGGTGATCACCTATCCCAACTCGCCTTTCAAGCTGCACCAGCCCTTCCCGCCGGCAGGCGACCAGCCGACCGCGATCGACGGCCTGGTCGAGGGCATCGAGGACGGCCTGATGTACCAGACCCTGCTCGGGGTGACCGGTTCCGGCAAGACCTATACGATGGCCAACGTCATCGCCAAGGCCGGCCGGCCCGCGATCGTGTTCGCGCCGAACAAGACCCTGGCGGCCCAGCTGTACGCGGAGTTCCGCGAGTTCTTCCCGCAGAACGCGGTCGAGTACTTCGTCTCCTACTACGACTATTACCAGCCGGAAGCCTACGTGCCGCAGCGCGACCTGTTCATCGAGAAGGACTCGTCGATCAACGAGCACATCGAGCAGATGCGCCTGTCGTGCACCAAGTCGCTGATGGAGCGGCGCGACGTCGTCATCGTCGCCACCGTGTCGGCCATCTACGGTATCGGTAATCCGAACGAATACCACAAGATGATCCTGACGCTGCGCCACAAGGACAAGGTGGCCCAGCGCGACATCATCGCGCGCCTGATCCAGATGCAGTACTCGCGCAACGAGATGGACTTCGGCCGCGGCACCTTCCGCGTGCGCGGCGACACCATCGACATCTTCCCGGCCGAGCACGCCGAGCTGGCGATCCGCGTCGAGATGTTCGACGACGAGATCGAGTCGCTCCAGCTGTTCGACCCGCTGACGGGCCGCGTGCGCCAGAAGATCCCGCGCTTCACGGTGTATCCGGGCTCGCACTACGTGACACCGCGCTCGACCGTCCTGCGCGCGGTCGAGTCGATCAAGGCCGAGCTGCGCGACCGCCTCGAGTATTTCCGCAAGGAGAACAAGCTGATCGAGGAACAGCGGCTGGAGCAGCGCACCCGCTTCGACCTCGAGATGATGGCCGAGATCGGCTTCACCAAGGGCATCGAGAACTACTCGCGCCACCTGTCGGGCGCGATGCCGGGCGAACCGCCGCCGACCCTGGTCGACTACCTGCCGAAGGACGCGTTGATGTTCATGGACGAGTCGCACGTGCTGGTCGGCCAGCTGTCCGCCATGTACAACGGCGACCGCTCGCGCAAGACCAACCTGGTCGACTACGGCTTCCGCCTGCCCTCGGCGCTGGACAACCGGCCGCTGAAGTTCGAGGAGTTCGAGGGCAAGATGCGCCAGACCATCTTCGTCTCCGCAACGCCGGCCGACTATGAGAATTCGCATGCCGACAACGTGGTCGAGCAGGTGGTGCGTCCGACCGGCCTGGTCGACCCGCAGGTCATCGTACGCCCTGCCCTGTCGCAGGTCGACGACCTGATGAGCGAGATCAACGACCGCATCAAGAAAGACGAGCGGGTGCTGGTGACCACGCTGACCAAGCGCATGGCCGAGCAGCTCACCGAATACCTGTCGGACCACGGCATCAAGGTGCGCTACCTGCACAGCGACATCGAAACGGTGGAGCGCGTCGAGATCCTGCGCGACCTGCGCCTGGGCACCTTCGACGTCCTGATCGGCATTAACCTGCTGCGCGAGGGCCTGGACTTGCCGGAGGTCTCGCTGGTGGCGATCCTGGACGCCGACAAGGAAGGTTTTCTCCGTTCCGAGCGTTCGCTGATCCAGACCATCGGCCGCGCCGCGCGCAACCTGAACGGCGTGGCGATCCTGTACGCCGACCACATCACCGACTCGATGCGCCGCGCGATCGACGAAACCGAACGCCGCCGCGCCAAGCAGATCGCCTTCAACGAAGCCAACGGCATCACCCCGAAGGGCGTGCAGAAGAAGATCAAGGAGATGATCGACGGCGTCTACAGCAATGCCGCGCAGAAGGCCATGGCCGAGGGCGCGACCGGACTGGCCGAGGCGGAAGCGGCGGCGAAGGTCGAGGGCATGAGCGAGAAGCAGATTTCGAAGGAAATCAAGCGCCTCGAAAAGCTCATGGTCGACCACGCCAAGAACCTCGAGTTCGAAAAGGCGGCCCAGGTGCGCGACCAGCTGCATGTGCTCAAGCAGCAGGCCTTCGGGGCGCCGGGGGCGGACAATGTGGTGTCGATGCTGGGCAAGTAGATCGACAGAGCAGGACGGCGCCGATGGCGCCGTTTTTTGGTGCTGACCGTTTCGCCGATTTTCAACGCGTCAGATTGCGTGGGTTCAAGAACCCACCCTACGCCAGCATCGGGTTTCGTAGGGTGGGTTCTTGAACCCACGACGTCTCATCGCCGCCTGACACGCGGCCTGAAACCTGCCCCTACCGCTTGAACATCCTGGGATCAAAACTGAAGCTGCGCGCTATGCTCAGCTTCACCTGGTCATACGCATGATGCGCCGGATTGATCACGAGATTCACGCCCTCCCCCACGATCACCGACGGCACGCGCATGTAGAGGTGTTCGCGTTTCTTGAGCAAAGCCGTGCCGAAGGCGGTGGCGCTGCCGCCGTCGTCGAGCGCATCCCAGCCCTCGGGCAGCTCCTCGGTCTTCACGTCCAGGCCGAGCCCGGGATCGTCCGGCAGCTCGATCGCGACCAGCACCAGCGGCTCCTCGTCGACCTCCTCGGTGTGGACGAACTTTTCCAGCACGGCGAGCTCCACCGTCATCGCCGCGTACAGGGCGGGCACGCCCTCGCTGTGCCAGTGGCCGCCGCTCGCGCGCGCGCCGGCGCAACTGCGGTCGAGGGCGGCTTTTTCGATTGCGATTCTCCAGGTTCTCATGGGTAGTGTCGCTTGGCCAAGTGATGGGTTCAGCATACAACGAGGGCCCGGCGCCGCCGCGCACGGCTTGAAGAGGTGCCCCAAAAACAAAAGCGGCCCGCAGGCCGCTTTTGTTTGATATCCGGACCAGGCCGGACAGGATTACTTCTGCTTGCGGCGGCGTGCTGCGCCACCCAGCATCAGGGCGCCCAGGCCCAGCAGGGCGATGCTGGTCGGTTCCGGAACCAGGGTGACGTTGCCGCCGGTCGCGGTGTACAGGAAGTCCTTGTAGCCGCCCATGATCATGCCGCCGAAGTAGGTGCCGAAGGTGCCTTCCTTGTAGCCCAGCGAGGTGAAGCGGCCGCTGAAGGTGTTGTTCGCAACCAGCATCAGTTCGCCGTACATTTCGACGAAGGATGGGCCGCCCGAGTCGCCGCCGCCGATGCCCGATTCGCGGTCGTTCGGCAGCACCGGGGTGCAGACGCCGAAGAAGTCGCAGAAGGTGTCGCGGCCGCCGCCGTCGAAGTCGGCGTAGAAGACTTCCTGGTTGCCGGCTTCGTAGCCTTGCTCGTCGTCGAGGTCGATCAGGTCGACGTAGTTTTCGCCGGTGCGCTTGACGTTGAACGCAGGGGAAACGTAGTAGCCGTTGACGCCATCGCCCGAGGTGCCGTAGCCGGCCATGGTGATGTGGGTGCCGACGTTGATCGGATTCACGGCGACCTTGTAGATCTTGGCGCTGGCCGGTGCATCTTCGGACAGGGTGATGACGGCGACGTCGTCGTTCACGCAACCCTTGGTGCCGTCCGAGCAGTTGTTGAAGCCCTGGTAATCCTTGTGCACGGCGAAGCTGCTGGCGTTGATGATGGCGTTGTAGGTGCCGTTGCTGTTGAAGACCACGCGCACGTCGCTGCCTGGCTTCTTCAGGTCGACGTAGGAACCGTTGCCGTTGGTGTCGACGCAGTGACCGGCCGAGACCACCTGGCGCTTGCCCACCAGGGCGCCGGAGCAGATGAAGGACTGGCCGTCGTAGCGGACGTTGATGCTGACCACGCCCGAGAACTTCGATGCCGGGGTGTTCGGATCGACGTGTGCGCCCGGGGTATCCGGCAGCGCGCCGGACGTGATGGCCGGGGTGACGACCGAGCCCGGTGCCGAGGCGATCGAGCCTGCGTGGGCCGAACCCATGCCAAATACGACGCCAGCGGCGACAACACTACCTGCGATTTTCTTCAACGACAGATTCAGCATTTTGTTTTCCTTTTAGTTGACTAATCTTTCACGGACGTCCCACACCGTGTACACCCTGATTAGCAGAAACTGTGCCAGAAGGAAAATAATGCATGGTTTCAATATGTTAGCTACTTAACGCTCGGAAAAGATGCTTTCATTGTAAGAATTTCCGACACCCAACATTGGGTGTCGTCTACATATCTTGCCTGACCTTATTTCACGTCGACCAGCTCGACGTCGAAGATCAGGTTGGCGTTCGGCGGAATCGGACCCACGCCGCGCGAGCCGTAGCCCAGTTCCGCGGGAATGATCAGGGTGCGCTTGCCGCCCACCTTCATGCCGGCGACGCCCTGGTCCCAGCCCTTGATGACCGCGCCCATGCCGAGCGGGAAGGTGAACGGCGCGCCGCCGACCGAGGTGTCGAACTGGGGGCCGCGGCCCTTCGGCGCCTGCGGCGCGTACAGCCAGCCGGTGTACTTGACGGTGACGGTGTTGCCGGCGGCGGCCTGCTTGCCCTTGCCGACGACGGTATCGATCGTCTGCAGCTGCTTGACGGGCGCGGCGGTGGCGGCCGGGGCGGTGGCGGCCGGCGCCGCCGAGGCGCCGCCGACTGCAAAGGCCAGGGCCAGGCCGATGGTGGATACGGTGAATTTCATGGTGGTTGCCTTCGTAAGGAATGAAGCACGTTGTACGGCCGATCGCAGTCGAAGCTGATTGCCATTTGGCATCAGTTCGCTGTGCGGGCAGTATTCCCTACTCGGCGCTTTCGCACAAGCTCAGCGTCTGGCCTGCTGGACCGATGCAAGAATTTCCGACACCTGGCCAAGGTCGGCGGGCTTGACGAGGTGATGATCGAAGCCGGCTTCCTGGGCCTGGCGGCGGTCTTCCGGCTGGCCGTAGCCGGTCAGCGCCACCAGCACCGTGCCGTCCAGCTCGGGAAGCGCGCGCAACTGGCGCGCCAGCGCGTAGCCGTCGGTATCGGGCAGGCCGATGTCGAGCAGCATGACCTCGGGCCGCTCGCGGCGCGCGCGCTGCAAGGCGCCATGGCCATCGTATTCGACCGCAACCGCATGGCCCTGCACTTCCAGCACCGTCGCCAGCATCTGCGCGGCGTCCTGGTTGTCGTCGACCACCAGCACCCGCAGCGGCTGCTGCCCGGCCTCGGCCGCCTCCGCATCCTGCGCGGCGGCCTCGCCGGACAGCGCGTCCAGGCGCGGCAGGCAGATCTCGAACTCGCTGCCGCGCCCGGGCGCGGCGCGGGCGTCGACCGTGCCGCCGTGCAGGGTGACCAGGCTCTTCACCAGCGCAAGACCGATGCCCAGGCCACCCTGCGAGCGGTCCGGGGTGCGCTCGGCCTGGGTGAACAGCTCGAAAATGTACGGCAGCACGTCAGGCTCGATGCCGATGCCGTTGTCGGCCACCGTCACCGTCACGCGGTCGCCATGGGCCGCGACGCTCAACGCGATCCGGCCGCCCGGCGGCGTGTACTTGGCGGCGTTGTTCAGGATGTTCGACAGCACCTGCACCAGGCGCGTACGGTCGCCCAGCACGTGCACCGGCTCGCCCGACAGCTCCATGGTCAGCGCGTGGCGCTTGGACTCGATCAGCGGGCGCACCTGCTCGACCGCGCCGGCCACCACCGCGTTCACGTCCAGCTCTTCCTTCTCGAGCGTGACCAGGCCGCGCGTGACGCGCGAGACGTCCAGCAGGTCGTTGACGAGGTCGGTCATGTGCTCGGCCTGGCGCGCGATGATCTCGCTGGCGTTGCGCACGGCCTTGGCGTCGAGCTGGCCGAGTTTCAGCAGGTGGGCGGCGGTCGTGATCGGCGCCAGCGGGTTGCGCAGCTCGTGCGCCAGCATGGCCAGGAACTGGTCCTTCTGGCGGTTCGCCGCGCGCAGCTCGTCCTCGATCTGCTTGCGCAGCGTGACGTCGCTGCCTTCCACGAAAATGCCGACCACCTGGCCCGAGGGATCGCGGATCGGCTGGTAGATGAAGTCGAGATAGCGCTGTTCGAGCGGCGCGCCCGGTTCGCGCGCCAGCTTCAGCGGCAGGGCATGGCCGACGAAAGGCTTGCCGGTCCTGTAGACCTCGTCGAGCAGCTCGAAGAAGCCCTGCCCTTCGACCTCGGGCAGGACTTCGCGCGCGGTCTTGCCGACCACGTTGCCGCGCCCGACCACCTCTTTATAACTTTTGTTTGCAATCTCAAACACATGTTGAGGCCCGCGCAGCACGGCGATGATGCCGGGCGCCTGCTCGAACAGCGTCATCAGGCGCTCGTTCTCCTGCTGCCGGTAGCGCTCGGCCAGCACCTGGCCGGTGACCTCGACGCAGGCGCAGTACATGCCGTCCACCACGCCATTGTCGTCGCGCACGGGCGAATACGAGAAGGTGAACCAGGTCTGCTCGTCGAAGCCATGGCGGTTCATCAGCAGCGGCAGCTTTTCCCAATAGGTGCCCTCGCCCTGCAGCGCGCGCTCGACGATGGGCCAGATGTCGTCCCAGATCTCGCCCCAGATCGCCTTGAACGGCGCACCGAGCGAGGCCGGGTGCTTCTCGCCCAGGATCTCGGCGTAGGGATCGTTGTACAGGAACCCGAGCTTTTCGCCCCAGGCCACGAACATCGGGAACTTCGAGTTCAGCATCAGCGCCACGACCGTGCGCAGCGCCTGCGGCCAGCCCGACGGATGGCCGAGCGGCGACTGCGACCAGTCGTGGGCGCGCATCATCGCGCCGACCTTGCCGCCGCCGCTAAGGAACATCAGCGCACCCGCGTCGGGCGCGCCATCCTGGTCGGGCGGGGCCGTTGTCCCGGGGCGCAGTTCGCTCATATCACAGTGTCTGGACAAATTCGCGGATGCCGCCCAGCAGCATCTCGACCGACATCGCGGTCAGGATCAGGCCCATCAGGCGCTCGAAGGCCGTCATCACCTGCGGGCCGAGCTTTTGCTGCAGGCGCTCGGCACTGAGGAACACCGCCAGCCAGACCACGCCGACGGCCGCCAGCGCGGCCACGTGGACCAGGGTCTCGGACACGCTTTCCGCGCTGAAGAGCAGCACGGTGGCCAACGCCGACGGGCCGGCCAGCGCCGGGATCGCCAGCGGCACGATGAAAGGTTCGCCGCCTTCGCTGCGCCCGAGCACGCCGTCCGGGTGCGGGAAGATCATGCGGATCGCGATGATCAGGAGGATCACGGCGCCGCCGATGCGCAGCGCAACCGGACTCAAGTGCAGGGCCGCCAGGAAGTGCTGCCCGAAGAACATGAAGATCAACAGCAGCAGGAACGCAATCGCGCATTCGCGCACGACGATGCGCGGGCGGCGGTGCAGCGGTGTTTCTTTGAGGGCGGCAGCAAACAAGGGAACGTTGCCGAATGGGTCAGTGACGAGGATCAGGAGGATGAAGGTCTGGAAAAAGCTTTGGGTCATGGGTGTTCTTGTTCTTGGGTTCCCGACGATTCAGGCATTCGCGGCAATCTTAACCGATTTGCACGGGGGCTGTTGCCTGTATGACGTACGTAAAGAAAAAAGGCCAGGCGCGTGAACGCACTGGCCTCTTGCCGCGGCGGATGACGGCCCGGCGGCCGCCCTTCCCTGCGATTACTGCTCGAACTTCTTCAGCCACGCCGACAGCTGGTGCGGACGCAGGCCGTCGTAGTCCTCGAACGGCTGGTGGATCCACGGATTGTGCGGCAGGTCTTCCATGTGGTAGTCCGGCTTGAAGGCCGAGGTGCCCTTGACCCAGAGGACGGCCGAGCGCACCTCGGTGACGTCCGGGTAGTTCTCGGTCAGGTGCTCGCGCACTTTCTGCAGGGTGACGCCCGAATCGGCCAGGTCGTCGACCAGCAGGATCTTGCCTTGCAGCGGACCCTTGGTCATCGTCATGTACTTGGCGATGTCGAGGTTGCCCTGCTTGGTGCCGGCTTCTTCGCGGTAGGAGCTGGTCGACAGGATCGCCAGCGGCACGTCGAAGATGCGCGAGATCGCGTCGCCCGGGCGCACGCCGCCGCGCGCCAGGCACAGCACCATGTCGAACTTCCAGTTCGATTCATAAACCTTCAGGGCCAGGCGCTCGACCAGGCGGTTGTACTCGTCCCACGAAACCCAGAGGTCCTTGTCGGTGGATGCAGGAGTGTTCATTCAGGTAATTCCTATGTTCTTGTATGTTGTTGCTCAGGCAGCGAACGGGTGACGCAGCACGATCGTTTCTTCGCGGTCCGGGCCGGTCGACACCATGTCGATCGGGATGCCGACCAGTTCTTCGATGCGCTTGATGTAGGCGCGGGCGTTGGCCGGCAGCTCTTCCATCGACTTGGCGCCGACCGTCGACTCGGACCAGCCCGGCATCTCTTCGTAGACCGGCTGGCACAGCGCGGCTTCCTCGGCGCCGACCGGGAAGATGTCGACGTCGCGGCCGTCGATTTTGTAGCCGGTGCACAGCTTCAGGCTTTCCAGGCCGTCGAGCACGTCGAGCTTGGTCAGGCACATGCCGGTGACGCCGTTGATCTGGACCGAGCGGCGCAGCAGCGCGGCGTCGAACCAGCCGCAGCGGCGGGCGCGGCCGGTGACGGTGCCGAACTCGTGGCCCACGCGCGACAGGTGCTCGCCGACGCCCTGGTCGGTCGGCAGTTCGGCCGGGAACGGACCCGAGCCGACGCGCGTCGTGTAGGCCTTGGTGATGCCCATGATGTAGTGCAGCATGCCCGGACCGACGCCGGCGCCGGCGGCGGCGTTGCCGGCCACGCAGTTCGACGAGGTGACGAACGGATAGGTGCCGTGGTCGACGTCGAGCAGCGAGCCCTGCGCGCCTTCGAACAGCAGGCTGCCGCCGGCTTTATGCGCGGCGTACAGGGCGGACGAAACGTCGCCGACCATCGGGCGCAGGCGCGGCACCAGGGCCATCGCGTCGTCGAACGTCTTCTGGAAGTCGATCGCTTCGCCGCCCAGGTAGTTCACCAGGACGAAGTTGTGGTACTCGAGGTTTTCCTTGAGCTTCTCGGCGAAACGCTCTTCGTTGAGCATGTCGGCGATGCGGATCGCGCGGCGCGCGACCTTGTCCTCGTAGGCCGGGCCGATGCCCTTGCCGGTGGTGCCGATCTTGTTCTCGCCGCGCTTGGCTTCGCGCGCCTTGTCGATGGCGACGTGGTACGGCAGGATGACCGGGCAGGCTTCCGAGATCTTCAGGCGCGAAGCCACTTCGACGCCGGCCGCCTGCAGCTTGTCGATCTCGCGCATCACGTCCGGGACGGAGACGACGACGCCGTTGCCGATGTAGCAGGCCACGCCTTCGCGCATGATGCCCGAGGGGATCAGCTGCAGCGCGGTTTTCTGGCCCTTGATGACCAGCGTATGGCCGGCGTTATGGCCACCCTGGAAGCGAACGACGCCGGCTGCGTGGTCGGTCAGCCAGTCGACGATCTTACCCTTGCCCTCATCGCCCCACTGGGTGCCGATGACAACGACGTTCTTTGCCACGTTAGTATTTGACATCACTTAACCTAAGTTTTTGAGAATCCAATTTCCATCTTCGAGGACGAGCACGCGGTCGCACTCGAACTCGTCCTGAACATTGTCGTGACCCGGCATGGACTGGATCACGACTTCGCCTGCCTTGCGCAGGTCAGCGATTTTTTCGCGCAGCTCGGGCGCATTGCCCCAGGGGGCGCGGATCGAATGCTTGCGCTCGGCCGTCGGCAACAGGCGCGCCAGCTCGCGCAGGTCGAGCGAGAAGCCGGTTGCGGGACGCGCGCGGCCGAAGGCTTCGCCCACGTGGTCGTAGCGGCCGCCGCGCGCCACCGCGTTCGGCAGGCCGGGCACGTAGAGCGCGAACATGGCGCCGCTTTCGTACTGGTAGCCGCGCAGGTCGGCCAGGTCGATCGCCACCTGCGCGCGGCCGATGGCGCCGGCCGCCAGCGCGGCCAGTTCGGCCAGCGCGCGGGTGACGCCGGGCAGCGCCGGCAGCACGTCCTTCGCCTTC
The DNA here is from genome assembly GCF_032106685.1 of Massilia sp. Taxonomy (GTDB): domain Bacteria; phylum Pseudomonadota; class Gammaproteobacteria; order Burkholderiales; family Burkholderiaceae_D; genus Telluria. The sequence continues at coordinate 97,227 of NZ_DAMCPG010000002.1, forward strand.
GCCAGCACCTCGACGTCGCCGTACAGGTTCGGCAGCGCGAGCAGCGCGGCGCGCGTCGCCGGCGCGTAATCGCGGGTGATTTCCTCCAGGCCCGGCACGTCCTTGGCGCGCAGCAGCGCGGTGATGCGGGCCTCGTCGCGGTGCGCGGCCTGGTCTTCGGCCAGCAGCGCGCGCAGCACGCCAACGTGGGACATGTCGAGGCGCACGTCGGTAAAGCCGGCCAGCGCGACCGAGCCCAATGCCAGCTCCTGGATCTCGGCGTCGGCTTCGAGGCCGGCGTGGCCGTAGATCTCGGCGCCGATCTGGATCGGCTCGCGGGTCGCGTGCAGGCCCGAAGGACGGGTATGCAGGACGCTGCCGGCATAGCAGAGTCGGGTAATCGAATTACGGTTCAGCAGGTGCGCGTCGATGCGCGCGACCTGGGTCGTCATGTCGGCGCGCAGGCCGAGCAGGCGGCCGGAGAGCTGGTCGATCAGCTTGAAGGTGCGCAGGTCGGTGTCCTGGCCGGCGCCGGCGAGCAGCGACTCGACGTACTCGAGCATCGGCGGCATCACCAGCTCGTAGCCGTACAGACGGAAGGTGTCGAGCATCAGGCGGCGCAGATCTTCGATCTTGCGCGCTTCGGACGGCAAGACGTCGGCGATATTCTCAGGCAAAAGCCAGTTCGGCATGGGCAACAGCGAATGAATTGTTAAAGATGAGGCAATGTGGCGCGCTCGTGCAATGCGAAGTCAGCGCCGAATCGGCAATTTTACCCGAAAATGAAACGGGACAGGCGGCCGATGATGCCGGATGGGCTTGGCAAGTTGCCAAATGGCGACTGGAGATCGGTTGTATATGCCATTCACGGAGCGAATCGGAAACGCCGGCATCATTGTTTTTCGTAGGGTGGGCACGCCGTGCCCACGCGTGACGCATGCGTTACGTTGGCTTGTCGAGCGCTTCTACGTTCCATGACGGCCGCAACAAAAAAAACGCCGCGGGTTACGCGGCGTTTCTGCTGGAAGCGGCTGTACCGATTTATTTACCCGGATTCTTGAAGTACTTGAAGAACTCCGAGTTCGTGTCGATCACCATCACGTCGCCCTGGTCCTTGAAGCTGGCGCGGTAGGCTTCGAGCGAGCGGTAGAACTTGTAGAACTCCGGATTCTTGCCGAAGGCCTCGGCATAGATCGCGGAAGCCTTGGCGTCCCCCTCGCCCTTGACCTTCTCGGCTTCGCGGAAGGCCTCGGCCAGGATCACGGTGCGCTGGCGGTCGGCGTCGGCGCGGATCTTTTCGGATTCGGCGGCGCCGGTCGAACGCAGTTCGTTCGCCACGCGCACCCGCTCGGCGCGCATGCGGTCGTAGACCGAGTCGTTGATCTGGTCGATGTAGTCGACGCGCTTGAGGCGCACGTCGACGATGCCGACACCGATCTGCTTGGCCTCGGCCACGACCTTGTCGCGCACGGCATCCATCACGCGGCCGCGTTCGCCGGAGATCACATCGCGCACGGTGCGCTTGGTGATCTCGTCGTTCAGGGCCGCCTTGACGATCTGCGACATGCGGTTGCGCGCGGCGCGCTCGTCGCCGCTGAAGCTGACGTAGTACAGGCGCGGCTCGACGATGCGCCACTTGACGAAAGCGTCGACCAGGATGTTCTTCTTCTCGGACGTGATGAAGCGGTCGGCGTCCGGCGTATCCAGGGTCAGGATGCGCTTGTCGAGATAGATCACGTTCTGGAACGGCGGCGGCAGCTTGAAGTGCAGGCCCGGCTCGGCGATCACCTCGCGCACCTCGCCCAGGGCGAAGACGATGGCGAAGCGGCGCTGGTCGACCACGAAGACGGTCGAGGACAGCAACATCAGGGCAATAAAGCCCGCCACGACGAAAGTTACGAGGCGGTTCATCAACGGGTCTCCCGGTCACGTGAGGTATCGCGGCTGCGGCTGTCGCGCTGACGCACCGCATCCAGGGCTTTGGTTACTTCCGCCGACGATGCCGCGTCCTGCTGCGGTGCCGTCACCGGGCCGGAGTGGGCGCTGCCGACGGCGGCGCTGTTCGCGGAAACCTGGGCAATCAGTTTATCGAGCGGCAGGTACAGCAGGTTCGAGCCGGACTTGGCGTCGACCATCACCTTGCTGGTGTTGCTGAAGATCTGCTGCATGGTGTCGAGGTACATGCGGTCGCGCGTCACGGCCGGGGCCTTGGCGTATTCGACCACGACCTGGTTGAAGCGGGCCGCGTTACCGGTGGCGTTCTCGACCACCATCGAGCGGTAGGCTTCGGCGTCCTGCTGCAGGCGGAAGGCGGCGCCGCGGGCTTGCGGGATCACCTGGTTGGCGTAGGCTTCGCCCTCGTTGCGGGCGCGGGCGCGGTCCTGGCCGGCCTTGACGGCGTCGTCGAAGGCGTTCTGCACCTGCTCCGGCGGCTGCACGTTCTGCATCGTCACGTTGGTGATCAGGACGCCCAGCGCGTAGCGGTCGACGATCTGCTGCATCATGTTGTGGACGTCGACGGCGACCTTTTCGCGGCCCTCGTAGAGCACGAAGTCCATCTTGCTCTTGCCGACCACTTCGCGGATCGCGGTCTCGGCGACCTGCTGCACCGTGGCGTCCTGCTCGCGATTGTTGAAGACCCAGGCCACCGGATCCTTCAGGGTGTACTGGACGGCGAACTGGATGTCGATGATGTTCTCGTCGTCGGTGAGCATCAGCGATTCGTTGGGCTGCTTGTTGCGCACGTTGTCGCGGTAGCCGATCTCGGCGGTGCGGACCTGCGAGACGTTCACGGTCTCGTGGGCCTGGATCGGGGCCGGCCAGCGCCAGTTGAAGCCGGCGCCGGTGGTATGCGACAGGCGGCCGAAGGTGGTGACGACGCCGACCTGGCCCTCCTGGACGATGAAGGCGCCGCTGGCGAGCCAGATCAGGGCGATGATGAAGCCGATCACCGTGGCGGTGATGCCGGCGCCGCGCCCTTCGCCGCGGTAGGGGCCGCCAGCGTCGCCGCCGTTGTTGCCGCGGCTGCCGAACAGGCGGTTCAGGCGCGCATTGAAGTCGCGCCACATTTGATCGAGGTCGGGTGGACCTTCACCCGGACGGCGGCCCTCCTGGGCCTTGTGGTCACCGTCGGGGCGATGGCCCCAACGTGGATCGTTCAGCGACAATTTGAGGCCGAACCGTTTAAGTAAGGAAACGAACATAGGCTTTTAGTGGGGCCCGAGATGGGTGGAGGTTGGAATACTTTCGCCGGCATTCTCCGGGGAGAAATCCGGCGCGGCATCGTCCTGCTCTTCGTTTTCAGGGCTCAGGCCTGGCGCGGAAGTAGCCTCGAATGCGGCTTCCTGCGCGGCTCCCTGCGAGGCTGCCTCGACGATCGCATCGCGCAGCAGATCGAGGCCGGCGCCGCTGCGGGCGCTGATAAAAACGCGGCTGATTTTATCATATTCATCACGTTCGACCCCCGGCTGGAGGTCGGCCGCATCAATCTTGTTCCATACAAGGATCTGGGGAATATGGTCGGCGCCGATTTCGCGCAGGACGTCGTTGACCTGCTCGATCTGCTCCATGCGCACGTCCGAGGAACCGTCGACCACGTGCAGCAGCAGGTCGGCGTGGATGGTTTCCTCGAGCGTGGCGCGGAAGGCGGCGACCAGCTGGTGCGGCAGCTCGCGGACGAACCCGACGGTGTCGGAGATCACCACGCTGCCGACCTCGTCGTTCAGGTAGAGCCGGCGGCTGGTGGTGTCCAGGGTCGCGAACAGCTGGTTGGCGACGTAGACGCCGGCCTTGGTCAGCGTATTGAACAGGGTCGACTTGCCGGCGTTGGTGTAGCCGACCAGCGACACCGAGAACGTGGCGTTGCGGTTGCGCGCGCGGCGCTGGGTCTCGTGCTGCTTGCGCAGCTTGGTCAGGCGGGCGCGCAATGCCTTGACGCGCTCGCCGATCAGGCGGCGGTCGGTCTCGAGCTGGGTTTCGCCGGGGCCGCGCAGGCCGATACCGCCCTTCTGGCGTTCGAGGTGGGTCCAGCCGCGGATCAGGCGCGTGGCCAGGTGCTGCAACTGGGCCAGTTCCACCTGCAGCTTGCCCTCGTGGCTCTTGGCGCGCTGGGCGAAGATGTCGAGGATCAGGCTGGTGCGGTCGATGACGCGGCGGTTCAGCCGGCGTTCGAGGTTACGCTGCTGCGCGGGCGAGAGCGCGTGGTTGAAGATGACGATGTCGACGTGGTCGACGGTGGCTGCCTGGGCGATTTCGTCGGCCTTGCCGCTGCCGACGAAATACGCGGGATCGGGGCTGGCGCGTTTCGCGGTGATCGTGGTGATCGGCTCCGCGCCGGCGGAGCGCGCCAGCAAGGCCAGTTCTTCGAGACTGGCGCCGAAATCGACGGCGCCAAAATCGACGCCGACCAGCGCGGCGCGCAGCATGGGAGTGCCGGGGGCGTCAGCCATCGGCCTTACTCAGCTTCGGAATCGAGGTTGAGATTGACGGCGCGGGCCGGCACGACGGTGGAAATGGCATGCTTGTACACCATTTGGGTCACGGTATTGCGGAGCAGGACGACGTACTGGTCGAAGGACTCGATGTGGCCCTGCAGTTTGATCCCGTTGACGAGGTAGATCGAGACGGGTACATGCTCTTTGCGCAAGGCATTGAGGAATGGGTCTTGTAACAGTTGCCCTTTATTGCTCATAACAGCTCCGTAATGTTGTTGTAGTTTAAAAATTGGAGGCTAATGCCTCCTTTTCAAGTGCACGGGGCAAGATTCAGCTTTGCGAATGATGGCCTGCGGTTACTGTAACCTGTTTTAATGCTTTTTGTCGTACTGCTAGACTTAAGGATTTATTAAACAGGCCCATACGTAGCCGAATTCCCGTCCCCTTTATTTTTGTTCCTTGGCAAACGGGTTCTTTCCGCTGCGCAGTTCGATCCGCAGGGGCGTGCCGACCAGGCTGAACGTGTCGCGGAAGTGCTTTTCCAGGTAACGTTTATAGGGCTCGGTGACGCCTTCCAGGGCATTGCCGTGGATGACGATGACCGGCGGATTCTGGCCGCCCTGGTGGGCATAGCGCATCTTCGGACGGGTGCTGCCCTTGCGCTTCGGCTCCTGCTTCTCGATCGCTTCCTGCAGCGCGCGCGTCAGGCGCGGCGTCGACAGGTTGGCCGTGGCCGCCGCATAGGCCGCGTCGACCGCGGTCATCAGCTGCTTGATGCCGGTGCCCTTCAGCGCCGAGATGAACTTCAGTTCGGCGAAGCCGAGGAAGTCGAGCTTGCGGTCGATGTCCATCTTGACCTGGTCGCGCTGGTCGGAAGTGAGGCCGTCCCACTTGTTGACCGCCACCACCAGCGCCCTGCCCGACTCCAGGATGAAGCCGGCGATGTGGGCGTCCTGCTCCGAGATGTCCTGCTGGGCGTCGAGCATCAGCACGACCACGTTCGCTTCCGACACCGATTGCAGGGTCTTGACGACCGAAAACTTCTCGATCGCCTCGAACACCTTGCCGCGGCGGCGGATACCGGCCGTGTCGATCAGGGTGTAGTGCTTGCCGTCGCGCTCGAACGGGACCTCGATCGAGTCGCGGGTGGTGCCCGGCATGTCGAAGGCGATCACGCGCTGCTCGCCGACCAGGGTGTTGATCAGGGTCGACTTGCCGACGTTCGGACGGCCGACCAGGGCGATCTTCACGCCGCGGTCGGCCGGCTCGAGCTCCTCTTCGTCTTCCGGACGCTGGGCAAAAGCCAGGTCGAGCGCCTCGTTGACCAGGTCGTGCACGCCGTCGCCGTGGGCGGCCGAGATGACGTAGGGATCGCCCATGCCCAGCTCGTAGAACTCGGCGGTGACCGAGGTGTACTTCATGCCCTCGGACTTGTTAATGACGAGCATGACCTTGCGGCCGGACTTGCGCAGGAAGTCGGTAATGGTCTTGTCGTGCGGGGTCAGGCCCTGGCGGCCGTCGACGATGAAGACGACGATGTCGGCTTCCGCCACCGCCTGCTTCGTCTGCAGCGCCATCTCGTGCATGATCCCGTCCTTCGCGACCGGCTCGAAACCGCCGGTATCGATGACCAGGAACGGACGCTCGCCGATGCGCCCTTCGCCGTAGTGGCGGTCGCGCGTCAGGCCAGGGAGGTCGGCCACCAGCGCGTCGCGCGAACGGGTCAGGCGGTTGAATAGGGTCGACTTTCCGACGTTCGGGCGACCAACGAGTGCAATTACCGGCTTCATGTATTTATTCTATTCGACCGCGATGGCGGCCACAGTTCCATTTTGTGTTTGAAAAATCAGGTTCGATCCGGCCACCAGCGGCGTGCCGCTGATGGCGCTGCCGTCGAGCGACGCGCGCGCCAGGAAGACGCCGTCTTCGCGCGACAGGAAGTGGATGTAACCCTGGTAGTCGCCGACCGCGACCGCGCGGCCGTAGGACAGCGGGGTCGACAGGCCGCGGAAGGCCAGCTTGTCGTTCTTCCAGACGCTGGTGCCGGTGTCGCGGGCGAACGCGTGCAGCGCGCCCTTGTCGTCGGCGGCGAAAACGAAGCGCTGGTCGACGGCCACGCCCACTTCCGAGGACAGGTCGCGGTGCCAGCGCGGCGAGCCCGATGCCAGCTCGTAGCAGGCGACGCGTCCCTGGAAGGACACGGCGCAGACGTCGGATTCGAAGATCGCGGGCGCGCCGCCGATGTCGGTGACGCGTTCCAGTTCGGTGGCGCCGCGCGCCACGCCCACTTCGACTTCCCAGCGCGGCGCGCCGGTGGCGAGCAGGAAGGAGGTCAGCTTGCCGGCGGGCTGGGCGACGATCACGTCGCGGTCGTGCACCACCATGCCCGGCGCGCTGCGCAGGGTCAGCGGCGGCGACTGGCGCTGCACGGTCCACTTCTTCTCGCCGGTTTTGGCGTCGAAGCCGACGATGCGGTTGTCGATCGAGCGCGCCACGACGACGCCTTCGCCCACGGCCGGGCTGGACAGGATTTCGCTCGACAGCTGCGATTTCCACAGCGCCTTGCCATCCATGTCGAAGGCCATCAGGACGCCCTTGGCGCCGCCGACGACGATCACGTTGCCGTCGGTGCCGACGCCGGCGGTCAGGTTCGAACCGGCCTTGATGCGCCACATCGGACGGCCGTCGAGCGCTTCGACGCGGGCGATCTCGCCGTCGGCGCTGGCCACGACCAGGGTGTTGCCGGCCAGCGCAGGCGAGAACTGGTAGCCCCGGGCCTTGCCGATATCGAGCTTCCACGCGGTACGCACGGCCATGGTCGCCTTCAATTCTTCCAGCTTGGCCGGCTCGTTGGTCTTGTCCTTCGAGGAGAACGGGTTGAGCGAACTCAAGGTCGAGCAGCCCGTCATCAGGGCCAGGACACCGACACCAACCAGCTTACGGGTAATACGCATTTTCTTTAGCCTTGTTCTTAGTCTGTAGAGGACGCAAAGCCCGCGCCCGCCTCGGCGGCGGTGCGCGGGCTACTTTGAAAGCAAATTACGCAGCAGCCTTGGTCTCGGCCGGGGCGCTGCCGCCGATCGCTTCGAGCTTGATGCGCACCAGCTGGCTGCCCGGATGCTTCGGACCCATGGCGGCCAGCGCGGCCACGTAGGCGTTGCGGGCGTCGGCAATCTTGTTCTGCGCGACCAGCACGTCGCCCTTGCGGTCCTGCACTTCGGCGGCGAACTGCGGCAGGAACTTACCGTCCAGCAGCTTCATGGCGCCGTCATAGTTCTTCTCGTCCAGCAGCACGCCGGCCAGGCGCAGCTTGGCGACCGACTGGTATTCGTCGTCGCCGTTGTCGATCACGTACTGCAGCTGGGTCTTGGCGGTCTTCAGGTCGTTCGCCTCGAAGGCGGTCTTGGCCGCGCCCAGGGCGCTCATCTGGGCATAGGCGGTGCGCTTGAACTTGTCCTGGATGTCGGACGCGATGCGCTGGGCCTTGGCGTTGTCGTTCGCGGTCACGGCGTCGGTCAGTTCGTCGTACAGCGCCGACGCTTCCACCGACTGCTTGCGCACGTGCTGGTTCCAGAAGTTATAGGCGGCGAAGGAGCCGAGCGCAATGATCAGCACCCAGGTGATCAGGTTGCCGTACTTGGACCAGAAAGCCTTGAAGGAGGCAATCTGTTCTTGTTCTTCGAGGTCGTATGCCATGGTTCGTCTAATAGTTATCGATGGGTCGGGACTTCAGTGCTTCTGCTTCTTTTACGGATGGTAATGCACGTGGTCGTGGTCATGGTCGTGCGCGCCGATGATGGCGTCGACCACGTGGTCGACCACCGCGTCGAAGGGCACGCTGGCCTGCTGCTGCTCGCCGGACTGGCCCTCAACTGCGCGGAGCGACTTCACCGCCGCCACGCTGTTGGCGACCTCGTCGTCGCCGAGGATGACCGCGAACGCGGCGCCGCTGGCGTCGGCCTTCTTCATCTGGCTCTTGAAGCTGCCCGCGCCGCTCGGCGTTGCGCAATGTAGCACAACATCCAGGCCGGCATCGCGGAAACGCTCGGCCAGGATGAAAGCCTGCATCTGGGCTTCCTCGCCCTGGTGCACCATGTAGACGTCGCACTGGCTCGGTTGCGCCGGCTCGCCCAGGCCTTTCATCAGCTCGACGATGCGCTCGATGCCCATCGCGAAACCGACGCCCGGCGTGTTCTTGCCGCCGAAAGTCTCGATCAGCGGGTCGTAGCGGCCGCCGGCGCAGATCGTGCCCTGCGAGCCCAGCTCGTCGGTGACCCACTCGAACACGGTGCGGTTGTAGTAATCGAGGCCGCGCACCAGGCGCGGGTTGACGGTGTACTGGACGTTGTTACGGTCGAGCAGCTTCTTGAGGCCGTTGAAGTGGGCCAGCGATTCCTCGCCCAGATACGACAACAGCTGCGGCGCGCCGTTCACCATCTCCTGCATGGCCGGGTTCTTGGTGTCCAGGATGCGCAGCGGGTTGCTGTGCAGGCGGCGCTTGGCTTCGGCGTCGAGCACGTCCATGTGCTGCTCGAAGTAGGCGATCAGGTCGGCGCGGTGGCGGTTGCGCTCCTCGGCGTTGCCGATCGAGTTCAGTTCCAGGCGCACGTTCGAAAGGCCCAGGTCGTCCCACAGGCGGCGGCACAGCATGATCAGTTCGGCGTCGATGTCCGGACCGGCAAAGCCCACGGCTTCGGCGCCGAACTGGAAGAACTGGCGGTAACGGCCGCGCTGCGGACGCTCGTGGCGGAACATCGGGCCCTTGTACCACAGGCGCTTCGGGCCTTCGTAGACGAGGTTATGCTCGATCACCGCGCGCACCACGCCGGCCGTGCCTTCCGGGCGCAGGGTCAGCTGGTCGCCGTTCATCGAATCCTCGAAGGAATACATTTCCTTCTCGACGATGTCGGTCACGGCGCCGATCGCGCGCGCGAACAGGCGGGTTTCCTCGACGATGGGGGTGACGATCTTCTGGTAGCCGTAGCTTTTGAGGATCGTTTCGGCGGTGTTCTCGAACAGCTCCCACAGCGGCGCATCGGCCGGGAGGATGTCGTTCATGCCTTTTATGGCATTGATTTTTTCTGGCTTGGACATGTTTGCGTTCTTCGGTTCTGTAGGGTGGGTTCTTGAACCCACCGGTACGGCATTCGGTCAATCGGGCGTCGTTCCGCGCTACGGTACGCAACGGTACGAGCGGTGGGTTCGAGAACCCACCCTACGCCGCCTTACTGTAATTCTTCTTCACGTATTCCAGAACAATGCTCTGGAACTCCTCGACGATCCGCTCGCCGCGCAGCGTGGCGAACTTCTGCCCATCGACGAACACCGGCGCGGCCGGCGATTCGCCGGTGCCGGGCAGGCTGATGCCGATGTTGGCGTGCTTCGACTCGCCCGGACCGTTGACGATGCAGCCCATCACGGCCACGTTCATCGCTTCCACGCCCGGATACAGCTTCTTCCACTCCGGCATCTGCTCGCGCAGGAAGGTCTGGATATTGTCCGCCAGTTCCTGGAACACGGTCGAAGTGGTACGGCCGCAGCCCGGGCAGGCGATCACCATCGGGGTGAACTTGCGCAGGCCCATGGTCTGCAGGATTTCCTGCGACACCACGACCTCCTTGGTGCGGTCGCCGCCCGGTTCCGGCGTCAGCGAGACGCGGATGGTGTCGCCGATGCCTTCCTGCAGCAGCACCGACAAGGCCGCGGTGGAGGCGACGATGCCCTTGCTGCCCATGCCGGCCTCGGTCAGGCCCAGGTGCAGCGGATAGTCGCAGCGGCGCGCCAGTTCGCGGTAGACCGCGATCAGGTCCTGCACCGCCGACACCTTGCACGACAGGATGATCTTGTCCCTGGCCAGGCCGATCTCCTCGGCCTTGACCGCGTTCTCGATCGCCGAGGTGATCAGCGCCTCGTACATCACGGCCTGGGCGCTGTACGGATTCGCGCGCGCGGCGTTCTCGTCCATGATGCGCGCCAGCAGCGACTGGTCCAGGCTGCCCCAGTTGACGCCGATGCGCACCGGCTTGTCGTACTTCATCGCCACTTCGATCATCTGGGCGAACTGGGAGTCGCGCTTGGCGCCCTGCCCCACGTTGCCGGGATTGATGCGGTACTTCGACAGCGCCTGCGCGCACTCGGGAAAGTCGCGCAGCAGCAGGTGGCCGTTGTAATGGAAGTCGCCGACCAGCGGCACATCGATTTCCATGCGGTCGAGCTGCTCGCGGATGAGCGGCACGGCCGCCGCGGCTTCCGGGTTGTTGACGGTCAGGCGCACCATCTCGGAGCCGGCGCGGGCCAGCTCCTTGATCTGGATCGCGGTGCCGATCACGTCGGCGGTGTCGGTGTTGGTCATCGACTGCACGACGACCGGGGCGTCGCCGCCGATCCAGACCTTGCGCGCGCCGTGCTGGACCAGCACGCGGCGGCTGGCGCGGCGCGCCATCGGACCGAATGGAATGGGCAGGTTCGTTGAAGTCATTCTAGGCTTTCGATTCTTTGCAGGTGCGGCTGGTTTGATCGCTTGTCTGTTCGTTACTTGATCGTCACGCGCGAGATCGTCTTGCCCGGCAGTTGCGGCAGCTCGACGGCGGCGCCGCGCAGCGTGGCCGTGACGCCTTTCGGGTTGCCGACTACCAGGGTCGCCGTGCCCGGCACGTCGAAGGTCTCGGTGCTGCCGGCTTTGACCAGGCGCGAGATCAGGGCCTTGCCGCCCTGCGGACGCACTTCGATCCACGAATCCTCGCGCACGTTCAGCACCAGGGTGTTGGCGCCGGCCGGCGCGGCCGGGGTGGCGGTGACGACCGCGGCCGGCGCATTCGCGACGGGCGCGTTGGCGGCCGGGGTGGCGCCTGGCGCGGTGTTCGGCGCCGCGTTGGGCGCGACGGCGCCCGGCGTGACCGCCGGGCCCTGCCCGGCCGGCGCGGCCGGCGCGGCTGCACCGCCCGGCGCCGGCACCGAGATCAGCGGCACGGTCGGATTATGGGTGGTGGTGGCGCCGTCCGTCGCGCCGGCGCCGACGCTGTCGGCAGGCACGGTGGTGATGACGTCGTTGCCCTCCGGCGCGTCGCCGCCCGGCAGCGCGATCAGGCCGAAATGCCAGGCGGCGCCGGCTGCGGCGGCCACCACCACGGCGGCCGCGATCCAGCGCAGCGGCAGGCTTGACCGCTTGCCGTGGGTCGGGAAGCGCGAGTGCGAGAACGAGGTCGGGCGTTCGCGGCGCACGGCCGGGCCGCTTTCCACCGGGGCCGGCTCGTCCATCTTGATCATTGCCACCAGCGGGGCGGCGTCGAGCTTGAGGATCTTGGCGTAAGCGCGCACGAAGCCGCGCGTCACCGCGGGACTGGGCAGCGAGGCATAGTCGCCCGCCTCGATCGCCACCACCTGGCGCACCGCCAGCTTGAGCTGCTCGGCCACCTGCTCGACCGACCAGCCCAGCGCTTCGCGCTGGGCCGCCAGGGTCGCGCCGGGATGGCCGTGCTGGGGGTGGTTGTCGGGCGTGGCGCTTTGGTCTGCGCGCTCTGAAGTCATTGTCGTCTCACTCATCGAATGCCCCGCGCTCGTACGCCGCGAATTCGGGCGAGCCGGGGAAGCGCCGCCGCAGCTGCGCCAACAGGCTGGCCTCCATCGAGCGGTCGCCCAGCTTGCGCTGGACCCGGATGGCCAGCCACAAGGCGTCGGCGGACAGGGTGTCGAGCTTCGACACCTCCGTCAGGCGGTGTATGAAAAATCCGGCGCGCTGGTAGTCGCGCCGCTCGTAGTACACCCGTGCCAGGCCGGCGCTCGTGGCCGGCAGGTCGGGGTTGTAACGCAAAGCGTCGAGCAGATAGCGCTCGGCCGCGTCGAATTGGCGGATCTTCAGGCTGCACAGCCCGGCATTCGCCAGGGCGCTCACCGGCGTCCGGTAGGCCGGATTCTTCAGCGCCGACTCGAACTGGCGCAATGCCTCGCCTGGGCGATTCACGCTCTGGCACAGGAAGGACCCGTAGTTGTTGGCCAGCTCGGGATTGCGCGGCGCCAGGCGCAGCGCATGCTGGTAGTTCTCTTCGGCCAGCGGCAGCTGCCCCATCGCGGTATAGATCAGCGCGCGCACGCCGTAGGCGTCGGCGTAGCCGGGGTCGGCGGCGATGGCCTTCTTGATTTCGTCGAGGGCAATGTCGTACTTGCCCTGCTGGTAGTACTCGACCGCCAGTTGCAGGCGGATCGCGGCGCGCTTCTCGGCCGCGGTCTGGTCGGACACGGTCTTCAGCTCGGCCGGCGCGTTGCCGGGGCTGGCGCAGGCGGCCAGCACGGCCAGCGCAAGCGCGGCCGCAAGACGGTTTGCCAGTGTCCGACCCGCCGCGTTCAAGAAGGGATCTCCACGATGCGGCCGAAGTCGGCGCCGAACTTCTTCTGGTACTCGGCCATCTTTTCCATGCGCTCGGCGACACGGGTGCGGTCCTTGACCTCGCCCGCCAATTGGCCGCAGGCGGCGTCGATGTCGTCGCCGCGCGTCTTGCGCACGGTGGTCACGATGCCAGCGTTCATGAGCACTTCGGCGAAGGCCTTGATGCGCGGGTTCTTCGAACGGGTCAGGCCCGATTCCGGGAACGGGTTGAACGGGATCAGGTTGAACTTGCAGTTCACGCCGACGGTCGGGTCGTTCACCAGCGCGATCAGTTCGCGCGCGTGCTCGTCGCTGTCGTTGAAGCCGTCGAGCATGCAGTATTCGAAGGTGATGAAGTCGCGCGGCGCGAACTCGAGGTAGCGCTTGCAGGCGGCCATCAGCTCGCGCAGCGGATATTTTTTGTTCAACGGGACCAGGATGTCGCGCAGGGCGTCGTTCGACGCGTGCAGCGACACGGCCAGCGCCACCGGCACGTCCTGCGACAGCTTGTCGATGTTCGGCACCACGCCCGAGGTCGACAGGGTCACGCGGCGGCGCGACAGGCCGTAGGCGTTATCGTCGAGCATGAGCTTGAGCGCGGTGACGGTCGGCTCGTAGTTCAGCAGCGGCTCACCCATGCCCATCATGACCACGTTGGTGATCTGGCGTTCGCCCTTCGGGCCGGGCTCGATGCCCTTCGTGCGGCGCAGCTCGAACTCGGCCATCCACAGCTGGCCGATGATCTCGGCGACCGTCAGGTTGCGGTTGAAGCCCTGCTTGCCGGTCGAGCAGAAGCGGCAGTTGACGGCGCAGCCGGCCTGGGTCGAGATGCACAGCGTGCCGCGGTTTTCTTCCGGGATGAACACGGTTTCCACGGCGTTGCCGTTGCCGACGTCGACCAGCCACTTGCGGGTGCCGTCGCTGGAGGTATGGTCGCTGATGATGCCCGGCGCGCGGATCTCGGCGCGGGTTTTCAGTTTTTCGCGCAGCGACTTGGCGAGATCCGTCATGTCGTCGAAGTCCGACGCACCGAACTGGTGGATCCAGCGTTGCAGTTGCTTGGCGCGGAACGGTTTCTCACCCAATTCGGCGCAGTAAGCGACAAGTTGCGCGGGATCAAAGTCCAGCAGGTTGGTGAGAGTCGTCATGGCAATATTCCTATGTATTACAGAGCCCGCTTGCCTGCGACCATCGGCCGAAGTCAAGCGGTTTACTCATTTGAATTAGTCCGGGGAAAGTCGACCGGGGCGCGCCCGGACTGCGCTCCCCCTGACCAATTAACGCGAGTAGACGTTCAGTGCCGGGAAGAAGTAAGCGATTTCCACGGCGGCGGTTTCGGCGGCGTCCGAACCGTGCACGGCGTTGGCGTCGATCGAATCGGCGAAATCGGCGCGGATGGTGCCGGCGTCAGCTTTCTTCGGATCGGTTGCACCCATCAGGTCGCGGTTCTTCAGGATGGCGCCTTCGCCTTCGAGCACCTGGATCATGACCGGGCCCGAGATCATGAAGTTGACCAGGTCCTTGAAGAAAGGACGGGCAGCGTGCACGGCGTAGAAGCCTTCGGCTTCAGCTTGCGACAGCTGGGTCATGCGAGCGGCAACGATCTTCAGGCCAGCGCCTTCGAAGCGGCTGTAGATTTGGCCGATCACGTTTTTTGCAACTGCATCTGGTTTGATGATCGACAGGGTGCGTTCGATTGCCATGTAAAACTCCAATAAAAAGAAAGGTTTAAATCGAGAAGTTGAGAACTCAATCAACCCTCGATTTTACCATACCTCGCCCCATATAGCCGATATTGCGACCGCAAGCCGCAAAGTGTTACAGTGGCGCCCGAAATCCGCCTTGTCAATGCAGCATCGATTCGCAAGCAGGGCGACAGACATTGACTCTAGGCATGAAATTGCGGCGTCATCTTGCGGGTCCTGACTTATGCTTGGCTTAAGACTGGAACTTGCGGTACGTACGCCATGCTATGCTTGAGTGGAATATTAATCATCCAACCGGAGGCAACATGAACCCCATCCTGCAAAAGCAACCCGCTTACGACGTGGCCGTAGGCCAGGTCGCGCGCAATAAGGTCCTGCGCAACACCTTCTGGCTGCTTGCGCTGTCCATGGTCCCGACCGTGCTGGGCGCCTTCATCGGCGTGTCGATGCAGCTGCCGATGCTCAGCGGCGGCATGGGCTTCGTCATCTTCCTGGCGGTTGCCTTCGGCTTCATGTTCGCCATCGAGAAGACCAAGCACTCCGCCGTCGGCGTGGCCGTGCTGCTGGGCTTCACCTTCTTCATGGGCCTGATGCTCACCCCGCTGCTGCGCCACACCCTGGGCTACAGCAACGGCGGCCAGCTGATCATGACCGCCTTCGGCGGCACCGCCGTCGTGCTGGCCGTGATGGCAAGCATCGCCACCACCAGCAAGCGCGACTTCTCGGCCATGGGCAGCTGGCTGTTCGCCGGCGTGATCGTGCTGCTGCTGGCCGGCGTGGCCAACATCTTCCTGCAGATCCCGGCGCTGACCATCGTGTTCTCGGTCCTGGCGATCGGTATCTTCTCGGCCTTCATCCTGTACGACGTGCAGCGCATCGTGAACGGCGGCGAAACCAACTACGTCAGCGCCGCCCTCGCGATCTACCTCGACGTCTACAACATCTTCAGCAACCTGCTGGCCCTGCTGGGCTTCGCCGGCGGCGACCGCGACTAAGCGCAACAGCATCACGAAAGCCGACCTGCGGGTCGGCTTTTTTATGCCTGGCGGATAAAAATACTTCCGCATGGTTATGCGCAGCAGATTCAACGTATCATCGGGTTTTCTTCTCGCGTAACAATGCATGCAAGCAGCACCTCGCCCCTTCGACCTGCTCGCCAGCGCTAGCGCCATTCGCGTCGGTTACGCCTCGCGCGACTGGTCGCGCAGCTCCGCCGGCCACCCCGACACCTGGGGTCCGGTGCTGCGCAGCTCGGTCGGCATGATCCTCGACTCGCGCTTCCCGATGTTCATCGCCTGGGGACCGGAACTGGCGCTGCTCTACAACCACGCCTACGTCGAACTGCTCGAAGCGAAGCACCCGGCGGCACTGGGCAGTCCGCTGCGCGCCGTGTGGCCCCAGCTGTGGGACGGCGTGCAGCCGCTGGTCGAGCAGGCCCTGGCCGGCCAGCCGACCTATGGCGAAGACGTGCCGCGCATGATCGTCCGCAACGGCCAACCCTTCGAAGGACGCTTCACCCTGGCCTACTCTCCCCTGCGCGACGAAAGCGGCGCGGTGGCGGGCGCGCTATGCGTGATCAACGAAACCACCGATCGGGTCGCCCTCGAAAAGCGCCAGGCGCTGCAACTGCAGCTGGTCGACCGCCTCAGCGGCCTGGCCGACCCGGAGCAGATCCTGGCCACGGCGAACGACATGCTGGGCCAGTTCCTGGACGTTTCGCATGTTTTCCACGGGGTGATCGACGACGCCAGCGGCCATTTCCGCATCCGTGCCGGCTGGTCCCGCGAGGGCGGGGGCGAACTGGCCGGCACCGAAGGCTGCCTGGACGATTTCGGTCCGGAGGTGGTGCGCGACCTGCGCGCCGGGCTGCCGCTGGTGGTCGAGGACGTCGTCGTCGACCCGCGCACGGCGCCGCATGCGCAGGCCTACCTCGACCTGGGCATCCGCGCGCTGATGGCGCAGCCGCTGGCGCGCGAGGGCCGCCTGCTGGCCAGCGTCAACGTCCACGACGACAAGCCGCGCCGCTGGAGCGGCGAGCAGCGCAAGCTGGCCGCCGACATCGCCGAACGGGCCTGGGCCGCGCTCGACCGCGCGCAGGCCGAAACAGCCCTGCGCGAGGGGGCCGGGCGCCAGGCCGCGCTGCTGGCGATCCTCGAATTCCAGCTCGACCTGGCGGACCAGCTGCGCCGGCTCGACCAGGCCGGGCAAATCATGGGGCGCACCAGCGCCCTGCTCGGCCGCTTCCTCGGCGCGCGCCGGGTCGTGTACGGCGACTACGACGCCGAGCAGCGCAGCATCACCTTCCACTCGAACTACGTCGACGGCCTGGCGCCGCTGGAGGGAAGCTTCCCGACCGACGCTTTCGGACGCGAGAACCTGCTCAGCCTGGGGACGGGCGCGACCTGGGTGGCGGACGACCTGGCCCTCGATCCGCGCACCGGCGGCGCCGACACCTGGCCGCTGTTCGAGGCGCTGGGCATCCGCTCCGGCGTGGCGGCGCCGCTGAACCGGCGCGGCGCCCTGACCTCTTCCCTGTTCGTGCACCACGACCAGCCCCGGCACTGGAGCGTGGACGAGGTGCGCGTGATCGCCGACGCCGCCGAGCGCGCCTGGAGCGCGATCGAGCGGGTGCGCGCCGAGGAGGCGTTGCGCGCGGCCGACCGCCGCAAGGACGAGTTCCTGGCGATGCTCGCGCACGAGCTGCGCAATCCGCTGGCGCCGATCGCCGCCGCCGCCCAGCTGCTCAACATGGGCCAGGTCGACGCCGCGCGCATCGCCCGCACCAGCGGCATCATCGCGCGCCAGGTGGCGCACATGACGGGCCTGATCGACGACCTGCTCGACGTCTCACGCGTCACGCGCGGCCTGGCCGTGCTGCAGAACGCGCCGGTCGACCTCAAGCGCGTGGTGGCCGATGCCGCCGAACAGGTGCGCCCGCTGGTCGAGGCGCGCCGCCACGCGCTCGCGCTGCACCTGGCGGCCGAGCCGGCATTCGTCGAGGGCGACCACAAGCGCCTGGTGCAGGTGCTGGCCAACCTGCTGAACAACGCCGCCAAGTACACGCCGGAAGGCGGCCGCCTCAACCTGGCGATGACGGTCACGCCCGAGCAGGTCGCGATCGTCGTCGGCGACAACGGCATCGGCATCGATCCCGGGCTGCTGTCGACGGTGTTCGAGCTGTTCGCGCAGGCCGAGCGCACGCCGGACCGCGCCCAGGGCGGGCTCGGCCTGGGGCTGGCGCTGGTCAAGAGCCTGGTCGAACTGCACGGCGGCAGCGTGGCCGCCGACAGCGGCGGGGACGAGACCGGCAGCCGCTTCACGGTGCGCCTGCCGCGCCGGGCCGCGCCCGTGGCGGCGAGCGGCGACACCCCGGCCGTGCTTGCGCCCGCGCCGGCGGCCGGCCTCGATGTGCTGGTAGTGGACGACAACGTCGATGCGGCGGCGACGATCGCGATGCTGCTCGAGTCGAGCGGCTACCGCGTCACCGTGCTGCACGACCCGAAGCGCGCGCTGCTGGCCGCGCAGTCGGGCCGCTTCGACGCCTGCGTGCTCGACATCGGCCTGCCGGGCATGGATGGACATGAACTGGCGCGCCGCCTGCGCGCCTTGCCGGGAACCGCGAACGCCCTGATGCTGGCGCTGACCGGCTACGGGCAGCGCGAGACGGCGCCGCATGCCAACCCGGCCTTCGACCACTTCATGGTCAAGCCGGCCGACCCGGCCCGGCTGTTTGCGCTGCTGGCGCAGGGCGCCGGTCCGGACCGGGCCGGCGCTTAAGCGGCGTCGGCGTCGGCGTCCGGCAGCTCGAACACGCCGATCGATTCGACGTGCGAGGTGTGCGGGAACATGTTGACCACGCCCGCCTTCTTCATCGCGTAGCCGGCGCGGTGCACCAGGATGCCGGCGTCGCGCGCCAGGGTCGAGGGGCTGCACGAGACGTAGACGATGCGCTTCGGCAGCAAGGCCGCCTGCCCGCTTTCGCGCAGCTCGGCCAGCGCCAGCGCCAGGGCGATCGCGCCGTCGCGCGGCGGATCGACCAGCATGCGGTCGAAGCGGCCCAGCGCCACCAGGTCGGCCGCCGTCACCTCGAACAGGTTGCGCGTGTAGAAAGTGGTCTTTTCCGCCAGGCCGTTGGCCTTCGCGTTTTCCAGCGCGCGCGTGGTCAGCGTGGTGCTGCCCTCGATGCCCACGACTTCGCGCGCCTGGGTCGCCAGCGGCAGCGTGAAGTTGCCCAGGCCGCAGAACAGGTCGGCCACGCGCTCGTCCTTTTGCACGTCCAGCAAGCGCAGGGCCTTGTGCACCAGCACCCGGTTGATCTGGTGGTTCACCTGGGTGAAGTCGGTCGGCTTGAACGGCATGCGCACGCCGAACTCGGGCAGCGTGTAGTACAGCTCCTTGTCCAGCGGATAGAACGGGTAGACGGTGTCCGGCCCCTTCGGCTGCAGCCACCACTGGATGCCCCATGCGTCGGCGAAGGCCTTGACCAGTTCCTCGTCCTTGGCGGTCAGCGGCGCCATGATGCGCAGCACGAGCGCCGTGGTTTCCTCGCCGACCGCCACTTCGATCTGCGGCATCTGGTTGTAGATCGACAGCGCGCCGACCAGTTCGCGCAGCGGCATCAGCATGCCGCCCAGGTGGGGCGGCAGGATGTGGCAATAGCGGATGTCGGCCACGTAGGACGAGGCGCGCTCGTGGAAGCCGACCAGCACCGTGCCCTTCTTCTCGACGTGACGCACCGACAGGCGCGCGCGGAAGCGGTAGCCCCAGGTCGGGCCCTGCAGCGGCCGCATGATGTTGTCGGCCTTGACCTTCGACAGGTGCCAGAGGTTGTCTTCCAGCGTGCGCTGCTTGATCGCCACCTGCGCGGTCGGCTCCAGGTGCTGCATCGAGCAGCCGCCGCAATAGCCGAAATGCTCGCAGCGGGCCTCGACCCGCATCGAGGAGGCGCGCTGCAGGGTGACCATGCGGCCCGACTCCCAGTTCTTCTTCTTGCGCTTGACCTCGTAGCTGACGCGCTCGCCCGGCAGTGCGTCCTCGACGAAGATCACCTTGCCCGGGGTGCCGTCCTCGTTCTCGAGGTGGCCGACGCCGCGCGCATCCGCGTCCAGCGACTTAATTTCGATAAAAGTTTCTTGCATTGGATATGACGTGGACCGGGCCCACGCGGACGTATGAATGGGGGACGTAGGGTGGACGGCTACGCCGTCCACGCGTTCAACCTGCGCTGGCGGACCGGTTCTGCAAAACGGCAAAACCGAGCCGGCCGGTGGCGCACCACTTACGTGGCGCGAAAGCAAGTCGGAAATCGCGGCATCATAACAAGGAATCGCGCACGACGCCACGGGCGGCCATCGCCCGCTTGAGCTTGACGAGGGCCTCTTGCTGGATCTGGCGCACACGCTCGCGCGTCACGCCCATCTCCTCGGCCAGGGTCTCGAGCGTGGCCGGGTCGTCGTTGTCGAGGCCGAAGCGGCGCATCACGACCACCCGCTGCTTCTCGGGCAGGCGGGTCAGCCAGTCGCGCACCAGCAGGGTCATCTCGTGCTGCTCGGCGCGCGCGTCGGGGCTGTCGTCGGCCTCGCCGGGCAACATGTCCATCAGGCTCGAGCCGGGATCGTTGTCGAGCGGCGCGTCGAGCGAGGCGGCGTGCTCGGACAGCGCCAGGATGTCCTGCACTTCCTCGACCGGACGCCCGACCAGGCTGGCGATGTCCTCGGCGCTGGCATCCTTGCCGTCGTGGTGCTGGGCCTCGAGGTGGTACTTGGCGCGCAGCACGGCGTTCAGTTCGCGCACCATGTGCACCGGCAGGCGCACGGTGCGCGCCTGGTTCATGATGGCGCGCTCGATGCTCTGGCGGATCCACCATGTGGCGTAGGTGGAAAAGCGGAAACCTCGCTCGGGCTCGAACTTGTCGATGGCGCGCATCAGGCCGATGTTGCCCTCTTCGATCAGGTCGAGCAGCACCACGCCGCGGTTGATGTAGTGCTTGGCGATCGAGACCACGAGGCGCAGGTTATGCTCGATCATCTTCTGGCGCGCATCGAAGTCGCCGGCCTTGGCCAAGGTCGCGTAATGCGTCTCCTGCTGGGCCGAGAGCAAGGGCCGGGTGCCGATCTGGTTCAGGTAGTGCTGGGTGGTGTCGGTGGACAGCTCGGCGGCCAGCACGGTCTTGAGTTCGTCGACGCTGTCGACGCCGGCGCCGGGAAGCACCTCCGCGCTGTCGGCCGCCTCGTCGCCGGAGGCGCCCTCGCCGGGCGCAGCGTCGCAAGACGCGCCGTCGCTCTCCAGCTCGTCAGGCAGATCGTCCGAAGCGTCGTGGTCCTGGGAGTGCGGCGGCAGCGTCATTGGCCCTCTCTAGCGGCTGGGCAGGAACCTCGCCGGATCGACTGGCTTGCCCTGCTGGCGAATCTCGAAGTGCAGCTTCACCGTATCGGCGTCGGAATCGCCCATCTCGGCGATCACCTGGCCCTTGGTCACGTTGTCGCCTTCCTTCACGACAATGGCGCGGTTATGGGCATAGGCCGACAGCAAGCTGTTGCTGTGTTTGACGATGACGAGGTTACCATAACCCCGGATGCCACTGCCAGCATACATTACCTTGCCGGCGCCGGCGGCCATCACCTGCTGGCCCGGACGGCCGGCGATGTCGATCCCCTTGTTCTTGCCTTCGTCGAAGGTGGCGATGATACGCCCGTCCGACGGCCACATCCAGCTCAGCTTCTCGTCGTCGGTGGCGGTCACGGTGGCGCCCACGCGGGTACCGGCGGGCACCGCCGCCGTGTTGGCGACAACGGTCTCGGCCTTCTCGCCGCGCTGGCTTTCCGCGACGTTTTCCTCGCTGTACGGCTTCTTGTCGGCGCGCGGCGCGGTCTTGCGCGGCGCTTGCGGCGGCGCCGGCACCGGCTGGGTGACGACGTTGTTGCCGGCGGCGACCTTCTCGCCCGGCGGATCGACGCGCAGCACCTGGCCGACCTTGATGTCGTCCGGATCGGACAGGTTGTTCCAGGCCACCAGGTCGCGGTAGCTCTGGCCATGGTCGAGCGCGATGCGCAGCAGAGTGTCGCCGCGGCGCACGGTATAGGTGCCGCGGGCGTCCGGGCGCGGCGCTTCGACGCGCGCCGGCGCCGGACGGGTCGCGGTGGACGACGAAATCGGGCGCTCGACGACAGGCGCCTTGCGGGTGGCGGTGTTGCAGCCCGCGAGCAGGCCAAGCAGAAGGGTGAGCAGGACTAGACGGGGTGGTTGTTTCATTCTCTCTTTTAATACCTATTACATGCGGGCAGCGCTTAGACGGTGCCGGGGCGCAAGGGGACGAAATGGCAGGCTTCCAGCGTCTCGCTGGTCCATTCGGACTTGCCGATGCGGGTAATCCGCTGCAAATGCTGCACCTGGCCCCCTACCGGGGCCACCAGGCGCGCGCCGATGGCAAGCTGCTCGAGCAGTGCGCGGGGCACTTCCAGGCCGGCCGCCGCCAGGATGATCCCGTCGAAGGGCGCGACCTGCGCGAGCCCGAGCATACCATCTCCGTAGTGCAAGCGCAGATTGGAAATACGCAAGGGCCGCAGGTTGGCCTTGGCCAGCTCGTGCAGCGGCTTGATGCGTTCGATGGAGTAGACCTCGTTCGCGACGCGCGCCAGCACGGCCGCCTGGTAGCCGCAACCGGTGCCGATCTCCAGCACGCGGCCGGGCATGGCGCCGCTGGAAAACTTGCCGTCGCGCATTGCCTCAATCATACGCGCAACAATGTAAGGCTGGGAAATAGTTTGATTGTGCCCGATTGGCAGCGAGGCGTCGATATATGCCTGGCTCGACAGTGCAGGTTCGATGAACAGGTGGCGCGGCACGGCTTCGAGCGCCGCCAGCACGGCCGCATCCTTGACGCCCTGCCCTGCCACCCGCGCCACCATCGCGCGCCGGATCGCCTCGGTCGCCATCAGGTCCGAGCGCTGGGCGGTCGGCGCCGTCTGCGTGGGCGGCGCGTAGCCCGGCGGCTTCGGCCCCGGCTGCGGCGGCTTGGGTGGCTGGGCATGGGCGCCGACCGCGCGCGCCGCGTTCTGGGTGGCGGTCTGCGGCGTCGCCACCGGCGCCGGCGCGCCCGGCTTGCGCGCGCCCCCGGTCACCGAGGACAGCGGCAAGGGAAAGCGTTTCCCCTCGGGGTTGCCGCCGCGGTCCGTCATGTCAGCCCCTGGGCCAGCAGCTCGAGCTGCGGCCTGTGCGTCAGGTCGATCTGCAGCGGCGTGATCGAGATCCGCCCCTGCTCGGTCGCGTGGAAGTCGGTCCCTTCCCCGGCGTCGCGGCAGGCGCCGGGAGCGCCGATCCAGAAGATTTCGCGCCCGCGCGGGTCCTGCGAGCGGATCACCGGCTCGGCCTGGTGGCGCCGCCCGAGCCGGGTCGGCGTGAGCGGCCCGAGTTCCTCATACGGCAGATTCGGGATGTTGACGTTCAACAGGAAGGGCGCAGGCAACATCTCGAACCGGCGCAGGACGATGTCGCGCGCCGCCCTGGCCGCGGCGTCGATGTGGGCCCAACCAGAGTGCACCTGGGAAAACGCGATGGCCGGAATGCCGAACAGGAAAGCTTCCGTGGCGGCGGCGACGGTGCCCGAATACAAGGTGTCGTCGCCCATGTTCTGGCCGTTGTTGATGCCCGAGACGACCAGGTCGGGCGGCGCTTCCTGCATGCCGGTCAGGGCAATATGGACGCAATCGGTCGGCGTTCCATTGACAAAATAGAAACCGTTGGCGGCCTTGGTGACCGACAGCGGACGGTCGAGCGAAAGCGAGTTGGACGCGCCGGAACGGTTGCTGTCCGGCGCGACAACGATGATCTCGGCCACCGCCGCAAGGGCGTCGGCCAGGGCGTTAATACCAGGGGCGAGGTAGCCGTCGTCGTTACTGATAAGAATTCGCATCACGCGATTTTACCTGAAGCAACGGCCGCGTCACGCGCCGGTGGTACATAATTTCTGCCCTGCGGGGGAGAGCGCCGTTGCCCGCATGCAACGCTGCCGGGCAACCCGCCAAGCCCGGCAAGGGCGCCGAGAACGTGTTCCAGCCGGGCATGCATGCTTCCCAACGCGCCCGGCAAGCGGATGTTGCGCCGCGCCTTGCGCGGTTGGCAAAACGACCGGGTCAGGATGCGGTCTTCCCGCGTCTTGCCCCGCGCTTGCCATACGTCGCCGGCGCATGTCGCAGACGCGCATGTCGCCTACGCGCATGTCGCAGACGCGCATGTCGCCTACGCGCATGTCATCGTCGGTTTGCTCCGCCCTGCCGAAACATTTTCTAGCGCAGCGCCAGCGACCGCCCTCCCGCCGCCTCGATCAGCGCACCTTCGAGCGAGGCGACCTCGTCTTCGGTGAAGGCCAGCAAGGCATCCTTGTCGCCGTCGTCGAGGTAGACCTGCTTGATCATCGTAATCCCGCGCCGGCGCAAAGGCTGGGCCACGGTTGGACGCAGGATGGTTTCGCGCAAGCTGTCGGCAAGCGCCCGTGCTTCGCTCGCGCGCCCGCTGTCGATCAGCTTTTGCAATTGCGTCAACTTGTGGTCCAGCATATCCGGGGATGGCTGGTGGGCGCCTTCGCGCGCGCCGCGCGCCGTCTCGCCGCGTTGCTCGCCGGCGCCCCCCATGCCGCCCGCGCCCGGCCTGGGAAGGCCGGCCTGGCCCAGGGCCGCGTGCGCGGAGCTGGGCAGGGCATGCGAGGCCGGCGCGCTGGGACCGGAAAACCCCGACGCACCGTCGCTTGGCGTCACCAGGCGCGGCGCGGGGCCGCCTGCGGTGGCGCCGCCCGGCATGGCGGCATGCTGCGCCGCGAAGCGCCGCAAGGCGGCGCCCGACGTGGCAACGCCCGACGTGGACACGCGCGACGCCGCCGTGCCATGGGCAGTGCCGCGCGCTGCCGTGCCCGGCGTGGCAAGGTCCGGCGTGGCGAGGGCGGACGTGGGAAGATCGGGCGAATCCCGTAATCCGGCCGACATCGCGCGGATGTTCAACAGGCGGCTGCTGCCCTCCTCCACGCTTTCCTCGAGCCGGCGCGCGGCCTGGCTGTGCCCCTGGCTCGACAGGGTCCGGGCCAGCATCTGCTTGCTGCGCAGGGTTTCATGGTCGTCCATGCCGCGCAGGCGTTCGTGCAGGCTGACGACGTGCTGCTGGAGCCGGCGCGCTTCCTCGAGCTCGCCCTGCTCGGAGAGCGTCGAAGCCAGCCGCAGCAGGATGCTCAGGGTGTCAGGATGCTCGGAACCGAGGCGCCGTTCGCGCGCGGTGGCGAGCGACTGCTGCATGTCGCGCACCGCGGCCATGTCGCCCTGGGCGGCGAAGATCTCGGCCAGCGCCTCGCGCGCCTGCAGGGTAGCGGACGCATCCGGGCCGGCCTGGCGTTCGCGCACCCGCACCACCAGCTCCTGGAGCTTGCGCGCGTTGCCGAGGTCGCCCATGTCGCGCAGCAGCGCCGCCAGCAGCTGGGTGCAGCGCAGCGTGTCCTCGTGCTCGGTGCCGAGGACACGCTGGCGCCCTTCGAGCACGCGCTCGTAGACCATGCGCGCGCGCGAATACTCGCCCTGGCGCGCCAGGGTGCGCGCCTGTCCGGCAAGGGCGTCGAGCGTGACGATATGGCCCGGGCCGAACAGACGCTCGCAAGCTTCGACCACCTGCTCGTGCAGCGCCAGCGCGCGCGGGAACTCGTCGAGCGCCGCCAGCGTGGCCGCCAGTCCAGACCGGGCGCTCAGGGTCTCGGCGTGTTCGGCGCCGGCGTCCTGGACGCAATGCTCGACCAGCAGTTCGTACTGGGCGCGCGCCTCGCGCAGGCGGCCGCTCTCGCGCAGCAGCGCCGCCAACGCCGAGCGGCTGGCGCGGGTGTCGGGATGGGCGTCGCCGAGCAGGCGCTGGCGCAATGCGGTGCTCTCCTCGAAACACTCCTGGGCCAGGGCCGTGCGTCCCTGCTGGCGGTGCAGTTCGCCCAGGCGCAGCAGGTCGCGCGCCAGCGGCGCCGCGTTCGGATCGGGCGCATTGCCGCCCAGCAGGCTGCCGCCCGCGCCGCGCTCGCTCGCAGCCAACGCGGCGCGGCCGGCGGCGACGGCGTCGAGCAGGTCGAGCTCGGCGCGCGACTGCCAGGGAAAGCGCCCCTGCGCCACCCAGCCCAGCAGGGCCGCGACGCTGCGCGCGCCCGAATGGCGGTCGGTGTCGCGCTGGACCGTGCCGGCGAAGGGTTCGGATGGGACGCCGAACGCCTGCAGCTGCACCTCGTCGAGGTAGCTATCGAGGGACAGCTGGGACAGGCCGTAGCAGTTGCGCAGCAATTGTTCGAGCACGCTCTGGTAGCCCTGGACGCCGCGCTGCGGGTCGCCGCGCCGCCACAGCGCGCGCCGCTCGGCGTCGGCGCCGTCGAGGCAGGGCACCGGGTAGACCAGCAGCGGCCGCTGCTCGTCCTCGTGGCTGCAGCGGTACTCGACGGCGCGGGTGACGACGCCGGCCAGCCCGTCGAGGCTGCGACCGCCCGGTGTGAACAGGCCCACCAGGCGGTCGGGCAGCAGCGTGGTGCACACGCTCACCGCCGCCGAGCGGCCGCCGCGGGCGTCGATCAGCACGTGGCGGAAATGGCGCGCCAGGTGGGCGGCGAAGGCGCGGTACAGGGCCGGGCAGGCGGCGAACAGCCCGTCCCAGTCCATGCGGTCGGCGCGTTCGCCATAGCTGTCGTCGAAGCGGCCGGCGCGCATCAGGTAGAGCGAGCGGCTCTGGTCGACCCGTTCGACGTAGGCCTCCCAGTCGATGGCCTCGAGCACCAGGCGGGCGCGCTCCTCGTGGTCGAGGTCGGCGCCGGCGCGGCCCAGCGACTGCAGCTGCTCGCGGCAGGCCTCGAAGTATTCGAGCAGGCCTGGGCGCGCGGCGCCGGCCGCCGGATGCATGTGCTCGAAGCGCTCGTCCTGGGCCGGAAAATAATGGTGCAGGCCGGGCGCCTCGGTGTCCCAGTCGATCATCAGTACCGGCACCGTCGCATTCTGGCCTCCCGCCAGCAGCACGGCCGCATGGGCCAGCGCGACGCTGCGCGCGGTGCCGCTCTCGAACGAATAGAAGGTCGTCACTTCGCCGGGCCTGGGGATCGGCGGAAGCGTTATGCGGTTGATTTCCATGTAGCTCCTCATTTTTTGGGAAAAGTCAGATCCGGGATGGCGCGCCATTCAGGTGGGACATCGGGAAGCACGAATTGGTTGCAATCATGACCAGGCGGCATGTAGAGCTTCTGGTACTGGTAGTGCGTCGCGATCCGTTTCACCATCTTGTCGATGTCGGGCAGGAAATCGGGATTCGATTTCAGGTCCGCGGTGGCCATCGTGAAATGCGAGAAGTCGACATAGAAGCTGGACGACGCGATCTGCGGCGGCAGCCTGTCGGGATGTTGGGTCATGATCACCGGAATGATCAGGTGGCTGGGCAGCGTGTACCACTTGCTGCGCTCGGCCTCGAGCAGGCGCATTGCCGCGTACTCGCGGCGCGTGTAGGCATGCGCCTCGTACTTCGGCGTGTAGATGAGGATCATGCAGACGCTCTCGCACATCGCGCGGGCGATCTTGCGATCGAGATCGTCGCCGCCGCCGAGCTGCTCGGTGTCGACGAACAGCTCGTCCTCGTTGTCGAAATACGGTTCGAGGTAGCAGCGCAGCGCATCGGCCAGCGCTGTCTTGAACCGCTGCATCAACGCATGACGCCCATGGGCGTAGCTGAAGAAGCAGCCGTACCGAATTGTCATTGCCTTTCCCCTGTTCAATATGCCGGCTGGCGCGCATGCGCATCCATCACTGTAGCGTCGCAGACCCTCCCCATTTTGCGGGCGCACAAACGGGCCGGGCGTCGCGCTGCCGGCGCGCCGATGCATTCCCTGAGGCATAATCGCTGGGATCCGAAGAACAACCACCACCAGAGGAGACGCAAATGAAAGCCATCGTATGCAAGGACTGGGGACCGCCCGACAACCTGGAACTGCAGGACCTGCCCGACCTCGTTCCCGAGGCCGGCGAGGTCGTGGTCGACGTGCGCGCGGCCGGGGTCAACTTCCCCGACGTGCTGACCGTGCAGGGCAAGTACCAGCACCGGCCCGAGCTGCCTTTCACTCCCGGCAATGAATTCGCCGGCACCGTGCGCGCCATCGGCGCCGGCGTGAACGGCCTCAAGCCGGGCGACCGGGTGATCGGCTTCACCCGCGTCGGCGCCTTCGCCGAGCAGGTGCGCGCGCCGGCCGAGGTCATGATGCCGATGCCCCCAGGCATGGACTTCGACACCGCCGCCGCCATCACCCTCACCTACGGCACCTCGCACCATGCGGTGGTCGACCGCGCGCAGCTGAAGGCCGGCGAAACCATGCTGGTGCTGGGCGCGGCCGGCGGCGTGGGCCTGGCGGCGATCGAGATCGGCAAGGCGCTCGGCGCGCGCGTGATCGCGGCCGCCTCCAGCGCGGAGAAGCTCGAAGTCTGCCGCGCCCATGGCGCCGACGTCCTCATCGACTACACGAAGGAAGACCTGCGCGAGGCCCTGAAGGCGGCCACCGGCGGCAAAGGCCCGGACGTGATCTACGATCCGGTCGGCGGCCCCTGGAGCGAGCCGGCGCTGCGCTCGATCGCCTGGCGCGGCCGGCACCTGGTGGTGGGTTTTGCGGCCGGCGAGATCCCGAAGCTGCCCTGGAACCTGATGCTGCTCAAGGGCGCCTCGGTGGTCGGCGTGTTCTGGGGCGAGTTCGCCAAGCGCGAGCCGAAGGCGAACCTGGCCGCGATGCGCGAGATGCTGGGCTGGATGGCCGAGGGCAAGCTCAAGCCGCTGGTGTCGAAGCGCTACGCGCTGGGCGAGACGGCGCAGGCGCTGAACGACATGGCCGCGCGCAAGGTGACGGGCAAGGTGGTGATCGTGCCGTAAAGCTTGCCGGAGGGACGTAGGGTGGACGGCTCTGCCGTCCACGCGTTCAACGCAGGTTCGAATGTTGTTTCGCGGTTTGTCACCGGCAGATTGAACGCGTGGACGGGGAACCCGTCCACCCTACGGGTCAAGCGCAACCGTCACGACGACGCGAACACCATACGGATCAAGCGAACGCCGTGATTATTCCGCATCCGGCTTGAAGAACTTGATCACATCCTCCTGCACCCGCGTCCGCTTGAACGGCGGCAGGCTCTGCCAGATACGGCGGCCGTAGGGCTTGCTGATCAGGCGCGGGTCGCAGATCATCAGGACGCCGCGGTCCTCGACGTCGCGGATCAGGCGCCCGGCGCCCTGCTTGAGCGTGATGATCGCTTCCGGCAGCTGGTGGTGCATGAAGCCGTTCAGGCCCTGCTTTTCCATCACCTCGATGCGCGCGGCCAGCACCGGATCGTCGGGCGGCGCGAACGGCAGCTTGTCGATGATGACCAGCGAGAGCGCGTCGCCGCGCACGTCCACGCCTTCCCAGAAGCTCTGGCTGCCCACCAGCACCGCGTTGCCGGCGTTGCGGAAGGAGTCGAGCAGCTCGGTGCGGCCGCGCTCGCCCTGCACGAACAGCGGAAAGTCCAGGCCGCGCTCGGCGAACTCGAGACGCAGGCGCTCGGCCACCTTGTTCACGGCGCGGATGGTGGTGCACAGGAAGAAGGTGCGCCCGCCCGCCGCCTCGATCACCGGCAGCGCGGTGTCGACCACCGCATCGGTGTACTGGAAGGAGTTCGGCTCCGGCAGGCCGGTCGGCACGTACAGGATGCCCTGCTCGCCGTAGTTGAACGGGCTCGGCCAGGTACGCGCCGGTTCGCCGGTCAGGCCCATCTGGTCGGAGAAATGCTTGAAGTCGTTCTTCACCGCCAGCGTCGCCGAGGTGAAGATCCAGCTGCGCGGCGTGCCTTCGCGCTGGTTCTGGAAGATCGGCGCGATCGACAGCGGGGTCTTGTGCAACTGCAGCGAGGAGTTGAAGGCCTCGACCCAGAGCACGGCCTGGTCGCCCTCGACCACCTTGCCCTTGGGCGCGGGATCGGCCTTCCAGGCGTCGAACGATGCCTTTAGTTCAACAGCGCGCACGCGGCAGGCTTCCAGCGTTTCGGCACGCTCGGCGTTTTCTTCCAGCACCTCGATCAGGCCATCGAGCTCTTCCTTGAGCTTGGCCAGCGCCGGGAAGAAGGCGGAGGTCGGCAATACCTGCGGCAGCGAGAGGCGCGTGCCGCCTTCCGGGAAGGTCAGGCGCAGGTCGCGCGCGGCCTTCTCGACCACGGTCACGACCTTGGCCCAGTCGGGGCCGCCGCGCGCGTGCGCCAGGCCTTCGGCCAGCACGTCGCGGCACAGTTCCAGCACCTGGGACGTCGAGACCGACTGGCCGAAGAACAGGGTCGCGGTGTCGGGCAGCTGGTGCGCCTCGTCGAAGATGATGGTGTTGGCCGACGGCAGCAGCTCGGCCACGCCGGTGTCCTTCAGCGCCACGTCGGCGAAGAACAGGTGGTGGTTGACCACGACCACGTCCGCCTGCTGCGCTTCGCGGCGCGCCTTCATCACGAAGCAGTCCTGGTAGTACTGGCACTCGGCGCCCATGCAGGTGTCGCGGGTCGAGGTGACCAGGTTCCAGACGCTGGCGTTCTCCGGCACCTTGGCCAGCTCCGCCTTGTCGCCCGAATTCGTCATCTTGATGAAGCGCGAGATCTCGCGCAGGTAGCCGACGTCGTCGCGCGAGGTCAGGCGCCCGTTCTGCAGCGTGCGCTCGAGGTGGAAGTGGCAGACGTAGTTCGAGCGTCCCTTGAGCAGGGCCACCGACACCGGCGCCTTCAAGGCCTTGCGGATGGTCGGGATGTCGCGCAGGAACAGCTGGTCCTGCAGGTTCTTGGTTCCGGTCGAGACGATGGTCTTGCCGCCCCACAGCAAGGCAGGCACCAGGTAGGCGAAGGTCTTGCCGGTGCCAGTGCCGGCCTCGGCCATGAGCACCTGTTGATCGGAAATCGCGGACGCAATGGCTTTCGCCATTTCCGTCTGCGACTGGCGCGGCTTGAAGGTGCCGACGGCGGGCGCGAGCGGGCCGCCGACGCCGAACAGGCGGTCGATTTCTTCGTCGTACTTGCCGACAGGCGTTGCGGGAGCGTCGTCGGAAACGGCGCCGGGCTCGGTGCCGCCGGGAACAGGGAGGTGATCGGTCAAAATGGGCGTTTCGTGATGCGAAGAGAACTACGCCGGCACGTCCGGCACCAGTTGCATCTTCAGCAGGGTGATATGGTCTTTCAACTGCAGTTTACGCTTCTTGAGGCGGCGCAGCTGGAGCTGGTCGGCATGGCCATCGGCCGTCAGCATGGCGATGACCGCATCCAGGTCACGGTGTTCCACGTCGAGTTCGATAATGCGGCGCTGGATGTCTTGGACATCGGTCATGATGGCGGTTCCAAACAGGTTTTTCAACAAGGCGGGGGATGGCGGGACAGCGGGCTGGCGCCGTGCCGCGTGCACCTTACGGCTTGCAACACGGTGGCTTCTCGGTGCATAGTTTAATCTACAGCGACGTTGCCGCCAACAAAGATTGGCTGTCAAGCCACGGAAAGCATCAAAGTTTATGAATCTCTTCAAGATCAAAGCGGGGACCGCGCAACACCTCGGTAACCGCCCGCGGCAAAACGACCGGGTCGCCATCCTCACCGGCGCGCGCGCGCCCGGCTACGTGCTCGCCGTGCTGTCCGACGGCATCGGCGGCGCGGCGGCGGCCGAACAGGTATTACATACGGCCAAGCAGGTGTTCGACGGTTTCAAGCCGGGCGACGGTCCGCACCCGGAGCGCCTGGCCCAGCTGCTGCGCGAGATCGTGCACGAAACCCACCTCGTCATCCAGATGAACGCCGTCACCACCGGCGAAGAGGTCC
This sequence comes from Massilia sp., assembly GCF_032106685.1. Taxonomy (GTDB): domain Bacteria; phylum Pseudomonadota; class Gammaproteobacteria; order Burkholderiales; family Burkholderiaceae_D; genus Telluria. The sequence continues at coordinate 128,539 of NZ_DAMCPG010000002.1, forward strand.
AGGCCAGCTTCGTCGGCCTGCTGCTGTCGCCCCATGGCGAGGCGGTCTGGGCCCACGTCGGCGACTCGCGCCTCTACCGGTTCGAACATGGCCAGTGCAGCCACCGCACGGGCGACGCCGCCTACATCGAGCACCTGGTGGCCGACCGCCTGCCGCTCGAGGCGGCGCGCAACCACCGGCGCTCGAAGCTGCTGCTCAATGTGCTGGGCAATAGCCGCAAGGAGCCGTTCGTGACCGTGGGCATGCACACCGGCGTCGCGGCGGGCGACCAGTTCCTGCTGTGCTCGGACGGCCTGTGGCACTTCTTTACCGACGCCGAGCTCGGTGCGGCATTGTCCCGCTCGACGCCGCGCCAGGCGTCCGAGATGCTCATCAACAAGGCGGCGGAGCGCTCCGAGGGCAAGGGCGGGAACTGCTCGATGGCGATCGTGAAGCTGGTCAAGCCGGCCCTGGATGGGACGGGGTCGAACGGCTAGGTCGACACCGGCCCTTGCCTGAATGATCGGTAAGCTCTGCGCATTGTAGGGTGGGCGCTCCGTGCCCACGCGTGAACGTCGAGCAGACGCGGCGCCTTCCAAACGCCAACATGATGCCGGGGTCACGCGTGGGCACGGAGCGCCAGATTGTGCCAACACAATGCCGGCGTCACGCGTGGGCACGGAGTGCCCACCCTACTGCGCCGGTTTCCCGGCGTCTGCCTTCTCCTGCTCGGCCTTCGCCGCCTGCTTCGCTTCGCGCTCGGCCTTGCGCTCGGCCACTTCGCGCTGGCGCTCCTCGGACTTGCGGCGGCGTTCCTCGTAGGCGGCGGCATTGGCGGCGCGCTTCGGAGCCTCGGCCGCTTCCTTGGCCGCAGCCTCCTGCGTGCGTTGCTTGTGGCGCGCGATGCGGTTGGCCACCGGCGCCGGGCGCGGCGGCGGGGTCAGGGTCGGGGCCTTGGGCGGGGCTGGCGGCTCGGCGGCCATGCGCGCCTCTTCCGCCTGGTAGGCGGCTTCGGCCTCGGCCATGGCGCGGTCGCGCTCCTCGACCTTGTGCTTGCGTTTGAAACGCTCGGCGTCGATCTCGATCGCGCGCTGCACCGCCAGCGCGTTACGGCGGGTTTCCTTGGCCTGGTCCAGGCAGTTATTCACGAAGAACTTGTCGTAGCAAACGGCTTCGCGCTCGGCATAGCGCGCCTCGATCGCGGCGCGCTCGGCGGCGACGGCGGCCAGGCGCTCGTCGGCCTGGGCCACCGAGGTGGTCGGCGAAGAGGGAGCCGGCGGCGGCGCCTGGCGCTCGCTGGCGCAGGCGGCCAGCAGGCCCAGGACCAGGGTGCAGGCTGCGCTGCGCAATACGGACTGTGCTTTTCTCATCTTGTTCCTTGTTGCCTTGTTTTGACTGATCGGTCAGGCGATGGCGTCGGCCGCGCCGCGCCGCTCGGCGAGCATGTACTCGCGCGACTGCATCTCAATGATACGCGAGACGGTACGGTGGAATTCGTTTGCCAGCATGCCCTGGGTATAGAGCTCCTCGGGTTCGCTGGCCGCCGACATGATGAGCTTGACCTTGTGGTCGTAGAACACGTCGATCAGCCAGGTGAAGCGGCGCGCTTCCGAGGACTGGCCGGCCGACATCACGGGAATGCCGGACAGGATCACCGTGTGGAAGCGCGTGGCCAGTTCCAGGTAGTCGTTCTGCGAGCGCGGGCCGCCGCACAGGGTCGCGAAATCGAACCAGATCACGCCGCCGGCGCGGCGCAGGGCGCGGATCTCGCGGTTCTCGATGTGGACGATCGGGCTCTCGTCGGCGGTGTCGGCCACCTTGGCATAGGCCTCGCGCAGTGCGTGGTCCGAGGCGGCGTTCAGCGGCGTGTAGTAAGCCTGCACCTGCTCGAGCGCGCGCTTGCGGTAGTCGTTGCCGGCGTCGACGTTCATGACGTCGAGCTTTTCCTGCAGCAGCGCGATGGTGGGCAGCATGCGGTCGCGGTGCAGCCCGTCCGGATACAGCGTGGACGGCTCGTAGTTCGAGGTCATCACGAAGGACACGCCGTTGTCGAACAGGGCTTTGAGCAGGTTATACAGGATCATCGCGTCGGCGATGTCCGAAACGTGGAATTCGTCGAAGCAGATCAGGCGGTATTTCTTCGCGATGCGCCTGGCGACTTCGTCGAGCGGATTGGCGACGCCCTTCAGTTCGTCCAATTGATGGTGCACGGCGCGCATGAACTCGTGGAAGTGCAGGCGCGTCTTGCGCACCACCGGCACCACCGAATAGAAGCTGTCCATCAGGAAGGACTTGCCGCGCCCTACCCCGCCCCACATGTAGACGCCCCGCGGCACCTCGGGGCGGTTGATGAGACGCCTGAAAGCGGACGACCGCTGGGCCTTGTACTGGACCCAGTCGTCGTACGCCTGCTGCAGCCGCTCGACCGCGCGCGCCTGCGCCGGGTCGGACTTGAAGCCGCGCTCGGTCAGCGCGTGCTGGTAATACTCTTGGACGTTCATACGTTTGTTGTCTCGCCGCAGGCTGGCGAATAAATCGCATCGCCTGCAAATAAGGACGTAGGGTGGACGGCTCTGCCGTCCACGCGTTCGGCGCACGTTTGCAAGCCACGGAGCGGGCCGGGAAACGTGGTTTGAACGCGTGGACGGAGGACCCGTCCACCCTACGGTTCAGGGGCCGCCATCCGCGGTCGTTCGACGGCGGATGGCGGCCGGCCTCACTTCCTTAGAAGTTCAGCGAACGCTTGTCGACCGCCAGCGCGGCTTCCTTGACGGCTTCCGACAGCGACGGGTGCGCGTGGCAGATGCGGGCGATGTCTTCCGACGATGCCTTGAATTCCATCGCGACCACGGCTTCCGAGATCAGTTCCGAAGCGACCGGGCCGACGATGTGCACGCCCAGGATTTCGTCGGTCGTGGCATCGGCCAGGAACTTGACCATGCCCGAGGTGTCGCCCAGCGCACGCGCACGGCCGTTGGCCATGAACGGGAAGGTGCCGGCCTTGTAGGCCACGCCTTCGGCCTTCAGCTGCTGCTCGGTCTTGCCGACCCAGGCGATTTCCGGCGAGGTGTAGATGACCCAGGGGATGGTGTTGAAGTTGACGTGGCCGTGCTGGCCGGCGATGCGCTCGGCGACCGCGACGCCCTCTTCTTCCGCCTTGTGCGCCAGCATCGGGCCGCGCACGACGTCGCCCACCGCCCACACGCCCGGCAGGCTGGTGCGGCACTCGTCGTCGACGACCACGAAGCCGCGCTCGTCGAGCTGCAGGCCGACCGCTTCGCCGTTCAGGCCGGTGGTGTTCGGCACGCGGCCGATCGAGATGATCAGGCGGTCGAACGTCGCGGTCTGCTCGGCGCCGGTGCTGTCGGCGTAGGCGACGGTGACGTTGTTCTCGCCCTTGGTGATCGCGCCGATCTTGCAGCCCAGGTTGATCTTCAGGCCCTGCTTGGTGAACAGCTTGTGCGCTTCCTTGGCGATCTGCTCGTCGACCGCGCCCAGGAAGGTCGGCAGGCCTTCCAGCACGGTGACGTCCGCGCCCACGCGGCGCCAGACCGAACCCATTTCCAGGCCGATGACGCCGGCGCCGATCACGCCCAGCTTCGAAGGAACCGCGTCGATCGCCAGCGCGCCGGTGTTCGACAGGATGATCTTCTCGTCGAAAGGTGCGCCCGGCAGTTCGCGTGCGTTCGAGCCGGTGGCGACGACGACGTTCGTGGCGGTCAGCGTCTCGGTCGTCGGGCCGGTGACGTTGATGGTGTAGCCGCCTTCCGCCTTGCCGGCGAACGAACCGCGGCCGTGGAAGAAGGACACCTTGTTCTTCTTGAACAGGTAGAGGATGCCGTCGTTGTTCGCCTTGACGACCGAATCCTTACGCTTGAGCATCTGCGGCAGGTTCAGTTCCAGGCCCGACACGTTGATGCCGTGCTCGGCGAAGGCGTGGCCGGCGTGCTCGAAGTGTTCCGACGATTGCAGCAGCGCTTTCGACGGGATGCAGCCGACGTTGGTGCAGGTGCCGCCCGGGGCCGGCTTGCCTGCCGCATTGCTCCACTCGTCGATGCAGGCGGTCTTGAAGCCCAGCTGGGCCGCGCGGATGGCGGCGATGTAGCCGCCAGGGCCGCCGCCGATGACGACGACGTCGAATTGTTTCTCGTTACTCATGAATAGCTTCCTTGTTTATTCTTCTGGGACAAAAATCCACATCAGCAGGTAGACCAGTGCGCCGAACCCGGAGGTCAGCAGGGTGAACAGCACGAAGACCAGGCGCCAGACCCAGGCCTCGATGCCCAGCACGCCGTTCAGGCCGCCGCAGACGCCGCCGATCCAGCGGTCGGTACGCGAACGGCGCAGCGCGCGCAACTGGGTCTCGACCACGGTGCAGCCGGCCTTGAACTCGCTGGCGCCCTTGTTCAGGTTGACGCGGGGTCCGGCGCCGCCGGCGGCGTTGCCGGAATAGGACCCCGACAACACCTTCGCCTTGGCCTGCTCGAATTCGGCGTCGCTCAAGGCGCCGGCCTGGTGCAGTTCGTGCAAACGCCGGATTTCATCGGAGATCATGGCAGTCCTCACTAGTCGGTGGACATGCGCGCGCGGCGCGCATGTCCGGGTACTACTTGAATTACCTACCTGCTACGTTACCGCGGAATTACAGGTCGAGCAGCAGGCGCGCCGGATCTTCCAGCGCTTCCTTCATGGCGACCAGGCCCAGCACGGCTTCGCGGCCGTCGATGATACGGTGGTCGTACGACATGGCCAGGTAGTTCATCGGACGGATGACGATCTGGCCGTTTTCCACGACAGCGCGGTCCTTGGTCGCGTGCACGCCCAGGATCGCCGACTGCGGCGGGTTGATGATCGGGGTCGACAGCATCGAGCCGAACACGCCGCCGTTCGAGATCGAGAAGGTACCGCCCGACAGGTCTTCCAGGGTCAGCTTGCCGTCCTTGGCCTTCTGGCCGAATTCGCCGATCTTCTTCTCGATCTCGGCGATCGACATCTGGTCGGCGTTGCGCAGGATCGGCACCACCAGGCCGCGCGGCGAACCGACGGCGATACCGATGTCGAAGTAGCCGTGGTAGACGATGTCGTTACCGTCGACCGAGGCGTTCAGGATCGGGTACTTCTTCAGTGCGGCAACGGCGGCCTTGACGAAGAAGGACATGAAGCCCAGCTTGACGCCGTGCTCTTTCTCGAACTTGTCCTTGTACTTGTTGCGCAGTTCCATGACCGGGGCCATGTTCACTTCGTTGAACGTGGTCAGGATCGCGTTGGTCTGTTGCGACTGCAGCAGGCGCTCGGCGATACGGGCGCGCAGGCGGCTCATCGGCACGCGCTCTTCCGGACGGTCGCCCAGGTTCGCGACCGGGGCAGCGACTTGCTGGAGAGCCGGCTTGGCGGCAGGAGCAGGTGCAGCAGCAGCGGCAGGCTTGTTGGCAACGGCGGCCAGGGCGTCGCCCTTGGTCACGCGGCCGTCGCGGCCGGTGCCGGTGGCATCGGCTGCGCTCATGTTGTTGTCGGCCAGGATCTTGGCGGCGGCCGGCATGGCGACGTCGCCTTTCGAGCCGGTAGCAGCGGCAGCCGGAGCGGCAGCAGGCGCTTCGGGCGCGGCCTGCACCGGGGCCGAACGCACGGCGACCGGGCTGGTCTGGGCCGAGGCTTCGGTGTCGATGATGGCGATGACTTCGCCCGAGGTGACGGTGGCGCCGTCGCCCTTGATCAGTTGCACGATCACGCCGGCGCTCGGGGCCGGCAGTTCCAGGACCACCTTGTCGGTCTCGATGTCGATCATGTTCTCGTCGCGGTCAACCGACTCGCCGACTTTCTTGTGCCAGGACAGGAGGGTCGCTTCAGCAACCGATTCCGACAGTTGGGGGACCTTGACTTCGATTTGTGCCATTTTTATCTAACTCCGTTATGTATTCTGTGCAAAACCCCCGGCGCGAGCGCGCACGGGGGCGTGGTGTGTCTTCTTACTTGGTCAGGATGAAACCCTTGAGTTTCGAGAACGCGGTTTCCAGCAACTCCTTCTGCTGCGCCACGTGCTTGTCGGCATAGCCGACCGCAGGCGACGAGGAAGCCGGACGGCCGGCGTACGCCAGGCGCTGGCCTTCTTCCATGCTTTCGAAGATGTTGTGCTGGATCTGGAACCACGGACCCTGGTTCTGCGGCTCGTCCTGCGTCCACACCACTTCGGTCGCGTTGCTGAACTTCTTCAGCTCGGCCGCGAACGACTTGTGCGGGAACGGATACATCTGTTCGATACGGATGATCGCCACGTCGTTGGCATTGCGCGCCTTGCGGGTGTTGACCAGGTCATAGTAGACCTTGCCCGAGCAGACCAGCACACGCTTGACCTTCGACGCTTCGATCTTCTCGTCCACTTCGCCGATCACGGTCTGGAAACCGCCCTTGGCCAGGTCGGTCAGCGGCGAGCCGGCGTCCTTGTTACGCAGCAGCGACTTCGGCGTGAAGATCACCAGCGGCTTGCGGAACTGGCGCACCATCTGGCGGCGCAGCAGGTGGAAGATCTGGGCGGCCGTGGTCGGCTGCACGACTTGCATGTTGTTGTCTGCGCACAGCTGCAGGAAGCGCTCGATACGTGCCGACGAGTGCTCCGGACCCTGGCCTTCGTAGCCGTGCGGCAGCATCATGGTCAGGCCCGAAGCGCGGCCCCACTTCACTTCGCCCGAGGCGATGAACTGGTCGATGACGACCTGGGCGCCGTTGACGAAGTCGCCGAACTGGGCTTCCCAGATGGTGAGCGTATTCGGTTCGGCGGTCGAGTAGCCGTACTCGAAGCCGAGCACCGCTTCTTCCGACAGCACCGAGTCGATCACGGTGAAGTTGGCCTGGTTGTCCGACACGTTGGCCAGCGGCAGGTAGATGCCCTGGTCCCAGCGCTCGCGGTTCTGGTCGTGCAGCACGGCGTGGCGGTGCACGAAGGTGCCGCGGCCGGCATCCTGGCCCGACAGGCGGATCGCGTAGCCCGAGGACAGCAGCGAGGCGAAGGCCAGGTGCTCGCCCATGCCCCAGTCGAGGTTCATCTCGCCCTTGCCCATGGTGGCGCGGTCGTTCAGGACCTTCTCGACCAGCGAGTGCGCCTTGAAGCCTTCCGGCACCTTGGTGATGCGTTCGGCCAGGCGCTTCAGCTCGGTCAGCGGCACGGCGGTATCGGCGGCGTCGGTCCACTTCTTGTTCAGGAACGGCGCCCAGTCGACGGCGTACTTGCCCTTGAAGTTGGTCAGGACCGGATCGACGGTGTGCTTGCCGGCGTCCATCGCATTGCGGTACTCGGCGACCAGCTGGTCACCGCCGTCGGCCGGGATGGTGCCCTGGGCAGCCAGCTTCTCCGCGTACAGCTTGCGGGTGCCCGGGTGCTTGGCGATCTTCTTGTACATCAGCGGCTGGGTGAGCGCAGGGGTGTCCTGCTCGTTGTGGCCCAGCTTGCGGTAGCAGACGATGTCCACGACCACGTCCTTGCCGAACTCGGTGCGGTAGTCCATCGCGATCTGCGAGGCCAGCACGACCGCTTCCGGATCGTCGGCGTTCACGTGCAGCACCGGCGCCTCGATCATCTTGACCACGTCCGAGCAGTAGATGGTCGAACGGGCGTCGCGCGGGTCGGAGGTGGTGAAGCCGATCTGGTTGTTGATGACGATGTGGACGGTGCCGCCGGTGCCGTAGCCGCGGGTCTGGGCCAGGTTCAGGGTTTCCATGACCACGCCCTGGCCGGCGAATGCGGCGTCGCCGTGCACCAGGATCGGCAGCACTTCCTTGCCCTTGCGGTCGCCGCGGCGTTCCATGCGCGCCTTGACCGAGCCTTCGACGACCGGGTTGACGATTTCCAGGTGCGAGGGGTTGAAGGCCAGCGACAGGTGGACCGGGCCGCCCGGGGTCGAGATGTCGCTCGAGAAGCCCTGGTGGTATTTCACGTCGCCCGCCGGCAGGTCGTCGGCGTGCTTGCCTTCGAATTCCTCGAACAGGTCGGCCGGGCTCTTGCCCAGGGTGTTGACCAGCACGTTCAGGCGACCGCGGTGGGCCATGCCGATGACGATTTCCTGCACGCCCTTTTCACCGGCGCGCTGGATCACTTCGTCGATCGAGGCGATGAACGACTCGCCGCCTTCCAGCGAGAAGCGCTTGGCGCCGACGTACTTGGTGTGGAGGTAGCGTTCCAGGCCTTCGGCCGCGGTCAGGCGCTCGAGGATGTGCTTTTTCTTGTCGGCGGTGAAGGCCGGGGTCGAGCGGGTCGACTCCAGGCGTTCCTGCAGCCAGCGCTTTTCCGCCGGATCGCTGATGTACATGAACTCAGCGCCGATCGAACGGCAGTAGGTGTCGCGCAGCCAGTTCAGGATGTCGCGCAGGGGCGCGGTTTCCTTGCCGAAGTAGGTATTGCTGATGGTGAAGACGGTGTCGAGGTCCGCTTCGGTGAAGCCGTAGAAGCTCGGGTCGAGTTCCGGAAGGGGTGGGCGCTCCTGGCGCTGCAGCGGGTCGAGGTTGGCCCAGCGGGAGCCGAGGTAGCGGTAGGCAGCGATCAGCTGGGTGACGGCGACGCGCTTGCGGCCGAGTTCTGCGTCCGGGGAGGCGATCACGGTGCGGATCGGGCCCTGTTTCGCGCGTTCCGCGAACGAAGCGACCACCGACGAGTGGACCACGTCCGGGCGGTTCGATCCGTCGACCGCGGGCACGTGCTGCATCTGGTCAAAGTAGGCGCGCCAGTTTTCCGGAACCGATCCCGGATTGTTCAGGTACGCTTCGTATAACTCTTCCACGTAGGGCGCATTACCGCCGAACAGGTACGAGTTCGCATTCTGTTGCTGCATCATTCTTGCTCACCTTTCTTCGCGCTTCGCGAGTATGGGGCGGGTTAATCTAACCTTCCGCGACACGGCCTGACCGGTTAGCGGATCGCACTTACTACATCAAGTTGTGGGGGAAGGACGTATTACAAGGCAAAGGGGTCCTGGCTGCCTGGCATAGGCAAACCTGGCCCGCAACATTGTAACGCAAGCGCAGTGACGAGGCGGGCTCTGAGGGTAGAAATTAATTATTTCTAATTGTAAAGCCACATTTCGCGCCGCATCGCCCTGTTGACCAGGTAAATGATAATCGTTATCATTTGAGGATGAGCTCAAGCGGACCATCTTCCCCAGCAACGCCAGGCGCCCTCCCCGGCGCCCGCCGCGCCGTCTACCTGAAACAGCTGCACCAATGGCACTGGATCAGCTCGGCAATTTGCCTGATGGCGATGCTGCTCTTCAGTATCACCGGCTTCACCCTGAATCACGCGGCCCAGATCGGCGCGACGCCCGAGGTCACGAAACTGGCCGCCAGCGTCCCGCCGGCGCTGCTGCCGCAACTGCGGGCCTTCGCCGAGGAACACGCCGACGCCGAAGCGCCGCTGCCGGACAGCATCGCCAGCTGGGCCGGCGCCGCCTTCCCGGTCGACCTGCGCGGCCGCGCCGCCGAATGGACCGAGGAGGACGCCTACGTCGCCCTGCCCCGTCCGGGCGGCGACGCCTGGCTGCGCATCGGCGTCGACGGCAAGGCCGAATACGAGAAGACCGACCGCGGCTGGATCTCCTGGCTCAACGACATGCACAAGGGACGCAACACCGGACCGGTGTGGAGCTGGTTCATCGACATCTTCGCGCTCGCCTGCGTCGTGTTCTGCATCACCGGCTTCCTGATCCTGAAATACCACGCGGCCAACCGGCCGTCGACCTGGCCCGTGATCGGCCTCGGCATCGTGCTGCCGGCCGTGCTCGCGCTGTTATTCGTTCACTGATATGAAGAAGGCATTCATGAAACTGTCCCCATCGCTCGCCGTCCTGTCGCTGCCGCTGGTCACCAGCAGCGCGCTGGCGGCCGACCTGTCCGTCAAGTTCGAGCTGCCGCGGTTGAACGTGGCCGAATACCACAAGCCCTACGTCGCGATCTGGATCGAGCGCGCCGACCAGAGCGTGGCCTCCAGCCTGGCCGTGCTGTACGACCTCAAGCTGAAGAACCGCGAGGGCGAGAAGTGGCTGAAGGACCTGCGCAGCTGGTGGCGCAAGGCCGGGCGCGACGCCACCATGCCGATCGACGGCGTCAGCGGTGCGACCCGTCCGCCGGGTGCGCACACGATGAAATTCGACGCCGCGCGCTACGGCCTGGACAAGCTGCCGGCCGGCGACTACACGCTGGTGGTCGAGGCGGCGCGCGAATCGGGCGGGCGCGAAGTCGTGAAGCTGCCATTCAACTGGACCGGCAAGGGCAAGCTGAACGCCAGCGCGGCGGGCAAGGACGAACTGGGCGCCGTGTCGCTCCAGATGCAATGACAAACCAGACAACAAGACAGGAGCACAGCATGCAACAACCCCGCCTCACCAAGACCATCGCCCTCGGCCTGCTGTTCGCCGGCCTCTCGCTGTCGGCCCAGGCGCACAGCCCCTGGCTGCTGCCGAACAGCGCCATGGTGGACGCCAAGGAAGCCTGGGTCTCGCTCGACGCCGGCATCTCGAACCAGCTGTTCGAGTTCAACCATGCCCCGCTGCGCCTGGACAACCTGACGGTCACCGATCCGGATGGCGTCACGACCAAGGCCGAAGGCGCCGTGCTGGGCAAGTTCCGCAGCACGCTCGACCTGCGCCTGCCGAAGGACGGCACCTACCGCCTGGCGATCGTCAACAACAACGTGATGGGCAGCTACAAGCTGAACGGCGAGACCAAGCGCTTCCGCGGCGCCCAGGGCAGCCCGGCCGCGCAGGTTCCGGCCGGCGCCACCGAGGTCCAGACCACCAACACGCTGGCGCGCATCGAGACCTTCGTCTCGGCCAACAAGATGAACGAGACCGCGCTGAAACCGAGCGGCGTCGGCCTCGAGATGATCCCGGTCACCCATCCGTCCGACCTGCGCGTCGGCGAACCGATCCGCGTGCGCTTCCAGCTCGACGGCAAGCCTGCCGCCAACCTGCCGTTCAGCGTGATCGGCGGCACCGCCAAGTACCGCAGCGCCGCCGGCGAGCAGCGCCTGAGCACCGACGCCAAGGGCGAAGCCTCGTTCACCGTGACGGCGCCGAACATGTACTGGCTCAGCGCCGCCTACCCGCACGGCGAAGCCAAGGACAAGCCGCAGGCGGGCGCCAAGCGCTACACCTACGCGGCCACCTTCGAAGTGCTGCCGCACTAAGCAGCGGCCAGCAGCCAAGCGGTAAAGCAGCATGCGCGACGTCCTGGTCCCCCACGCGATCGACCTGGCCCTGCCCGCCCCGGGCAGCCGGCTGCGCGAGGCCGGCGGCCTCACCATGGGCACCAGCTGGTCGGCCCGGATGGCGCTGCCGCCCGCCGTGACGGCGGACCTGGACGCCCTGCTCCAGCGCGAGCTGGATGCCATCGTGGCCCAGATGAGCCACTGGGACGAGGACTCGCTGCTGTCGCGCTATAACCGGGCGGACGCCGGCAGCTGGCATGCGCTGCCATCCGGGTTCTTCGAGGTGATCGACTTCGGGCTGCGGGTGCATGAAGACACGGCCGGCGCCTACGACCCGGCCGCGGGCGCCCTGGTTTCCTTGTGGGGCTTCGGCCCGACACGGCGTCACAGCCACGCCGGCTTCGCGCCGCCTTCGGCAAGCGCCGTGGCGGATGCGCTGGCGCGGCGCGCCGAGGCCACGCCGCGGCTCGACCGCGCGGGCCGCCGCCTGCTGCAGCCGGGCAGCGCGCAACTCGACTTTTCCGCGATCGCCAAGGGCTACGCCGTGGACCGCCTCGGCGCCTGCCTCGAGCAGGCCGGCGTGCGCCACTACCTGGTCGAGGTCGGCGGCGAACTGCGCGGCGCCGGGGTCAAGCCCGGCGGCGAGCCGTGGTGGGTCGAGATCGAGGGCCTGCCTGATGCAGGTCCGGACGCCGGCGCCGACGCCGGCGCCGCCCCGGGCCAGGTCGTCGCCGCCCTGCATGGCCTGGCGGTCGCCACCTCGGGCGACTACCGCAACTACTTCCACCAGGGCGCGCGCCGCGTGTCGCACACGCTGGACCCGCGCAGCGGCCATCCGATCGCCAACCGCGTCGCCTCCTGCACGGTGGTGGCAAGTACCTGCATGGCGGCAGACGCGCTCTCGACCGCGCTGACCGTGATGGGCGCCGAGGACGGCATCGCCTTCGCCGACACGCGCGGCATCGCCGCCCGCTACCTGGTCCGGCGCGACGGCGGCCTGGTCCAACACACTTCCGCCGCCTGGCGCGACCTGCTGCAATGACGTTGACGATCGACCCCATGCGCCTGGGCGGCGCGCTGGCCCTGTCCGGCGGCTACCTGGCGATGTGCGCCGCCATCTGGCGCGCCCGCGCCAGTTCCCGCCGTCCGCTGCAGCAAGGCGGCGCCGACTGGCTGGTGGTGCACGCGAGCCAGACCGGCAACGCCGAATACCTGGCCGTGCAGACCGCCGCCACCCTGGCCGCGGGCGGCCTCGATGCGCGCGCGCTGTGCATCTCCGCGCTGACGCCGGAGCTGCTCGCCGGCGCCAGCCGCGTCCTGTTCGTCGCCAGCACCTATGGCGAAGGCGACGCCCCCGACGCGGCGGCGCGCTTCGCCGGCGTGACCATGGCCGGCGACGCCGACCTGTCGCGCCTGCACTACGGCGTGCTGGCACTGGGCGACAGCAGCTACACGAATTACTGCGGCTTCGGCCGCGCGCTCGACGCCTGGCTGCGCGGGCGCGGCGCCACGCCGCTGTTCGAGCGCATCGAGGTCGACCGCGGCAACGCCGATGCGATCGCCGGCTGGCAGCACCAGCTCAGCCACCTGGCCGGCACCAGCGACGCCCCCGACTGGGAGGCGCCGGCCTATGGCAAGTGGCGCATCCTTGAGCGCACCCTGCTCAATCCGGGCAGCGCCGGCGCGCCCCTGTACCGCATCTGCCTGGGGCCGCTCGACGCCGCCCTGCCCGCCTGGGAAGCGGGCGACCTGGTCCAGGTCAGCGCACCCACCGACCCGGATCTGCCGCGCGAATACTCGATCGCCTCGATCCCGGGCGAAGGCCGGATCGACTTGCTGGTGCGCCTGCAGCGCCATGCCGACGGCAGCGCCGGCGCCGCATCCGGCTGGCTGTGCCTCGACGCCGGCCTTGACGACGAGATCGCCCTGCGCGTGCGCGGCCACGCGCGCTTCCGCCTGGGCGAGAACGCCACGCGGCCGATGATCCTGGTCGGCAACGGCACCGGTCTTGCCGGCCTGCGCGCGCACCTGAAAGCGCGCATCGACAGTGGCGTCGTCGAGAACTGGCTGGTCTTCGGCGAGCGCAACGCCGCCCACGATTTCCTGTGCCGCGAGGAGCTGCAGGCTTGGCAGTCAGAGGGCAAGCTGGCGCGCCTCGACCTCGCCTTCTCGCGCGACGGCGCGGGGCCGCGCTACGTCCAGCACCTGCTGCGCGAACGCGCCGACGCACTGCGCGCCTGGGTCGAGCGCGGCGCGGCGATCTACGTGTGCGGCAGTCTGCAGGGCATGGCGACGGGCGTGCACGAGGCGCTGATCGAAGCGCTCGGGAGCGATGCGCTCGACACGCTCGCGCTTGAAGGGCGTTACCGGCGCGACGTGTATTAAGAGCACCTGACAACCTTCAGGGCAAGGGATACGGCCACCCGGCGCAGCGTCGCAGACAGCACGCCTGTACGGCGAGACGATGCAACGCAGCCATGGAGGTTTTGTTAGGCGCTCCAAGCCGGCGACGCGGATTTGTCGCTATTAAGTCGATACCTGCGTCACAGTTTGATTCAACTCGCCCCCCGCCTCCCGCGACTACCTACATTGGTCGAACGTCATGCACGGCGCATGCGTGAACACCATATCGGGGGTAGACATGCATATCTTGATGAGCAAGACGCTTCGCGCGGCAAGCGGACTGGTGCTTGCCGCACACCTGGCAGGCTTCGCCGGCGACACCCAACCGGCCGCCGCGGCAACGGCGGCAACGGCGGCAGCGGCGGCAGGCAGCGCCCAGGACGCTGGTGCGCTCCAGGCCCGTCCGGACGTCTACGGCATCGTCAACCTGGTGCCGTTCCAGACCCTTACAGCCCAGATCAACGCGGGCGGCCAGGTTGCCGTCGAATATATCGGGCTGGGCAACCGGGTGCATGTCGGTTTCTTCGATGGCCAGCGCCTGGTCCACCCCATCGCGCCCGGCAGCACCGTGGCCCGGCTCGGCGCCCTGAACGACCGGGGCGAGCTGGCCTTCCTGGCGCGCTACCTGGACCCTGCGCACCCCTTGTCCGCGGCGTTCCAGCCGTTTCGCTGGTCGCCCGCGCGCGGCCTGGTCCGTTTGCCGTCGTTCAGTACAGCGACCGACAGCTACATCCCGGCCATCAACAACAACGGCGAGATTGCTGGCGCCTCGTACGCCAGCGACGCGGCCAGCAGTGCGCGCGCGGTACGCTGGACCGCGGCCAACCGCCTGGCAAGGCTGGGCCTTCCCGCCGGCTACGGCGAAAGCTATGCGATCGACATCAATAACCGCAACGTCAGCGTCGGCTACGCGATCGATGCTGCCGGCGTCGCGCAGGCCGTGCGCTGGGACGGCGCGAATCGCCCAAGCGTCCTGGGAACCCTGGGCGGAGCCAGCGCGATCGCCACCTACATCAACGACCGCGGCGACATCGCCGGGATGCTCGATTCCGCCACCGCGAACTACCGCGCATTCCTGTGGAGCCCCGGGCGAGGATTGGCGACTCCGGGACCGAACACGGTACCCGTCGGCTTGAACGCGGCAGGCGAGATGGTCGGGCGCATCGTCGACCCGGGCGGCGGCTACCGCGCCTTCCGGTACTCGCGCTCGCGCGGCCTGGTCGACCTGCACCCCGCGTCCTTCTACCTGTCCGAAGCGAACGGCGTCAACGACGCCGGCGTCGCGGTCGGCGTCGCCTGGCGCAACGAGGCGCAGAGAAGCGCCTACCGCTGGTCGGGCACCGGCGCGGTCGACCTGAACACGCGGCTCCTGAATCCGCCCGCCGGGCTCGTGCTGACCTCCGCGCTGGGCATTGCCGCCAATGGCGACATCGTCGCCGATTCGAACGCCGGCCCGGTCCTGCTGCGCTGGGGCGGCGGGGGCACCGATGCCCCGGTGCTGGGGCCGGTCCGGCTTCTGTCGCCCGGCCTGGACCAGCCGGTCCTGAACCGGCCGGTCCAGCTCACGCTGTCCTTCCGCGACCGCAACCCTGGCGACCGTCATACGGCGACAATCGACTGGGGCGATGGCCGGGGACCGCAGCGGGTCCCGGTGCGCGCGTACCGCGGAGGCGGAGAGGTGCGCGCCCAGCACAGCTTCACGCGGGAAGGAGACTACGACATCATCGTCCGCGTTACCGATTCGACCGGCAGGAGCACCATCCAGTACGCGCCGCTCGGGTTCTTCAATCAGCCGGCAGCGGCACCGGCTGCGGCGCCAGCGCAACCGGGCCCGCGCGTCGCAGCAAGCGGCGTGCCGGCCGGCCGCTGACTCACGGGGCTACACCTGCGCGGCCGTGGCATTGCCGCGCAGGCGCCAGGCACCGGCAGGCGCTGCAAGAGCGGGGCTCCTCACCGCTTCGCATACCCATCCACCGCCGCCCGCCCCACCGCCGGGTCGTCGGTAAAGAAACCATCGATCCCGGCGTCCAGGAAGGCGCGGATCTCGGCCACGGCATTGCCGCGCTGGCTGGGCGAGTCTGTTGGCGACGCGCGCAGGTTCGCCGGCAGGAAGGGGTTCTCGGGCCGCAGCGTCCAGGTGTGCACGGCCAGGCCGGCGGCGCGCGCGTTGGCCACGAAAGCCGTCGGCGCGCCCAGGTTGTTCGCCGCGCTGCGCGGGATGATCACGCCCTTGTAGGGCGACACCACGTCGGCATAGGTCGCCACTTCCTTCAGGCCGCTGGCGGTTACCAGGTCGGCATAGGTGCGGCCGTTCTGCGCCAGCACGAAGTCGTAGGGCGCATTGCGCGGCGTGCCGTTCGCGGCCGGCGGGTTGGCCGGGTTGTCGATCAACTGCACCAGGCGGATAGCCGTCATGCCGCGCAGCTCCTTCAGGTTCGCCACCTCGAACGACTGGATGAACACCGCCGCATCCCTGCCCCGGTAGCCGGCGGCCGCCAACTGGTCGACCAGGCGCTTTTCCAGGGGCAGGCCGATCGCCTTGAAATAGCTCGGGTGCTTGGTTTCCGGGTAGAGGCCGATCACCTTGTTGCGCGACCTGCTCTCCGCCTGCACCAGGTCGATCACTTCCTGCAGCGTCGGGATCTCGAACCGGTCGTTGTAGGCGACGTTCGCCGGGCGGTTGGCCGGAATGCGTTCGCGTGCGCGCAGGGTCTTCAGTTCGGCCAGCGTGAAGTCTTCGGTGAACCAGCCGCTCACGGGAATGCCGTCGATGGTCTTGACCGTCCGGCGCGTGGCGAACTCGGGCCGGTCGGCCACGTTGGTGGTGCCGGAAATCTCGTTCTCGTGGCGCGCCACGAGTACTCCGTCTTTCGTGACCACCAGGTCCGGCTCGACCACGTCGGCGCCGTCCTCGATGGCCTTGCGGTAGGCCTCGAGCGTGTGCTCGGGCCGCACGGCCGAGGCGCCGCGGTGGGCGGTCACGGTGGGCGCCGGCGGCCAGGAAGCGCCCGGGTTGACCAGGTCGCGGTCGCCCCCACAGCCGGCCAGCAGGCCCAGGCAGGAGAGCGACAGCGCCAGGATCGCGCGGCGGGAAAAAGGACGGGAAGATACATGTTTCTGCACGGTTGGCTCCTGTTGACAATCATGCGAAAAATGTAACTTCCGCATGTGACCGGCCCGTGACAAGGGCCTGCCGGCGCTCACCCGGCAGGCGTTTCGCCCGGAATCACGAATGCGAATGATAACGATTATCGTTTACATTCCGGTCGATGTTCATTACCATATTGTTCAGTTCGACAAGCCGGTCCCGTGCACGACGGGCCTCATGACAATCAAGAGAGAAAAACAGACGATCCATGCAAGCCATCAACAGCCGAAAGCACTCCCACAGCCACTCCCATAGCCGCCTCCAGGTCCAGATGAGCGCCGCACTCGCCACCATGCTGCTGCCGCTTGCAGCGGGCGCCGCCGAGACGACCGCGCCGGCCTTCGACGATGCTGCCGGCGCCGTGCCGATGGCGAAGGTCGAAGTCGCCGGCAAGAGCGAGGGCGGCTTCCTCGCCGAGCGCCCGTCCTCGCCGAAGTACACCGAGAAGCTGGTCGACACCGCGCAATCCGTGCAGGTGATCAGGAAGGAGCTGATCGAGCAGCAAGGCGCCCTCACCCTGACCGAGGCGCTGCGCAATACCCCGGGCGTGGGCGCCTTCTTCCTGGGCGAGAACGGCAACACGACCACCGGCGACGCCATCTTCATGCGCGGCTTCGACACCTCGGGCAGCATTTTTGTCGACGGCGTGCGCGACGTCGGCTCGATCTCGCGCGACGTCTTCAACCTCGAGCAGATCGACGTGGTGAAGGGCCCGGCCGGCACCGACAACGGCCGCGGCGCGCCGACCGGCTCGGTGAACCTGGTGAGCAAGAAGGCGCGCCTGGACGACGTATCGAGCGCCTCCGCCACCGTCGGCAGCGCCTCGCAGAAGCGCGTCACGGCCGACGTCAACCGCGTGCTGGACGAGGAGCGCGGCATCGCCCTGCGCCTGAACGCGATGGCCCAGGATGCGGGCCGGCCGGCGCGCGACGTCGTCAACGACAAGCGCTGGGCCGTGGCGCCGAGCATCGCCTTCGGCCTGAACGGACCGACCCGCGTGATCCTCGACTACCTGCACGTCAAGCAGGACAACATCCCCGACGGCGGCGTGCCGACCGTGGGCCTGCCCGGCTACACCAGCCCCGACCGCACGAACAAGCCGGAATTATCAGGCGCCGCGCCGGTCGACCCGAAGAACTTCTACGGTTCGAACAGCGACTACGACAAGGTCAAGGCCGACATGGCCACCGTGCGCGTCGAGCACGACTTCTCGCCGCGCTTGCGCCTGCACAATATTTCGCGTTACGGCCGCACCAGCCAGGACTACCTGCTGTCGGCCTTCCTCGCCAGCGGCGCCAACCTCACCCTGGTCAACCCGGCCGATCCGTCGACCTGGACCCTGGTGCGCAATACCCGCACCGTGAAGGACCAGGAAAACCGCATCCTGACCAACCAGACCGCGCTGACTTCGCAGTTCGATACCGGCAGCCTGCGCCACACCCTGGTGACCGGCATCGAGTTCACCAGCGAGAAGCAGGTCACCCATGGCCTCACCGGCCTGGGCACCCTGCCGGCGGCCAACCTGTACCGTCCGGACGCGGGCGTGCCAGTCACCGGCCTGGCGCCGCGCCGCACCGGCGCCTACAACCAGGGCGAAATCGACACCCAGAGCCTGTACGCCTTCGACACCATCAAGTTCGGCGAACAGTGGATCGTCAACGCCGGCCTGCGCGCCGACCACTACAGCGGCGACTACACGGTGGTCGCGCTGACTAACAACGTGCTGGTGCCGACCCATTTCACGGTCGGCGACACGGTCGTCAACGGCAAGCTGTCGGTGCTGTACAAGCCGACCGCCAACAGCAGCGTCTATGCGATGGCGGCCAGCTCGAAGCAGCCGCCGGGCTCGAATTTCACGGTGTCGGGCAACGCGAACAGCGCCCAGAACCCGATCTACGATCCGCAGGAGACGCTCACCACCGAGGTCGGCGGCAAGCTCGACCTGTTCTGGGGCAAGCTGGGCCTGACGGCCGCGCTGTTTCGCAGCGAGGTGAAGAACGAGGTCGAGCAGGATCCGGTCGACCTCACCTGGTCGCAGTCGGGCAGGAAGCGCGTGCAGGGCGTGGAACTGGGCGCCACCGGCGAACTGGCGCGCAACTGGATGGTCAGCGCCGGCTACCTCTACCTGGACACGAACGTCGAGGCCGGGCGCCTGCTCACCGCGAACGGCGAGAACCAGCTCACCTACACGCCGAAGCAGTCGTTCACGCTGTGGACCTCCTACCAGCTGCCGATGGGCCTGAAGATCGGCGGCGGCGCGCGCTTCAGCGACAAGCTGCTGCGCGGCACCGACGGCGCGGTCGGCACCCCGGCCTATACCGAGTCGTACTGGGTGTTCGACGCCATGGCCTCGTACGCCATCAACCGCAACGTCGACCTGCGCCTGAACGTCTACAACCTGGCGGATGAGCGCTACGTCGCCAGCATCAACAAGAGCGGCTACCGCTACAACCCGGGCACGCCGCGCTCGGCCAGCCTGACGGCGAACGTCCGCTTCTAAGCGCATTCGCCCCCGGGGTTCGCCAACACCCTCGCCAACGCCCTCGCCACCCGGCGCAGGGCGTTTTTCATTTTGTCCTCCGCCCCTGATGACCCGGGCCGCGCCTTCGCCTAGAATGGAATGCTTTCAACCCGCCCCGGCGCCTCCTTGAAGATCTCGATCGGCCTACGCCTGTTTGTCTCGGTCCTGCTGGCCATCCTGGCCGTGGCGGCCAGCGCCGTGGTCCTGCTGCGCCAGAACGTGCTGCACACCTTCGGCGCCTATGCGACCGAGATCGAACTCGACCGGCTCGCGGAACTCAACGGCGACCTGGCCCGGCGCTACGTCAGCCACGGCGGCTGGGACTTCGTACCGTCGGCCGACAAGCGCGGATGGATCGCGGGCGAACTGCGCAGGCTGCAGGCGGAACGCGAGACGGGCGTGCACGCGCCGTTGCCGGCTCCCGCTGCGCCCGCCCCCGCTGCGCTCCCTTCTGAGCTCCCTTCTGCGCCCTCCAGCGTGCCGCAGCCTCCCCGGGCAAGCCCGGCCACCCCTGCCGCGCCGGCGCCGCCCGCGCCCCCGGCCCCGCCGCTGCCGCCGCTGCCCCCGCCTCCCATCGTCGTCACAGGCGTCGGCAGCCCGTACAGCCTCGACCAGCGCGTCGCCCTGCTCGACGCGCAAGGCGACTGGCTCGCCGGCCTGCAGCCGGGCGCCGTGCCGCTCGCGCGCCGCGCGATCCTGGTGGAGGACCAGACGGTCGGCTACCTCGCCGTGGCGCCGGCGGAGGGTCCCACCGACGCGCTGGCCTCGGCCTTCCTGGACCAGCTGCGCGCCAGCCTGTGGCCGATCGCCGCCGCCGGCGTGGTCCTCAGCGCGCTTGCCGCCACCTTCCTGGCGGCCCACTTCCGGCGTCCGATCGGGCGCCTGGCCGACGGCGCCCGCGCGCTCGCCGAAGGCCGTTTCGAGACCCGCCTGCCCCAGGACCGCAGCGACGAGCTGGGCGAACTGGCGGGCCACTTCAACATGCTCGCGAGCCGCCTGGCCAGCGCCGAGGCGGCGCGCCGCCAGTGGGTGGCCGACACCTCGCACGAACTGCGCACGCCGCTGGCGGTGCTGCGCGCCCAGCTCGAGGCGGTCCAGGACGGCGTGCGCAGCGCCGACCCGCCTCACGTCGAGGCGATGCTGCGCCAGGTGCTGGCCCTGAACCGCCTGATCGACGAGCTGTACACGCTGGCGCGCGCCGACGTCGGCGCGCTCGATCTGCGGCGCGAACCGGTCGATCTGTGGCGGCTCGCGGTCCAGGAAGCGCAGGCCTACCGCGAGCGTTTCGCCACGGCCGGCCTGGCGCTCGACCTCGAACCCGCGCCGGCGCGCGCAACGATTGCCGCCGACCCGGACCGGATGCGCCAGGTACTGCGCAACCTGCTGGAAAACAGCCTGCGCTACACGGCGGCCGGCGGCCGGGCCGCGCTGTCGGCGCGCATCGAAGGGTACCGGCTGCACCTGTGCCTCGACGACAGCGCACCCGGCGTCCCGGAAGATGCGCTGGCGCGCCTCGGCGAGCGCTTCTACCGCGTCGACGCCTCGCGCAGCCGCGCCGGCGGCGGCGCCGGACTGGGACTGGCGCTGTGCCTGCGCCTGGTCGAGGCGCAAGGCGGCAACCTCCGGCTCGCGCATTCGCCCCTCGGCGGCCTGCGCGCCACGCTCTCGTTCGCGCTGGAGGCGCCATGAGCGCCGCCATCTACATCGTCGAGGACGAACCGGCGCTGGCCGACCTCATGGCCGACTACGTCCGCGCGGCCGGCTTCGTCCCGACCGTGTTCGGCGACGGCGCGCTGGCGCTGGCCGCGATCCGTGCCGACACCCCGGCCCTGGTCGTGCTCGACCTGATGCTGCCCGGGCTCGACGGCCTGTCCCTGTGCCGCGCCGTGCGCGAGCAATCCGAGGTGCCGGTCATCATGGTGACGGCCAGGGTCGAGGAAATCGACCGCCTGCTGGGCCTGGAGCTGGGCGCCGACGACTACCTGTGCAAGCCGTTCAGCCCGCGCGAACTGGTGGCGCGCATCCAGGCCATCCTGCGCCGCGCACGGGCGCAGGCGCCGGCGCCGCGGCCGGAGCAGATCCTTGCCATCGACGCCGCCAGCCGCCGCGCGCTCGTGCGCGACGCGCCGCTCGACCTGACGCCGAGCGAATTCGACCTGCTGGCGGCGCTGGCGCGGCGCCCCGGCCAGGTGTTCTCGCGCGCGCAGCTGCTGGAACTGGCCTGCCAGGACAAGCTCGACATCCATGACCGCGCGATCGACAGCCACATCAAGAACCTGCGGCGCAAGATCGATGCCCTCGCGCCGGGGCTCGATCCGATCGCCTCGGTCTACGGCGTCGGCTACCGCTTCGAGCTTCAGAGCGCCTGACAAAACCGCCATAGCTGCATTGCAGCTCCTCGCCGTACAGGCGTACTGTCTTCGTCGCCGCGCTGGATGGCCGTATCCCTTGCTCTGAAGGTTTTGTCAGGCGCCCTTTGGACAGGCGGTCTCCATTTTTCCTCCACATTTCGCGCGCACCATGGCTGTGTGGCGCGACACCCGGTCGCGCCGGACCGAAGGAGGAAACACCATGCATATCCGTTTACTTGGCCCAAGCCTGTTCCTTGCCCTGCTGTGCGCCGCCGGCGCCGGCGAAGCGGCGGTGCGCGTCGACTGCCGGCCGGCAGGCAGCGGCCCCTGTGTCGCCCCGCCGGCGCCACCGGCCCCGCCAGCGCCGCCGCCCGCGCCCGCAGTCCCCGTCCCCGGCAACATGACGGCGGCGATCGCACCGCTGCCGCCAGTGCCCGCGCCTCCCGCGCTGCCCGCGCCGCCGGCACCGCCTCCCTTGCCCGAGATTCCCGCAAAAGCCCACGCCGCCTGCGCCGGCAAGGCGAACGGCAGCGCGGTCACGGTCCAGCTGGGCCCGGACGAGACGATGAGCGGCCTGTGCGAGCGGATGGGCGGGAAAGCCGTCTTCCGGCTGCGCAGCTACCGCCACGGCTGAGCGCTGCCGCAGGCCTCCAGCGCCAACCCCGGCTCAGCCGAAACGGGCGGCATCCTGTTGCCGGCTTGATTAGAATGAGCCCATCAGTTCGTCATTGCCGGAGGCCGTATGTTCGACATGGATTTGCCGTGGTGGGAGTTCATCGTGCGCGGGGCGGTCGTCTACCTGGCGCTGCTGGTGATGGTGCGCCTCTCGGGCCGGCGCACGGTCGGGCAGTTCACGCCGTTCGACCTGATCGTCATGCTGCTGCTGTCGGAAGCGGTGTCGAACTCGATGACCGGCGGCGACAATTCGCTCGGCGGCGGCCTGATCATCGCGGCCACGCTGCTGGCGCTGAACACCGCCGTCGCCATGCTGTCGGCAAACAGCCGCGCCATGGCGAAAGTGTTGGACGGCAGCGCGGTCCTGATCGGGCGCGACGGCCAGTTCTTCGACAAGATCGTGCGGCGCTGCCACATCACCGAGGCCGACCTCGAACAGGCCCTGCGCGCGGCGGACTGCGCGCGCCAGGACATGCAAACGGCCTTCCTCGAAGCCGACGGCGACATCACGATCCAGAAGAAGAAATGAATTGGCCAGGCGCCGGGAACATGATTCGTTTTTCCATCAGATGCCGCGAAAAATGAATCGTGTACCCGCCATTCCTGGAACGTTTTAATGCCGGGGCAACATTCCCGGCCGCGCCAATTGTTCAGCAGCCAGAGCCCATCCGTATGGTGTGGTCCCCCTCCATCCAGCGTGCTAGTTTTTTGTGCAGCGTCACGTCGTGGCGCGTTGGATTCTTTCCTGATCAGGAGGTCTACCATGAAACGCAGCTTGACCATACTTGCCCTGGCCGCGGCCGCGGCCTGCGCGCCGGTCCTGGCGCAGGCCCAGACCATCATCAAGGCAACCGCCAGCGGCCCGGGCGAAAGCCCGCCGAATGGTTCGCCCGGCTCGAGCGTGGCCACGTTCGAACTCGACGGCAACATCCTGCGCGCCAAAGTGCCGTTCCGCGACCTGCTCGGCGACACCGTCGCGGCCCACATCCACTGCTGTACGACGGCGTCGTTCACGGGCGTGTCGCCGGTCGCGCTGCCCTTCGTCGACTTCCCGCTCGGCGTCGGCGGCGGCCTGTACACGCACGCCTTCGACCTGTCCGACGCCAGCGTCTACGACCCGGCCTTCCTGGCCGCGTACAACGGCACGCCGCAGTCGGCCAGCGCCGCGCTGATCGACGCCATCAACGCCAGCGAGGCCTACCTCAACATTCATACGGACCGGTATCCGGGCGGCGAGATCCGCGGCTTCATGGTCGCCGCGCCGATACCGGAGCCGGCGACCTGGGGCATGCTGGGGATGGGCCTGGCGAGCCTGGGAATGATGGCGCGCCGCCGCCGCGCCTAGGCGCCTGGTGGCCGGGCGCGCCCCTCCCGCTCGGCCAGCAAGGCTGACCAGGCGGGAATCGCGGCACGCCAGAAGCCGGCGAGCGAATCGGGGCGTTCGAGCGGCAGCCCGAGGAAGCGCGCGGCGTCGAGCAGGGCGGCTACCCCCGCCGCCTCGTCGCCGGGCAGGACGGCGAGCGCGCCGGTCTGCTTCGACAGCTTCTCGCCGTCGGCGTTGCGCACCACCGGCACGTGCAGGTAGCGCGGCGTCGGCACCCCGAGCAGGCGCTGCAGGTAGATCTGGCGCGCGGTCGAGTCGATCAAATCGGCGCCGCGCACGACGTCGGTCACGCCCTGCTCGGCGTCGTCGACCACCACCGCCAGCTGGTAGGCCCAGTAGCCGTCGGCGCGCTTCAGGACGAAGTCGCCGGTCTCCAGGGCCAGGTGCTGGGTGAGCGTTCCCATGAAGCGGTCGGTGAAGGTGATGGCGTCCTGTCCAGCATCGGGCACCCGCAGGCGCAGGCTGCGCATGCCGCGGCCCTCGGGCAGGCCGGCGCGGCAGGTGCCGGGGTAGATCGCGGCGCCGTCGGGCGCGACGCCCAGGCGCGAATCGTTGATCTCGCGGCGGTTGCAGCCGCAAGGGTAGGCGTGGCCGCCGAGCCGTTCGGCGGCGTCCTGGTAGCGCTGCTTGCGGCGGCTCTGCCAGAGCACTTCGCCGTCGGCATGCATGCCGAGCGAATCGAGCAGCGCCAGGATCGCCATGTCGGCGCCGGGCACGCTGCGGCCTTCGTCGATGTCCTCGATGCGCACCAGCCACTGGCCGTGGTGGACGCGCGCGTCGAGATAACTGGCCAGCGCCGCCACCAGCGAGCCCGCATGCAGCGGCCCGGTGGGCGATGGCGCGAAACGGCCGATATAGGTGTTGCTCACTTGGGGAAACAGGATACGTTTACCGGGGCATCACGATACCACAGGCGCCTTAGTTGCTATTGCCTTTCCAGCCATCCTTGGCCTCGAAATCCTTGATCAGGCGGGTCACCTGCCCGCCCACCTCGTTCGGCACCGCCATCGACAGCTGGTAGTGCACGATCTCGAAGCTGTCGCCCTTGCGCCGCATGACGCCGCTGGCCTGGCAGACGCCCATCTGGGTGTCGAGCAGCTCGTCGATCCAGACCATGGCGCCATCTTCGGAGGCGTAGACGTGGCGCTTGATAGCCTTGAAGGCCCAGGCCGACTTGCGCTTGAAATAGGGACGCGCCCAGGCCTTGAATTCGTCGCGGCGCCAGCGCTCGGTCTTGTCGGTGCCGATGTAGATGCCGTCCTTCGCGATCTTGTCGAAGTAGCTCATGCGCGCATTGGCCGCGTCGTCGTGCCAGCGGTCGACGAAGGCATCGACCCGGCGCTTCAGGTTCGCGTCCGCATGGGCGGTCATCACGGAGAACAGCAGACAGCAGGCGAGCAGCAGGCGTTTCATGGACACGTTCCGTTAACTGAAAGTGTCGATTGTACAAGCAGTATGTAACCGAATGTACAAAGCGACAAATTCGGCCAATGTTCGTGTACATTTGGCAACGTGACTTCGATCCAGCCGACCATGCGCCAACCCGTCGTTTGCCTGCTCTGCCTTGCCATCGCCGCCCTCCCCGTCCAGGCCGCGCAGCCTGCCCCAACGTCCGTGCCGGTCGAATCGGAACTGAGCGCGCCGAAGAAACTGGAACGCTCGGCGACGGCGCCGCTACGCGCGCGCATCGACGACGACGCGATCCGCAAGGCCGTCAGGGCGACGCTCGACGAAGGCCGGGAGAACCCGCGCCAGGCCGAGGGCGACACCATCAGCGGCACGCCCTACGAGGAATTCGGGCGCGAATTTTCGGAAGCCAAGGTGCCCGACTGCCTGCATCCTGACGGACTGAAGCGGCAGCCGACCTTCTTCCTGGGCGGCCTGCTGGCCCTGCCCTTCGTGGCCGTGGCCAAGATCCGCGGCAAGTGCCGCTGACATCCGATCAGCGGTGAAGTTCGCCCGCGCGTTCCGGCTGGTAGACTATGTCGAGCACGCGCACCTGGAAAGCGCCGCCGTCGGGACGCTTCCACTCGATGCTGTCGCCCACCTTCAGGCCCAGCAGCGCATTGCCGACCGGGGTCAGCACCGACAGTTTGTCGGCCGCGCCGTTCACGTCCTTCGGATAGGCCAGCTGCATGTCGAACTCCTCGGCCTGGCCGTCGAGCACGAAGCGCACGCGCGAATTCATGGTGACGACGTCGGGCGGAATCTCCTGCGGCTCCACCATGTCGGCGCGCGACAGTTCCTCCAGCAGGGTCGCGCAATTGTCGGCCTGGGCCGCCGGCAGCGAATCGATCAGCGCCTCCAGGCGCTCCATGTCCAGCGACGATACGATGATGTTCGGTCTCATGTTCTAACTCCAGTGTGTGTGGCCGCATCCATGGCGGCCGGATAAGGGAAACTCACCCGATGACGCGGGCGAAGGTCGATGCGAGGGAGAGGCTCGGGAGGACGGGTGGCGTGGCGCCGACCGGGTTTATCCTCGCCGAGCCCCGAAGAGCCAGGCGAGATTTCGCGCGAAGCGCTGCACCGCGCGCGCGGCCATGATCGCGCGCTCGGACGGCGCGCGGGAAGAACGAGCGTAACGAACGGGCACGCAAAGACCTCCCTCGTTCAGGGGCGAACCGCAATGCTGGCAATTGCTCAGTAGGTTCATGGTCTTATCGGCTTTCGTAGGGTGGGCTCCTGAGCCCACGCGGTACAACGCATGCACGATCGATCGGTGGGCAGAACCGCGGTCCCCGTAGGGTGGGTTCTCGAACCCACCTCCCACAACGCGTGCGAGTCGATCAGCGCACAAGAGCCCAGTATATCCCCCCTGCCCATTCCGTCAACACCACCCGTGCCATCCCGACAATAAAAAAGCGGGCCGCAGCCCGCTTCCTGATGACGCAGCGTGAGAAATTAACGCTTATCCATGGCCGGCACGTCACGCACCGGCGAACCGACGAACAGCTGGCGCGGACGGCCGATCTTCTGTTCCGGATCGGCGATCATTTCGTTCCACTGCGCAATCCAGCCGATCGTACGGGCCATTGCGAAGATACCGGTGAACAGCGAGACCGGGATGCCCAGTGCCGACTGCACGATGCCCGAGTAGAAGTCGACGTTCGGGTACAGCTTGCGCGACACGAAGTATTCGTCTTCCAGGGCGATGCGTTCCAGTTCCATGGCCAGCTTGAACAGCGGGTCGTCCTGCAGGCCCAGTTCGTTCAGCACTTCGTGGCAGGTTTCGCGCATCAGCTTGGCGCGCGGGTCAAAGTTCTTGTAGACGCGGTGACCGAAGCCCATCAGCTTCACGCCCGAGTTCTTGTCCTTGACCTTCTCGATGAAGGCCGGGATGTTCTCGACCGAGCCGATTTCCTTCAGCATGGTCAGTGCGGCTTCGTTCGCGCCGCCGTGGGCAGGGCCCCACAGGCAGGCGATGCCGGCGGCGATACAGGCGAACGGGTTGGCGCCCGACGAACCGGCCAGGCGGACGGTCGAGGTCGATGCGTTCTGCTCGTGGTCGGCGTGCAGGATCAGGATGCGGTCCAGGGCGCGCACCAGCACGTCGTTGACCTTGTACTCTTCGCACGGGTTGGCGAACATCATGTACATGAAGTTGGCGCTGTACGACAGGTCGTTGCGCGGGTACACGAACGGCTGGCCGATCGAGTACTTGTAGGCCATCGCGACCAGGGTCGGCATCTTGGCGATCAGGCGGATCGCGGAGATTTCGCGCTGTTCCGGATCGTTGATGTCGAGCGAGTCGTGGTAGAACGAGGCCAGGGCGCCGACGGTGCCGACCAGCACCGACATCGGGTGCGCGTCGCGACGGAAGCCGCGGAAGAAGAAGTTCATCTGCTCGTGAATCATCGTGTGACGGGTCACGGTGTTCTCGAACTTGGCCTTCTGCTCGGCGTTCGGCAGTTCGCCGTTCAGCAGCAGGTAGCAGGTTTCCAGGAAGTCGCAGTTCACTGCCAGCTGTTCGATCGGGTAGCCGCGGTACAGCAGCTCGCCCTTGTCACCGTCGATGTAGGTGATGCTCGAATTGCACGAGGCAGTCGACATGAAGCCAGGGTCATAGGTGAATTTGCCGGTCTGGCCGTACAGCTTGCGGATGTCGATGACGTCCGGGCCGATCGAGCCTTTGTAAATCGGCATGTCGACCGATGGGCTGCCGTCCGAGAACGACAGTGTGGCTTTGGTATCAGAGATATTCATGGCACTTCCTTCTTGGGAGTGGATCTACAAAATATAAAACGAAACCGGGTTTCGCTTACGCTTCGCGCAGGCGCGCCACCAGGGCGCGCACATGCGGCAGGTCGACGTCCCCTTCGGGCTCGGCGCGGCCCAGCAGCAGGTCCATCAGCGGATTGTCCGCCAGGTCCAGCAAGCGGGTCAGCGCATCGACCTCTTCGTCGGTCAGCTCCTCTTCGTGCGCATCCAGGAAGCGCGTGAGGATCAGATCGTTCTCGAGCAGTCCCCGGCGTGCACGCCAGCGCAGGCGGGCACGGTTGGCGGGGTCGGATTGATGCGTGATGTGCTGCGGGTTTTGCTGTGCTTCCACACTAGAGTCCCTTGTTGGGTCAACACTATACTCCGGCTGCCGTCATTCGGCAGTACCGTATTTCTACTGTATTTATGACAATACATTGGACGCAATCAGGCGGAGGATATCCGATTTTTGCGCCGCGGGACGGACGCTTGACTGTTCGCCCTGCTTGCTGCTTTCCGGACGTGATTGTCCGTTTGCATGCATAGTGGTGCGCATGCGGTGCGATATGGTGGGTTCTCGAACCCACCGCTCCACGGCCGGCCAGACGGCGCCGGCCGCGACGACCGGCTGCTTAGATCGCCCGGCGAACCAGCAATTCCTTGATCTTGCCGATCGCCTTGTTCGGGTTCAGGCCCTTCGGGCAGACGTCGGTGCAGTTCATGATCGAGTGGCAGCGGAACAGGCGGTACGGGTCTTCCAGGTTGTCCAGGCGCTCGTTGGTGGCTTCGTCGCGCGAGTCGGCGATGAAGCGGTAGGCCTGCAGCAGGCCGGCCGGACCGACGAACTTGTCCGGGTTCCACCAGAACGACGGGCAGGAGGTCGAGCAGCAGGCGCACAGGATGCACTCGTACAGGCCGTCGAGCTCTTCGCGCTCTTCCGGCGACTGCAGGCGTTCCTTCTCCGGCTTGATCGAGTCGTTGATCAGGAACGGCTTGATCGAGTGGTACTGCTTGAAGAAGTTGGTCATGTCGACGATCAGGTCGCGCACCACCGGCAGGCCCGGCAGCGGACGCAGCACGATCGGCTGGGTCAGCTCGTTCAGGTTGGTGGTGCAGGCCAGGCCGTTCTTGCCGTTGATGTTCATCGCGTCCGAACCGCAGACGCCTTCGCGGCAGGAGCGGCGCAGGGCCAGCGAGTCGTCGACGTCGGCCTTGATGCGCTGCAGTGCGTCGAGCAGCATCTTGTCGGTGTCTTTCAGTTCGACGGTGACGTCTTGCATGTAAGGCTTCGTATCCTTGTCCGGATCGTAGCGGTAGATCTTCAGGTGGACTGTGCGTGCCATTGTTTTTGCCTATTCAGTCGGGACAGGGGCTGTGCCCTGTCCTCATCAATATTTGTGTCGTGGATCAGAACGTACGTGGCTTCGGTTTGAAGGTATCGACCGTCAGCGGCTTGGTCACGACCGGCTTGTAGTCGAGACGGTTGCCTTCCGAGAAGAACAGCGTGTGCTTCATCCAGTTTTCGTCGTCGCGCTGCTCGTAGTCGCTGTGGGCGTGGGCGCCGCGCGATTCCTTGCGCGCCGCGGCCGAGACGATGGTCGCCTTGGCCACTTCGATCAGGTTGTCCAGTTCGATCGCCTCGATGCGGGCGGTGTTGAACACCTTCGACTTGTCCTTGAACGACACGTGCTTGCGGCGCTCGTCCAGCTTCATGATTTCCTTGACACCTTCGTCCATCAGCGCCTGGGTGCGGAACACGCCGCAGTGCTTCTGCATGGTCGAGCGGATGGCGTTCGCGACGTCCTGCACCTTCTCGCCGCCGGTCGAGTTCTCGAGGCTGTTGAGACGGTCCAGCGCGTAGTCGGCGAAGTCCTTCGGCAGCGCGCGGTTGCCCTGCGCCTTCAGGTTCTGGGCGACGATGTGGTTGCCGGCGGCGCGGCCGAAGACGACCAGGTCGAGCAGCGAGTTGGTGCCCAGGCGGTTCGCGCCGTGCACCGAGACGCACGAGCATTCGCCGATCGCGTACAGGCCGTTGACGATCTTCTGGCCGCCGGTGCCGTCAGGGGTGACGACCTGGCCGTGGATGTTGGTCGGGATGCCGCCCATCTGGTAGTGGATGGTCGGGACGACCGGGATCGGTTCCTTGGTCGCGTCGACGTTGGCGAACTTGTGGCCGATTTCCAGGATCGACGGCAGGCGCTTCTTGATGGTGTCGGCGCCGATGTGGCGCAGGTCGAGCAGGACGTGGTCCTTGTTCGGGCCGACGCCGCGCCCTTCCTTGATCTCCTGGTCCATCGAACGCGAGACGAAGTCGCGCGGCGCCAGGTCCTTCAGGGTCGGCGCGTAGCGCTCCATGAAGCGTTCGCCGTTCGAGTTGATCAGGATGCCGCCCTCGCCACGCACGCCTTCCGTGATCAGCACGCCCGCGCCGGCCACGCCGGTCGGGTGGAACTGCCAGAACTCCATGTCCTGCAGCGGGATGCCGGCGCGCGCCGCCATGCCCAGGCCGTCGCCGGTGTTGATGAAGGCGTTGGTCGACGCGGCGAAGATACGGCCGGCGCCGCCGGTGGCGAAGATGGTGGTCTTTGCCTGCAGCATCATGACGTCGCCGGTTTCCATTTCGAGGGCGACCACGCCCAGCACGTCGCCGTCGGCGTTGCGCACCAGGTCCAGGGCCTGCCACTCGACGAAGAAGTGGGTGCGCGAACGGACGTTACGCTGGTACAGGGTGTGCAGCAGCGCGTGGCCGGTACGGTCGGCGGCCGCGCAGGCGCGCTGCACCGGCTTCTCGCCGAAGTTGGCGGTGTGGCCGCCGAACGGACGCTGGTAGATGGTGCCGTCCGGGTTGCGGTCGAACGGCATGCCGAAGTGTTCCAGCTCGTAGACGACCTTCGGTGCTTCGCGGCACATGAATTCGATGGCGTCCTGGTCCCCCAGGTAGTCCGAACCCTTGACGGTGTCGAACATGTGCCAGTACCAGTCGTCTTCGCTCATGTTGCCCAGCGAAGCGCCGATGCCGCCCTGCGCCGCCACGGTGTGCGAACGGGTCGGGAACACCTTCGACAGCACGGCGACGTTCAGGCCGGCTTCGGTCAGTTGCAGTGCGGCGCGCAGGCCGGAACCACCGGCGCCAACGATGACCACATCGAAGTGGCGGGTGGGGATTGCAGTATTGATTGCTGCCACGATTACACGCTCCAGAGAATTTGCACAGTCCACACGGCGTAGGCAATCAGCACGAGCACGGTGGCGATCTGCAGGGTCAGGCGGATGCCGACCGGTTTGACGTAGTCCATCCAGATGTCACGCACGCCGACCCACACGTGGTAGAACAGGCCGAAGAAGGTGACAGCCGTGAAGAGCTTGAACCACTGGCGCGAGAACAGCGACGCCCAGCCTTCGTAGGTGAAATTCTGTGCGGTCAGGAAGGTGCCCAGCAGGATGACGGTGTAGACCACCATCACGATCGCGGTGACGCGCTGCGCCAGCCAGTCCTTGACGCCGTAGTGTGCGCCGACGACGAGGCGGCGCGGGCCGATATTGTTCTTGGTTGCCATGATTAGAATACTCCAAACAGTTTCAGGCCGACGATCAGGGTCAGGGCCAGGCTGATCACCAAGACCCAGCGTGCGGTCTTCTGCGCCGCGTCCTTGTCCAGGGCCATGTGGTTGTCCATGAACAGGTGGCGGATGCCGGCGGTGAAGTGGTGCAGGTAGGCCCAGGACAGGCCGAGCAGGATGATCTTCACGAAGACGTTGTCGACCACGCCGGCGAAGTGGGCGAAGGAAATCTCCGAGCGCAGGCTTTCCTGCAGCAGGTAGAGCAGGAAAGGCAGCATCAGGAACATGGCGAACCCGCTGATGCGGTGCAGGATCGACACAATCGCCGAGGGCGGCTGGCGATAGTTCATCGTGATGTCGGTAATGTTGACATTACGAATCGGCTGTCCCCTCTTTTGCTGCTTTGTTATGGCTTCGGACATACAACACCTCCTTAACTGACAAAATTTAAATAACCCTTAATTTTCGCCGATTTTTTGATCCGCACCAATAACCGAAGCCCGATTATCAGGATGCAGCGCGAGGAACAGGGTTTTGTTCGGCGCTTTCTCCAAACCAACATATTTTAATCGCATGAAGCGATTGCTGCCGGGACCGACCTGATCCTGGCAAATTCCTACTTGTTCGCACCGCCGGCATCGCTCCTGTCGCATGCGCTTGCATCGCGACGCAGGGTGGACGGCTGCGCCGTCCACGCGCTCAACGCACTGACGATCTGCCGCGACGGAGCATGCTCCGCCTGGACGCGTGGACGGCAAAGCCGTCCACCCTACGGGTCTGTTCGTCCGACTCGACTACCACGAACGCATCGACATATCACGCCAACCCATCCCGCCTTACGACAACTCGTTCTGGTAATGATGCTTCGCCGTCAAGTACAACCCGCGCCGCAACTCCACCGCCTTGTCGCCATAGGTGAACGAGACACGCTCCGCGCACAGCAGCGGCGTGCCTTCAAGCACCTGCAAATACTCCGCGGCCGCGCTGTCGGCGCCGACCGCACGAATCTTCTCGGTCGCGCGGATCATGCGCGTGCCGAACTCGGATTCGAACAAACCATACATGGGACCCTTGTACTCGACCAGGCGTTCCGCGGTCAGACCCTTGAACAGCTGGCCCGGCAGCCATAACTCCTCCAGGATCGTCGGCGCGCCGTCGAAGGACTGGACGCGCTTGATATAGACGACGGCGTCGCCCGACTTCAGCTCGAGCAAACGGGCGACCTCGGCCGGCGCACGGATGCGCTTGACCTCGACGATGCGGTTGTCGGGATGGTGGGGAACGCCCTCGTCGGGCATCAGTTTGAGGAAGCGGAAGTGGGCGCGCTCTTCGTGATGGGTGGCAACGAAGGTGCCCTTCCCTTGCCGGCGCACGACCAGGTTCTCGGCCGCGAGCTCGTCGATCGCCTTGCGCACCGTGCCTTGGCTGACCTTGAAGCGGGCGGCCAGTTCGACTTCGCTGGGCATCAGTTCGCCTGGCTTCCATTCGCCCGATTGCAGGCTCTGGGTGATCAGCGCCTTGATTTGCTGGTACAGCGGGCGGAACGAAGGCGAGCCGTTGCCGCTCGTGCCGTCGCTGGGCGGGTTGGACGAGACAGGATTCATAGACCGCGATTTCACCACAAAAGCACTGCCCCGTCCAGTGTATGCATGGCAATGACATGTGTCTTATATAAGACATATGATATCAATTGACAGGTCGAACTACCGAGGACTACACTCGCGGTCGATCGGACGCCATACGCCCCGCTGGCCGCGCTCCGGCGGAAAGCGCCGCGCGGCCACCGCAGCCCAATTGGACGCGGTGCGGTTTTGGTATCATTGCAGTTTTCCCGAACAGGCGTATCCTCGGCTTCGACCGTTTTCATTCCCACTTTTGGAGATTCATCATGGCTAAAACCCCAATGCGCGTTGCCGTCACCGGCGCAGCCGGCCAGATCGGCTATTCCCTGCTGTTCCGCATTGCCAACGGCGACATGCTGGGCAAGGACCAGCCGGTCATCCTGCAGCTGCTCGAGATCGACAACGAGAAGGCACAGAAGGCGCTCAAGGGCGTCATGATGGAAATCGACGACTGCGCATTCCCGCTGCTGGCCGGCATGACCGCCCATAGCGACCCGATGACCGCCTTCAAGGACGCCGACGTCGCCCTGCTGGTTGGCGCCCGTCCGCGCGGCCCCGGCATGGAGCGCAAGGACCTGCTGGAAGCGAACGCCCAGATCTTCACCGTGCAGGGCAAGGCGCTGGACGCCGTCGCTTCGCGCAACGTCAAGGTGCTGGTCGTCGGCAACCCGGCCAACACCAACGCCTACATCGCCATGAAGTCGGCCCCGAACCTGCCGGCCAAGAACTTCACCGCCATGCTGCGCCTGGACCACAACCGCGCCCTGTCGCAAGTGGCCGCCAAGGCCGGCAAGCCGGTCGGCGCGATCGAGAAGATGGTCGTCTGGGGCAACCACTCGCCGACCATGTACGCCGACTACCGCTTCGCCACCGTCGACGGCCAGTCGGTCAAGGACATGATCAACGACGACGCCTGGAACCGCGACACCTTCCTGCCGACCGTCGGCAAGCGCGGCGCCGCCATCATCGACGCGCGCGGCGCATCGTCGGCGGCTTCGGCCGCCAACGCGGCGATCGACCACGTGCGCGACTGGGTGCTGGGCACCAATGGCAAGTGGACCACCATGGGCGTACCGTCGGACGGTTCGTACGGCATTCCGGAAGGCGTGATGTTCGGCTTCCCGGTCACCACCGAGAACGGCGAGTACAAGATCGTCCAGGGCCTGGAGATCGACCAGTTCTCGCAAGAGCGCATCAACCTCACGCTGAAGGAACTGACCGAAGAGCGTGAAGGCGTGGCACACCTGCTGGCCTAAACCACGACGCGGCGCCCATGGAACCGGCCAAGCCGACCGTGCGCCGCAGCCGTCGTGCCCCTGAAAAGGGCACGACGGCTTCTTCTTTTCCCGCCAGCGTCTCTACCGAAACACACATGCATCCTTCCGAGGTTTTATTCCAGGGCAAACGCCAGCCGCTCCTGCTTCCCGCCTGCGACCACTATTGCGGCTCCGAGAAGCTGATGCGCAAGTCGATGACCCTGCAACAAGAGCTTGGTCCCCTGTTCGACATCACCTTCGATTGCGAGGACGGCGCCGCCGCCGGCAACGAGGCCGCGCACGCCCAGCTCGTCGCGGATCTGCTCAACAGCGAGGACAACCGCCACAACCGCATCGGCGTGCGCCTGCACGACATCGACAGCCCCTTCTTCGACACCGACGTCGCCACCATCGTCGGCGCCGCCGCGAACCGCCTGGCCTACGTGGTCCTGCCCAAGCCGAACGGCGTGGCCGACGTGCGGCGCGCCCTGGAGACCATCAACCGCGCCGCGGTGCCGGCCGGACGCGCCGCGCTGCCGGTGCACGTGCTGATCGAGACCCACGGGGCGTTGCGCGAAGCCTACGACATCGCCGCCCTGCCCCAGGTCGAATGCCTGTCCTTCGGCATCATGGATTTCGTCTCCGCCCACTACGGCGCGGTACCGGCGAGCGCGATGCGCACGCCTGGACAGTTTTCGCATCCATTAGTTGTCCGCGCCAAGCTGGAGATGGTTGCGGCATGTCATGCGCACGGCAAGGTCGCCTCGCATAATGTGACGACCGAAATCAAGGACAGCGCGGTTGTGGCCAACGACGCACAACGCGCTGGCGCCGAATTCGGTTTCACGCGCATGTGGAGCATCCATCCGGACCAGATCAAGCCGATCCTGAAGGCGTTCACGCCGAGGCTGTCGGAGGTGAACGAAGCCACCAACATCCTGCAGGAAGCGATGGCCGTGAACTGGGGACCGATCGCTCAGCATGGGCGCTTGCACGACCGCGCCAGCTACCGATATTATTGGACCGTTTTGCAGCGCGCGAAGCTGGCCGGCCTGGCGCTGCCCGAATCCGCGGCGGCAATCGTCAACCAAACGGAATCCAACTGATGGCCACCCCAGTCAAACACCTCCTCGCCGCCGGTACCTTCGTGCTCGCGGCCTTCGGCCTGTGCGCCGCGCCGGCATCGGCCGCAACCGAAAAGAACCACCCGAAAGCGGCCGACGTCCTCAAGTCCAAGGCCAAGACCAAGTCCTCGAAGGCGAAGAAGGCCGCCGCGGGGGCAGCAGCAGGGGCGGCAGCCGCTGCTGCTGCGGCTACTTCTCCTATCGATGAACCGGAACCGGACATCACCGACACCCGGGTCACCGACTACGCCTGCGAGCTGGGCAACAAGATCACGATCTACACGAACGAGAAGGACGACTCGAACATCGCGCTGCGCTGGAAGAAGCGCCTGCACCGCCTGGCGCGGGTGGGCACCACCACCGGCGCGCTGCGTTTCGAGAACAAGAACTACGGCCTGGTCTGGATCGGCATCCCGTCGAAGGGCATCCTGCTCGACTCGAAGCTGAACCGCCAGCTGGCCAACGAATGCAAGAACGCCGACCAGGCCAAGCCGCTCGTCACGGCCGGGCTGGACGAAAAGAAAAGCTGACGCACAGAAGCGCCACCACTGCGCGTCACCCTACCGTTGCTGATTACGTATTAGTGAAGCAATAACAAGAGACCCCTACTGAAGGAGAGCTTATGTCTCGCAACACCCTGAACACGCTGAAGGACTTCCCGCTCGCGGGCGGCCAGTCCGGCCAGTTCTATTCGCTGCCGGCGCTGGGCGAAAGCCTGGGCGTGAACCTGTCGCGCCTGCCGGTGTCGATCCGTATCGTCCTCGAGTCCGTTCTGCGTAACTGCGACGGCAAGAAGGTCACCGAAGAACACGTTCGCCAGCTGGCGAACTGGGGCGCGACCGCCGAGCGCACCGACGAGATCCCGTTCGTCGTCGCCCGCGTCGTGCTGCAGGACTTCACCGGCGTGCCGCTGCTGGCCGACCTGGCCGCGATGCGCAACGTCGCCGCCAAGACCGGCGCAGATCCGAAGAAGATCGAGCCGCTGGTGCCGGTCGACCTGGTCGTCGACCACTCGGTCACGATCGACCACTTCCGCGAGCCGGGCGCGCTGGACCTGAACATGAAACTGGAATTCCAGCGCAACAACGAGCGCTACCAGTTCATGAAGTGGGGCATGCAGGCATTCGACACCTTCGGCGTCGTGCCGCCGGGCTTCGGCATCGTCCACCAGGTCAACCTGGAATACCTGGCGCGTGGCGTCATGAAGAATGGCGACACCTACTACCCGGACACCCTGGTCGGCACCGACTCGCACACCACCATGATCAACGGCGTCGGCGTCGTCGGCTGGGGCGTGGGCGGCATCGAAGCGGAAGCGGGCATGCTGGGCCAGCCGGTCTACTTCCTGACCCCGGACGTCATCGGCGTCAACCTGAAGGGCAAGCTGCGCGAAGGCTGCACCGCGACCGACCTGGTGCTGACCATCACCGAACTGCTGCGTAAAGAGAAAGTCGTCGGCAAGTTCGTCGAATTCTTCGGCGAAGGCACCCGCTCGCTGTCGACCACCGACCGCGCCACCATCGGCAACATGGCCCCGGAATACGGCGCGACCATGGGCTTCTTCCCGGTCGACGAAGCCACCGTCGACTACTTCCGCGGCACCGGCCGTACCGAAGAAGAACTGGCTGCCTTCGAGAACTACTACAAGGCGCAGGGCATGTTCGGCGTCCCGCAGGAAGGCGAAATCGACTACACCCGCGTCGTGACCCTCGACCTGTCGACCGTCACCCCGTCGCTGGCAGGCCCGAAGCGTCCGCAGGACCGTATCGAGCTGGGTCACGTGAAGAACACCTTCACCGAACTGTTCAGCAAGCCGACCACCGAGAACGGCTTCAACAAGTCGGCCGAAGACCTGTCGAAGGTCTACGAGACCACCAACGGCGTGCGCGTGAAGAACGGCGACGTCCTGATCGCCGCCATCACCTCGTGCACCAACACCTCGAACCCGAGCGTGCTGCTGGCTGCCGGCCTGCTGGCCAAGAAAGCCGTCGAGCGCGGCCTGACCGTCGCTCCGCACATCAAGTCCTCGCTGGCGCCGGGATCGCGCGTCGTGACCGAGTACCTGACCGCCGCCGGCCTGCTGCCTTACCTGGAAAAGCTGGGCTTCGGCGTGACCGCCTACGGCTGCACCACCTGCATCGGCAACGCCGGCGACCTGACCCCGGAACTGAACGCGGCCATCGTGCAGAACGACATCGTCGCCTCGGCTGTCCTGTCGGGCAACCGTAACTTCGAAGCGCGTATCCACCCGAACATCCGTTCGAACTTCCTGGCCTCGCCGCCGCTGGTGGTCGCTTACGCGATCGCCGGCAACATGACCCGCGACCTGATGACCGAGCCGGTCGGCAAGGACACCAACGGTGTCGACGTCTACCTGGGCGACATCTGGCCGTCGTCGCAGGAAGTGGGCGAACTGATGCGCTTCGCGATGAACTCGGAAGTGTTCAAGAAGAACTACGCCGACGTGAAGGGCAACCCGGGCGCACTGTGGGAGCGCGTGTCGTCGACCGAAGGCCAGGTGTACAACTGGCCGGAATCGACCTACATCGCCGAACCGCCGTTCTTCGCCGACTTCGAGATGACCCCGAAAGCGGCCGCCACCGGCATCACCGGCGCCCGCGCGCTGGGCGTGTTCGGCGACTCGATCACCACCGACCACATCTCGCCGGCCGGTTCGATCAAGGAAGACGGTCCTGCAGGCAAGTGGCTGAAGGATCACGGCGTACTGAAGGCCGACTTCAACTCCTACGGCTCGCGCCGCGGTAACCACGAGATCATGATGCGCGGCACCTTCGCCAACGTGCGCATCAAGAACAAGATGATCCCGCCGAAGGCCGACGGTTCCGCGGTCGAAGGCGGCATCACGATCCACCAGCCGACCGGCGAACAGATGTCGATCTACGACGCGGCCATGAAGTACGTGGCCGAAGGCACCCCGACCATGGTGTTCGGCGGCGAAGAGTACGGCACCGGCTCGTCGCGCGACTGGGCAGCCAAGGGCACCCAGCTGCTGGGCGTGAAGGCCGTCATCGTGCGTTCCTTCGAGCGTATCCACCGCTCGAACCTGGTCGGCATGGGCGTGCTGCCGCTGCAGTTCATCGGCAACGACAGCGTCGAGACCCTGGGCATCACCGGCAAGGAAACCTACGACCTGAAGGGCCTGGAAGGCGAGATCAAGCCGCAACAACTGGCCACCCTGGTGATCCACCGCGAAAACGGCGAGACCCAGGAAGTGCAAGTGCTGCTGCGTATCGACACCCCGATCGAAGTCGACTACTACAAGCATGGCGGCATCCTGCCGTTCGTGCTGCGCCAGCTGCTGGCTGCGTAATGCAGTAAAGGGAGCTTCGTTCAGGCGCCCCGCAGGGGAGCCTGAACGGGTAACAAAAAGGGCCGGAACCCGCAGAGGTTCCGGCCTTTTTCTTTTCTTATTCCCCGCGGCGTTCGCTAGCGTCCGATGCCGATACCGATGCCAATACCGCCGCGCCCGCCACTGCCCACGCCGCCGAAAATCGAGGTCGATACGCCGCCGCGGGCACGGCCGTCCTGCCCGGCCGAGCGGAGAATGCACTCCCGCCAGGGGTCGGTGTCCGGCGTAAAACCCACCTGCGCGCATGCGGGCCCGTAGTCGGCCATCATGCGTTCCACTTGCGCCTGCTGGGCCAGTGCCCGGTCCTGTGGGGTCGCACATCCGAGCAGGCACACTGCACTTGCCGCCGCCAATATGAAAACACGCATGGTTGTTCTCCTTGAGCATAGATCGAACCGGCTTCAGCCTGACAGCCTCTGAAACGATCATACGCTTCTAATGAGCTCGCCAGCTTTACAGTACGGCCAGGTAACGGGCGCCAGGCCGCCGGCAGGGTCTGCCTACCCTGCGGCCTCCGGTGCGCATGACCCGCGCGGCATCTTTTTTCATGCGCTCGCCGGACGCGGTTCGTCGATGTCGTAATAGAGCACCGTCGACCAGTTGCCGAAGCCAAAATCGCGAAACACCTGGAGGCCCTCTTCGCTGCCGGCATTGATCGCGGCGACGGCAGCGTCGATTTCCTCGTCGAGCGCGGCCAGCGAAGCGCACAGCTTCCGGTTCAGCTCGGGAATCTCTTCATTGTCGTCCATGGCAAACAGCTCGGCCGGCTCAAGAAAGTAGTAGCCCAGCTTGCGGTCGGGGCGGTCGAGGAATTCCAGCGATGCGTTGATCACGCGCTGGGCCTGCGGCAGCGTGATGCGCGTGAATACCTCCTTCAGGCGCGCAAGACCAGGCGCGGACTCCCCTACCACGGCCATGTGTTGCGGCACGACGGAAGGATCCGCGGGCTCGGTCCAGATCGACGAAAAACAGGTTTCCGGATTGGCGGAGACGAGAATGCGATAGGCCAGCGGAATGTCGTAATTCCACTCTGACAGGCCGATGATGATGCGGCCGGGCGCTGGTTTGCCGGTCGGTTTCTGGTTGCATGCGAACAGATAGGTGCGATTGGCCATGCGAGCTCCTGGTGAAGAAACGGAGGGACGCGCCCGGCTTTACATGACGCCGCTTCGCCATCTCGCCTGGCAGCGCATTGCCCGTGGGGCGCATGAACGATATAAGAAAAGCAATCATGACATCGCGGACACAGGTGATGAACTAGCAGACCTATCAGGTCCGCTCGCACATGCATACCCGGTTTTCCTTGAAACTGAACCAATAATCAGGAAAATGGATCCCACACAAACAGGGAGGCCGCATGCGTACGACAGCGACGATCGTCATCACCGCCATCATGGCCCTGCTGCTGGGCTGGCAGCACCTCGACGGCGGCGTGCCCGCGCACCACCTGCTGGCCGACCCCGGCATGCCCGCCCTGTCGAACTGGTGGGGGCTCCTTACCCTGCCCCTGCTTGCCTGGTACCTGCTCGGGCGCATCGAGCGCCGCCGCGCGGGCGACCCGGCCAGCGCGCCGCGGATCAAGGGCGCCTTCATCGGCGCCCTGCTGTTCGGCGCCCTGCTCGCCACCCTGTTCACCGCCGGGCAGCACGACGCCACAGACCTGATGGCCCTGTCGGTGTTCGTGGTCGCCCTGTTCTACCCGATCTACCGCGCCGAATACGTGCTCGGCTTCGTGCTCGGCATGACCTGGACCTTCGGCGCCGTGCTGCCGACGATCGCCGCCTGCGTCTTCGCCCTGGTCGGCGCCCTCATCCACCTCGGCGTGCGCCTGGTCTACGCGCGCATGCTGCTGCTGCGCCGCTGATGTCCCACGGGCGCCTGGCGCCCGCCCCCCCCCGACCGTCGCCACGGGCCGTCCAGCCCGCCGTGGCGGCAGCTTCGCCGTTCCCGGCTTCTTCCTTTAGCACGCCTGCAGTCGCTGGCGCGACGCAGGCCGCTCCGCCCCTATTTGTCAAGCGAACAATTGCAGGTGTAGCACGCCGTCCATGCCTTTCCATGCAGCATAACTAAAGCTTGCCAATGCATAACATCCAGTTATGATGAGCTGTCGTTACAAATGACACATAGACACAATTGACGGCGTAACAAAGACAGGGGACGAACAAGAATGAAGAAACAAAGCTTACGACGCGCGCTGCTGGCTTCCTCGATCATGGCGGCCTTCGCGCCCGCGCTGGCCCAGGAAGCCGAACCGACGGCCCAGGTGATCGTGCTGGGCTCGCGCACCCAGGCCAAGACCGCGCTCGACACCGCCGTGCCGGTAGGCCTGGTCAACCTGAAGGACATGCAGTCGACCGGGATGCAGGAACTGGGCAAGGTGCTGCAGGACCTGGACCCGTCGTTCAACTTCAGCACCACTTTCATCAGCGACGGCACCGACATCATCCGTCCCGCCACCCTGCGCGGCCTGGGCCCCGACCAATTGCTGGTCCTGATCAACGGCAAGCGCCGCCACCAGCAGGCGCTGGTGAACGTGCAGCAGACCATCGGGCGCGGCTCGGCCGGCACCGACATCAATGCCATTCCCCTGTCCGCGATCCAGAGCATCGAGGTGCTGCGCGACGGCGCGGCCGCCCAGTACGGGTCGGATGCGATCGCCGGCGTCATCAACATCATCCTCAAGAAAGGCGCCGACCTCGGCCAGCTCAGCGCCAACATCGGCACCACCGATGAAGGCGACGGCGACACCTATTCCGCCAGCGTGCACAAGGGCTTTGCCCTGGGCGGCGACGGCGGCTACCTGAACCTGTCGATGGAAGGGCGCAAACGCGACGAGACCAACCGCGCCGGCCCGGACACCCTGCGCGTCGATCCGCCGCGCGTGACCCAGCGCATCGGCGACAGCAACGCGAAGGACGCCTACCTGTGGCTGAACTCGGCCCTGCCGGTGCCGAGCACCGGCGGCGAGTTCTACCTGTTCGGCGGCGCCTCGCGGCGCAAGGGCGACTCGGGCGGCTTCTTCCGCCCGGCCGAGGATGCGCGCACCGTGCCCGAGATCTATCCGAACGGCTACCTGCCGAACATCATCACGACGGTGAAGGACGCCTCGCTGGCCTTCGGCTACCGGCACGAGCTGGGCCGCGAGTGGAGCATGGACGCCAGCGTCAACCACGGCCGCAGCGAGCTGGCTTTCCACGAGCGTAATTCGATCAACGTCAGCTATTACTACGAGGACAACCTGCGCGAGTCGCCGCTCGAGGCCGACACCGGCGCATTGAAGTTCAACCAGACCACCTTCAACCTCGACTTCAAGGGCCCGGTCCAGCTGGCGGGGGCGCCGCTGTACGTGGCGACCGGCTTCGAATGGCGCCGCGACGGCTACGAGATCGAGGCCGGCGACCCGGTGTCCTACCAGTACGGCCGCACCAACAACCCCGCCAAGATCATCCGCGACCGTACCGGCGGGATCGCCGCCTCGGGCATCCAGGGCTTCCCCGGCTACACGCCCGGCACCGAGGTCGACGAGGCGCGCCACAACATCGCCCTCTACCTCGACCTCGAGCGCAAGTTCGGCGACCAGGTCTCGGTCGGCGGCGCAGTGCGCTACGAGCGTTATTCCGACTTTGGTTCGACCACCACGGGCAAGCTGAGCGCGCGCTGGGATCCGTCGCCGGTGGTCGGCGTGCGCGGCAGCGTCTCCACCGGTTTCCGCGCGCCGGGCGTGCAGCAGAAGTTCTACAGCTCGGTGTCGACCAACCTGAACAATGCCGGCGTGCTGACCGAGACCCTCACCGCGCGCGAGAACAGCGCCGTGACCCAGGCTTTCGGCATCGCGCCCCTGAAGGAGGAAACCTCGAAGAACGCCAGCATCGGCCTGGTCCTGCGTCCGGCGAAGAACTTCTCGGTCACCGCCGACCTGTACCGCACGAATATCGACGACCGCATCGTCTTCTCGAGCAATATCGCGCCAGAATCCGGCGCCTGCGCGACGCCGGCCGCCTGCCCGATCCGCGCCATCCTCGAGCCGCTGCGCGTGGGCCAGGCCCAGTTCTTCACCAACGCGATCGACACCACGACCGACGGCTTCGACCTGGTGGCCCAGCACACCACGCGCGGGCAGGGCTCGACCCTGGTGCTGTCGGGCCAGCTCGGCTTCAACAAGACCAAGGTCAAGGATCGTCACTCGCAGTCGCCGGTGCTGAGCGGCGCCCAGCTGTTCGACGACGCCCAGGTGACGCTGATCGAGCGCGGCCAGCCGCGCCAGCACCACGTCGTGGCCGCCGATTACACCGTCGGCGCCTGGAACGTGACCGGCCGCGCCAACTACTTCGGCGAGGTGCAGGGCCAGGGCTTCACGGCGCCTTTCGTGCAGACCTGGGAAGCGAAGTGGATCGTCGACCTGACGGGGCGCTATGCGTTCAGCAAGGCGCTCAGCGTCTCGGCGGGCGTGAACAATCTGTTCGACACCTACCCGACGCGCTGGGATCCCGAGCGCGCCGCCCCCTTCCCGCAGATGGGCTTCACCCACTGCTGGGAGACCTGCCCGTTCGGCATCAACGGCCGCTCGATGTACGCGCGGGTGGATTATTCGTTCTGATAGAGATGGGATGAGTTAGACCCGTAGGGTGGACGGCTCTGCCGTCCACGCGTTCAAGCAGCCGTGATGAACACGCACGGCCGCATCACACCTCGGCCCACATCCGCAGCAGGTTGTGATAATGCCCGGTCAGCCCGACCGTGGCATCCGATTCCCCATACGTCCCGCGCAGCTTCTGGATGTTGGTGTCGAGCTCGAACAGCATGGCGCGCTTGCCGTCGTCGCGCACCATGCTCTGGGTCCACAGAAACGAAGCGATGCGCTCGCCGCGCGTGACCGGCAGCACCTGGTGCACGCTGCCCGCCGGGTAGACGATGGCGTCGCCGGCCGGCAGTTTCACTTCGTGGGTGCCGTAGGCGTCGACCACCACCAGCTCGCCGCCCTCGTAATCCTCCGGATCGCTCAAGAAAACAGTGGTCGAGACGTCGGCGCGCACTGGCGGCATGCCGGGCCGCTGGGCGCGGATCGCGCCGTCCACGTGCAGGCCGTAGTGCTCGCCGCCGCCATAGCTGTTGAAGTAAGGCGCCAGGATGCGCAGCGGCAGCACCGACGAGAAGAACAGCGGGTTGGCCATCAGCGCCGCGCTGACGATGCCGCCCAGCTCGACGGCCAGCGGCGAGCCTTCGGCCAGCTGGCGGTTGCGTTTCACTTGCGCGCCCTGCGGGCCGACGCTGGCGCGGCCGTCGACCCAGTCGGTCTCTGCCAGGCGCTTGCGCATCTGCGCCACCTGTTCCGGGTTCAGGACGCCGGGAATGTGCACCATCATTTGTCGCTTCCTTTCGAAAACAGCACGGCCCTCCCCGCTTCAAGCAAGGAGGGCCGTGCAAAACTACGCATTCATGACTGGTTGCCTGGAGCCAGGCCCCTCCATCAGAACTTCAGGTTCGCGGTCAGGCTTGCCGAACGGCCCGCGCCGACACCCGCATAGTGCGGCGAGGAGACGCGGTCGAAGTAGACCTTGTCGCCCAGGTTCTGGATGTTCAGCTGGAGCGACACGTTCTTGTTGACCGTGTAGCTGGCCATCGCGTCGAAGCGGGTGTAGGCCGGCGCATACTTGGTATTGTTGACGTTGGCGTAGACCTTGTCGACATAGTTCATACCGATGCCGGCGCTGATGTCCCTGGTGAACGCATACGAGGTCCACAGCGAGGCGCTCTGCTTCGGCGTGGTCGGGAACACGTTGCCGTTGTACGGCGACGGCTGGTACACCGCCGGGCTGCCGCTCGGGGCCACGTTGAGGTAGCCGTTGTCCTTGACGATCGCGTCCAGCCAGGTGTAGCCGCCGAACACCTGCCATGCATTGGTCAGCTTGCCCGAGAAGCCCAGCTCGACGCCCTTCAGCTCCTTCTTGCCGACGTTCTGGCTGGTGCCGTCGGGCGAAGTGACGCGGGCATTGTCCATCTTGCTCTGGAAGATGGCGGCGTTCAGCGACAGGCGCCCGTTCAGCACTTCCCACTTGGTGCCGAGTTC
The DNA here is from genome assembly GCF_032106685.1 of Massilia sp. GTDB lineage: Bacteria > Pseudomonadota > Gammaproteobacteria > Burkholderiales > Burkholderiaceae_D > Telluria. Next base: position 173,387 of record NZ_DAMCPG010000002.1, read on the forward strand.
GAAGTTCTTGCTCGTTTGCGGCTCCAGGTTCTGGACCGCCACGGTCAAGCCATCGAGGCCGTCGCCGCCGTCGTTGCCCGGCGGGGTGGCCGAGGTGGCGTAGGAGGCGTAGATGCTGCCGTTGGCGGACGGCTTGAACACCAGGCCGGCCTGGTAGGTGTCGAAGCTGCTGCTGACGCGGGCGTTGGAGGCCGGCGCGTTGCTTACGTTCAGCTTGCTCGAGAAGTCATCCCAGCGCGCGCCCAGATTCAGCATCCACTGCGGATTGAATTCGATGGTATCGAAAGCGTAGACGGCGCGGGTAGTGGTCTCGATCTCGTTCAGGGCAGGTCCCACGCTGCGGGTATGGACCCAGGGATCGTAGGGATTCGGGTTGTTCAGCGGCGCGCAGTTGTAGCCGGTGGCCGCGCCCGAGGTCGCGCAGACGGTGTTGTTGGTCAGCAGGTTGTTGGTGCCCGGCGTGAAGACGAAGGTGCCGCGCTCCGTGGTTTCCTTGCTGAACTCGACGCCGACGTTGTAGCTGTGCTTGATGCCGGCGGTGACCAGCTTGCCCGACAGGCTGGTCGCGTTGGCGGCCGTCTCGGTGTCGGTGAAGCGGGTGTTGGCGCGGCGCCAGACGGTGCCGTAGAGGACCACGTTGCCCTTCGAATCGTCGGGCTGGGTCCAGACGTAGTCGTTCTTCGACTTGCCGTAGCGCGTCACGTTGCGCAGCACCAGGCCGCCGCCGAAGTCGTGGCGCAGGTCGACGGTGCCGATGTCGGTCCTGGTGTCGCGGAAGTCGCGGTTGGCCAGGCCGTAGAAGGTCGAACGGTCGACATTCACCGGGGTGCCGTTGCCGTTACGGGCGACGTTGGGGCCGCTCGAGAACGGATTGTTGAACGGGATGCCGGTGTCCGGGATCTCGCTAGTGGTCAGGTGGTAATAGCTCAGGATCGCCTTGGTCGGACCGTTCAGGCCGAAGGTGACCGTCGGCGCGATGCCCCAGCGGTCGCCGCCCACGACGTCGCGGCCGGCCACGTTGTTTTCGTGCGCCATCACGTTCAGGCGGAAGGCGGCGTTGTTGCCCAGCGTGCGGTTGATGTCACCGGTCACGCGGCGATAGTCGTGGCTGCCGACGCCGACGCTGGCGTTCGAGAAATTGTCGGCCTGCGCGCTCTTGCTGACCAGGTTGATGCCGCCGCCGGCCGAGGAACGGCCGCCGTAGGCCGAGTTCGGCCCCTTCACGACTTCGACCTGCTCGAGGTTGAAGATCTCGCGCGACTGCGAGCCGGAATCGCGGATACCGTCGACATAGGTGTCGGTCTGGGCGTTGTAGCCGCGGATAAACAGGTTGTCGCCGACCGGGTTGCCGCCCTCGCCCGCGCCGATGGTAATGCCCGGCACGGTGCGCAACGCGTCCGCCAGCGACACGGCGGCGGTCTGGGAAATCACTTCCTGGCCGATGACGGTGACCGACTTCGGCGTATCGAGCAGGGGCGCGGTGAACTTGTCCGAGCTCGACATCACCGGGGTCTGGACGGCGTTGCGCGCGGCGCCATTGATCTCGACCACGGGAATCGCCGGATCGATGTCCTTGTAACCGCCTTCGGCCTGCGCCGCCGGCGCCGCCAGGGTCGCCAGCACCGCCAGCGCCGAACCGGTCAGGCAAGGGGCCGCGCTGCGTGCGTGCTTGCGGCTGCGAATGAAAGAGGTGGCTTGCTGCACTGCTGGAGCTGCTTTGCTATTCATATTATTGGTGTGCCGTCAGGTCCTGGCGCCGGAGCGGGGATCGCGTAAGTTTAATGAGAACGATTCGCATTATGATTTCTATTGCCGCGTTTGGCAAGTTTTGTGCGAGAACCATGGCTGAGTACGCGGCAAAACAGCGCGCACGTGCGCTTTACACAACAGGATGCGGGCCAGGATGCGGGTCCATGTTGACGGCAGGTCTGCCGTTGTGTTCGTGGCATGTGGCCGAATCAACTACAATACCGGGGATATGGGTTTATCATGACCCTTTAGGAAGCACTGATTTATTCATGGCGGCCGTCTTGGCCCGGAAAAAAACGCCCTGCTGCGTTGCAAATCCTCGCCATACCACACGGTATGGCTGTGGTTTGCGCCTTGCCGGCCGCTTTTTTCCATGGCAATCCCATCCGCCAGAATAAACCAGTGCTTCCCTTGGACTTCGTTCCTCACCTATTTACAAAGAGACTCTTTCAGCGCCATGCGTCGTCCCTCCAAAGATTCATCCCACAAACTCTCTGCAGACAGCCAGCGTCTCTCCAGCATTGCCCAAGCCATCGTGCAGTCCGCCAGCCGCGTCGAAGAACGGGCCTGGGAACGGCAACTGGATACGCAACTGCAAAAGCTGCTCAAGACTAACCACCAGGACAGCATCGACGCCGCGCTCAACGCCTTGTTCAAGGACGATCTCGCCGCCTACGACGTATTGATGGACAGCGTCGAAGCGGTCAGCGAATCGTCGACCATGGTGGAACAGCAGGACGGCAAGGATGTTGCCTGGCAAGCCCTGCTCGTGGCCGCGCCGATCCTGGCCTGGACCCGTTTTTCGATCGGTTCCGGCACCATTCCGCAGGACCTGTTGACCACGCTGTCGGCGCATTTCGAGGCCCACCTGCTGGCCGAAGGCACGCGCATGGCGATGGCCCCGACCCTGTACGCGATCGACCAGCTGCCGCGCAGCCATGCCGAAACCTATGCGCTCACGCACAAGCTGGCCCAGGCCGCGCACAAGGGTTCGAGCATCAAGCCAGCCGTGCGCGCGCCCGAGACCGCGCCCTTCCTGGCCGACACCCGCTACCTGCTGGTGGCCATCGTCGCCCCCGTGGGCGCGCCCCTGTTCCGTTGGCAGGAGCCGCAGCACCAGCTCGTCTTCGAAACCGAGCGCAACAACGCGCTGCTGGCCTGGCGCGACCAGGCCACGGCCAACGTCGCGCGCCTGCTGCCGGGCTGCGGCGTCGAGCTGCTGTTGCCGGAAGCCTATTACGTCGCCTGCCGCGAAGCCGACAAGCTGATCCGCCCGGTTTCGATCCGCGCCGCCGTGCACTATCTCACCAACACGCTCGACGTCGAACCGTCCGACCTGCGCGCCGTGATCGCCGGCTTCGGCGAGGAAGCGGCCGACGGCCAGATCGACGAATACCGCGTCGGCTTCACCATGCGCCAGAGTTCGGAAGTGGTGTACGGCATCGTCTGGCCGCTGTACGGCCAGGAAGACGAGGAAGGCACGCCGATCGAAGGCGCGGGCTTCGGCGGCGCGCTGCCGCCGCCGCTCACGCCGGTCAACGAGATCATCGCCTACCTGAACGAGGCCGGCGTCACCCACGTCAAGCGCATCAACGAGCGCTACGTGGTCGAGTACTGCGACGACTGCGGCGCGCCGCTGTTCGCCGACCCGACGGGCGAGCTCGTGCACGCCGAAATGCCGGAAGACACCCCGGCCGGGACCGAGCACTTCCACTAAGCGTAGGTTAGAACGAGAGGTAAAGAAAACGCCCCTCGACTGCTTCGCGCAGTCGAGGGGCGTTTTTTTTCGTTCTCTATTTTTTTTAGCGGATCGCCGCGATCACCCGCTTGGCGAACTCGGCGGGGTTGCCGGCATGCCAGCGCCACACCACGACCAGGTCGTGGTCCGGCGAGATCACGATGGTGTTGCTGCCCGCGCCCAGCGCGGCAAAGGCGTTCGCCGGCAGGCCCGGCAAATTCTTGCCCTTGGTGTTGAGCCACCACAGGTAGCCGTAGTCCGGACCGTGGGCGCTCGGCGTCAAGGCGTCCTTGACGTAGCCGGCCGGCACGACCGTACGCCCATTCCACTGGCCGCCGCGCAGCCACAGGTAGCCGAAGCGCGCCATGTCCCAGGAGTTGATCCACATGCCGCCGCCCCAGCGCGTGCCGCCGCTGACCGAGGGCGCCTGCTTGCCGTTCAGTTCCACGTAGCTGTTGTGGTAAGGCACCCATTTCCAGGTATTCGAGGCGCCGATGACGTCCATCACCTGCTCCTGGAACACCTCGGGTACCGGCTTGTCCAGCACGCGCAGCAGCGACAGTGCGAAGCGGTTGATGCGCACGTCGTTGTATTCGTAGAAGCTGCCCGGCGCCTGCAGCGCGCGCGGCTTGCGCTCGCCCGCGCCGAAGGCTTCCTTGCCGATGAAGTCGGCATTCTTGCCGAACAGGCTGCCTTCCCACTCGGTTTCCTGCTGCAGGTGCTGCTTCCAGGTAACCTGCGCGTTGCGCGCCGAGGCATAGCCGCCATCGTTCACGCGCTTCGCCACCGGCTCGTCGAGCGCGCCGATGCGGCCGTCGCGCTGCGCCACGCCGGCCACCGTCGCCAGCATGCTCTTCGCCACAGAATAGGTGGGATCGACAAACTGCGTGTCGCCGAACTCGGCCACGACATAGCCTTTATAGATGACCACGCCGTTGGTGTGGGCGCGGCGCGTCGGCAGCGAGCCCAGGGGCTTGCCGAAGGTTTTTTCCTGGTCGGAAAAATCGAGCGCGCGCTCGGTCTCGTGCGACTGGGCGTACTGGACGGCGGCGGCCAGCGCGGCCGGGTCCATGCCCAGTTCGGCGGGCGTCTTGCGCGCCCATTCGCCGGCCGGCGGGAAGTAGCTGGCCGCGGGTTTTGCGGGCTCGGCAGCCAGATTGGCTGCCACGCTGGCGCCTGCCGGCAACATCAATGCGAATCCAAGGGCCAGCGCCGTGCGCCGCGTGATCAGGGTCATGCCAAATCTTTCCATTGCGAATAAGGGTGGCGAATCAGGTTGGAATTGAAGTAGCGCGTGTCCCCGGTCACCTCGCGGCCGATCCAGTCGGGCTTGTCGAAAGCCTCGTCCTCGAAGGCCAGTTCGATTTCGGCGACCACCAGGCCGGCATTGGCGCCCAGGAATTCGTCGACTTCCCAGGTGTGCGGCCCAACGGCGATGCGGCGCCGCACCTTCTCGACCAGCGGCTGCTGGCACAGGCCGTCCAGCAGTTGCGCCGCGTCCGCCACGGGAATCGGGTATTCCCATTCGCCGCGGCTGGCGCCGACGCTCTTGCCCTTGATGGTGAGAAAAGCGCGTTCGCCGTCGATGCGCACGCGCACGGTGCGCGCCGGATCCACGCTCAGATAGCCCTGGCGCAGCAGGGTCGCTGCGCCGAGCGTGCGCCAGGCCTCGCCATCGACCAGGAACTTGCGCTCGATTTCGACGCCCATGTGCCGGCGATCAGTCCAGCGTCTGCAGGATCGGCTGCAGCATCGCGGCGCCCAGGGCGGCGCTGCGTGCGCCGTTCCAGCCGGTATGCGGGTTCGGCAGGTTGGCGTTGTCCTTGAACGGCATTTCCAGGGTCAGCGACAGGCACTTGAAGGTGTGGCCGATGTACTTCGAGGCCAGGGTCAAGAGTTCCTCGTTGTACTTACTGGCCGCATAGCCGTAGACGTTCTGGAAGTCCGGGCTGGCCGCCATGTAGCGCTCGATGAAGGCGTTCTGCTCCGCCAGGCGCTCCGGGGTGAAGTCCGCCAGCATCTCGCTGCCGGCCACGAAGTTGTAGGGCAAGGCTTCATCGCCGTGGATGTCGAAGAACATGTCGACGCCGGTTTCGTGGATCTTGTTCTTCACGCACAGCACTTCCGGGCTGCGTTCGGGCGTCGGCGTCATCCACTCGCGGTTCAGGTTGGCGCCGGCCGCATTGGTGCGCAGGTTGCCGCGCACCGAGCCGTCCGGGTTCATGTTCGGCACGACGTAGAACACGGCGCGCTGCAGCAGCTTGGCCGCGATCGGGTTGGCGTCGTCGAGCAGCGCATCCATCATGCCCTCCACGAACCATTCGGCCATGGTCTCGCCCGGGTGCTGGCGCGCGATGACCCAGATCTTTTTCTCGGCGTTAGGGTTGCCGATCACGACCAGGTTCATGTCGCGGCCGTCGACCGTGGTGCCGATATCAATCACGCGCGCGATCGGGTTCTCGGCCACTTCGCCCAGCAGGCGCAGGTGGCGCTCCCAGGTGTAGGGCTCGAAGTAGGCGTAGTAGATGCTGTCGAGCTCGGGGGTGTGGTTGACGGTCATGACCTGGCCGTCGAAGCTGGTCGGCACGCGGAACCAGTTCTCGGTGTCGTAGCTGGCCGCCACCTGGTAGTCCTCGAAGCCTTTCGGATAGGTTGCCTGGCCGGCATTCAGGAAACGGATCGTGCAGGCCTGTCCGCGTGCGCCCTGCAGGCGGAAGTGGAACCACTGGTGGATGTCCGCGTTGTTGTCGCGGCGCAGGTTCAGGTCGATCTGTTTCGCATTCTCGCAAGCGACCACCTCGATGGCGCCGGAGTCGAAATGCTGGCTGATTTTGATAGGCATGGCTGATCCTTTGTTGGCCTGTTCACGAAGTGGAGCATGATAGCGGATTTAATACGCGGATTTAATACGCGGATTTAACACGCGGATTTAACACGCGGATTTAACGCGCGGATCTGCTGCACGGACTTACCACGCTCCCTTGCCGGCGCTGCGGCGGGATCGGATCAGGCGTCGAGGTCGATCAGCTCGCGGCTGTACATCACCAGGATCTGGCGCAGCAGTTCGACGTTGCTGCGGTCGAGCACCAGGACCAGGTTCGGCTTGCGGTCGAGGTTGAACGCCATGCGCAGCTTGCCCGGCAGTTCGCGGCAGTTCAGGCTGATCGCCTTGGGATTGTTCGGGTTCTGCCAGTCGAACTGGGTGACCTGCGGCGGCGGCGGCGGCGCCTGCAGCGTCGGGTCCTGGTTCACCGGCAGGTGCTTGATCAGCCAGAACACGATGTTGGCGGGGATGTGCAGGCAGACGTCGCTCGCGCCTTGCGTGGAAAATTTCGCGAGCAGCGTATTGCCGACGCGATCGCACGACATGGACATGCTCTTGACTTGACGAATGACCGCTTCTTTCACGACGATGTTCCTCAGTTTGGGTTGAAAAGGCGCAGCGATTCTACCTGATCCCATCCCTGAATTGTGTGTATCTTTGGAAAGAAAACGGGGAGCACTGGGCTCCCCGTCTTCCGGTCCTGCGGTGTGTTTGCCTACCGCCCCGATCGGCGGTAAGAGGCGCGTGCTGCCGGCACGGCCTTGGTTAACGGGGCTTGCGGCCCCGTTTGCCCTTACTTCGAGCTACGGCTCTTCGACGAAGTCCGCGAGCCGCTGGACGAGCCGGCGCTGGCCGACTGGCGGTTGCCGTGGCTCATGCTGCCGGCGCGGCGTGCTTCTTCCGAAGTGAATTCGTGGGCAGTGCCCTTCTGGTGCGCCGCCTTGCCTCCCTGGCTGGCGATCTCGCGCTGGCGCGCCGGATCCATCGAAGCGAAACCGCGATTACGGGTGCCGCTGCTCTGGCTGTTGGACTGGTTGCCGCCCTGCTTGTTACCTTGGTTAGCCATGATCATGTTCTCCCTGTTCACTTGTAAAACCGCCGCGTCCTGCGGCAGGTGTACCTGGTGCCCATCCACAATTCGCCGATGAGCGCCCGGTTGAAATCATCTTAGGCAGGGCAATTGGATGAGGGTATAGGACGTTTTCAGATGACTTTGTAGGACTTAAGGAAGGAGAAAATGCACTTACGAAATGTACTGCCGCTCGACAAAAATACCCATCAGTTCTAGTCCTACACACTACCGCTGCGTCTTCCTATACTGGATGTCGGAAGGGGCGCGCATCATGGCAGGATCAGGCGGCGCCAACGGCGCACAGGGCCTCCGCGCCCCGCCAGCGAACACGTTTTTTTGAAAGGAAACGACATGGACGCGAACCAACGCAGCGAGATGAACAACCAGACCAACAACGGCGGCAACGAGAAGTGGAACAAGAACGCCAAGGGCAAGACCGGCCCCGATGCGCCGCTCGACCACACCTATCCGCAGGGTGCTTCGCAGCAGCAGGGGCGCCAGGGCATCGACCAGATGGGCACGCAGCAAAGCGGCACCGGTCCCGGCCCCTGGACCGAGGAGAGCAGCCGCTGGGACCTGCCGGGCGGCTCGATGCAGACCCAGCAGAGCGGCGGCAGCGGGCCGCAGCAGGGCATCACCGATAGCCACCAGGTGCAGATGGAGCAGCGTTCGCAGGCCTATGGCCAGCTCGAACAGCCGGTCGGGCACCGTGCTGCCGACAGCGGCACCGACCTGCTGCATCGCGAAGGCGAACACGCCGGCAATACCCAGGCCACGCAGCGGATGAACCCGCAGGATCCGCGCCAGCCCGAGCTGCAGGGCGGCTCGCTCGGCCACCACCACGGGGTGCAGCAGGAAGCCATGCGGGCGATGCAACAGCCCCCGCGCGGCTCGATGCAGGGCGATACGGCCCAGGGCGCCCAGCAAAGCACCGACCGCGGCGGCTCGCAGACCGGCGCCGGAGGACGCGAGATGGGCACCGAGGGCCATGCGGAAATGCACAAGTCGAACGACACCACCGGCGGCCTGCCGCGCAGCCCGGGCAATAGCGGCCCGACCACCGAAACCAACCGCTGGCGTCCGGGCGCCAGCATGCAGCAGGAACCCAATCCGGTGCACGACTCGAACGACGCGGCCGGCGGCTATCCGAAGAGCCCGGCAGGCGCGAACAAGCTCGCGGGCGACCGCAAGATGGACGACGACACCGGCTTCTCGCGCAAATAAGCCGCCGGTTTTACCCGCTCCCATAAGCGCCGGCGCCAGCCGGGCTTCCTCAACCGGCTGCCGCGAGGCGGCCGGTTTTTTTTGTCCGCGCGGCTTGCCGCCCGCTTCCCTCCCCCGGTTTTTCTTAGGCTCCGTGTAGGACGAGTCCTTCTCACACTGGGCAACATCGTGGTGTCTTCACACGGCCGCGTCAAGCCCGCGGCGCGCGTCCCGGCCCCGATCGGGGCTTGCGCGGGCCGGATGCATGAGCGGTTTCTCCCGGTTCCGGCACTGGCCGCGGCCATCTATTTCATCCCGGCTGGCAAGCCGCTCGAAATAACCGAGCAGTATTTGAGCCATCACAGCAATCGAACGCGATGAGCGCGTGCTTGCGCAGTCCAACGAGCACGCCACCACGGGACGCGAGCGATGACGGGCAGCGCCGACCACAAGCCAGCGGACACACGCATCAGCGCCGAGCTGTGGCAGGTGCTCGCGCGCTACCGCTGGCGCATCGCCGCGGCCGTGGTCCTGCTGCTGGTCGCCAAGCTCGCCACCGTCGCGGTGCCGCTGCTGCTCAAGCGCATCATCGACGCCTTCCCCCAGGGCGGCCTGCCCGCGCAGCTGCCGGTCCACCTGCTGGCGGGCTATGCCCTGCTGCGCTTCTCGTCGACGCTGTTCAACGAATGGCGCGACCTGCTGTTCGCGCGCGTGACGCTGGCCGCCGTGTCGGCCTACGCGCAAAAAACCTTTGCCCACCTGCATGCCCTCGGTCCGCGCTTCCACGCCCGGCGAAAGCTCGGCAGCCTGCTGCCCGACATCGACCGCGGCACCAGCGGCATCGCCTTCCTGCTCGGCGTGGGCCTGTTCACCATCGTGCCCACCCTGGTCGAAATCGGCCTGGTGCTGGCCATCATGCTCAGCCGCTACGCGGCCGGCTTCGCCGGCATCATCCTCGTCACCTTCCTCCTGTATGCCGGCTTCACCCTGGTGTTCACGGCGCGCCGCGTGCTCTACCAGCGCCGCGTCAACAAGCTGGACTCGACGGCCAAGGGGCGCCTGGCCGACAGCCTGATCAACTACGACACGGTCAAGTACTTCACCAACGAGGCGCTCGAGGCGCAGCGCTTCGCGGCCATCATGCGCGACTGGCGCGAGGCCGGCGTCGGCAACCAGCGCGCCCTGTTCAGCCTGCACGTGGGCCAGAGCGCCGTCATCGCGGTGGGCGTGGGCGCGATCATGCTGCTGGCCGGACAGGCGGTCATCGCGGGCCGCATGAGCGTGGGCGACCTGGTCCTGATCAACGCCTACGCGCTGCAGGTCTGCCTGCCGCTCAATGCCCTCGGCTTCGTCTACCGCGAGGCGCGCGACGCCTGGGTCAACACCGAACGCCTGTTCGAACTGCTGCGCGAGCGTCCGGAAATCAGCGACGCGCCCGGTGCGCCGGCGTTGCGCATGGGCCCAGGCGAAGTCGTGTTCGAGCACGTCAGCTTCCATTACGAGCCCGCGCGGCCGGTGCTGGTCGACCTCAGCCTGCGCATCGCACCCGGCACGACGCTGGCGGTGGTCGGGCGCAGCGGCTCGGGCAAGTCCACGCTGGCCCGCCTGCTGCTGCGCTACTACGATCCGGCGCACGGCCGCATCCTGGTCGACGGCCAGGACATCCGCGCGGTCAGCGCCACCAGCCTGCGCCGCGCGATCGGCGTGGTGCCGCAGGACACCGCCCTGTTCAACGACACCATCGGCAACAACGTCGCCTATGGCCGCATCGGCAGCACCCACGAGGACGTGGTGGCCGCCTGCCGCGCGGCCCACGTGCACGAGCTGATCGTCTCGCTGCCGCAGGAATACGACACGCCGGTCGGCGAACGCGGCGTCACCATTTCCGGCGGAGAAAAGCAGCGCATCGCGATCGCCCGCGCCATCCTGAAGGATCCGCCCATCCTGATCTTCGACGAAGCGACGTCGGCCCTTGATTCAGATTCAGAGCACGCCATCACGCAGGAACTCGACCGTTTGTCGCGCAATCGAACCACCCTGATTATTGCGCACCGGCTGTCCACCATCGTCAATGCCCACGCCATCGTCGTCATGGACCGCGGCCGCATCGTCGAACAGGGCAGTCACGCCGAGCTGCTGCGCCGCAAGGGCATGTACGCAAGACTGTGGCTGCTGCAGCAGCGCATGGACAAGGACATCGCGAGGTAGGCCCCCCGCCGCCTTGGCGCTCCGCCCTGGCGACCAATCGACATGGAGACGAGGATGACCACAACGAATGCAGCGACGACCAGCAGCACGCTAGCGGTCTCGGTCGTGGTGCCAACCTGCGGCCGGATGGACCTGCTCGACCGCTGCCTCGACGCCCTCACGCGCCAGACGCTGCCGGCCGGCGCCTACGAAGTCATCATCGTCGACGACGAGCCCAACCACAACACCCTGCACCTGGTCGCCGGCTGGCGCGCACGCACGGTCGAACGCGGGCCGCGCCTGGTCTACCTGGCCAATTCCGGCCAGCATGGCCCGGCCGCCGCGCGCAACCTCGGCTGGCGCGCGGCCCAGGCGCCGATCGTCGCCTTCACCGACGACGATACCGTGCCCGCGGTCACCTGGCTGGCCCAGGGCCTCGGCGCCTTCGACGAGCAGGTCGACGTCCTGTGCGGACGCATCGAGATGCCGGTCCCGCGCAAGCTCACCGACTACCAGCGCGAGGCGCGCCGCCTGGAAACCGCCGAGTTCGTCGCGGCCAACTGTTTCTGCCGCAAGAGCATCCTCGAGCGGCTGGACGGTTTCGACGAGCGCTTCACCGAACCCTGCCGCGAAGACAGCGACCTGTATTTCCGCCTGCTCGGCATCGGTGCGCGCATCGCCCGCGCGCCCGACGCGCTGGTCGTGCACCCGCTGCGCCCCGCGCCCTGGGGCGTGAGCCTGCTGCAGACCCGCAAGGCCGTGTTCGACGCCCTGCTCTACAAGAAACACCCCGAGCTGTACCGCGCCAGGATCGAGCCCATGCCGCGCTGGGACCACTACCTGGCGGTGGCCGCGCTGCTGGTGACGCTGCTGGCCGGCAGCGCCGGCGTCGCGCTCGCGGCCGGCCTGGCCTGGCTAGCCCTGACCGCGCGCCTGTGCGTGACGCGCCTGCGCGGCACCGCGAAAACCGCCTCCCATATCGCCGAGATGATCGTCACCTCGGCCCTGATCCCTCCGCTGGCCGTGTTCTGGCGCCTGGCCGGGGCCATCCGCTACCGCGTCCGTTTCACCTGAGGTTCCCATGCGCCGACTCAAGGTCCTTACCTGGCACACCCACGGCAGCTACCTGTACTACCTGTCGCAGGCGCCGCACGAATTCTTCGTCCTCTCGAAACCCGGCCGTCCGCCCGGCTACGGCGGCCGCTGCGGCCATATTCCCTGGGGCGACAACGTGCACGACCTGCCGGTGGCGGCCGTGCGCGACCAGGAAGTCGACTGCATCCTGTTCCAGGACGACCACCAATGGGAAAAGGACCAATACGAATTCCTCACGCCGGCGCAGCGCGCCCTGCCCCGCATCTACCTCGAGCACGACCCGCCGCGCGCCCACCCGACCGACACTCCCCACCTGATCGACGATCCGAACGTGCTGCTGGTGCACGTCACGCCGTTCAACGAGCTCATGTGGGACAACGGCCGCACGCCGACCCGCGTGATCGAACACGGCGTGCTGGTGCCCGACGGCGTGCGCTACCGGGGCGAACTCGCGCGCGGCCTGGTGATCAGCAACCACCTCGGCCGGCGCGGCCGGCGCATGGGGCCCGACCTGTTCCTGCGCGCGCGCGCCGAGCTGCCGCTCGACCTGGTCGGCATGGCCGCCGAGGAGCTCGGCGGCATCGGCGAAATCGAGCACGCCCGCCTGCCCGCCTTCGCCGCGCACTACCGCTTCCTGTTCAGTCCGATCCGCTACTCCAGCCTGGGGCTGTCCGTCATCGAGGCGATGATGATCGGCATGCCGGTGGTGGCGCTGGCCACCGCCGAGATGGCCACCGTGATCGAGGACGGCGCCAACGGCTATTCCGACACCCGCGTCGAGCGGCTTGGCGAATGCCTGCGCGAACTGCTGCGCAGCCCCTCGCTGGCGCGCGACATCGGGCAGGCCGGGCGCCGCCGTGCCCAGGAGCGCTTCTCGATCGAGCGCTTCAGCGCCGACTGGGATGCCGCGCTGCGTTACGTGACCGGCCACGGCGGCTAGCGGAGGACGCATGAGACTGAACGAACATCCCGCCCGGGCGCCGGCAGGCGCGCCGCTGCGCCGCATCGCCATCATCAGCGACCATGCTTCGCCGCTGGCGCAGCCAGGCAGCATCGATTGCGGCGGCCAGAACGTCTACGTGGCCAACCTGGCGCGCGAGCTGGCGCTGGCCGGGTACGTGGTCGACGTCTTCACGCGCCGCGACGCGGTGTCGCAAAAGACGCTGGTGCGCTGCCCCGGCAACGTGCGCGTGGTGCACGTGCCGGCCGGTCCCGCGCACTATGTGCCGAAGGAACACATGCTGCCCCATATCGGGCATTTCTCGCGCTTCGTCGCCCGTTTCTGCGCCCGCGCCGCGCGGGGCCGGCATGCCGGCTACGACATCGTCCACGCCAACTTCTTCATGTCGGGCATGGTCGCCCAGCACCTGAAGCACACCCTCGGCATCCCTTTCGTCATCACCTTCCACGCCCTCGGGCACGTGCGGCGCCTGGCCCAGGGGGCGGCCGACGCCTTTCCCTCGGCGCGCATGCGCATCGAGAGCGCGCTGATGCGCCACGCCGACCGCATCATCGCCGAGTGCCCGCAGGACCGGCTCGACATGGAGCAGCTGTACGGCGCCCCCGCCGACCGCATCCGCATCGCGCCCTGCGGCTTCGACCCCGAGGAACTCTGGCCCGAGCCCCAGGACGAGGCGCGCGCGCGGCTCGGCATCTCCCCGGGGCGCTTCGTCGTGCTGCAGCTCGGGCGCATGGTGCCGCGCAAGGGCGTCGACACCGTGATCCAGGGCGTCGCCCTGCTGCGCGAGCGCCACGGTGTCGATGCCGAGCTGCTGGTGGTCGGCGGCGACCACGAACGTCCGGACGGGCGCGACCTGCCCGAGATGGCGCGGCTGCGCACGCTCGCGCAGCAGCTCGGTATCGCCGCACACGTGCGCTTCGTCGGCCAGCAGCCGCGCGCCGCCCTGCGCCACTATTTCAGCGCCGCCGACGTGTTCGCCACCACGCCCTGGTACGAGCCCTTCGGCATCACGCCGGTCGAGGCCATGGCCTGCGCGCGTCCCGTGATCGGCGCCGAGGTCGGCGGCATCAAGAGCACCGTGGTCGATGGCTTGACCGGCTTCCTGATCCCCTCGCGCGACCCGCGCGCGCTGGCCGAGCGGCTGGCCCGGCTGCAGGCCGATCCATCGCTCGCGCGGGGCATGGGCGAGGAAGGCCTGCGCCACGCTTACCGCCACTACACCTGGCGCGCCGTGGCCCAGCAGGCCGCCGCCATCTACGCAGCCGTGCTCGACGAAACGCGCGCGCGCGACCTCACCGGTATGTCCACCGTCTAGCGGATGTCCACTTTTTTACCCTCTTCAGGAGCACACATGCTTGTAGCGCAGGCAGCAAGGCAGCACGACACCCCGGCATCGCTTCGCGGCCAGGCCGTTTTCATCACGGGCGCGGCCAGCGGACTGGGCGCGGCGCTGGCATCGACCCTGGCGCGCGCCGGCGCCGACATCGTCGCCGCCGACATCCGGCCCCAGGCGCTGACCGCCGCGGCGGCGCAATGGCGCGAAGCCGGCGTACGCGTGCACCCGATCGGCCTCGATGTCGCCGACCCGGCGGCGGCCCGCCGCGCGATCGAGGAAGCGGTCGACACCATGGGCCGGCTCGATGTCCTCGTCAACAATGCCGGCACCGACGTCACCCTGCCGATCGACGAGCTGTCCGAAGAGGCATGGCTGCGCGTCATCGGCACCAACCTGAACGGGCCTTTTCTCCTCGCCAAGCACGCCGCGGCCCACATGCGCACGCTGGGCGGCGGCCACATCGTCAACGTCGCCTCCACCGCCGCCAAGCGCGCCTGGCCCAACGCGGCGGCCTACCACGCCAGCAAATGGGGATTGCTTGGGCTCTCGCACGCCCTGCATGCCGAACTGCGTCCGCAGAACATCCGCGTCACCGCCGTCGTCGCCGGCGGCATGCGCACGCCCTTCCTGCTCGAACGCTTTCCCGAACTCGACCCGGCCCAGCTCCAGGACCCGGCGAACGTCGCCGAAGCCATCCGCGCGGTCCTCTGCATGCCGCCCGAAACCGTGGTCGCCGAACTGACCGTGCTGCCGATGCGCGAAACCTCCTGGCCCTGACATGAAAGCGATCTTTCTCGACAAGGACGGCACCCTGATCGACAACCTGCCGTACAACGTGGAACCGCGCCGCATCCGCCTGGCGTCCGGCGCCGGCGCCGCGCTGCGCCTGCTGGTGCGGCTCGACTACCGCCTGTTCGTCGTCAGCAACCAGGCGGGCATCGCCGAGGGCCGCTTCCCCGAAGACGCCATGCACGCGGTCGGCGACCGGATCGCCGACCTGCTGTTTCGCGAAAACCTGCTGCTCGACGGCTATTATTACTGCCCGCATCATCCCGGCGGCACGGTCGCCGCCTATGCCGTCGAATGCGACTGCCGCAAGCCGCTGCCCGGCCTGCTACTGAGGGCGGCATCCGAGCATGGCGTGGACCTGCGTTCGTCCTGGATGATCGGCGACATCCTGCACGACGTGGAAGCCGGCAACCGCGCCGGCTGCCGCACCATCCTGCTCGACAACGGCAACGAAACCGAATGGCGCCTCGGCCCGCGCCGCATTCCCACCCGCATGGCGCCCGACCTCTATGCGGCCGCCGTGCTCATCGCCAGCCACGAGAACGAATGACGCCCTCCCCGTCCTCTCCTTCCCCCTGGACGCGGGCGCGGCACGTCCTGTGCGTGCGCCTCGACGCGCTGGGCGACGTCCTGATGTGCACGCCGGCGCTGCGCGCCCTGCGCGCGCAACATCCGGAACGCCGCCTCACTCTCCTGAGTTCGCCTGCCGGGGCGGCGCTCGCGCCCTACCTCGACGACGTCGACGCCGCCATCGCCTGGGAGGCGCCCTGGATGAAGAGCAGCGCGGTGCTGGAACCGGAGCGGCACCTGGACTGGATCGCCATGCTCGCCCGCCAGCGCTTCGACGCCGCCGTCGTGTTCACCTGCTACAGCCAGAGCGCGCTGCCGGCCGCCCTGCTGTGCCAGCTCGCGGGCATTCCCCTGCGCCTGGCCTATTGCCGGGAAAAGCCCTACCAGTTGCTGACCGACTGGATCGCCGATCCCGAGCCGGGCGCCATGGTCCGCCACGAGGTGCAGCGCCAGCTCGAACTGGTGCGCCACGTCGGCGCCGAGATCGCCGACGAGCGCCTGGCCTTTACCCCGAGCGAGGCCGACCATGGCGCCGTACGCGAGCGCCTGCGGCGGGCCGGCATCGATCCGGACGGGCGCTGGCTGGTGCTGCACCCCGGCGCCAGCGCCCCCGCGCGCCGCTACCCGCCGCATCACTGGCGCACGCTCGCGCGGGCCCTCGTCGAGCGGCTCGGCTGTCCCTTGGTCTTCACCGGCGCCGCGCACGAGGCGGCCCTGATCGCGCAGATCGCGCCGCCCGGCGACGCCTCCATGCACGCGTTCGCCGGACAACTCGGCATCGGCGAACTGGGCGCCCTGCTGGCGCAATCCTCGCTGGTGGTCAGCAACAACACCGGCCCGGCCCACCTCGCCGCGGCGGTCGGCGCGCCCGTGGTCGACCTCTACGCCCTGACCAACCCGCAGCACACGCCCTGGCGGGTCCCGAGCCGGGTGTTGAACCACGACGTCGACTGCCGCAACTGCGAACGCAGCGTCTGCCCCCAGGGCCATCACGATTGCCTGGAAAAACTGCTGCCCGAGCAGGTCGTCGATGCGGTCTGCAGCCTGCTCAAGCAGACCGAGCCCTACAGAAGAGAGGAGGCGCGAGCACGAATTTGACCGGCGCCACACTCGGATGCCGGGTTGGTAGGTTGGACACCTGTGTCCACGCGGTTTCAGCGCTTGATGACCTGCGCCTTGTGATCTCACCTGCAACTGAGCCAATACGCGAAAGACGTTTCCGTACGGGTTTTGCCGATCGCTTGCGCGCGCCGTATGGATTAGCCAAGCGGCGCGCTTCCTACGCTTGTCAGCTCACTTGCGCTTCTGCTGCCCGCCGGCGCCGCCGCCACGCTGCCACGGAACAAATCGAGCGGAATGGCGTTGGCCATCGCCTGCATGCCCAGGTCGTTCGGATGCAGGTGGTCGCCGCTGTCGTAGGCCGGCAGCATGCGCGTCGGGTGGGACGGGTCGCGCACGGCGCGGTCGAAGTCGATCACGGCGTCGAATTCGTCGCTGGAACGGATCCAGTTGTTCACGGCCTGGCGCACCGCTTCCTTCTCCGGCGTGTAATAACCGGGGAAGACCGTGCCCTCGAACGGCGTCAGCGTCGCCCCATAGACCGGAATCCCCTTGACGTGGGCGCGCGCGATCAGCTGGCGGTAGCCGGCGATCAGGTCCTGGGCCGTCACGGCTTCCGACACGGGGATGGTACCGGTACCCGGATGGCCGATGTCGTTGATGCCGATCAGGACGATCAGGTAGCGCACGCCGGCGGTGGCCAGGACGTCGCGGTCGAAGCGGGCCAGGGCGGCGCGGCCGAACAGCGGCTGCTCGCCCGGGTCGCGCAGCAAGCGGTTGCCGCCGATGCCACGGTTGACCACGCCCAGCCGGCTGTTCAGCGCCTGCAGGGCGGCCGACGTGGAAGCCGAAGGCGCGTCCGGGCTGACCTTGACGCCGGCAGCCTGGTCGCGCGTGGTCTGCAGGCGCACGGCCAGCAGGTCGGGCCAGCGGCGGTTGGCGTCGATCGTGGTCACGGCGCCGTCGGTGATCGAATCGCCCAGGGCGACGATGGCGCCCGCACCCGGCGCCTCGACGTCGACCTCGGTCAGGAAGGGCCAGGACGTGATGGTGCGCTGGGTCGGCAGCGTGGCCGCGCCGGTGAAGTTGCCCGGCAGGGACACGTAGTTGGTCTGGAAGGCCGAGCCGTGGATGGTGGTGGCCTGCACCTCGCCCGGCAGGTAGAGGCTGACGGCGAGGTCGCCGAGCGCCGGCACGTTCAGGGCGACCGGGTCGGACAGCACCGGCGCGCCCGGCGGCACCGTGATCGCGGTGGCGCCGCTGAAGGTCAGCACGCGGTCGCTGCCGGGCACGATGTCGGCCCCGCTCTGGCGCAGCGCGATGTGGGCCGCGCCGATGCGCAGCGGTGTGGTGCCGAGTTCGTTCGACACGCGGATCCGTACCTGCGAGCCGCCGATGCTGGTGTGCACGATCAGGCGCAGGGTCTGGTCGGTGAAGGTCTGCGTCTGCGCCGGCAGCGGCGGCCCGGCGGGCGCGGTGCCCCAGGTCCCGACCCACTGCTGGCTCGTATCCCACAGCGCCTTGTTGTCGGCATGCACGCTCAACGGCAGGGCCAGGCCGGCCAGCGCCAGCGCGCCGGCAGCCAGCAAGCGGCGCGGCGAGCGCCGCAGCATTGCCAGTGAGCCGGCAAGCGATTGCACGAGCGAACTCGTGAACGAACGCGGGGTTGGATAAATGGGGCCGGACCGGGACTGCAACATCATCTTCATGTTTGCGCTCCTTGATATCTTGGTGGTGGTGCCGGCGCCATAAGGACGGGCGTCCGGCAGAACGCCCAATCTATCGAGCTCGACCATTACGAACAAGCCGCGCGCAGTGAGCAACATTGCGCGATGTCGAAACAAACGCGAAAAACTGATGAGTTTAGGGAACTTTGTTGGAGTGGGTTACTGAAAACGGCAAGGTCGAAGCAAATGAAAATGCCAGCGCTCTGGCTGGCATTTTCCCCTGATTTTCCTGGTCGCGCAGGAGAATTCACCCGCTGTTTTCTCCTGTTAAGCTTAGCGAGCGTGCGTGCATTCCCGCGCCAGGGCGGGCAGCACCTTGATGGACGTTCAGGTCACCTCCTTGCGTCCGCTCCAATGAGCAGCGGGTGGGTGGAACGTCGATGCATCCGCAAACGACAGCGCGACGGCTGCCGAGCTTTCCCATCAGCAAATCGAGTCGCGCACCGCGAACAGTGCGGATGCCATTGTCATCGAGTGCCGGGACTTGGTGGCAAATTCGTGCCGCAACAGGTCGATATAACTCGCCGGCATCATATCCCGATAGGTCGAACTCATGGACAGAGCCTCCTCATGCGCGCGAATCGCCTCATCGCGTACGTAGTCGGGCCATTGCCCCCACATCATCGTCGCTTTGTGACCCGCAAAGCTCGCGATACGCCGGGTTTCACGTTCTTTTGTGGCCGCTTCCCATGCGCTCCGGTCGGTATTCAACGTGACCGGCTTAGCCGCATTGCGCTCAATTCCCTTGCCGTCAAACGGCATGCCCAATAAAACCGGATTAATGCGCGCCATGACGTCGCGAATTACGCGACCTTGTGCGCGCTCGAAGAACGGAATCGAGTGAGCCGCCTTCAGCAAAGACGCCGACATAAGCGGGAACCAGGTCGGACGTTCATGATAGAACGAAAAACCACGCAGGCCGAAGTGAGAGCGGTTCCTGAAATACAGGTAGTGCGACTCAAGCTTATTGCCGAGTTCTTTGCCCGGCAATTCTCGCAGCACCGACGCCAAGTGCTTCCCAACGACCTCTGTCCGGTCGCCGCCAAAACCGCGCGCCACTGGCGGCGACGGCGCCGATTCACCCGGCCGGCTGGTTCGATCGGACGTTGAGCGAGATCTTGTCGCGCTGAACTTGGCCGTCGAGGAAGACCTGGCCACCGGCCGCGCGTGCCAGGCCTTCCTCCGCGAGAATGGGCTGGTGCCCTGATGGACTTCCACCTCGCAACGCCGTACGGCGACGTGTACTTGTTCAGCTACGAGGACGGGCGGATCGTCGACACGCCGCCGGCCCCACCGGCGGCCGGCGCGCCCGATCAGCACCTTCCGCAAGATCAATTGCAGGAGACCTTCACCGCGAGCTGACCAAGAGCTCCGCGCTCCTGCACCTCGCAGCGCGTCACTCCAGGCTGCACCCGGTGCCACACCGGAGCGCCCGGCCTGTACCAGCACGCGACCCACTTCACGTTGTCGGCGTCGAACCTGAAGTACCCATTCTGCACGCTGCGCACTTCCTTCAGTTCCCCCATTAGCTCGTACTGCTTCTGCGGCCCTTCGTACACGCTCCCCCCGAGCAGCGGCACGCCCTGGTGCTTCGCCGGGCATTCGATCACCTCGGCCTGCGCCGGCGCTAAAGCCAGGCCGAGCGCGAGAATAGCGGCCTTCATGCGTACACCATGACGAAATACTGGTCGGCATTCTCAGAGTCGTGGTACGCGTTCCCCTCGGCGTAGCTCTTCCCGCGCCCTAAAACTTCGCGCTCCATGACCAGGTTGGGTTTTCGCCCGCGCCACTGATCCACCATTTTGATGCTTATCGGTTTGCCGCTGGAAACCTCGGATGCGCCGAATTCGACAAACAGCGCCGCGTGATAGCCGTGCTTGTTCGGGAAGTAGCCGCCGCGCTTCTTGTCGAACATGAAGTTGGCGATTACTGCGCCAGGGTTCAGGAGAGACAGGTCGACCACGCGCGGGCCAGGCCGCCAGAAGCCTGTGTAGCCAACGTTCGTGACGGCTTGGGGGAGCGCGACGCACTCGCCGTCGCCGAACGACTGGTGCTTGTGCAGCCGCCCCAGGTCCCACGAGTAGATGAAGTACATGATGTGGCCTCCTCGATGTGATGAGGCCATTTTCCGGTTGTTGGGTTTACGGCAACTTGCAAACCCTCAACGGGTCGCCTGTCGCTGATCAGCAGGGCGGCGTCGATCTGGCTCGAATAGCACCCGCGCCGCGACATCCGCTGGCCCGCCGCTGAGCGCGAGCATGCAGGACACTTCCATCCAGGTGATGGCGGGTAGCTGGATCAGGGCCAGGTCCACCCGGCTGGCGGTGATGTGGTCGGTACGTCGCGCTATGACGAACAAGGTAGCGACGCGGCGCAGACGCCGGGTGAGCTCGCTCAATGGTGTGCCAAGGCCTCTCAGCTGATCGAATCGCGGACCGCAAATAGCGCGGACGCCACTTCCAGCGATTTCTTGGGATTTTCTGCAAACCGGCCGTTCAGCACATCAACGAAATTGCTGGGCATGAAGTCCCGGTAGGAAGAACTGATCGACAGCGCTTCCTCATGTGCCTGGATAGCCGTCTTACGCACATCATCGTTGAGCGAACTCCAGACCAGCGTCGGCTTGTGACCAACACGGCTCGCGTTCAAGCGCTTAGCCTTTTCGCTCATCGCGTCTTCCCAGGCTGAGCGGTTCGTGTTCAGATCGATCGGTTGGCCATTACTTCCCTCAAAACCCTTGCCGTCGAACGGCATACGCATAAGGTCTGGGTGTAGCTTCTGCATGATGTCCCGGATCAATCGTCCGGAGGAACGGTCGCCAAACGGTATCGAGTGCGCGGCTTTCAGCAGCGAGGCAGACATCAACGGGAACCATGTAGCCCGCTCGTGGTGGAGTGCAAAGCCGCGAAGCCCGAAATGGGAGCGGTTCCGGAAAAACAGGTAGTGAGACTCGAGCTTATCACCCAGCGTAGCGCCGGGCAGCCGGCCCAACGTTGAGGCAAGATGCTCAGCAACGAGCTGCTGATGCTCGCGTTCGAACGGGCCCTGCGCCCCGACTTTGCTGACAAAGCGACTCGCGAACGTGCTGGCGTCGTCACCGGCCATTAGGTGATGACGCAAAGGAGTGCCCCAGGCGGTGCGCAGAATCTCGCCGCTGCCGCCAGAAAGCGAGATCGAATCCCTGTTTCGGCCGTCGTAGGTCCAAGCGGATGCGCCGATACGGTGATACAGCCCGTGAAAATAGCTGCGCCATATCTGCATGTTCTCGTCGAACGAGATCGGCGTCTGCGGCAGGAAGCTTCCACGATGAAAACTCCCGCCGAAGTGATTAGCGATTCCACATGCAATCGGAAGATCCTGGTTGCTCGGTATGTCGACCGTATTCAGCCCGATTCGCTGCTGCCACTTTGGGAAATTCAATACCGAACCGAAAACCATGCGGCTATCTTTCCCGCCGCTCAAATCAACGATAATTTCCCCGAAGGCCGAGCTGTCGAGCACTGCATTGGTATTGTCGAGAAGCTCCTGCACCCCGACATCGACGAGATATTGATAGTCGTCGGGTGCGGCTGTTATCGCATACTCCAGCGCTGCCTTGGGCTGCAGAGCAAGCACGCCGTTGTTAAGCGTCACGCGCTTGTTTACTGGAACGACGCTCACCCCTTGGGTCAGCATTTCATGCCCGGTGTACTGCTGCGAGAAGAACGGCTCAAGGGTGAACAACAGCGACAGCGCCGCCTTATCGTTCAGCTCTAGTTTGAAGCCGAGCGCTTTTAACACCAAGGTATGCAAGTGGAGCCGATTGCTCAACACTGCGCAGCTGTCGTGCTGGGACGCGAACAGATGGCCGTGGCCAAGCAGATCGGTATCCGCTCTCACGCCGTCCTGTTCGACGTTGAAATAGGTGAATTGGCCTACGTTACCGCTGATGTCGGATCGCTTACTAACGTCGGCTAAATTGGCTCCGCCAAAAACGAATCGTCCACCGATATTCCCGAATCCGGAAAATAGCTTGAAGGAATCGTCGCGATGCACGAACTGCGCGCTTCTGTTGTAGATGGCTATCGACGTTGGGTTGCCGGGGGTCAGCACATGCACGACCAGGTCCTCACTAGCAAGGATGGACCTGATCTTCTGCGCAGCTAGCGCAGCTTGCGCAGCGTCTTTGAAACTGGCAATTGCACAGTCCGAGTATGGGAAGGGTAAAGCGAAGAATCGTGGCATAGGAATCGGGGTTCTGGCTTCGATGAGCCGGCTTCAAACAGATAAAAAGGGTCACATGCCGATTGCACGTGACCCTTTTCATAAAGCAATATTGTTAACTTATAGCGATCCGTTCAAGTTGTCCATACTTTCACTTTCGAATGTCGCGGCGCGAACACGGTAGAGCCAGCCACGAGGCGCCGCTGGCCCGGCCTACGCGCAGGAATGGGCGGTGGTGATCGAACCGAGATAGGCGAAAAAAAACAGCACCGATATTATCGCGTCGATAATATACAGTGCTGTCCACACCTACAGCTCTCGCTGCAAGTACTTGATTCTAATGGTCGGGGCGAGAGGATTCGAACCTCCGACCCCCTGCACCCCATGCAGGTACGCTACCAGGCTGCGCTACGCCCCGACTAGCCAGCAATTATACCAGAGCCAGGAAAATTTCTTAAGCTTTTGTCACACGTTATTTGTCGCGGTCCGCCACGCGCGCTGCCGCCGCCCGGCCAGCCCGGGCGGCCTCAGCGCGCGCCCTTTGTTAGCGCCCTTTGTTAGCGCCCTTTGTTAGCGTCCTACTTTAGCGCCCTACTTCCAGTCCCCGCGCAGCGTGCGCACCTGCTCGTACAGGTAGTCGGGCGTTGCTTCCTGGGGTGGCACCGGCACGCCGACGGCGAGCGCCAGCTTCGAGCGCCAGCCGCGCGCGAACGAACGCCCGAACAGGTTGCCGGGGTCGCGCGTGAACACGCTGCCCCACAGGCCGCGCAGGGCCATCGGGATCACCGGCACCTTGCTGCGTTCGACGATGCGGGCGATGCCGCTACGGAATTCGTTCATCTCGCCGGTCGAGGTCAGCTTGCCTTCGGGGAAGATGCAGACCAGGTCGCCCTGGTGCAGGGCCTCGGCGATGTCGATGAAGGCGCGCTCCATCTGGAAGGGGTCTTCCTTGGCCGGAGCGATCGGGATCGCCTTGGCGGTGCGGAAGATCCAGCCCATGAAGGGTGTCTTGAAGATCCGGTGATCCATCACGAAGCGGATCGGACGCGGGCTGGCGGCGCCGATCACCAGGGCGTCGACGTAGCTGACGTGGTTGCACACCAGCACGGCGGGGCCTTCGTCCGGGATCCGGTCGACATCGATGGTCTTCACGCGGTGGATGGTATGGATCAGGAGCCAGGCCAGGAAGCGCATCAGGAATTCCGGCACCAGCGAGAAGATGTAGATCGCCACCAGGGCGTTCAGCAGGGCCGTCGCCAGGAACATCTGCGGGATCGTGAAGCCCTGCCCCAGCAGCAAAATCGCCACGCCGGCGGCGGCCACCATGAACAGGGCGTTCAGGATGTTCATGCCGGCAATCGTTCGCGAAACGTGCTTCGGGTCGCAGCGGGTCTGGATCAGGGCGAACAGCGGCACGATGAAGAAGCCGCCGAAGACGCCGATCAAGACCAGGTCGGCCAGGATGCGCAGCGTGCCCGGCAGCGCCAGCAGCGCGAAGGCGTCCACCGTCACGGTATTCGTGAAGGCCTGGCTGGCGAAGTACAGGTCGATGCCGAACACCGACAGGCCGATCGAGCCGAAGGGCACGAGGCCGATCTCGACCTTGTGGCCGGACAGCTTTTCGCACAACAGGGAGCCGGCGCCGATGCCGAGCGAGAACACGGTCAGCAGCAGCACGAAGACGCTGTGGTCGCCGTGCAGGTAATCCTTGGCGAAGACGGGGAATTGCGACAGCACCAGGGCGCCGTAGAACCAGAACCAGGAATTGCCCAGCATCGAGAGGAAGACGGTGCGGTTCTGGGCCGAAAAGCGCAGGTTGCGCACCGATTCGGCCACGAAATTCTTGCTGATCCGCAGCTCGGGCGCCGGCGCCGGCGAAGCCGGGATACGCCAGCTCGCCGCCAGGCCCAGCAGGGCCATGAGCAGGCTGCCGCCCGCGACCAGCTCAATCCCCCAGGGCCGCTGGGCCACCAGCAAGGCGCCCATCACTTCGCCCAGCAGGATGCCGACGAAGGTCCCCATCTCGACCACGCCGTTGCCGCCGACCAGTTCCTCGGGCTTCAGGTGCTGCGGCAGGTAGGCGTACTTCACCGGGCCGAACAGGGTCGAATGCACGCCCATGCCGACCACCGCTGCGATCAGCAGCCACAGCGTATGGCTCAGCCAGCCGATCGCGGCAATCGCCATGATCGCGACTTCCAGCAGCTTGACGAAGCGCGCCAGCCTGCCCTTCTCGACCCGGTCGGCGATCTGGCCGGCGGTGGCGGAGAACACCACGTAAGGGAGGATGAACAGGCCCGGGATCAGGTTGTTCAACAGGCTGGGCGGGAGCGTGGTCCAGGACAGGGCGTCATAGGTCAGCGCGACCATCAGGGCCGTCTTGAACAGGTTGTCGTTGAAGGCGCCCAGGAACTGGGTCCAGAAGAAGGGCGAAAAGCGGCGCTGGGTCAGCAGGGAAAACTGGCTCGATTGGCTCATTCTTGGTCTCGAAAAGCGTGGTCTCGAAAAGCAGGGTCTCGTCAGGCGGGCGCTCGATATGCGAGATGTCGGTAAGCGGACGCTGCGTAATCTACAACACCTGCCCTGGCTTGCACATCTATATTTCCTGCGGTACAAGGCACCGGCCGAATGGTAATACTTCCGGTAGCGCGGTGCGATACCCTCCGCAAGGACAGCCGGCTTCTTGCGCTGGCACAAGGCAAAAAGGACGGGGGGAACAAGGAATTTGCAAACTGAAGCAATGTCCGCCGTGCAAATGCAGCTTTATTGACACGCTTCAACGCGCTTGAGACAAGACAAGGGCGGCCAGCGTATGGCTTGTTGTGCAGTGCAGCGTGAGTAGAATGCTCGGATGAATTCGCCCAACCTCCAAACCACACAACGCGGCGCACCCGATGCGCTGTTCGACGACATCGAGCAGGAACTACTCGCGCTCACCACCGCCTCGCTCGACGAGGACGACGCCGTCACTGGCGCTTGCGTGGACGAGTTTGCCGATGAATACCTGGCCGACCTGGGCCTGACGGACAACACCCGCTCCTGGCGGCCGAACCAACAGCCCGGCTAGCCGGGCCTCCGTTACCGGCCGCCGTGGCGGCGCGCCCGGTCAGCTGAGCGTTTCCAGCCTGATGCGAATGACCTTGCCGACGACCGAAGCGAGCGCCTCGATGCGCTCGATGGCGGCATCGACGTTCTTCTCGCGCGTCTGGTGCGTGATCATGATGATGTCGGTGCGGGCGCCGCCGCGGGTGCCCTTCTGCAGCACGGCGTCGATCGAGATGCCGGCGTCGGCCAGGATGCGGGTCAGGTCGGCCATCACGCCGAGCTGGTCGTTCACGTACACGCGCAGGTAATAGCTGGTCGTGATTTCCGACATCGGCAGGATCGCCACGTCGCTCATCTGGTTCGGCTGGAAAGCCAGGTGCGGCACGCGGCAGTAGGGGTCGACCGTGGCCAGGCGGGTGACGTCGACCAGGTCGGCGATCACGCTCGACGCAGTCGGTTCCGAGCCGGCGCCCTTGCCGTAGTACAAGGTCGAGCCGACCGCGTCGGCCTCGACCAGCACCGCGTTCATGGCGCCTTCGACGTTGGCGATCAGGCGCTTGGCCGGGATCAGGGTCGGGTGCACGCGCAGCTCGACGCCGGCGCTGGTGCGGCGGGTGATGCCCAGCAGCTTGATGCGGTAGCCCAGTTCCTCGGCATAGCGGATGTCGTCGGCCTGCAGCTGGCTGATGCCTTCCACGTGGGCCTTGTCGAACTGGACCGGAATGCCGAACGCGATCGCCGACATGATGGTCAACTTGTGCGCCGCGTCCACACCCTCGATGTCGAAGGTGGGGTCGGCCTCGGCATAGCCGAGTTCCTGGGCCTGCTTCAGCACGGTAGCGAAGTCCAGGCCCTTGTCGCGCATTTCGGACAGGATGAAGTTGGTGGTGCCGTTGATGATGCCGGCCACCGATTCGATGCGGTTCGCGGTCAGGCCTTCGCGCAGCGCCTTGATGATCGGCACGCCGCCGGCCACCGCCGCCTCGAACGCGACCATCACGCCCTTCTCCTGGGCGGCGGCGAAGATCTCGTTGCCGTGCAGCGCCAGCAGCGCCTTGTTGGCGGTGACCACATGCTTGTTGTTGGCGATCGCGCGCAGCACCAGTTCGCGCGGCAATTCATAGCCGCCGATCAGTTCCACGACGATGTCGACCTCGGGGCTGTCCACCACCTGGAAGGGATCGTCGACCACGCGGCACTGGCCGCCGGTCAGCTGGGCCGCGCGTTCCAGGTTGCGCGCGGCGACCATGGTGATCTCGATGCCGCGGCCGGCGCGGCGGCGGATGTCTTCCTGGTTGCGTTGCAGGACGTTGAAGGTGCCGGCACCGACGGTGCCGATGCCGAGGAGGCCAACTTTGATGGGTTTCATGTGGTTCGTGTCTGTTCTAGCGCGCGTGGCGTCGTCGGTAACCGTCGAGGAAGCGTGCGATACGGCCGCAGGCGTCGGTCAGGTCGTCGGAATTGGGCAGGAACACCAGCCGGAAATGGTCCGGGGCGATCCAGTTGAAGCCGGTGCCTTGCACCAGCAAGACCTTTTCCTCGGCCAGCAGCTCGCAAATGAACTGCTGGTCGTCGGCGATCGGATACATCGCCGGGTCCAGGCGCGGGAACATGTAGAGCGCCGCTTTTGGCTTGACGCAGGACACTCCCGGAATATCGGTAAGCAGCTTGTAGGCCAAGTCGCGCTGCTTGAGCAGGCGCCCGCCCGGACGCACCAGGTCGTCGATGCTCTGGTAGCCGCCGAGCGCGGTCTGGATCGCGAACTGGCCCGGCGCGTTGGCGCACAGGCGCATCGAGGCCAGCATGTTCAGGCCTTCGATATAGTCTTTCGCATGACGCTTGTCGCCCGAGATCACCATCCAGCCGGCACGGTAGCCGCAGGAGCGGTAGTTCTTCGACAGGCCGTTGAGCGTGACGAAGAGCACGTCGTCGGCCAGCGAGGCGATCGACTCGTGCACGTTGCCGTCGTACAGGACCTTGTCGTAGATCTCGTCGGCGTAGATGATCAGGCCGTGCTGGCGCGCCAGCTCGATGATCTCGAGCAGGATCTCGCGCGGATACAGGGCGCCGGTCGGGTTGTTCGGGTTGATGACGACGATGGCGCGCGTGTTCGGCGTGATCTTGCTGCGCATGTCGGCGATGTCCGGCATCCAGTCGGCCTGCTCGTCGCATACGTAGTGGATGGGCGAGCCGCCGGCCAGGCTGACGGCGGCGGTCCACAGCGGATAATCCGGCGCCGGCACCAGCACTTCGTCGCCGTTGTTCAGCAGGCCCTGCATGGCCATGACGATCAGTTCCGATGCGCCATTACCCAGATAAATGTCGTCGATGCGCACGCCCGCGATCTTCTTCTGCTGGGTGTAGTGCATGACCGCCTTGCGCGGCGCGAACAGGCCTTTCGAGTCCGTGTAGCCGGCGGCGCCGTGCATGTTGCGGATCATGTCCTGCATGATCTCGTCGGGCGGATCGAAACCGAAGACGGCCAGGTTGCCGATATTCAGCTTGATGAGCTTGTGGCCGTCGTCTTCCATCTGGCGCGCTTTTTCCAGCGCGGGGCCACGGATCTCATAACACACGTCGTCCAGCTTGTTCGATTTGCGAATCGGTCTCACATTGTCACCCGTGGTTGGCCTGCATGTTGCAGTGCGAAAAATACCATTCTGCCGAAAGCGCCTCGTTTGCGCAACCATGCACAGATCGCCGGCGAAAACGGCCTGCGCGGCGAAAAGTTTATAATCGTGCCCCATGGCCGCCCAGCGCGGCGCTTCCCCGCCATCACCGCGGCGCATGCCGCCCCAAGCCACCGACGACATGAAGCTTCACTCCGACAACACTCAACAATACCAGACCGTGACCGGCTACGACGCTTCGGGTGTCGAAATCAATGCGGAACGTTTCAACTACAGCCTGCTCGTGATGCCCGAGACGCCGCCGCGCCCCTGGAACGTGACGCGTTTCGAGGACCTCGCCAGCGAACACTTCGAGCAGATCGCGCTGGATGAGCCGGACGTCGTCATCCTCGGCACCGGGGAGCGCCAGCGCTTCGTGCACCCGCGCCTGATCGCCAGCCTGACCGCGCGCCGCACCGGCGTGGAAAGCATGGACAGCCAGGCCGCCTGCCGCACCTACAACGTGCTGATGGGCGAAGGACGCAAGGTGACGCTGGCGCTGATCATCGACCCGGCCTGAGCCGGGTGACGAAAAACGGTGGGCACGGGGCGCCCACCCTACGGTACTTCTAGGCTAACCATGAGGATCGTAGGGTGGGCGCCCCTGTGCCCACGCGTAAAGTTTGCGTGATGCTGGCGTTCATTAAAGCGCTGCGTCTGCCCAACGTTCTATCCCATTGCAAACGATATTTGCCTGTAGTCCCTCCTGTGCAAATATCCTTTGCACCCTCGTCCAATCGAACCACCCTCCTGCGGTCTTCTCGTGTAAATTTCGACTAATGTGGTTGAAAGGCAATTTTTCGCCCCCATTTGCTGTCGACGCCGCGGCCGGACTACGTAAGTACTACCGTCCCGCAGCGCCGCAGATTATGATGAGGGCTATATAGATAGCCCGATACCAGTCCAGGAGAATCCACGTGGCCGACAGCCCCAGCGCAGCAACCGTAGAGAACTTTAGCGCCGCCATGACCGGCGACCAGACCTTCCAGCTTGGCGGCCGTCCCGCGAAGTACACGGTGCTGTATTTTTATCCGAAGGACAATACCCCGGGCTGCACCACCGAGAGCATGGCCTTCCGCGACAAACACGACGAGTTCCTCGCCGCAAACACCGAGGTCTACGGCATCAGCCGCGACTCGCTCCGCTCGCACGAGAACTTCAAATCCAAGCTGGGCCTGCCTTTCGAACTGATCTCCGACCCTGACGAACTGGTCTGCAACCAGTTCGGCGTCATGAAGATGAAGAACATGTACGGCAAGAAAGTCAGGGGGGTCGAGCGCAGTACGTTTGTCGTTGACGCTCAAGGCCGATTGGTGAAAGAATGGCGTGGCGTGAAAGTCAATGATCACGTCGATGAAGTGCTGGAATTTGTGAAGAGCCAGCCCTGAACGGATGGCTCCAGTCGATCAACCTGCTGGTCCAACCACCTATTTTGAGTCGAAGCGTTTTATCCCTGCATCATTCCAATCTGGCTGCCTGCCAAGCCGGTGCTCATCCGGCCCTGGTCCGCGCCCCCAAGTATTTTCCAGTTGCATCGATCCCGCCCGGCAGCGCGTCCCGCGACGCGCTGGCGCGAGGCGTCCTCCACTTTTTCTAGATTGAGAACCTGATGCCACTACCAAAAATCCCGACCAAGCCGGCCACCCTGCTGCCGGTCAGCGATTACCCCAAAGCCGAACCCGGCAAGTCTCCCGTGCGCGCCGTGAGCGCAGCGCCGGTCGAGGCCGATCCGGTCGAAGACCTCATCAGCGGCAAGGCCGTGCCCGCCGCGAAATCCACCCGTGCCCGCAAACCCAAGGCCACGCCGCTGGCCGCAGTGCCGGTCCCACAAGCTGCACCCGAGCGTGCCGCCAAGCCGGAGACGGTCGCCAAACTGCGCGAAACCGACATCGGTGCGCCGCATCCGGTCAAGCACAAGCCGGTCGAAGTCAACGTCAAGTCCTCGGCTAGCCGCAAGGCCGACAAGGCCGGCGCCACCAAGGTCTTCGTGCTCGATACGAACGTGCTGATGCACGACCCGACCTGCCTGTTCCGTTTCGAGGAACACGACGTCTACCTGCCGATGATGACGCTCGAGGAGCTCGACGACCACAAGAAGGGCATGTCGGAAGTCGCGCGCAACGCCCGCCAGGTCTCGCGCACGCTGGACGCCCTGATCGCCGACATCGACGACGACGCCATCGAGGCCGGCATCGAACTGGCCAAGCTGGGCAACAAGGACGCCAAGGGCCGCCTGTTCTTCCAGACAAAGCTGCAGAACGGCCCCGCCCTGCCGGAAGGCCTGCCGACCGGCAAGGCCGACAACCAGATCCTCGGCGTCGTGAAGGCCCTGGCCGCCGAGCAGCCGCAGCGCGCCATCGTGCTGGTGTCGAAAGACATCAACATGCGCATCAAGGCGCGCGCCCTGGGCCTGCCGGCCGAGGACTATTTCAACGACCACGTGCTGGAAGATACCGACCTGCTGTATTCGGGCATCAATCAGCTGCCGGAAGACTTCTGGGACACGCACGCCAAGAACATGGAGTCGTGGCAAGACACCCGCAACGGCACCACCTTCTACCGCGTCACCGGCCCCTTCATCCCCAGCCTGCTGGTGAACCAGTTCGTTTACCTCGAGCAGAACGGCGGCGAGGCGCCCTTCTACGCGCAGGTGAAAGAGATCAACGGCAAGACCGCCGTGCTGCAGGTGCTGCGCGACTATACCCACGCCAAGAACAGCGTCTGGGGCATCACCGCGCGCAACCGCGAGCAGAACTTCGCGCTGAACTTGCTCATGAACCCGGAGTGCGACTTCGTCACCCTCCTCGGCCAGGCCGGCACCGGTAAAACCCTGCTGGCCCTGGCCGCCGGCCTGGCGCAGGTGCTGGAGACCAAGCTCTACAACGAGATCATCGTCACCCGCGTGACGGTGCCGGTCGGCGAGGACATCGGCTTCCTGCCGGGCACCGAGGAAGAGAAGATGTCGCCGTGGATGGGCGCATTCGACGACAACCTCGAAGTGCTGAACAAGTCCGACAACGACGCCGGCGACTGGGGCCGCGCCGCGACCCAGGACCTGATCCGCTCGCGCATCAAGATCAAGTCGCTCAACTTCATGCGCGGCCGTACCTTCGTGAACAAGTTCCTGATCATCGACGAGGCCCAGAACCTGACGCCGAAGCAGATGAAGACCCTGGTCACCCGCGCCGGCCCCGGCACCAAGATCCTCTGCCTGGGCAATATCGCCCAGATCGACACGCCCTACCTGACCGAAGGCTCGAGCGGCCTGACCTACGTGGTCGACCGCTTCAAGGGCTGGTCGCATAGCGGCCACGTGACCCTGGCGCGCGGCGAGCGTTCGCGCCTGGCGGATCACGCGAGCGACGTGCTGTAAGCGTTTATACGCCCTACCGAAAACCTGCGCGCCGAGAGGCCCGCAGGTTTTTTTACGCCCACGAACAGTGAGGCAGGCGTAGGGTGGGGACTTGTCCCCACGGGGTCGGGCGGCGGATTCCTGGTTGCGCACGACGACAGGCGGTTCGCGGGCAGGGTGGCTCGCGCTTTTTGGCGCCGTCGATCGGATGGCGAGACCGCGTGGGGACAAGTCCCCACCCTACGTTACTGCTCATGGGCGCAAAAATACCGACGATACCGTAGGGTGGGGACTTGTCCCCACGCGGCACGGCGGTGGATATGCGCTTGCATATGCAAACAGCCAGCCTAGCGGCTCGCGCGCGTTGGCGCCGCCAATCAAACGGTGAGACCGCGTGGGCCCAGGTGCCCACCCTACAACTGCTATCTACGACTTCGTCCCGCCCACTGTCTCGAACGCGCGATTGGCCTGCGGCTGGCGCTCCCCCGGCGGCACCGGGCGCGAGAAGAAATAGCCCTGCCCTTCGTCGCAGCCGAGCGTCTTGAGCAGCTGCATCTGCGCCCGGCTCTCGACACCCTCCGCCACCACGCGCATGCCCAGCGCGTGGGCCATGGCGATCATCGAGGCGATCAGGGTGTCGCCTTCCGGGTTCTCGATGCGCAGCACGAAGGCGCGGTCGATCTTGAGGACGTCGAAACGCAGGCGCTGCAACTGGGACAGCGAGGAGTAGCCGGTGCCGAAATCGTCGATGCACAGCTTGATCCCGAGTTCGCGCAGCTGGCGGAACACGGTCGACTCCACGATTCCTTCCTGCATCATCGACGACTCGGTCACCTCGATTTCGAGCAGCGCGGGGGCGATGCCATGGCGCTCGATGGCGCCGCGAAACAGCGCCAGGATGTCGGACTGGCTGAACTGGCGCGGCGAGACGTTGACCGAGACCGGCACCAGCGGCCCGCCGTCGCGCGCCCAGTGGGCCAGCTGGCGGCAGACGTTGTCGATGACCTGTTCGCCCAGCCGCACGATCAGTCCGGTCTCCTCGAGCAGGGGGATGAAACCGTCGGGCCCGGTCAGGCCCTTGCCCGGACGCTCCCAGCGCACCAGCGCTTCCATGCTCGAGGCCGTGCCGGCGGCCAGGTCGATCCGCGGCTGGTAGTGCACGACGAACTGGCGCTGGTC
Organism: Massilia sp.; assembly: GCF_032106685.1. Lineage (GTDB taxonomy): Bacteria > Pseudomonadota > Gammaproteobacteria > Burkholderiales > Burkholderiaceae_D > Telluria. The sequence continues at coordinate 206,145 of NZ_DAMCPG010000002.1, forward strand.
GAGGGCGTGGCGCAGTTCCATCTCGGTTTCCAGGCGCGTGCGGATGGCTTCGAAAAAGCGCGCCTGGAAGAAGCGGAAGGCGCCCTTGCCGCCGGTCTTGACCGAATACATCGCGATGTCGGCGTTCTTCAGCAGGGTCTGGGCATCGTCGCCGTGTTCGGGGAACAGGCTGATCCCGATCGATGCGTTCAGGACCTGGGTCGACTGCTGCAGGTGAAAGCCGTCGCGGAAGGCGCCGAGCACGCGGGCGGCGACCTGTTCGACATCCTCGACGCTGCCGGCCTGTTCCAGCACCACCACGAACTCGTCGCCGCCCAGGCGCACCACATGGTCGCGCGGGCGCACCGCCGTCGTGAGGCGCTTGCCGACGGTGCGCAGCAATTCGTCGCCGGCCGCATGGCCGAGCACGTCGTTGACGGTCTTGAAGCCGTCGAGGTCGATGAACAGCACCGCGAGCCGCTGTCCGCCCGCGCGCGCATGCGCGATCGCCCCCGGCAGGTAGTGCTGGATCCAGTAGCGGTTGGGCAGGCCGGTCAGCGCATCCGAGTTGCTCCTGCGCTCGAGTTCGGACAGATGCGCCTTGCTCTCGCTGATGTCGCGCACCGTGACCGCCAGGTCGTCGCCGGCGCGCACCGCCTTGTAGCGGATCCATTGCGCCTTCAGCGGCTGCTCCGGCGCCGGGTGCACCGGCAATTCCTGGTCGTAGACGCCGGTCTCGAGCGCCTGGCGCAGCCGCGTGCACGCCGCCTCGAACAGCGCGCCCTGGTAAAACTCGGACAGGCGGTGCCCGATCAGCTGCATCGGATGCTTGCCGAACATGTCGGCCCCAAACTGGTTGCAGTCGACGATGTCGAAATCGCGCACCACGCCCTGGGCGTCGCGCACCGGCCGGTTGATGAAGAAGCCCTCCCCCGCTTCCTCGGTCGCGCGGCGGTAGGTGGCGCGGATGATTTCGATCTGGTGCTGCTTCCACTTCGCGTGCACGTGGAGGCTGGTGGCGAGCAGCGCGGCCAGCACCAGCCAGGCGGTGTTCCACCAGGCGTTGTTGATGGCTGCCTGCTGCTTGGCGCGATAGGGCGCCAGTGCCGCATACTCGTCCACGCCCACCATGCCGACCAGCCCCACGTCCGGCAGCGGGTGCCAGCCCACAATCCGGGTGTGCCCGTCCGCGAACCAGCGCCGGCCATCGAGGCGCGCGACGCCCACCGGCCGGTCGGCCGGCAGCGGCGCCAGCAGGAAAGGCGAGTGGCTGGTGTGGACGATGCTCCCGCTGCGGGTGGCCAGCACCGCGCCGTTGTCCCGCACCAGCCCGGCGAAGCCGTATTCGCCCAGGACCGGCTCGGCGTAGTGCTGGGTGAAGAAGGACGGCAGGACGGCGACCAGCACGATGCCGTCGAACTTCCCCTGCGGCGTCAGCAGCGGGCGCGAGAAGGCGACGACTTCCTGGTGCGTCAGCTTGCCTTCGAGCGGGCCGCTCAGGTACAGCCTGTCGCTGGTAGCGTTCTGCTGCTCGGTGAAATACGGCCGGTTGCCGAAATACTTGCCGATGACCTCGGGCTGCGAGCAGGTCGTGACGATCCCCTTGCGGTCGAGGACCGCCACGGCGGAAATGTACTGCTCGGAGAAGATGCCCGCATCGATCGTGCCCTCCAGGCTGAGCCGCTTGCCGGCGCGCGCCCACTGGTGGCGCAACAGCAGCAGCAGGCGGTCGGTGTCGTCGATCGAGCGCCGCGCACGGACGACCATGCTGCGCGTATAGGCGTCGACCTGCTGCTCCAGCTCGACCCGCCGGTCATGCTGCTCATGCTCGAGGTCGCGCAGGACATAGGTCCATAACGCGCCGATCGCGGCCAGCGCGAGCGCCGGCCACACCAGCAGCATCGGCAGCCGCCGGCGCGCGAATGCGAGGAAAGGCCGCAGGCGGCCGAGCGCACGACGCCAGCGTGCGGCCAGCATCGCCTTGTCGATATGCAGGTTCATCCGGATTCCAGCACCTCAAGCTACGGGAACAGAGTATGACACGGCGGCAGCGCGGCGGACGAACGCCGTGGCGCAGGGATGCCGCAATCCCGCGCGCCGATCCGCACGGCGTTTGACGTGCACGCTTGTGCCGAAACCGGATGCTCACGATGATCAGTTGACGCAGCAACATTTTCCCACCATTGGCGGCGAGGACATCATGAAGGCGCTCATCCAGGACATCGCGCGACGTTTCGGTACGCTTCCCAAGGGATATCGGGCCGTCGCGGCCGGCGTGCTGGCGGTGCTGGTGCTGTACAACGCCATCGAGATCGGCGAAGCGGCCGGGCGCGCGCTGTCCTGGCTCGGGCCTTGACCCGGATGCGGGAAATGTTACGGGTGCCGGAACAAAAACGCCCGGCGCTTGGCCGGGCGTTTTTGTCGTGGTCGATGACCGCGATTACATGATGTGGGTACCGATCCACCAGGCGATCGCCGCGACGAAGGCCGATGCCGGGATGGTGAAGATCCAGGCCCACACGATGTTGCCCGCCACGCCCCAGCGCACGGCCGAGGCCTTTTGCGAGGCGCCCACGCCGACGATGGCGCCGGTGATGGTGTGGGTGGTCGAGACCGGGATGCCCCAGAAGCTTGCCATCAGCAGCGTCATCGCGCCGCCGGTCTCGGCGCAGAAGCCGCCGACCGGTTTCAGCTTGGTGATCTTCTGGCCCATGGTTTTCACGATGCGCCAGCCGCCGAACAGGGTGCCGAAGCTGATTGCCGCGTAGCAGGAGATGATGACCCAGGCCGGCGGGTGCGCGTCGGCCGGATTGGTGTAGCCGGCGGCGATCAGCAGCATCCAGATGATGCCCATGGTCTTTTGCGCGTCGTTGCCGCCGTGGCCCAGCGAATAGCCGGCGGCCGACAGCAGCTGCAGGCGGCGGAACCAGACGTCGACCTTGCGCGGCGTACTTTTCACGAATACCCAGGAGACGATCAGCATGATGATCGAGCCGAGCACGAAGCCGAGCAGCGGCGCGACGACGATGAAGATGACGGTCTTCCACAGGCCCGCCGCGACCAGCGCGCCGGTGCCCGACTTGGCCACTGCCGCGCCGACCAGGCCGCCGATCAGGGCGTGCGAGGAAGACGAAGGAATGCCGTAGTACCAGGTGATGACGTTCCAGACGATGGCCCCGACCAGGGCCCCGAAAATCACGTAATGGTCGACCACATGGGGGTCGATGGTGCCTTTGCCGATGGTTTGCGCCACCTTCATGCTGACCACGAAGATCGCCATGAAGTTGAAGAAGGCGGCCATGGCGACGGCGGACTGGGGCTTCAGCACGCCGGTCGAGACGACGGTCGCAATCGCGTTCGCCGAATCATGGAAGCCGTTCATGAAGTCGAATACCAGTGCCAGCAGCACCAGTAGACCCAGCACGTAGATGCTGATGGTGAGATGTTCCATAATTATTTTTATTCTTAGGAAACTTAAGCGTTTTCGACGATGATGCCTTCGATGATGTTCGCGACGTCTTCGCAGCGGTCGGTGACGGTCTCGAGGATCTCGTAGATCGCCTTCATCTTGATCAGGTTGCGCACGTCCGGTTCGTCGCGGAACAGCTTCGACATGGCGGCGCGCATCACGTGGTCGGCGTCGGACTCGAAGCGGTCGATCTCTTCGCAGATGGCGACGATCTTCTGGGCGTTGCCCATGTCGTGCAGCAGGGCCACGGCTTCCTGGACCTTCTGGCAGGCGGCCAGGCACAGTTCGGCCAGGCGCTTGGCTTCCGGCGTGACGGCGTGCAGGTCGTACAGCGAAATGGTCTGGGCCGCGTCTTCCATCATGTCGAGGATGTCATCCATGCGGGTGATCAGCTTGTGGATGTCGTCGCGGTCGAGCGGGGTGATGAAGGTCTTGTGCAGCAGGTCGACGGTGGCGTAGGTGATCTTGTCCGCCTGTTTTTCGATGCTCTCCACGGCGTGGGTGCGGTTTTCCAGGTCGTCGAAGTTGGTCATCAGGCCAACCATTTCCTGTGCACCCTTCACGCACAAAGCGGCGTGCTGGTTGAACAGATCAAAAAACTTGCCCTCAGTGGGCATCAGGCGTCCAAACATTTAACTCTCCGTTGTAAAACTCTTGGGACTGCGAGGGCCGTGGACCAACAAGGTCCACGGAGGCGCAATATCGGCTTAATCGCCCTGGTAGATGGCGAGGTTGCCGCTGTAGTTGCCAAACTTGGTGTACTGGCCAATCCAGGTCAGTCGGATGGCCCCGATCGGGCCGTTACGCTGCTTGCCGATGATGATTTCGGCGGTTCCCTTATCGGGCGAGTCGGGGTTGTAGACCTCGTCGCGATACAGGAAGATGATCACGTCCGCATCCTGCTCGATAGCGCCGGATTCGCGCAGGTCGGACATCACGGGACGCTTGTTCGGCCGCTGTTCCAGCGAGCGGTTCAGCTGGGACAGTGCGATGACCGGACAATGCAATTCTTTCGCCAGGCCCTTGAGGGAACGCGAGATCTCGGAGATCTCGGCCGCGCGGTTGTCGCCCGGCTGGCTACCCTGCATCAGCTGCAGGTAGTCGACGATGATAAGGCCGAGCTTGCCACACTGGCGGGCAAGGCGGCGCGCGCGTGCGCGCATCTCGATCGGGTTCAATGCCGGCGTCTCGTCAATGTAGAGCTGGGCATCGTTCATCTTCTGGATGGCGTGCGTCAGGCGCGGCCAGTCCTCGTCGTTCAGGCGGCCGGTGCGCAGGCGGTGCTGGTCGAGCTGGCCGACCGAACCGAGCATACGCATGGCCAGCTGGGCGCCGCCCATCTCCATCGAGAACACGGCCACCGGCAGGCCGGCTTCGATCGCGACGTTCTCGCCGATGTTCACGGAGAACGCGGTCTTGCCCATCGACGGACGGCCGGCGACGATCACCAGGTCGCCTGGCTGCAGGCCCGAGGTCATGCGGTCGAGGTCGATGAAGCCGGTCGGCACGCCGGTGATCTCGCCCTGGTTTTCGCGCGAATACAGTTCGTCGATGCGCTCGACGACCTGCGTGAGCAGCGGCTGCACCGCGGTCCAGCCCTGGGCGCCGCGCGCGCCCTGCTCGGCGATGGCGAAGATCTTGGATTCGGCTTCGTCAAGCATCTGCTTGACTTCCTTGCCTTGCGGGTTGAACGCGTTGCCCGAGATTTCGTCGGCAACGGTGATCAGCTTGCGCAGCACGCCGCGGTCGCGCACGATCTCGGCGTAACGGCGGATGTTGGCGGCGGACGGCGTGTTCTGCGCCATCGCGTTCAAATATTGCAGGCCGCCCACGTCTTCCGCCTTGCCGAGCGAAACCATCGCCTCGTAGACGGTGATGACGTCGGCCGGCTTGCCGCTGTTGATCAGGCGGACCATCTGTTCAAAGATGATGCGGTGGTCGTAGCGGTAGAAATCGTCCGCGTGCATGAAGTCGGCAATGCGGTCCCAGGCCGCATTATCGCGCAGCAGGCCGCCGATGACGGACTGTTCTGCTTCGATGGAGTGCGGGGGGATGCGCAGCGATTCGATTTGCGGATCTGCGGGGGTATTCATGGCGGGCATTATACCTTCTCCGGTCACACGGCTGAAATAATTGGCGAGTTTCTGCGCATAAAAAAAGCCGGGCGAACCCGGCTTTTTCCTTTTTTGCAACAGCTCCAAAGGAGCTGTGCGGTAATACTTGATCAGGCAGCTTCGCCCACGACAGCGATGGTGACATCCACCACGACGTCGGTGTGCAGGGCGACGGCAACCGGGTGCTCGCCGGTGGTCTTCAGCGGACCGGTCGGCATGCGCACTTGCGCCTTTTCGACGGCGAAACCTTGCTTGCTCAGGGCTTCAGCGATGTCGAAGTTGGTGACCGAACCGAACAGACGGCCGTCGACGCCGGCTTTCTGAGCGATGGTGATGGTCATGCCGTTCAGCTTTTCGCCCTGGCCTTGTGCGGCAGCCAGCTTCTCGGCAGCAGCTTTTTCCAGTTCGGCGCGCTTGACTTCGAACTCGGCCACGGCAGCCTGGGTAGCGCGGCGGGCCATTTTTTGCGGGATCAGGAAGTTACGTGCGTAACCGTCCTTGACCTTGACGACGTCGCCCAGGTTGCCGACGTTGACGACTTTTTCCAGCAGGATAACTTGCATATTATTCTCCAGTATTTACTTGTGCTCGTTGCCGTAGCGACTTAAGCGTTGTGCAGGTCGGTGTACGGCAGCAGGGCCAGGTAACGGGCGCGCTTGATCGCGGTGTCCACTTGACGCTGGTAGTGCGCCTTGGTGCCGGTCAGGCGTGCCGGCATGATCTTGCCGTTTTCCTGGACGAAGTCCTTCAGGGTGTCGACGTCTTTGTAATCGACCTGTTCAACGCCGGCGGCGGTGAAGCGGCAGAATTTCTTGCGCTTGAACAGCGGATTCTGCTGCTTGCGCTTCATTTTTTCTTTGGCTTTGTTTTTGTCGAACTTTTTACCGAATGCCATTTGAGGCTCCTGTATATCTAAAAGGTGGGCCGCTGGGTAATCTAAGCGGCAGCACTGAAATCAATGATGTGAAACACCAGGGCTTTGCTGTTGCGGTTCTTCCTGGCCAGGAAACCCGTGAACTGGTGTGCGGCGCCGAGCTCGGCGCTGGCGAACCGGCCCGAAATCTCGCCCGCGGCGAACGCGGGAATCTCGAACTCGACCAACCTCGTCACCCCTGCCTCGACCTGTTGCGAACTGTGCATCAGGATTGCCGAGACCACCGGCACGCCGGCGGGGGTGTAGCGCAACAGGTCGCGTTCAGCGATGGTGGCGACGACCTGGAGCTGGTTCACTGCACGTCGGGCACTGGGCCCGTCCACGAATTCTGGCGAAAGACCTTAGGCAGCGGCGGCCGGGGCAGCAGCCGGAGCTTCTGCGCGGTGGCTCTTGGCTGCGTCTTCGCGCTGGACCGACTTCATCATTGGCGACGGAGCGGTTTCAGCCTTCTTCATCTTCACGGTCAGGTGACGCAGCACGGCATCATTGAACTTGAATGCGGTTTCCAGCTCGACCAGGGTCTCGTTGTCGCACTCGATGTTCATGCAGATGTAATGTGCCTTCGGCAGCTTCTGGATCTGGTAAGCCATCTGGCGACGGCCCCAGTCTTCCACGCGATGGATGTTACCGCCGCGGCTGGTCACCGTGGTCTTGTAACGCTCGATCATCGCCGGGACTTGCTCGCTTTGGTCCGGGTGGACGATAAAAACGATTTCATAATGACGCATGCAACACTCCTTGAGGACGTTTAAACAAATGCCCACCTCGGCGTCAAGACGAGTGTGGGAAGGGAAAGCTCTCGAGTATAACGCAGGAATTCCATCGACACAAGCATGGCCGGTGACCGACGGGGGCGCACCGCGGCTCCGCCGGGTATCGCACCTAGCACAATCCATAGTTGAGTGCGCGTTGAGAGACTGATAAGGTTTCTCTGCCGAAAACTTTTCGGACAAGAGACCCTGATGCATTTCGTACGTCCACCCACTGAAGGAGAACGAAGAAATGAAACTGACAAAAGCACTTTTCGTCGGCGCCCTTGCCGTCGCGGCAGCCGCCGCGGTTGCCCGTCCCACGCATGGCAGCACGACGACCTATTACAGCGATGCCAGCCATACCGTCGAAATCGGCGGCACCGAATTGACCTGTAACGGCGCGCGGTACAGCTGGGGCGAAACGAGCAGCTATTTCACCCTCACCGAAGTCTACGCCTGCTCCTGATGCGCACCGGCGACAACGGCCTGCACGCCCTTGCCTGCCGCGGATCGCCGTCGTCCAGCTCGTTTTGATCCGACGCCGAAGGGCGCCGCACCGACGCCCTGCCGCCGCCTTGCCGCGGCACCTTTACTTCATCTCCGCCACGTCGACACCACGCCACACGCGCCCCGCTCGCCTCTCCAGGCACGTCACAGCAAGTAATGCTTGCAAATCTCCGAATACTGTACAAAAATACAGCCTGAATCGATAACCAGTGGTACATCCATGCTCAAGCTCACTGCACGGCAAGAACAGATCCTCAACCTGATCAAGGAAGCGATCGACAACACCGGCTTCCCGCCGACCCGCGCCGAGATCGCGAAGGAATTGGGCTTCAAGTCGGCCAACGCGGCCGAGGAGCATCTACAGGCGCTGGCCCGCAAAGGCGCGATCGAGATCGTCTCGGGCACCTCGCGCGGCATTCGCCTGATCGGCGCCGCGTCGGAGCCGCCCGTTCCGGCCATCCCGCCCGCCCTGCTGATGTCGCTGCCGCTGGTCGGCCGCGTCGCCGCGGGTTCGCCCATCCTGGCCCAGGAACACGTGGAGGCAACCTACAACGTCGACCCGGCCATGTTCGGCGCCCGCCCGGACTTCCTGCTGAAGGTGCGCGGCTGGTCGATGCGCGATGCCGGCATCATGGACGGCGACTTCCTGGCGGTCAAGAAAATCGACAGCGCCAAGAACGGCCAGATCGTCGTCGCCCGCCTGGGCGAGGACGTCACCGTCAAGCGCTACCGCAAGACCGGCGACGTGATCGAGCTGCTGCCGGAAAACCCGGACTTCAAGGTGATCCGCGTCGAGCCGGAAGACGAGTTCGCGCTCGAAGGACTGGCGGTGGGGCTGATGCGCAGCTGGCACTGAGCCAACAATGCAGGACAAAGGCCGCGACTGCGGCCTTTTTTGTAGGGTGGACACCTGTGTCCACGCGGTACAACATTCGAACATCGAATACCGAACATCGAAGATCCGCCTGCCAGGACAGGTGTCGGACGCTCCGCAATACTTTTCAGCCAAGCAAGCGCTTTACCGCGTGGACACAGGTGTCCACCCTACAAAGAACAGAGCGCCATTACTTAACGTTTTGCGACACATCGCCTGCCCGACCGCGTGGGGTCGAGGCCCCACCCTACCGTAAAGGCCGCAAGCGCGGCCTTTTTGCTTTGCCTCCGCGCTTACTTCGTGCGCAGCGACCCGTCCTTCGGCGCCTTGCTCACGATCGCATTGTGCTCCGCGATGTAGGCCTCGGTGGCGCTGCGCCATACCGCGACGTCGGCGAGCACCATCTTGGCGCCGACCTTGGCGTCTTCCGACAGGTTTTCCTGGACCTGGGCCAGGTGGACCTTGGCCTTTTCCATTTCCGCCAGGTTCATCAATTTGGCGACGTCAGGGGGAATCTGCTTTTCGAGCGGCGACGCCGCGTTCAGGTTCTGCACGAAGCCGTTGTAGCAGTCCTGCCATTTGTTGATCGCGTTCGAGACCCGGTCGATCTCCTCGGCCTGCTTCGAGATCGCGGGAATGCGCGGCTTGGGGCAGCGGAACTTGCCGGACCTGAGCTCCTCGCCGTCGTATTTCGACACCCAGTAATCGATGTCGGCGCGGCGCGCCACGCGCTGCTTCATGATGTCGAGCGAGGCTTCGGCCACCTTGTTGCCGGCGGCGGCGGCCTTCTGGAACCACATCGTCGCCTTGGTCTCGTCGACCGTGCCGGCTTCGCCATACCAGTACATCTGGCCCAGCAGCTGCTGGGCCTCGACGTTGCCGGCGTTGGCCAGTTTGGTGTACATCGCCATTGCTTCGGGATACTTCTTCTGCTCGAACAAGGCCTTGGCGTTCTCCAGTTCGCCGGCATGGGCCAGGCCCGCCTGCAGCAGGCCGGCCAGCACCAGGCCCGCAAGTCTCAGCGCATTCTTTTTCATGTGTTCGCGTCGTCAGTGAAATCGATGTGCCGCGCCGCCACCGGCCGCGCGGTCCTTGTAGCTCAGGCGTCCAGCGCCGCCCGGAAGTCTTCCAGCAGGTCCTCGGTATCCTCGATGCCCACCGAGACCCGGATCAGGGACTCGGCGATGCCCATGCTGGCGCGGCGCTCGGGGCCCATCTCGAAGAAGATGGTGTGCGCCACCGGGATCACGAGGGTGCGCGTGTCGCCCAGGTTGCTCGCGGGGATGGCCAGCTTCAGGCGGTTCAGGTAATCGAAGCAGTCGATGCCGTCCTTCAGCTCGAAACTGAGCAGCGAGCCGCCGGCGCGGAACAGCGCGTCCGCGATGGCGTGCTGCGGGTGCGACGCCAGCCCCGGGTAGTGGACGGCGGCGACGCGTTCGTCAAGCTCCAGCATGCGCGCCAGCGCCAGCGCATTGGCGGTGGTGCGTTCCATGCGCAGCGCCAGGGTCTCGGCGCCGACCGCGATGTGGTGCGCCGCCTCCGGTCCGAGCGAGGCGCCGAAGTCGCGCAGGGCCTTGGCGCGCAGCTGGGCCATGCCTTGCGCGGCGGCCGGCTGCTTGCGGAAGTTGGCGGCGATGTTCGGATAGGCGCTCCAGTCGAAGAGACCCGTGTCGGTCAGGGCGCCGCCCAGGGCGATGCCGTGGCCGGCGATCGACTTGGTCAGCGAATTGACGACCAGGCCGGCGCCGACCGCCTTCGGACGGAACAGATTCGGCGTGGTCATGGTGTTGTCGACCACGTAGAGGATGCCGCGCGCGCGGCACAGCGCGCCGATGCGCGCCAGGTCCGCGACCTGGGTGCGCGGATTGGCGATGGTCTCGACGAACACGAAGCGCGTGTTCGGCTGCAGGGCCGCCTCGACGTTGGCGACGTCGGTGGCGTCGACGAAGGACACCTGCACGCCCTGCCCGGCCACCGTCTGCCACAGGCTGTTGGTGTTACCGAACAGGAAGGAAGACGAAACGATGTGGTCGCCCTCGCGCAGCAGCGCCTGGAACAGCGCGCCGATGGCCGCCATGCCGGTGCCGAAGCACAGCGTGGCGACGCCGTCCTCCATCTTCGTGACCTTGTCTTCCAGCGCGGCGACCGTCGGGTTGCCCTGGCGGCCGTAGCGGAAGCCCGGCTCCTTGCCCTGGAACACCGAGGCCAGCTGGCGCGCATCGCCGTAGCCGAAGGCCACCGAGGTGTGGACCGGCTTGTGCAGCGAGCCCTGCTCGATCGTCTTGCGGCGGTCGTTGTGCAGGATGGTGGTGGTGAAACCGTACTGTTTGGTGTCGCTCATGATGCAGTCGTCCCGGCGTTATTCGGCGGCGACCGGGGGATTCAGGTTCAGCTGGGTGCGCACCACGTCGTCCGAGGACTTGCCCGAACTCTTGTGGCGATGGTGCTCGAGCTTGTCCAGGTACTCGGGCGTGACGTCGCCGGTGACGTAGACGCCGTCGAAGCAGGAGGCCTCGAAGGTGGTCAGGGCCGGGTTGACGTCCGAGATCGAGCGCTTCAGCGCCTCGATGTCCTGGTAGACCAGGCGGTCGGCCGTGATTTCCTTGCAGACTTCGTCGACCGTGCGGCCGTAGGCGATCAGTTCGTCGCGGGTCGGCATGTCGATGCCGTAGACGTTCGGGAACAGCACCGGCGGCGCGGCCGAGGCGAAGAACACCTTGCGCGCGCCGGCGTCGCGCGCCATCTGCACGATCTCGCGGCTGGTGGTGCCGCGCACGATCGAGTCGTCGACCAGCAGCACGTTCTTGTCCTTGAACTCGGAGCCGATCGCATTGAGCTTCTGGCGCACCGACTTCTTGCGCATGCCCTGCCCCGGCATGATGAAGGTACGGCCGATGTAGCGGTTCTTGATGAAGCCTTCGCGGTACTCGACGCCCAGCTTCAGCGCCAGCTGGATCGCGGCCGGGCGCGAGGAGTCGGGAATCGGCATGACGACGTCGATTTCCTCGACCGGGATTTCCTTGCGGATCTTATCGGCCAGGTATTCGCCCATCTTCAGGCGGGTGGCGTAGACCGAGGCGCCGTCGATCACGGAGTCCGGACGCGCCAGGTAGACGTACTCGAAGGCGCATGGATTGAGCGACGGGTTTTCGGCGCACTGGCGCGCATGCAGTTGACCGTCTTCGCCGATGAACACCGCTTCGCCCGGTGCGATGTCGCGCACGAAGCGAAAGCCAATGCCTTCCAGCGCCACCGATTCGCTGGCGACCATGTATTCGACGCCGCCCTCGCCCTCGTTCATGCCCAGGCACAGCGGACGGATGCCGAACGGATCGCGGAAGGCCAGCATGCCGTGGCCGGCGATCTGGGCCACGACCGCGTAGGCGCCACGCACGCGACGGTGCACCACGCCGACCGCCTTGAACACGGCTTCGGGAGTGAGCGAGAAGCCGTCGGCGGCTTCCTGGATCTCGTGCGCCAGCACGTTGAGCAGCACTTCCGAGTCGGAATTGGTGTTGATGTGGCGGCGGTCGTTGCGGAACAGCGCTTCCTTCAGTTCGGCCTGGTTGGTCAGGTTGCCGTTGTGGGCCAGGGTGATGCCGAACGGGGCGTTCACGTAGAACGGCTGCGCCTCTTCCTCGCTCGACGAGCCGGCGGTCGGATAGCGGCAGTGGCCGATGCCGGTGTTGCCCTGGAGCGAACGCATGTTACGGGTACGGAACACGTCGCGCACGAGGCCATTCGCCTTGTACATCGAGAACATGCTGCTGTGATTGGTTGCAATCCCCGCCGCGTCCTGGCCGCGGTGCTGCAGAAGCAGCAATGCGTCATACAACAACTGGTTGACGGGAGTTTGCGAGACGACGCCGACGATGCCACACATGGTGTGCTCCTAAGAACAGAATGCTGTTACGGAAAAGTTCAAAACTGTACGTGCTGCGCCAGCGCAGCAGGGAGGAAGGGCTTGACGGTGCGCGCGCCGGTCTCCGCCAGGGGAGACAGCAGCGCGTCCTTCCAGAAATCTTGTTGGGGGATGGAAGTCATCGAACACAATATGACGGCGGCCAGCACGATTACAACGCCGCGCGCCAGGCCGAACAGGCCGCCCAGGCCGCGGTCCGCCAGCGACAGCCCGGACGCCTCGATCACGGCGCCCAGCGCCAGCGACAGCAGGCCCATCAGGATGCGCACGCCGAGGAACAGGGCGACGAAGGCGACCATCAGGCGCAGCGTCTCGCCGGGGATCAGCTCGGGCAGCATCGGCCCCAGTTGCGCGCCGTAGGCGTTGGCCACCACGAAGGCGACGATCCAGCCCAGCAGCGACAGGATCTCCTTCACCAGGCCGCGCATGGTGCTGATGACGACCGAGGAAACCAGCACGAACAATACCAGATAATCGAAAATCGTCACGCCGCCCCGACCACCCTTACACTGGTACCAGGAAGCCGCTGAAGCCCTGGGCGCCGAGCTTGGCGCGCGCCTTCTCGGCCTCTTCGCGGCTGCCGAACGGGCCGACCTGCACCCTGATCAGCTCGCCCGACTTGCGGGTATGGGCGCTGACGCCGGCCGCGCGCAGGCGCGCCTGCAGTTCCTCGACCTTCTCCTGGCTCGCCAGGGCGGCGACCTGCACCACGAAGCGCTGGGCGGCCTCGGGCTTATTGGTCGACTTCTCGGCGGGCTTCTCGGCCGGCTTCGCGGCGCTCTTGCCTTCGAGCAGCGCCAGCGCGCGCGCCGCGTCCTCGTCCTTGGCGCGCGAAGGCAGCGGCTTGTCTTCCACTTTCTTCGGCGCCGGCTTCTCGACGGGCTTCTCGGCCACTTTCGGTTCGGGTTTCTTCGGCTCGGGCTTGTGCTCGGCCGGCTTTGGTTCGGATTTCTTCGGCTCGGGCTTTTTCGGTTCCGGCTTCGGCTCGGATTCGATCCGCACCGGCTCCTTCGGCTCGGCCTTGGCGACCTCGACGGTCTTGACCGGCGGCGGCAGCGCGGCCGGCGCGGCCGGGGCAGGCGGCGCCTCGACGATTTCCTCGCCCTGGTCGACGCTCTCGGCGGCCGGCACCGGGTCGGACGGCACCGGCAACGCCGGCGCCTTGTCCTTGGCGGGAATCTGGATGGCGATGTCGCCGACCAGCGGCCGCGGTTCGGAATCGAGCAGCATCGGCAGGCCGACGGCGGCGGCGAGGGCCAGGGCGATCGCGCCTACCAGGCGGCGGCGCGCGCGCTTCTTCTCCGGCAGCATGGGGTCGCCGCCGCTGCGGCTGCGGCGCGAGGCGGCCGCGGCCTCTCCCGCGTAGGCGGCGCGCTTGGCGCGGGCGCGTTCGGCGAGATTGTCGTCATCGCGGGAAAAACGGCCACTGTCCTGGGCGCTGCTTTCTTGCTTGTTTTTACTAAAGATCGAGAACAAGCCCATGCGTCTTTAATCAGTGAAGAGAGTTTTTTCGGGCCGCCATCACGCCGGCGACGGTATAGAACGAGCCAAAGACCACAATTCTATCATTCTCCCCGGCACGGCTGATGGCATTTGCGAAGGCGGCGGCCGGATCGGGGAAATTTGTAACCGAAAAGTCGCCCTCTTTCGCACCCGCCGGGCGCAGCGCGGCCAGCTGGCGGGCCAAGTCCCCGCCCTTGGCCGAGCGCGGCGACGGCAAATCCGCCACGCACCAGTGGTCGACGTACTGGGCCATCGGCGCGATCACGCCCTCGATGTCCTTGTCCGCCATGATGCCGAACACGGCGTAGGTATAGCGGTGGAAGCCCATGTTGCCCAGGTTCTGGGCCAGCGTGGCCGCCGCGTGCGGATTGTGGGCGACGTCGAGCACCGTGGTCGGGCGGCCCGGCAGCACCTGGAAGCGCCCCGGCAGCTCGACCAGGGCCAGGCCGGTACGCACTTCCTGGGCGCCGGCCGGCAGCTGCAGGCGCAGCGCTTCGAGCGCCGCCAGCGCGGCCGAGGCATTCAATAACTGGTTCGCGCCGCGCAGGGCCGGATAGGCGAGCGCATTGCGGCGCTGGCTGCGTCCGCCATAGCTCCACTGTTGCTGGTCGCCCTGGTAGTTGAAGTCGCGGCCGATCAGCCAGAGGTCGGCGCCGATGTCCTCGGCATGCTTGATCAGCGTGCTTGGTGGCATCGGGTCGCTGCAGATAGCTGGCTTGCCCGGGCGGAAGATACCGGCCTTCTCGAAGCCGATCGCCTCGCGCGTGTCGCCCAGGTAGTCGGCATGGTCGATGTCGATGCTGGTGACGATGGCGACGTCGGCGTCGACCACGTTGACCGCATCCAAGCGCCCGCCCAGGCCCACCTCGAGGATCGCGACATCGACGCCGGCCTTCGAGATCAGGTGCATGATCGCCAGCGTGGTGAACTCGAAATAGGTCAGCGAAATATCGCCGCGCTGCGCCTCGACGACGTTGAAGGCGTCCACCAGCATGGCGTCGCTCGCCATTTCGCCGTTGATGCGGGCGCGCTCGTTGAAGTCGAGGAAGTGCGGCTTGATGTACAGGCCGACACGGTAGCCGGCGTGCAGCAGCACCGACTCGAGCATCGCGCAGGTCGAGCCCTTGCCGTTGGTGCCGGCCACCATGATGACCGGGCAGTCGAAGGCCAGGCCCATGCGTTCCTTGACGGCGCGCACGCGCTCCAGGCCCATGTCGATGTGGGTTTCGGCGTGGCGCGACTCGATCAGCGCCAGCCAGTCGGGCAAGGTGGTGGGGAGGTTTTGCATGGGATCGTCGTCTGAATGAAACTCGGGTGAAACTTGAACGGGGAAGAAAACGGCCGGCAGTCCGCAGGGCGGAGGCCGGCCGTTTCGTGATTCTACAAGGACTTAGGCGATGCTTTCGACCGGTTGACTCTGCAGCAGGGCCAGCAGGCGGGCAATTTCCTCGCGCATCTTGCGGCGGTCGACGATCATGTCGACGGCGCCCTTCTGCACCAGGAACTCGGCGCGCTGGAAGCCTTCCGGCAATTTCTCGCGCACGGTGTTCTCGATGACGCGCGGGCCGGCGAAACCGATCAGGGCCTTCGGCTCGGCGATCACGACGTCGCCCATGAAGGCGAAGGAAGCGGACACGCCACCCATGGTCGGGTCGGTCAGCACGCTAATGAACGGCAGTTTCTTCTCGGACAGCTTGGTCAGCATGGCGGTGGTCTTGGCCATCTGCATCAGCGACAGCAAGCCTTCCTGCATGCGCGCGCCGCCGGTGGCGGTGATGCAGATGAACGGCACCTTCTGCTCGAGCGCGATCTGGGCGCCGCGCGCGAAGCGCTCGCCGACGACCGAGCCCATCGAGCCGCCCATGAATTCGAATTCGAAGCAGGCGACGACGACCGGCAGGCTCATGATCGAGCCGCCCTGCACCACCAGCGCGTCGGTTTCGCCGGTGGCTTCCATCGCGGCCTTCAGGCGGTCCGGGTATTTCTTGCTGTCTTTAAACTTGAGGGTGTCGACCGGCAGGGCTTCCTGGCCGATGTCGTAGCGGCCTTCCGCGTCGAGCAGCCCGTCGAGGCGCTCGCGGGCACGGATGCGCATGTGGTGGTCGCACTTCGGGCACACGTGCAGGTTCGACTCGAGGTCGGCGCGGTACAGGACCGCTTCGCACGACGGGCACTTGACCCACAGGCCCTCGGGCATGGTCTTGCGGTTGGCAGCATCGGAGCGCTGGATTCGGGGGGGCAGCAGTTTTTCCAACCAACTCATGTTCTCTCCTTTGCGGCAATTCTTGGGTTGGCGCGTAGTGTAGCCGCAAGCGCCGGGCTTGTCGACCGCTTGAATTTCCGACAATTAGTCCTTGGCGAAGTTCTTCCCGGCTTCGGCCGTGGTGAATTCGAAGCCGCCGATGCGCGCCGCAATGAGGTTATACACCCATGCGCCAAGAAGGGTGAACACGAAGCCGAACAGGGTATAGAGCAGCGGCATCAACAACGCCGCCATCAGCGACACCCCGGCGCCCTGCGTGAGGAGCGCGGGAATGGTCATGAACAAGGTGAGCGGGATCGAAATGACCAGATACAGCGCTGCCATCACCTTGGCGTTTTGCAGAATGGATACACTGACTACTTGCTTCTTCATGGAATGCCTCGTCCGTACAAACATTGAGTTTGGTTAATGTACCGTACTCGATAGCAACTTGACAAGAGGAAGATCGGCCAAGCTTCCTGGCTGCGCGATGAGGTAGGGTGGGCACTCCGTGCCCACCCTACGCTGCAATTCTTGCTCTATTCGTCCAGGGCAGTACGAATACCGTTCACGAAGTCGCGCACCGCCGGCACGGCGGCCTCGGACCCGGCGTTCTCGATTTCCTGGATGATGCGGCTGCCGATGACGACGGCGTCCGCCACCGAGGCGACCGCCTTCGCCGTCTGGCCGTCGCGGATGCCGAAGCCGACGCCGATCGGCAGGCGCACGTGTTCGCGGATCGCGGCCACGCGGCGCGCCACGTCCTCGGTGTCGATGCTGCCGGCGCCGGTCACGCCCTTGAGCGAGACGTAGTAGCTGAAGCCGCTGCCGTAGCGCGCCACCTGCTGGATGCGCTCGGCCGTGGAGGTCGGCGCCAGCAGGAAGATCAGGTCGAGGTCGCTGGCGCGCATGGCGTCGGCAAAGGCTTCGCACTCTTCCGGCGGGTAGTCGACGACGATGGCGCCGTCCGCGCCGGCATCCTTGGCGCAGCGGATGAATTCCTCGGGACCGATGCGCTCGATCGGGTTGGCGTAGCCCATCAGGACCACCGGCGTCGTGGCGTTCGTCTTGCGGAATTCGCGCACGAAACCGAAGACATCGCGCAGGCCGACGCCGAATTGGAGGGCGCGCTCGCAGGCGCGCTGGATGACCGGGCCTTCGGCCATCGGGTCGGAGAAGGGAACGCCGAGTTCCAGGACGTCGGCGCCGCCCTCGACCAGGGCGTGCATCAGCGGCACGGTGAGGTCGGGGCCGGGGTCGCCGGCGGTGATGAAGGTGACGAGGCCGGTCTTGTTCTGTTCGCGCAGGGCGGCGAAGGTGGATTCGATGCGGGACATGGTGTGTTCTCTATCTTGGTGATCGGTAGCGGTGGCGGTTTGCATCGGTCCGTCGAACGCGTGGGCGGGAGACCCGCCCACCCTACGTTCCTTCGTTCAGCCGTAGGGTGGACGGCTTCGCCGTCCACGCGTTCAACGATGGATCAGCTGAAATCCAGCCCCATCCTTTGCGCGACCGTGTGCATGTCCTTGTCGCCACGGCCCGACAGGTTGACCAGGATGATCTCGTCCTTCGCCAGCGTCGGCGCCAGCTTCACCGCGTAGGCGATCGCGTGCGAGGACTCCAGCGCCGGGATGATGCCTTCGATGCGGCAGCAGTCGTGGAAGGCGGCCAGCGCCTCGTCGTCCGTGATCGAGACGTACTGCGCGCGCGCCGTGTCCTTCAGCCAGGCGTGCTCGGGACCGACGCCCGGATAGTCCAGGCCAGCCGAGACCGAGTGGGTCTCGATGATCTGGCCGTTCGCATCCTGCAGCAGGTAGGTGCGGTTGCCGTGCAGGACGCCCGGGAAGCCGGCCGACAGCGAGGCCGCGTGCTTGCCGGTCTCCAGCCCCTCGCCCGCCGGTTCGACGCCGACCAGCTTGACGCCCGGCTCGTCGATGTAGGGATAGAAGATGCCCATCGCATTCGAGCCGCCGCCGACGCAGGCCAGCACGTAGTCGGGCTGGCGGCCGGTCATGGCCGGCATCTGCACGCGGCATTCCTCGCCGATCACCGACTGGAAGTCGCGCACCATCATCGGGTACGGGTGGGGACCGGCCACCGTGCCGATGATGTAGAAGGTGTTCTCGATGTTGGTGACCCAGTCGCGCATCGCTTCGTTGAGCGCGTCCTTGAGGGTCTTGCTGCCCGACTCGACCGGCACCACGGTCGCGCCCAGCAGCTTCATGCGGTAGACGTTCTGGGCCTGGCGCTTGACGTCCTCGCTGCCCATGTAGACCACGCATTCCATGCCGAAGCGGGCGCAGATGGTGGCGGTGGCCACACCGTGCTGGCCGGCGCCGGTCTCGGCGATGATGCGCTTCTTGCCCATGCGCCGCGCCAGCAGGGCCTGGCCGATCACGTTGTTGATCTTGTGGGCGCCGGTGTGGTTCAGGTCTTCGCGCTTGAAGTAGATCTGGGCGCCGCCGGCCAGTTCGGACCAGCGCTTCGCGTGATACACGGGCGACGGGCGGCCCACGAAGTGCGCCAGCTCGTAGCGGAACTCCTCGAGGAATTCCGGGTCGGCCGAGAAACGGGCATAGGCCTCGTTCAGCTCGGCCAGTGCGTGCGACAGCGTCTCGGCGACGAAGCTGCCGCCATAGGGGCCGAAATGGCCGCGCGCGTCGGGCAGTTGGTAGTCGGGGGTCTGGAACAATGCGGCGGCGCCGCCCTCAGTTCCTCGGGTCAGGTTGTTGTCTTTCATGATCGTGCTCGCTTTCGATGATGGCATCGGCTGCCCGCACCGCGGCAATGAAGGCCGCGATCTTGCGGGCGTCCTTGATCCCCTTGCTCGCCTCGACACCACTGCTGATGTCGACGGCGTAGGGGCGTACGCTTGCCACCGCCTCAGTCGCGTTCTGCACGCTCAACCCACCACTCAAAACGACCCGAGGCGCGAGCTCTTTTGGGATAAGAGACCAATCGAAGACCTTTCCTGCACCGCCGTAGGCGTCCACGTAAGCGTCGAGCAACAGGCTCGAGAACCAGGGACTGGCGGCGCGGTATGCGAGTTCGCATTCTAGCAGCTGATTAGGCGTCGTGTCCGGCTTGACGCGGTAGGCCCGCACGAAAGGACGCTTCACCGCATCCGCGATCGCCGCGCACTGTTCAAACGTTTCGTCGCCATGGAACTGCAGCAGCGCGACCGGGGCCGCCTCCACCACCGCCCTCGCCTCCTCGAGCGCCGGGTTGACGAACAGGGCGGTCGAGCTGACGTAGGGCGGCAGCGCGCGCCCCAGTGCGGCAAAGGTGTCGAGGCTCACGTAGCGCGGGCTCTTCGGGTAGAACACGAAGCCGAGCGCATCGGCGCCGGCGGCGACCGCGGCATGCAGGTCCTGTTCGCGGGTGATGCCGCAGATTTTGACACGGGTACGATTCATGAAAAACCTACAAACTTACAGCCAGGGCAGTGGCGAGAGCGCCTCCTGCGGCAGCCCCCACTTCGGATCGTAATCGATTTTCGCGAAGTACAGGCCGTCCGGCATGAAGGTGGGCGCGGCGGCGTCGCGGTCGCGCGCGGCCAGCACCTCGGCCATCCAGTCGGGCTCGTTGCGGCCGGTGCCGACGTAGATCAGCGCCCCGACGATGTTGCGCACCATATGGTGCAGGAAAGCGCTGGCGCGCACGGTGAAGACGATGATGTCGCCGCGCCGCTCGATCGCGATTTCCTGCATGTCCTTCACCGGCGTATTCGCCTGGCAGCCGGAGGCCCTGAACGATGAAAAATCGTGCAGGCCGATCAGGTGGCGCGCGGCGGCGCGCATGCGCTCGACGTCGAGCGGACGGAACACCCAGCCGGCGCGTCCGGCCAGCAGCGCCGAGGGATTCGGGTTGTTGTACAGGACGTAGTGATAGGTGCGCGCACGGGCCGAGAAGCGGGCGTGGAACTGATTGCCCTCGCCGTCGGGCGGCACCTCGGCTGCCCAGCGCACCGAGACCGAATCGGGCAGGAAGGTATTCGTGCCACGCACCCAGCTCTGCATCGAGCGGTCCAGTTCGGTGTCGAAGTGGACCACCTGCTCGACCGCGTGGACGCCGGCGTCGGTGCGGCCGGCGCAGGTCGTGTGCAGCGGCGTGCAGGCGAACTTCGCGAGTGCGATCTCGAGGGCGTCCTGCACGGTGTCGCGGGTCGGCTGTTTCTGATACCCATTCCAGCCGGTGCCGACGTACTGGAGTCCGAGTGCGATGCGCCTCACGCTAGGCATCAAACCAGCTTCGCGCGCATGGCGCTGGCACGGCTGGCCTGCTCGCCGCTGCCGCCCTTGATGACTTCATCGAGCAGCTCGCGCGCGCCCTCCTTGTCGCCGATCTCCTGGTAGGCAATCGCCAGGTCGAGCTTGGTCTCCATCTCCATCTGGGCCGGGCTCAACTCGTTCGAGATGCCCTGCTCCTGCGGCGCGGCCTGGACCGCCTGCTCGACCTCGCCCGCCGGCAGGTCGAGGTCGAAGCCAGACATGTCGAAGCGCGGCACCGGCGTGCCCGGGTTCGGGATGGCCGGCACGTCCGGCAGCGCGAACGGATCGTCCTGCGGCGCGGCGGGCGCGGCCGGCTGGCCGAAGTCCATCGTGTCGAGGTCGAACAGCGGGTCCCTGGCATGCCCCTGGGTCGCCGTGTCGGCAACGGAAGGGGCCGCGGTCTCGCCTCCGGTGGCGAAGTCGAGGTCGGTCGAGAAGTCGAAGTCCTGCTTCGGCGCGGCCGGGGTCGCCGGCGGCGCCAAGGTGTCGTCGGCCAGGCTGAAGTCCATGGCGTCGAGGTCGAACAGCGGGTCCTTGAGCTCGGCCGCCTGCGGGGTCTGCGGCACTTCCGGCAGCGGCGGCAGTTCGAATTCCTTGGCCAGCTGGGCCATGTCGATGTCGGTCGACGGGCCGCTGCTCGACAGGTCGAGGACGAAGCCGTCGTCGTCGTCCTGCGGGGTCGCGGCGGCGGCTGCCTGTTGCGGGGCCGCCGGCGCGTCGAAGTGCATGTCGAAGGCCAGGTCGTCGAGGCTGGTGACCGGAACGTCCGGGGCCGTGGCCGCCGGCGCCGGTTCGAGCGGCGCGAACGGCTCCATGTCGAACTGCAGATCGGGTACGGCGGTGGCGTCGGTCGGTGCGGCCGCGGCCGGCTCGGCGACCGGGACCGGCTCGAAGCTCAGGCCGCCCAGATCGAAGTCGAGCAGATTGTCGTCCGCCTTCGCTTGCGCCTGCGGCAGCGCGGTGGCGTCCGTGCCCAGGCCCAGGCTGTCGATGTTGAACGTGGTGTCGAGCGGCGCGCCGGTGACGGCGTCGACCGTTGCAGCCGGCTCGACGATCTCGGTGTTGTCGCCGCGGTTGCGGAAGGCCTGCTCGAGCTGCTGCGAGAGCAGGGTCTGCGGATTCGCCTCGGGCGCCGCCGCGGCCGCGGCGATGCCGGCGCCGGCGGCCAGCGCTGCGCCGGCAGCCGCGCCGCCAGCCACCGCGCCGGCGGCGTACATCGGGTTGGCCGGATCGAGCGCGCGGCCCATGCTGGCCGCCTGCACCCATTCGTCACCCTTGCCGCCGGTCAGGCTGTACAGCTCGGTCGCCTGGGTTTCGAAGGCGCGCACGTCCTTGCGCGCGGCGTAGATTTCGAGCAGCTTGAGGCGCACCGGATGGCGGTGCGAATCGTTGCGCAGGGCTTCCTTGAGGATGTCCTCGGCCTGGGTGTCGAAGTTATAGGCCAGGTAGAGTTCCGCCTCGGCCAGCGGATCGACCTCGTTGGTGTCGAGCTGGCTCGCCGACGGCGCGAAGCTGGAGTTGAACACGCTGTCGTTGGTGTCGACGCTCTGGCCGCCGGTCTCGGCGAACATCGCCTGGCCCGGGGCCGGCTGGGCGGCGGCGCCCAGGATGCTCGGCTCGGCCGCGGCCACCTTCGGCGCGGCCTGCTTACGGCGGCGCTGCGACAGGCCGAGCGCGGCCAGCAGCAGCACGGCCGCGCCGGCGCCGATGTAGACGACGTTGTCCATCAGCGTGTCGAGCAGCGACTTCTCCTGCGGCGCGGGCTTGGCCTTCGGCTTGATCTTCGGCGCCGGCTTGGCGGCTTCCTCGGTCGCGGCCGGCGTTTGCGCCGGCTGGATCGGCTTCATGCCCTCGGCTGCGCGCCCGGTGGCGGCGGCGCCGGCGCCGCTCTTCACCGTGATCAGCTCTTCGAGCTGGTTGACGTTCTTTTCCAGTTCCTTGACGCGCTGCTGGGCGTCGGCCAGTTCCTTTTCCTTGGCGATCGTGTCTTCGGCGCTGGTGGTTGCACCAGCTTTATCGCCGCCGGCCGCGGCCGGCGCCGGCAAGGCCTTCGACAGGCGCAGCTGGTCCTGCGATTCGTTGGCGGCGGTCGGGCGCTCCTCGACCTTGGCCGTGATGCGTCCGGTCGCTCTCTGGCCGGCCGGGGTCTCGCGCGCCGGCGTGCTGGTGGCGACCTGCCCGGCCAGCTTGGCGCGGTAGGCGTTGAAGTCGGCCGCATGGGCGACGACGGTGCCGTGGGCTTCGCCGCCGTCGATGTCGCGCAGCGCATCGCCGGCGGGCACCGACAGGATCTGGCCCGACTTCAGGCGGTTCATGTTGTTGCCGATGAAGGCGTCCGGGTTGGCGCGGTACAGGGCGACCAGCATCATGTCGAGCGAGACGTCGACCGGCTTGACGCGGGTGGCGATGCCGCTGAGCGTATCGCCCGACCTGACACGGTAGCGCGAGGCGGCGGCCGGCGCGCGCGGCGCGGCATTCTCGGTGGCGGCGGTCTCGTCGGCGCGGGCGCCGCGCTGCGGACGGGCCGGGGCTGGCTGGGCCGGCGCCTCGGCTGCCGGCGCCGGCGCGGCTGCGCGCGGGCGCTGTGCAGCAGCGGCGGCGGCAGACCCGGCGGCGACCTGGGCCGGCTGCGGCGCGCGCAGTTCGGCCGGGTCCAGCAAGAAGGTGTATTCGCGCACCAGGCGGCCGTTGTCCCAGGCCAGTTCCAGCAGCAGGTCGACGAAGGGTTCGTTCAGCGGCTGGGTCGAGCTGATGCGGACGAACTGGCGTCCCGCGCGCTGCTCGACGTTAAAGCGCAGCGACAGCAGCGCCGGATTGAATTCGATGTTGGCCGCGCGATAGGCCTCCGCCGGCGCCAGCCTGGCGACCAGGCCCTTCGCCTCGTCGTTCGACACCGCCGTCAGCTCGATCTCGGCGCGCAGCGGCTGGCCGAGGGCGGACAGCACGGTCAGCTTTCCCAATCCCGCTGCAGACGCCGCCGAGGACAGCAGCACTGCACTGGCGACCGCGGCGGTGAGTGTTTTCAACGCGGACGACATGATCTGAGGGCGGCGGTTCAATGGCATAGTTGAGAGCGGAAATGGTTAGCTGCGGAAAGGACGGTTTCCCGGAAGTCTCAACATATCATCATGCACTGTGGCATGCAAGCGCCACGGGGCGTAGCGAGGTCAAACTGTGTGACGGATGAGCGAACGATGACGATTCGATATCGTCGCGGAAGGCGGGAAATTAGCGGGGTGCTAACGGGTGTGGTTGAGGGGTTAATGCTTTTGTAGGGTGGAAACCTGTGTCCACGCTGTATGGCACCGACGATATGTCGCGAACCCCAACCAGGACTACGATCGTCGGCCAACGTGTCCTGGCCCGGGTATCGACTAATTCAATGCCGTACCGCGTGGACACAGGTGTCCACCCTACAATCACAAAACGCCGCGAATCTCGCGGCGTCGATGTCGATTACTTGTCCAGCACGATGCGCAGCATGCGGCGCAGCGGCTCGGCGGCGCCCCACAGCAGCTGGTCGCCGACGGTGAAGGCCGACAGGTAGTCCGGGCCCATCGACATCTTGCGCACGCGGCCGACCGGGATGCGCAGGGTGCCGGTGACGGCGGCCGGGGTCAGGTCGACGATCGAGGCTTCGCGCGTGTTCGGCACGAACTTCACCCACTCGTTGTCCGAGGCGATGATGTCGTTGATCTCGTCGAGCGGCACGTCCTTCGTCAGCTTGATGGTCAGCGCCTGCGAGTGGCAGCGCATCGCGCCGATGCGCACGCACAGGCCGTCGACCGGGATCGCCTTATTTGCGTCACCCTTGCCGAAGCCTTCGCCGCGGCCGAGGATCTTGTTGGTCTCGGCGCCGGCCTTCCACTCTTCCTTCGACTGGCCGTTGCCCAGGTCCTTGTCGATCCAGGGGATCAGGTTGCCGCCCAGCGGCACGCCGAACTGTTTGGTTTCGTCGGCGGTGAGACCATGCTGGGTCGCCAGCACGGTGCGGTCGATTTCCAGGATGGCCGAGGCCGGGTCGTCCAGCAGGTGCTTGACGCTGCTGTTGATGGTGCCGAACTGGGTCAGCAGTTCGCGCATGTGCTGGGCGCCGCCGCCCGACGCCGCCTGGTAGGTCATGGAGGTCATCCACTCGACCAGGTCGTTCTTGAACAGGCCGCCCAGGCCCATCAGCATGCACGAGACGGTGCAGTTACCGCCGACGAAGTTCTTCACGCCGCGGCCCATGGCGTTCTTGATCACGTCCAGGTTGACCGGATCGAGCACGATGACGGCGTCGTCCTTCATGCGCAGGGTCGAGGCGGCGTCGATCCAGTAGCCGTTCCAGCCGCTGGCCCGCAGCTGCGGATAGACTTCCGTCGTGTAGTCGCCGCCCTGGCAGGAGATGATGATCTCGCACTTCGACAGTTCGGCGACGTCAAGCGCGCTTTTCAGTTTGGTCTCGTTCTTCGCCATGCCCGGGGCGTCGCCGCCCGGGTTCGAGGTGGTGAAGAACACCGGCTCGATATGGTCGAAATCGCCTTCGTCCTGCATGCGCTTCATGAGGACCGACCCGACCATCCCGCGCCAACCAACTAGGCCTACTAACTTCATGTTGTTCCTTTATCTTTCAACGATGCTCGTCGTTTACGCGTGGGCACGGAGTGCCCACCCTACATTTCTCTAACCATCGGGCATTAACGCCGCTTCAGCCCAACGCGTTGACCACCGCGTCGCCCATCTGCTCGGTCGAGACACGGGTCGTGCCCTCTTCGAAGATGTCGGCGGTGCGCAGGCCTTGCGCCAGGACCTGCTTGACGGCGGCCTCGACGCGGTCGGCCTGCTCCGCCTTGCCCAGCGAATAACGCAGCATCATCGCCGCCGACAGGATGGTCGCCAGCGGGTTGGCGATGCCCTGCCCCGCGATGTCCGGCGCCGAGCCGTGCGAGGGTTCGTACAGGCCTTTGTTGTCGGCGTCCAGCGAGGCCGAGGGCAGCATGCCGATCGAGCCGGTCAGCATCGCGGCCGCGTCCGACAGGATGTCGCCGAACATGTTGCCGGTGACGATGACGTCGAACTTCTTCGGCGCGCGCACCAGCTGCATCGCGGCGTTATCGACGTACATGTGCTCGAGCGCGACGTCCGGATAATCCTTGTGCACTTCGGTGACGATGTCGCGCCAGAACTGGAAGGTTTCCAGCACGTTCGCCTTGTCGACGCTGGTCACGCGCCTGTCCCGTTTTTGCGCGGCCTGGAAGGCGACGTGGGCGATGCGGCGGATCTCGCCTTCGGCGTAGCGCATGGTGTCGAAGCCCTCGCGCTGGCCCTTGAACGGGCCGTCCGGGCATTCGCGCACGCCGCGCGGCTTGCCGAAATAGATGTCGCCGGTCAGTTCGCGGATGATCAGGATGTCGAGGCCCGACACCACTTCCGGTTTCAGGGTCGAGGCGCCGGCCAGTTCCGGGTACAGGATGGCCGGGCGCAGGTTGGCGAACAGGCCGAGTTCGCGGCGCAGGCCGAGGATCGCCTGCTCGGGGCGCAGCGCGCGCTCGAGCGTGTCGTACTTGTAGTCGCCGACGGCGCCGAACAGGACCGCGTCGGCCTCTTTCGCCAGCTTCAGGGTCGCTTCCGGCAGCGGGTGGCCGTGGGCCGCATAGCCGGCGCCGCCCACTTCCGCGCGCTCCATCTCGAAGGATTCGCCGAGCGCTTCCAGCACGCGCACGGCCTGGGCCATGATTTCGGGACCGATGCCGTCGCCCGGCAGGATGGCGATCTTGTTCATATGCGTGGTCATGCGTTCGTCTTTCAGATGGTGTTGGCCAGCCAGGGCTGGCGCGCCAGGTGGCGTTCCTCGAAGGCGCGGATCTCGTCGGCGTGGCGCAGGGTCAGGCCGATGTCGTCCAGGCCGTTGAGCAGGCAGTACTTGCGGAACGCGTCGATGGCGAACTCGAGCTTGACGCGCCCGTCGGGGGTGCGCAGCACCTGATTTTCCAGGTCGACAGTCAACTTGAAACCAATGGACGCCTTGACTTCATTGAACAGCTGGTCGACCTGGGCTTCGCTCAGCACGATCGGCAGCAGGCCGCTCTTGTAGCAGTTGTTGAAGAAGATGTCGGCAAAGCTCGGCGCGACGATCGCCTTGATTCCATACTGCTGCAGCGCCCAGGGCGCGTGCTCGCGCGAGGAGCCGCAGCCGAAGTTCTTGCGGGTCAGCAGGATCGACGCTCCCTGGTAGCGCGGCTGGTTCAGCACGAAGTCCGGATTCAACGGACGGGTGCTGCAGTCCTGGCCCGGCTCGCCGTGGTCGAGGTAGCGCCATTCGTCGAACAGGTTCGGGCCGAAGCCGGTGCGCCGGATCGATTTCAGGAACTGCTTCGGAATGATGGCGTCGGTGTCGACGTTGGCGCGGTCGAGCGGCGCCACCAGGCCTTCGTGTACGGTGAATTTGTCCATGCTCCTGCTCCCGAATCTGTTGTCTTCGTTGTTACTTGCCGCCGGCGCCGGTGACGACCTGGCCGACTTTCTGCACGTCGCGGCCGATGCCGGAAATCGTGTTGCAGCCTGCGAGAGCGATGGCGATCAGGGAGAGGGCGAATACTTTTTTCATGGTCTGTCGATGGGTTGAATGTGAATGAAAGAATGCGAATCAGAGGGCGCGCACGTCGACGAAGTGACCTGCGATGCCCGCCGCGGCGGCCATCGCCGGCGACACCAGGTGGGTGCGCCCCCCCTGGCCCTGGCGGCCTTCGAAGTTGCGGTTCGAGGTCGAGGCGCAGCGCTCGCCCGGCTCGAGGCGGTCGGCGTTCATCGCCAGGCACATCGAGCAACCAGGTTCGCGCCACTCGAAGCCGGCGGCCTTGAAGATTTTATCAAGACCTTCGCGCTCGGCCTGCTCTTTCACCAGGCCGGAACCCGGCACCACCAGCGCCAGCTTGACGTTCGAGGCGCGCTGGCGCCCGCGCACGACGGCGGCGGCGGCGCGCAAGTCCTCGATGCGCGAGTTGGTGCAGGAGCCGATGAAGACCTTGTCGATGCGGATGTCCTCGATCGCGGTGTTCGGTTCCAAGGCCATGTAGGTCAGCGCCTTTTCCATCGCGTCGCGGCGCACGGCGTCCTTTTCCTGCTCGGGATCGGGCACGCGGCCGTCGATCGAGGTCACCATCTCGGGCGAGGTGCCCCAGGTGACCTGCGGCCGGATCTCGGCGGCGTCGAGGGTGACGACCATGTCGAACTTCGCGCCCGGATCGGTGTGCAGGGTGCGCCAGTAGGCCACCGCCTGTTCCCACTGCGGGCCAACCGGGGAAAACGGACGGCCCTTCACGTAGTCGATGGTGGTGTCGTCGACCGCCACCATGCCGGCGCGCGCGCCCGCCTCGATCGCCATGTTACAGACCGTCATGCGCCCTTCCATCGACAGCGAGCGGATGGTCGAGCCGGCGAATTCGATGGCGTAGCCGGTGCCGCCGGCGGTGCCGATCCTGCCGATCACGGCCAGCACGATGTCCTTCGCGGTCACGCCCGGCGGCAACGCGCCGTCGACCTGGACCAGCATGGCCTTCGACTTTTTCGCCAGCAGCGTCTGGGTCGCCAGCACGTGCTCGACCTCGGAGGTGCCGATGCCGTGCGCCAGGCAACCGAAGGCGCCGTGGGTCGAGGTGTGCGAGTCGCCGCACACCACCGTCATGCCCGGCAGGGTCGCGCCCTGCTCCGGGCCGATCACGTGGACGATGCCCTGGCGCTTGTCGTTCATGTTGAAGTAGGTGAGGCCGAAGCTCTTCGTATTCGCGTCGAGGGTCTCGACCTGCAGGCGCGAGGTGGGGTCGGCGATGCCTTCGCGGCGGTCGGTGGTCGGGACGTTGTGGTCGGCCACCGCCAGGTTGGCGGAGGTGCGCCACAGGCCGCGGCCGGCTTCGCGCAGGCCCTCGAAGGCCTGCGGGCTGGTCACTTCGTGGACCAGGTGGCGGTCGATGTACAGCACCGTCGTGCCGTCGGCGTCGGCACGCACGACGTGGGCATCCCAGAGTTTGTCGTAGAGGGTCTTTAACATGCGGTTTCCTGTGGCGGGCGCCTGAAAATGGGGAGCGTTTTCGATTATGCACACAATTGTGCAGTGCGGCAAGCGCACCCTTTCCGCATGATTCTGCCAATACGTCGATATCAATGCAAATTTTATTTGCACGTAAATACCTGGATGCAAATAAAAAAAGCCCGCGCACGCAGTGCACAGGCTTTTTGTTGCCGGGGCCGGGTTGGCCCAGATTCACGACTTTGGTGCGAGCCGGCGCCCCTTACGCCGCCATGCGCACCGTGCTGCGGCAGCCGTCCATCAGGAAGGACAGGCCGACCACCAGCACTAGCTCGCCTTCGGCGGAACGGGCGGTGCCGGTGATGCCCTCGACGGTCAGCGCCGTCATCGGCTTGATCACCAGGTCGGCGGTGCCGTCGACCGCTTCCACCGCCAGGATGTAGGGCTGCGGGGCGTTGATGACGATGCCGACGCGTTCCGGGGCTTCCTCGTAGCCGAGGGCGCCGGCCAGCGAGCGCACCGGCAGCGGACGGCCCTGGTCCTTCAGCACCGGGGCGCCGCCGACGTTCGAGAAGGTCTCGGGCAGCTCGACCACGCGCTCGACCACCGCCATCGGCAGCGCCAGCGAGGCGCCCGAGGTGGAGACCAGCATGGTCGGCACGATCGACAGTTCGATCGGCAGGCGGATCGCGAACTTGGTGCCCGAACCGAGCTGGGAATCGATGCGGATCGCGCCGCGGTTCTTTTCCACCGCGGTCTTGACCACGTCCATGCCCACGCCGCGGCCCGAGACCGAGGAAGCCACTTCCTTGGTCGAGAAGCCCGGCAGGAACACCAGCTGGTAGGCGTCCTCGTCGTTCGGGGCGCCGTTCTCGCCGATCAGGCCCTTCTCAAACGCCTTCTTGCGCAGCTTGACCGGGTCCATGCCCTTGCCGTCGTCCTGCAGCACGATCATGACGCTGTTCGCCTCCTGCCAGGCCTTCAGCAGGATGAAGGCCTTGGCCGGCTTGCCGGCCGCGAGGCGGTCCTGCGGCGACTCGACGCCGTGGTCGAGCGCATTGCGCAGCATGTGCACCAGCGGGTCGTACAGGCTGTCGACGACGACGCGGTCGACTTCGGTCTCGGCGCCTTCGATGGTCAGCTCGACGTCCTTGCCGAGGTCCTTCGCCAGTTCGCGCACCAGGCGCGGGAACTTCTGGAACAGGCGGCCCACCGGCTGCATGCGGGTCGCCAGCGTGGCGCGCTGCAGTTCGGCCGAGTAGCGCGAGGCGCGCTCCAGGGTCTCGGTCAGCGTCGCCATCAGGGTCGCGGCCTGGCCTTCGAACTTGAACTGCGACAGGCGTTCGAGCAGCACGGCGGCCTGGTTGGCGGCCTGCACCGATTCGCCGGCCACTTCCAGCAGCGCGTCGAGCTTGACCGCGTCGATGCGGATGCTCTCGTCCTTGGCCGGGGCGGCGGCGGCGCGCGCTTCGGCCACCTTGTTGTCCTGGCGGCGCTCGATGCCGTCCCAGCCCGGCTTGGCGCCGGCGGCAGGAACGGCGGCGGCGGCCGACGCGGCTTCCGGCTGCGCGGCGGCCGGCGCGGCGGCGCCAGGCGCCTCGGCGCCGATGGCGTTCGCGGCCGGAACCACGGCGTTGTACATCGCGGTCCAGTCGAGGCCATCCTCGCCAGTTGCGGCGGCGGGCGCGGAGACGGCGGCCGGCGCCGGCTCGGCCACAGGCACGGCCGCAGGTGTGGGCGCGGCTTGGACAGCAGGCGCCGCCTCGGTCTTGCCTTCGATCGCGTCCATCAGGATGCGTTCGAGGTCCTGCGGCATCGAGGCCAGCTGTTCCGGTGGGGTACCGTTGTTCAGGTCGCCCAGCTGGTCGGCCACGAAGCCGGAGGCCTGCAGCGCCGCCTCGATTGCCAGCGGCGTCACGGGCGCCGCGCCGGTGCGCAGCGCGTCGAACAGGTTCTCGGTCAGGTGGCAGGCCGCGACCAGGGCCGGCAGGCCCATGAAGCCGGCGCCGCCCTTGATCGTGTGGAAGGAGCGGAACACCGCGTTCAGCGTTTCCTTGTTTTCGGGGTCGCGTTCGAGGCGCAGCAGATGCTCTTCAACATTGACTGCCAGATCCATCGCCTCGACGACGAAATCCTTGAGCATATCGTCCATTAGAATCCCAGCTCGGCAAGAAGATCATCGACATTGTCCTGGTCCAGCGCCACATCCGGCACGGACGGGCCCTGCATCAGCGGCGCCGGCGCGGCTTCCTTCTCGGCCAGCTTGGCGCGGGTTTCCGGCGGGGCGTTGTCGCGCAGCAGCTGGGCCAGCTCGTTCTCGACGGTCTTGGTGATCGCGACCACCTTCTTGATCAGCTGGCCGGTGATGTCCTGGAAGTCCTGGGCCATCATGATCTCGAGCAGGCGCGCCTTTTCGGCCTCGGTCGCTTCCGAGACGGCTTGCGCGAACTGGCGCGAGTCGCCGGCCAGGGCCTTGAACTGCTCCAGGCTGAGCTTGCCCGAGAACAGGTCGTCCCAGCGCGTTTCCATGTCCTGGGCCTGCTTCGACAGCTTGTCCTGGGCCGGCATGCCGTCGTCCAGGGTGTTGAGCACCTTGTTGGCGGCCTGCTCGGTCAGCGTGGCGACGTATTCCAGGCGGTCCTGGGCGTCCACGATCTGCGACGACGCTTCGGTCAGCGCACGGTCGTAGCCCAGCTCGCGCAGCGAGTCGTGCAGCAGGCGGACGATGCCGCCCAGGCGTTCGTACATGTTCTTGTCGCCCTCGCCTTCAGCGGAAGGCATGGCGATGGCCGCCATATCGGCTGCCGGCGCGGCTGCCGGGGCGGCTGCCGATGCGGCGCCCCCCTGGCCTGCCGCCACCTGCTCGAACAGCGCTTCCAGGTCGTCCTCGTCGGCGCTGGCGGCTGCCGGGGCAGGCGCGGCGGGAGCCGGCGCCGCACTGGCACGCTGGGCCGCCACTTCCTCGAAAAGTGCGTCGAAATCGTCAGCGGCGTCGGTCATAATCCCTGCTTCTCCATAATATAAATGTCGCGGTTTGCGTGCGTTGGTCCGTTGGGTGATGCGGACTTTCGCGCGCGTGAACCACCTCGCTGAAAGCCCAAAGAGTAGTTGGCGAGTGTAGCAGCGCAGTTGCCGTAGGTAAATGTCGGAGATCGCGTTACAACAAAATGGACAAGGAAACTTAATTCCGCGACAATAAAACCATGCGGTTCCTGAATCTTTTCACAAGCCAGGTGTTGTTTTTGTGGTCGTGCCGATTGTGCGCTGTTTTCCCGGGGACTCTTGCCCGAGCGAGCTCATGTTTGACCAAAATCAACTGGTTGCGCTATCACAATCAAACGACCGCGTACTAGGCGCCACAATACGTGCTGTCAGGGAGGGCTCATCATGTACCGGAAAATTCTGATCACCACCGACGGTTCGGCCGTGTCGCAACACACGGCCTGCGCCGGCGTGAAGTTCGCGCAGCAGATGGGTGCCGAAGTGCTGGCCCTGTTCGTCGCCCCCGAGTACCAGTATCCCGTCTATGTCGAGATCATTCCGCCCTCTTACCCGAGCGAGGAGGAATACGTGGCGCAGATGAGGCGCATGGGCGAGGACTACATGGGCCGCATCATGCGCTCCTGCGCCGCCGCCAGCCTGCAGCACAGCTGCATGACCGCCTTTTCCGACGCCACCGCCCTGAAGATCGTCGAGGTCGCCGAGCAGCAGGGCTGCGACCTGATCTTCATGGGGTCGCACGGACGCAGCGGCTGGGGCCAGCTCCTGCTCGGCAGCGTGACCAACAAGGTGTTGTCGCACACGACCAAGCCGGTGCTGGTGCACCGCCTGATCAGCGAGCCGGCCGCCGGCTGAACCGGCAAAGAGACCGCGCCTCCGGCTGTCGCCCCGAGCGGCGACCGCCGAAGGCGATATACATGATATGAAAGAGACGGCTGCGGCATGCCGGGGCCAGGGGAGGCAACATGATAAGAATCGTCATCGCAGATGATCACACCATCATGCGCGAGGGGCTCAAGCGCATCCTCGACGGCGCGCTCGACGTCGAGATCGTCGGCGAGGCCACCAACGGCTTCGAGGTGCTGTCGCTGGTGCGCCAGGGCGGCTTCGACCTGCTCCTGCTCGACCTGTCGATGCCGGGACGCAGCGGCGTCGACCTGATCCGCCAGGTCCGCAGCGAAGCGCCAAAGCTGGCGATCCTGATCCTCACCATGCACGAGGAAGAACAATACGCGGTGCGCGCAATCCGGGCCGGCGCCCAGGGCTACCTGACCAAGGAAAGCGCGGGCACCCAGCTGGTCGGCGCCATCCGCAAGGTCGCCTCCGGCCGCCCCTACATCAGCACCGAGGTGGCCGAGCAGCTGGCGCTGAACATCATGGCGCCGAACGAGCAACTGCTGCACAAACAACTCTCGGATCGCGAATTCGAGGTATTCTCGTTACTCGTAGGGGGTAAATCGATCACCGAGATCGCCAACAACCTGCACCTGTCGGTGAAGACCGTCAGTACCCACAAGACGCGGATCATGCAGAAGATGGGCATGACCTCGCTGTCGGAAATGGTGCAATATGCAGTGGCGCACCGCCTGCTGGCGCCGATGCAGGCCTAGCGCGCGCGGCAAGACTCCACGGCGGCGTTGCCTCGTCCCGCCGTACTATTGAAGCGGCGTCGTCAGGGCGCGCCGGGTCAAGAAACTTTGACACCGTCCAGTAGCATTCGTGCCACCCGCGCCACGCGCAGCTTGCGCAAACCGGACAGCCCGTCCGGTATCGCCAGCTCCGCCTTTCCCTCGGCGACACGCACTAACGGTAAGAATATTCCTACAGTCCTACCAACCCTCCTACCTACACATTCAGCCATTGCTGATACCCCTGCCGAACTCGTGTTGGCATACTGAATCCAGCGTTTCGACTTGCTTGCGATCTACTTTCTCACCGTAAGCCAAGCCTGCCGCTTTTCTGGATTCCTATTGAAGCACCGGCAAGGCCCGCATGGCCAAGCCCGAATGTTTTCTTCACTGGAGATGAGCATGCAGTCCCAGCCAACGACAGATCAACGCAGTGCCAGCACGTCGACCATGCATTCGGCCCCGATGGAAGCCGGTCGCCAACGACAAGGCCGGCTGTGGTCCAACCTGAAGGAGGTCTGCGACCTGCTCCATATCCCGGCCGCGGTCTCGGTCAATTCCGAAGAGTTGCTGTTCCAGCACGTACAGTTCAAGACCGGCCAGCGCGTCCACACCATCGGCCAGGCTTTCGATACCTTGTACATCGTCAACTCCGGCTTCCTGAAAACCGTCCTCATCGACGAGTTCGGCAACGAACAGGTCCTAAGCTTCCCCATGAAGGGCGACATGCTCGGCGTCGACGGCATCCACACCCGCCACTATGCCTCGGAGGCGGTGGCGCTGTCGGATTGCGACCTGATCCTGCTGCCGTTCAAGAAACTGACCGCACTCGGCCGGGTCCACATGGAGCTGGAAAACCTGATGTACGGCGTGATGAGCCGCGAACTGGTGCGCGAACAGGCCATGATCGGCATGCTCGGCGCGCTGTCGGCCGAAGCCCGGGTGGCGCGCTTCCTGGTGTCGCTGGCCGACCGCTTCGCGGCGATGGGTTATTCGAGCAAGCTGTTCAACCTGCGCATGACGCGCCACGAGATCGGCAGCTACCTCGGCCTGACCCTGGAAACCGTGAGCCGCACGCTGTCGGCCTTCAACGAAATCGGCCTGATCACCGTCGACCAGCGCACCATCGGCATCAAGGACGCCGAAGCGCTCAAGACCCTGCGCCGCCTGCCGCCGTCGCGCTCGCGCACCAAGCAGGCCGGCGCCAAGCAGAAGGCCGAACTCGACGCCGCCGGCGACGACCAGATCCTGGCGACGGCTTGAGCGGCCCGCATCGCCGGGACGCGCCCGGCCGATGGGCGGCTCCGGAAGTTCCCGGTTTCCCAAGGAGACCGTGAACCTCCGGGGCTGTTTTCTTTGTTACAGCCTCACCGGCGATGTCACTGGTCGCGCGAGAGCACGCCGTCGTTCACGCGCACGGCCTCGCCGACGCGAAAGCCCGGATCGTTGTCGTAGCGCAGGGTCTGGGTAGCGCCGCTGCCCGTATAGCGCACCACCACTTCGTAGCGATCTTTCGCACGGGCATTGCGCTCGACGCTGCGTCCGACCATCGCGCCGCCGACGGCGCCGGCCACCGTGGCCGCGGTGCGGCCGCTGCCGCTGCCGACCTGGTTGCCCAGCAAGCCACCGACCACGGCGCCGCCGGCCGTGCCCAGCATGCTGTTGTCCCCTTCGGCCCGGACCACGTTCACCGATTCGACCGTCGCGCAATTGGTGCAGTAGCGCGCCGTTCTCGGCGCCGTGGTCGTGCGCTGGGCCGTCAGCTCGCGCCGCGCGACCGGCGGCGCGCCGTCGCGCACCAGGGTTTCACGCAGCGTCTCGCTGGTGAAACGGGTGCCCAGGCGCAGGTCGGCGCTGGCCCTGCTGTCGTTCCGGATGCGGTCGTGGGTGCCGACGGTGTAGGTGCCGACGTACTGGCCCGGATCGGTCTCGGTCAGGTGCAGGTTGCGCGTCGCGCCGTCGATCTTGACGGTCGCGTTGCCGCCGGGCGTGCCGTACAGGTCGAAGTGCAGCGCGACGCCGGGCGCGATGCGCGGCACCTCCTCGACATTGAAGCCGCGGATCGCGGGCGCGGGCAGATTGTCGCGCGCATCGTATCCTGCCTGGGCCTGCGCGGGCAGCGGCGCCATCGCCATGGGAGCGAGGGGCAGCATTGCGCACAGCAGGCTGGACAGGGTAGCTCGTACTTTCATGATTGCCTCCATCGGATAGGACAAGTCCGATACCTGGCTTCAAGGTACGCCTGCTGGGGCGCGCTGACCGTGCGCCAGCGTACCGTGCGCGGCGAGCACAGCCGTATTAGCCCGATGACCTCTACATTTGGCGGAACAGGTGGGCGTAGACCGGGCTCACGCGCAGCCTTTCGGGCCGGTTGCGCAGCACCAGCACCACCTTCCCCATCGTGTCGCGCGAGGCGGCCGATACGCAGCGCATGTTCACCACCGTCCCGCGGCTGACCTGGTGGAAGCGCTCCGGGTCCAGCTGGGGCAGCAATTCCTTCAGCGACAGGCGAATCAGGGCTTCGCTGTCGGCGGTGGCGACGTTCACGTACTTGTCGACCGCCTGGAAGAACACCACCTCCTCCACCGGGATCATGCGCACCATGTTGCCGACCGCGGCGCGGATGAGTGTCAGGCGCTCGGGCGCCGCCACCGCCGGCAGCAGCGCCTGCAGCTGGGTCAGCAAACCGTCCAGGCCGCCGTTGCCCTGGCGCGCCGCCAGCAGCGCGCGCAGGCGCTCGACCGTGCGCGCCAGGCGCGCCTCGTTGGCCGGCTTGAGCACGTAGTCGGCGGCGGCCTGCTCGAAGGCCCGCACCGCGTACTCGTCGTAGGCGGTGACGAACACCACCTGCGGAAACGGTTCGGGGCCTTCCCAGCGCTCGGCCAGCTCCTCGGCCGCCTCCAGGCCGGTCTGACCCGGCATCTTGATGTCGAGGAAGAGGACGTCGGGCTTGAGCGCCAGCGCCTGCTCGACCGCGGCCACGCCGTTGGGCGCCGTGGCGACGATCTCCAGTTCCGGCCACAGGCGCTGCAGGCTGCGCGCCAGGGTGGCGGCGAGGATCGGTTCGTCTTCGGCAATCAGGGCGCGGATGCTCATGGGGTCTCCAGTGGAAGGGTGAGTCGGACGATGGTGCCTTCGGGCTCTGCCTGGGCGAGGACGACGGCGGCACGCTCGCCGTACAGCACCTGCAGGCGCTCGCGGGTGGTGGTGACGCCGACACCGCCGCCGCCGCCGCTGCATCGAGCGCCGCCCTGCCCGGTCTGGTTTAAGCCGAGCCCGCTGTCGCGCACGGTGATCTCCAGCAGGCCCTCGCTGGCATGGGCGGACATCAGGATGTCGCCGCCGTCGATCTTCGGCTCCAGCCCGTGCACGATGGCGTTCTCGACGAGCGGCTGCAGCAGCAGCGGCGGCAGCCGCGCCGCGCGCAGTGCCGGCGGCAGCTCCAGGCGGTAAGCCAGCCGCTCGCCCATGCGCACCTGCATCAGCCCGAGATAGGCGTCCATCGCCGCGAATTCCTGTTCCAGCGTGGTGCTTTCCGAGCGCGTGGCGCCCAGGGTGGCGCGCAGGTACTGGATCAACTGGTCGAGCATCAGCCCGGCCCGATCGGGATCCAGCGCGATCAGGCCCTGCAGGTTGGCCAGGGTGTTGAACAGCATGTGCGGCTCGATCTGGGCCTGGAGCAGGCGCAACTGGGCCTGCACCGCCTGGCGCTCGACCACCTCGGCGCGCAGGCGTGCCTCCTGGTGCTCGCGCCGGATGCGGGCGACGCGCTCGCGGTGCTCGACCAGCAGCACCATCAGGCAGATGCACAGGAAGGTCAGGACGACCATGCTCAGGCGGCCGATCGTCGGGTAGTCGACCAGGGCCGGCGGCCGGTGGCCGAACAGCAGGCCGCCCATCCGCGTGCCGCCGAAATGCGCGACCGCGGCCGTGACCAGCATCAGCAGCAGGAACGCTGCCCACTGGCCCGGACGCCGGCTCGGCCCGGGCCAGATCCGCAGGCGCGCCAGGTCGACGATGACAAAGGCGCCCACGCCGATGAAGCCGGAATAGACGAGCTGCTCGTACAGGGTTTCGGGCTGGCCGACGACCAGGGTGATGCAGACCGCGGCTGCGATGCTGATGACGGCCGCGACGCCCAGGTCCGGGAGCATGCGCGCCAGCAGGGGGCGCTGGACCCCGTCGGAGTCGGAATGAAGGGACATCGGCGCTCTCGTGTTGATCAAAAGGAATGAGCGCAATTGTGCCGCTGCCTGCGATGCCGGGCAAGCCGCCTGCGACGAAGCCGGGAACGGCGGCGACGAAACAGGATGCGGGCGGCGCGAAACGTGGCTTGGCTAGCGTACCGCCGCGTGCACCGTTTCGCCCGAAGTGACGTAGATCGCGTCGCCCGCCTCGCGCGTGACGACGTGGCCGCCGGTGAAGGAACCGAAGGACGGCAGGATCATGCGCCGGCGCCCGACCACGAAGCACGGCAGGCGCAGCGCGTCGAAGCGGGTGGCCAGCACCCAGGCAGGGTGGACGTGGCCGGCGAGCGCATAGCCGGGAGCGTCCAGGTCGGGATGGTGGCAGAAGGCGAAGGGGCCCGAGGCATGCGGCTCGTCCACCAGCGCGATGCCGAGGGCGGCGGCCGGGTCGCCCGCGTGGCGGTCGTGGTTGCCGCGCACCAGGGTCAGTTGCAGGTCGGGCCGGGTATGGCGCCAGGCCAGCATCGCCTGCTGGGTGCTGGATGCGTGCGCCGCGCGCGCGTGCAGGAAGTCGCCCAGGAACATCACCTCGCGCGCGCCGTGGGCCTCGATCAGCGCGTCGAGCGCATTCAGGTTCTCGGTGGTGGTCCCGCGCGGCACCGGCACCCCGAGGGCGCGGAACGAGGCCGCCTTGCCGAAGTGGATGTCGGCGATGACCAGCATCTCCCGCGCCGGCCAGTAGACGGCCTTTTCCGGCAACAGCAGCAGGCGCTCGCCCGCGACCTCGACGGCGGCGTGGCCGGCACCCGCACTCATGCGGCCGCCGCCTTTTCCAGTTCGCGCACCATGCGCGCCACCCGGTCCGACAGCTTCTCGGTGCTGACCTTCTCGCGGAAGCGCTCGACCATCAGGGCGAAGCCGAAGGGCGTGGCGCGCCGCACCTCGCGGTAGGCAATTTTCCGCGCGTGCAGCTCGACCAGGGTGTCGCGCAGGCGGGTCAGTTCCAGCTCCTGCTCCAGCACCTCGCGCTCGGCCTGGGTGAGCAGCAGGTTGCCGCGGTCGTGCTTGCGGAAGACCTCGAAGAACAGCGAGGACGAGGCCTGCACCTGGCGCGTCGACTTCGGCTGGCCCGGATAGCCCTGGAACACCAGCCCGGCGATGCGCGCCACCTCGCGAAAGCGCTGCTGCGACAGCTGGGTCGCGTTCAGGCTGTCCAGCACGTCTTCCAGCAGCCGATCGGTGTCGAACAGCCCGACCTCGAGCCCCGTCTCGCCGTCGAATTCCCCGGCCCAGTCGACCGGATCGGGCGAGAGCAGCTCGAAACCATAGTCGTTGACCGCGATCGAGAAGGTGATCGGCTGGCGCCGCCCGATGCGCCAGGCGAACAGCGAGGCCAGCCCCGTGTGCACCGAGCGCCCGGCGAACGGGTAGATGAACAGGTGCCAGCCTTCGCGGCTTTTCATGGTCTCGAGCACCAGGGTGTCGCTGGTGGGCAGCGCCGACCAGCGCTGCTGGATCTCGATCAGCGGCCGGATCGCCGCCATTTCCGGTCCCTCGAAGCGTCCTTCGCCGGCCTGGCGCAGCTGCTCGAGCGCGGCGTGCGCCAGCTCCGAGGACATCGGCATCTTCGCGCCCTGCCAGCGCGCGATCGCGCCGCGGCTGCCGGTCGCGCGTTTCACGAACGCCGTCATCTCGTGCACCCGCACGAACTCGAGGATGCGCCCGCCGAACAGGAAATGGTCGCCCGGCTTCAGGCGCGAGATGAAGGATTCCTCCATGCTGCCGATGCGCCCGCCGCTGACGAATTTCACCTGCATGGTCGCGTCCGAGACGATGGTGCCGATGCCCATCCGGTGACGGCGGCCGATGCCGACGTCCGGCACCCGGTAGACGCCCTCCTCGTCCGGCAGCACGCGCCGGTATTCCGGGTACACGGTCAGGCTCTGCCCGCCGCGCGCGACGAAGTCGAGCGCCCACTGCCACTCCTCCTCGTTCAGCTCGCGGTAGGACCAGGCGCGCCTGACTTCCTCGAACAGCTCACCGGAGCGAAAGCCCCCGCCCAGCGCCACCGTCACCAGGTGCTGCACCAGCACGTCGAAGGGTTTATTGGGCACGTAGCGCCCTTCGATCCTGCGCTGGGCCACCGCGACCTTGGCGCCGGCCGCCTCCAGGATCTCCAGGCTGTTGGTCGGCACCAGGGTGACGCGCGAGACCCGCCCCGGCGCGTGGCCGCTGCGCCCGGCGCGCTGCAGCAGGCGCGCGATGCCCTTGGCGCTGCCGACCTGGAGCACGCGCTCGACCGGCAGGAAGTCCACGCCCAGGTCGAGGCTGGCGGTGCAGATCACGGCCTTCAGTTCCCCTTTTTTCAGGCCCATCTCGACCCAGTCGCGCACCTCGCGCGCCAGCGAACCGTGGTGCAGCGCGATCACGCCGGCCCAGTCGGGCCGTGCGTCGAGGATGTTCTGGTACCAGATCTCGGACTGGGCGCGGGTGTTGGTGAACACCAGGGTCGCGTCGTAGTGCTCGATCTCGTCGATCACGGGCTGCAACATCTGCATGCCCAGGTGGCCGCCCCAGGGAAAGCGCGAGACGTCCTTCGGGATCAGCGAGTCGACCACGATCTGCTTCCTGGTGTCGCCCTCGACCAGCACGCCCGGCGCATCGCCCAGCAGCACCCGCCGCGCAAGATCCAGGTCGCCCATCGTCGCCGACACGCCCCAGGTGACCAGCTCCGGGCGCCAGGTGCGCAGGCGCGCCAGCGCCAGCTGCACCTGCACGCCGCGCTTGCTGCCCATCAGTTCGTGCCACTCGTCGATGACGATCATGTCGAGGTGCTTGAACTGTTCGCGGGCGGCGGCATGCGAGAGCAGCAGCGACAGGCTCTCGGGCGTGGTGACGAGCGCCGTGGGCCAGTTGCGCGACTGCCGTGCGCGTTCGGCCGAGCCGGTGTCGCCGGTGCGCGCGCCGATCGTCCAGCCTGGCGCCAGCGCGGCCGCGGACTCTTCCAGCGCGCGCAGGGTGTCGGCGGCCAGCGCGCGCATCGGCGTGATCCACAAGACGCGCAGGCCGCCCGTCCTTTTGCTCTTGGCGAGCCCGCCGCGCTGCAGGGCCGCGAACCAGACCGCGAAGGTCTTGCCGGCGCCGGTGTTCGCGTGCAGCAGCCCGGACTGCCCGGCCAGCGCCGCCTTCCATACTTCGCGCTGGAAGGGGAAGGCCTTCCAGCCGCGCGCGGCGAACCAGGCGCGCACCTCGCTTGCGCTCGGCCCGCTCATGCACGCGCGGCGGCTGGCGCCGTGAGGGATGAATCGTCGGAATCCAGGTGTGTCAACGTACTTGCCTCGTCATCGGATGGACTGCCAGGTTGGCCTCGGGACGGCATGCGGCGCGTCCCGTCATGCGGGCAGGCCGGGCCCGCATCCAGTCTAACAAAATGCCTCGACAGGAGACGCCGCCAAGCGTGCCCGCCCTTTTTGCAGCAATTTCTTCTGCTCTTTCTTCAGCCCTTTTTCCTGCCGGCCCGCCGCGGCGCGGCGCCGGCTATGACAGCCAGGGATCGCATTGATTTTTTGGGGAGTACTTGAATGTAGTGCCGTCATGCGAGTAATGTCTTCGACTTCAACACACGATCGGCAAGCGCTTCGGCGGACGGCAAGCAGTCAGATGAGCGAACGGCAAAGGCGAAGGGATGACGGTACCGCGAACGTGGTGGCGCGCGGCGTGAACATCCTCGAAGTGCGCGACCGGACGGTGGCGCGCAACTACATGGAATACAAGCGGGTGCCG